>CAZUDE010000015.1:0-104645 GCA_964619205.1 uncultured Desulfobacula sp. | reverse complement strand
GATCAGGCGGGGTAAACTCGCAACAAAAAAAAGTCGCAACATAATTGGAGAGTAAGCGGATTTTGGAAATTCAAAACAGGGGAGTTCCTAAACAATAGTCTTTTTTTAAAAATGAATTGGTCAGTATAGGAAACCTTCATGATCACGCAAGTAAACTTGACCCTGATAAAGAGTATCACACCATTTTCCCCCTGAATAAACTATATTTCTACCATTTCCGTTTTAACCCTGTTGACAAAACCTGTCATATTCAGCTAATGAAATAGAAATTAAGTCACTAGGGGTGCTTTTTATTAAAGGCTGAGAGAAGTTGAAAACTTCAACCCTTGGAACCTGATCCGGTTAATGCCGGCGTAGGGAAAGTGTATGAGGCAGCCTCATCTGCTCTTTTTATCCTTTCTTTAATTTTCGGCATTAAATCAGTCGTCAGGTCCCATGAAAATTTAATGATTTTTTCAGGTTTAGGAGGGCTGATGAAATTCCATCTGAATGGGGAAACAATAGAATCAACTGCAGGGACTCTTATGGAGCTTGTCCTGGAACAGGGGTTTGATCCTGCTTTCCTCATTGCTGAAGTCAATTTTAAACTGATTCCCCAGGCATCCTGGGATATTGTCCCGGTGAGGCCGGGGGATACCATTGAACTTTTGAGTTTTGTAGGCGGAGGATAAGATGCCGGATATTGAAAAGGACAGCCTCATTCTGGGGCAAATTGAATTTGACAGCCGTTTGTTTACGGGAACAGGGAAATTTGCATCCCATGAATTCATCGCACCGATGCTTGAGGCAAGCGGGTCTCAGATGATTACAGTGGCGCTTCGAAGGGTGGACAAGGCAGATTCAAAGGGAAATATTTTAAATTATATCCCGCCGTCAGTCACGCTTCTGCCCAATACGTCAGGGGCGAGAACTGCAGAGGAAGCGGTCCGCATTGCAAGGATTGCAAGGGAAGCCGGGTGCGGCAATTTCATAAAAATAGAAGTCATTTCAGATATGAAATACCTTTTGCCGGACAACCATGAAACCGTCAGGGCCACGGAAACCCTGGCAAAGGAAGGATTTGTCGTGCTTCCCTATATGATGCCGGATATCACAGTGACCCGGCAGCTCTATGATGCAGGGGCAGCGGCTGTCATGCCGCTGGGGTCTCCCATCGGCTCCAGCCGGGGGCTTGAAATGAAGCCCATGATCAAGCGGATCATTGAAATGAGCAAACTTCCCGTGGTTGTGGATGCAGGTATCGGCAGGCCTTCCGAGGCGGCCGAAGCCATGGAAATGGGGGCGGATGCAGTTCTGGTCAATACGGCCATTGCCACGGCCAAAGACCCTGTAAAGGCCGGGAAAGCGTTTTCTCTGGCTGTCATGGCCGGCCGCATGGCTTATCTTTCCGGCATGGCAGGCCAAAAAAACGATGCTGAGGCATCTTCACCCCTGACCGGGTTTTTAAGGGGATGACCATGACCTTCCTATATCAGGTGACGGCATTTGAATCCTTTGATTTTGAGGGATATTTCAGCAGTGTAACATTGGCGGATATAGAGCAGAGCCTTGAAAAGGAAGACCTTGGCCCCTTTGATTTTCTGAATCTTTTATCCAAACCGGCCCAAGGGGTTCTGGAAGATATGGCCCAAAAGGCAAGAGAGCTGACGCTCCGTCATTTCGGCAGAACCATGGGGATTTATGCCCCCCTGTATATTTCTGATTTTTGTTCCAACCACTGCACCTATTGCGGGTTTAATCACTCCACCCGGTTTGAGCGGACACGGTTGTCCATGGATCAGATCAAAGCCGAAGCCAGGGTCATTGCAGACATGGGTATCCGCCATGTCCTTGTGCTGACCGGAGAAGACCCGGTTCATACGCCCCTGTCCTATCTTGAGGAGGCCGTATCCGTTCTAAGGGATTATTTTTCATCCATTGCCCTTGAAATTTATCCCCTGGAGGAAGATGCCTACCGGGTGTTGAAACATGCCGGGGCAGATTCCCTGACGGTGTATCAGGAAGTCTATGACCGAAGCGTCTACAGGGAAGTTCATCCCAAAGGGAAAAAGGCCGATTATGCCTTTCGGTTGTCAACCCCTGAACGAGGGGCCAGGGCGGGATTCCGTGCCATCAACATCGGCCCCTTGTTCGGTCTTGGCAAGCCCCGGAATGAAGCCTTTATGGCAGGCCTTCATGCCCGGTACCTGGAAAAAGAATATCCGGATGTGGAGATATCTTTGTCCCTGCCCCGGATGAGAAAGGCTCTGGGCGGCATTGAGCCCAAAAATATCCTGTCGGATATGGGGTTTGTCCAGACCCTGCTGGCCTTTCGCCTCTTCATGCCAAGGCTCGGCATCACTGTTTCCACAAGGGAATCTGCAAGCTTCAGGGACAAATTGATCCATCTCGGGGCAACAAGGTATTCTGCCGGTTCCAGAACCGATGTGGGCGGATATGCCCTGAAATCCGATACAGCCCGGGTCCAGTTTGAAGTCACGGATGACAGAAGCGTGGCCCGGATCTGCGAGATGATCCGGAAAAGCGGGTATCAGCCGGTTTTCAAGGTATGATGAAAATCGGCATTGCAGGCATCGGCGGGATCGGCTCCAATGTGGCCAGACACCTTGCCCAGGCCCGGATAAAATCCGTTAAGATTGTGGATCACGACCTTGTGGAAGCCTCAAACCTGAACCGCCAGTTTTACAGAATGTCCCAGGTGGGGGAAAAAAAGACGGACAGCCTTGAAAAAAACCTGAAAGACATTTTCCCGGCCATGATCGTTGAAAAACAGGCCGTGACCCTTGGGCCGGGAGACAGCGGGCAGGTGTTTTCAGACTGTGATATTGTTGTGGAGGGATTTGACGACAAGGCCCTGAAAAAAATGATCATTGAAGAACTCGGCACAGGGAAAAAAATACTGGTATCCGCCTCAGGCATTGCCGGAACGGACATGACCGGAGTAACCATAAAAAAAATAGGCAACTGCCATATTGTGGGAGATTTTGTATCGGACCAGGCCGGCTTTGAGGTTTTTGGGCCGAAAATCATCCTTACGGCAGCCCTCATGGCCGGGATTGTCCTGGCCCATATCAAGGAAAAGGAAAATGAATAAAACACGGCAACTTCCCCAGGGCATCTACGGCATTCTCGGCGAAAAATTTTCCCTGGGCCGTACAAACGCAGAAACAGCGCTGCATATGGTGGAGGCAGGCATTGATGTTCTCCAGTACCGGGAAAAATCAAAGGACAAAAGCCTGAAACAGATCCATGAGGAATGCTGTGAAATCAGGGAAATCACAAGAGCCGCCAATATTCCCTTTATCATTAATGATTATGCTGATATCGCCCTTATGGTGGGAGCCGACGGCATTCACCAGGGCCAGGACGATCTTCCGGTTCAGGCTGTCAGGAAAATCGCTCCCCACATGATGATCGGGTGTTCCACCCATTCCCCTTCCCAGGCAAAAAAAGCGGTGGAGGGCGGGGCGGATTATATCGGTGTCGGCCCCATCTTCACCACCCGGACCAAGGAAGATGTCTGCGATGCCGTGGGGATTTCCTATCTGGATCATGTGGTTAAGACCCACGATATTCCCTTTGTGGCCATTGGCGGGATTAAGCTCAACAATCTCAGAGAGGTCCTCTGCCGCGGGGCTAAAACCGTATGCCTGGTTACGGAAATCATCGGCGCAGAGAATATTGAAAAAAGAATCAGGGAAATTAGAAAAATTTTTGGAGACTATAAATGACAAAAGCTTACACAACCCAGATGGATGCAGCCGGATAAGGCATTTTAACACTCCAGATGGAATCGGTGCTTGAAAATGAATCCATATCTGCACAGGATCTCAAGGCACAAAAGGAGCCGGTGCCGTTGACCATAAAAAGAGCAAGGCCAGGGGAAATCTGGACTGGCAAGGTCAGTTTGCCTCTGCCATTGATCCTGAAAAGGGCGGGGGCTATCGGAAATCGTCTGAACCGTCTGAAAAGGATGTCTGCACCATGTACGGGGATTTTTGTGCAGTAAGACGGGGGCGCGAGCTGTTATGATGAAATAACGGGTCTTGTTTTTTTTATTTTTTATGTGCTATGGTTGCCCGATTGATTAAATGATCGAAAATATGTGTAAGATATGCAGATTTTCAAGGCTATGGAAGAAAACGGCTTTAACTCAAAAAATGTGTGTCCGGTAACCGGTCTCCCGGTAAAAAAAGATCCTGAATGGGCAGAGGTTTCCCTTGTTAACAATTATTATTCATCCTTTTCTTTGATCGGGGAAAGAATTTTACACACAGCACCCAAAGGTCCATTAAGCCCTGAGGGGATAACGGCTTTTTATGCAATGCGTGAAAAATATCTCGAAGCCGTCGGCCTTCTGGGCAAGCATTATGTTGAAATCCGGGACAACAGCCGGGTCACCGGCCTCCCGTCAAGAGAAGTCCGTGTACAATACTCTAAACTGTTCCTAAAAGAAGTGGATGCGGGCTGGTTGTGCGGATTCTGGTTGTATAACACCCCCATGCTCGTAAAGAATGTCTATAATGTGGGCATCCTTTTAAAAAAACCTGCCATACCCGTGAAAGCAGTGGATGATTACGCCAGAGCCATAACCATTGCCGCTGAAGTGCTTGATTCAAAGGGTATTCCGCCGGGACTTCCGGAAGAAGGAAGGAAGCGATATTCCAGGGAAGACTGGAAAATTGAGTTTGACGATTATGGTATAGGGTTTGAGATCATCGGCGACGATATTCTTTATAACAGTGCCCACGGCATTTTTAAAGAAGCCCATGCTGACAATCTGTTCAAGCTTCATGAAAAAGTGATTCATGAAAGCGGGCTCTCACAAAAGACGGGGTATTTCAAGATATTAAACTGGGAAAAACTCGAAAGCAGCACATGGAAAGCAAGACAGCTGTACAGAAAACGGTTGGCTGAGTTCAACAGAAAAGTCCCTTGCAGACTAACGGTTATCTTTGGGGTGAACACCATAATGAAAACCGTGATCAATATGAGCCGCATGGTTGCCCCGTTTAAGGTTATTGTTGCCGACAACCTGAACCAGGCTCTGAAAATCATTGAAAAAAACAGGGGCTTGTTTGCCAGATCAGAGACCTCTTTCTCCAACCCGGCCAGTCAACCCAAAAAACAGGATGAGACCTTTTCCCATGATGGATTGCGGGATGAGCTGCTCAAACATATCGGATCATTAAACTGGGACGAAAAGGGGATTCCTTCAGACAAAATCCATGAAGACCATCCCTTTAAAGAAGTGTTTTTTGCCCTGAATCTTGTCAAGGAAGATCTGGACAATATTTTTGAAGAACGGGCCAGGGCGGAACAGAATTTAAGACAAAGTGAAGAAAAATACAGGACCATTCTGGAAAACATAGAAGATGCCTACTATGAAGTTGATTTTAAGGGCAGGGTTGTTTTTTTTAACAAGGTTTTCTCAAATCTTCTGGGGTATTCCGTAGAAGAGCTGACAGAAATGAGTTATACCCGGTTTGTGGCCAAAGAATCTTTGGCAGACATTAAGGCGGCATTCAATCTTGTATATGCCACACACCGGCCTGAAAAAGAGTTCGGGTGTGAGCTGATCCATAAAAACGGCAATCGGCTGTATTGCGAGGTCTCCATTTCCCTGAAAAAGGATTTTCATAATCAGATCACAGGATTCATGGGGCTTTTAAGGGATAAGACAGAGAAAAAAGCCCTGGAAGATGAGCTTGCGCTTCACCGGAACAATCTTGAAAAGATGGTTGAGAAAAGAACTTCCCAGCTTAAAAAAGCAAACAGCGATCTTAAGATTGAAGCCAACGAAAGAAAACATGCAGAAAAAATCAATGCAGCGCTTTTTGAGATTTCCAATGCCGTCACCACCACCTTAAGCCTTGATGAACTCTATGTATCAATTCATAAAAGCCTTAATGAAATCATGAAGCTGCCCAATTTGTACATCGGCATCTATTATGAAAAAAAGGATATGGTTCATCTTCCCTATTATGTAGATGAATACGATGACGGCATTACGGAAATAAAAAATATTTCCAAAGCAAAATCCCTTTCCAGCGAAGTGATACTTGCCCGAAAACCCCTTATCCTGACAAAGGAAATGCTGGCTCAGCGAAAAGAAAAAGCGACCATTGTCGGAACAGCCCCTCTGGTCTGGCTGGGCGTTCCGCTTTTGATCCAGGACCGGGTCATTGGGCTGATAACGGCCCAGAGCTATTCCGATCCCGACTATTTTAAAAAAAGAGATCTTGATATCCTCATTGCAGTCTCCAGCCAGATTGCCATTGCCATAGAAAGAAAGCAGGCCCTGGACGACCTGAAAATCAGGGAAGAAAAATACCGGCGGCTCATAGAGACAACAGCTGCCGGATACTGGCAGATTGGAACAGACGGGTTGACAACGGATGTGAACCAGGCTGTCTGCAAGATGATCGGGTATGACAGGGATGAGCTCTTGGGCCGGCCTCTTTTTGAGTTTGTTGATCAGGACAGCATAAAAACGCTGCAGGAACAGATTGCAAAAATGACCACCACCCATTACCGCAATTATGAGCTGACTTTTGTCCGGAGGAATAAGGAAAAACTCTATGCCAATGTAGATTCGACCTCGATTTATAATGAAAACAATGAATTTCAGGGTTCATTTGGGATTATTACCGATATTACCCCGAGGGTCAGGGCGGAAGAAGCACTGAGCAAGGCAAGAGACCAGGCAGAGCAGGCGACCCGTGCAAAAAGCGAATTCCTTGCCAATATGAGCCATGAAATCCGGACCCCCATCAATGGGGTCATTGGAATGGCGGAACTGATGATGGATTCCGATCTTGATGATCAACAGCGAAACTATCTAAAGACAATTTCCAATGAAGCGGATGCGCTTTTGGGCATCATCAATTCTGTTCTGGATTTTTCCAAAATAGAAGCCGGCAAGATGGAACTGGAAGAAATCCCCTTCAACCTGTACCATACCTTTGAGAATTTTGCCTCGGCCCTTGCCATAAGGGCTGAAAAAAAAGGGCTTGAACTGGTTTCCTATCTTGCGCCGGATATTCCTGCCCTGGTGACGGGAGATCCCGGAAGGTTGCGGCAGATCCTGATGAATCTTGTGGGAAATGCATTAAAATTCACCCATGAAGGCGAAATTTTTATTAAAGGTGAAAAACTAAATCAAGACCAGGGCCGGATTTTTTTAAAGTTTTCAGTAAAAGACACCGGCATCGGGATTCCAAAAGAAAAACAGGAAAAAATTTTTGAAAGCTTTTCCCAGGCAGACGGGTCCACCACCCGGGAATACGGGGGAACAGGGCTTGGCACCACCATATCAAAACAGCTTGTTGAGCTCATGGGAGGGGAGATTGGAATAGAAAGCGAACCCGGAAAAGGAAGTACATTCTGGTTTACGGTGGGCTTCGGGTTACGGCAGGACAAGGATTTAAAGGAGTCAAAGGCTTTGGCCGTTGATTTAAAGGATCTGAATATATTGATCGTTGATGACAACCAGACCAACCGTTATATTTTTACAAAGTATCTCGAATTTTTCGGGTGCTTCTCTGTTTGCGCTCAAAATGGAGAACAGGCCCTTGAGATTCTTGAAAAAACAAACCCGCTAAAAAAAATTGACCTTATTCTAATGGATTTCCAGATGCCCGGCATGGATGGCTTCGGAGTTGCCAGGGCCATCAGAAAAAACAAGGATCTGAACCCTGTCCCCATTGTCATATTGTCTTCCATGGGAAAGAGCGGGGACAGCCTCATGTGCAGAGAAATCGGAATTCAGGGATATTTGTCAAAACCTGTCAGAAGAGATGAACTCAAGATGATTATCGGGTCGGTTCTTGGAATGATTGAAACATCGGCGGATGACCCGAAAGATCTTGTGACAAGGCATTCCATTGCTGATAAACAAAGAAAAATGCTGTGGATTCTTCTGGTTGAAGATTATCCCACCAATCAGAGAATCGCAAAAAAAAACATCACCCAGGCCGGGTTTAACATGATTTTGGCCCAGAACGGCAAAGAGGCCGTGGATATATTCAAAACAAGAAAGTTTGATCTGATTCTTATGGATATTCAGATGCCTTTGATGGATGGGTATGAGGCCTCCCAAAGGATAAGGGATCTTGAAAAACAGCCGGCCGGTTCTGATCCTGTTTTGGAAAGAACCCCCATTGTTGCCATGACGGCCCATGCCGTATCCGGAATCAGGGATAAATGCGCTCAGGCCGGCATGGATGATTATATATCCAAACCCTTAAGAAGAGATGATCTCATCACCATGGTGGAAAAATGGACCCTTTCAAAAACAGCAAAAACCAATGCCCTCCGGGAAACAGGGTTTCAGCCGCACGGGAAAATAAACATCCCTGCTGCAAACGCCCCCATTGATATTGAAAAAGTATTAAAAGAGTTTGGAAATGACAGGGATTTTTTGATGGAAGTGCTGAATGAATTTATTGGGATAGTGGGAGAACTGATTCCAAAAATCCAGCAGGCAGTTGTTTCAAAAGATGCCGATACCTTGAAGCAGGAAACCCATTCCATCAAAGGCGGGGCAGCCAACCTGACCGCTGATGAGCTGGCAGAAGCGGCAGGAGTGCTTGAAGGCATGGGTAAAACAAATAATTTTGATCACGGGCCCGAGGCCTTTGAAATTTTTGAAAAAGCTTATCTCAGGCTTAAAAATCACCCCATCCCTGATTGAAGTTTTACTTCAGACAGGGCTTCCGGTATCAAAACATCATATTTTCTGTTCCACTTTTTGAAAACACGGGGGGCACAGGGTCTTCCCGTCAAAGAGCCGGATACGAGATTCCATGGTCATCTCCCCGCAGTCGCCGCACAGGATGCTTTTCATGATCCTTGCCGGTCTGACCGGCGGAAGGTCTACGTCTTCTGTTACAAAAAGGTCTGTTAACTCCGCATCCAGTATTTTTTTGATCCTGATGTTTTTATCCTGTTCATCTCTTGCAAAATCATTTTTAAATACCGCACGGAACCCTTTCTGGGTATTTCTGTCATAAAAGGTAAAGGCGGATTTGCCGAAATCCTTGTGGATGAGATTGCCCTTGCCAAAGGAGCATCCCGTCAGAAACTGGATGGCATCCACACCGCACATATCGGTTTCCGTGACGCAGACCGGGGCTGTGGAATTGCAGATATCGAGTTTTTCCATGGCCAGCTCCGACACCCGGATGCCGATGGTCAGTCCGGGGCAGTTGTGGCCGTGAAATTCAATGGTTTTGTCGATTAATGCCCTATCAAGGCAACAGGTCATGGTTCCTCTCCTTTATGTTATATAAATTGCTTTTAATCCGGAAACGGCTGCATCAAATTCTTTAAATCAGCCTATCTGTTTTTGCAGCCATTATAAAATCATTAAGGTGCAGCCCTTTGACCTTGTGGGTGAATGCCAGGGCCTTTTGTTTTTCAATTTCTTTAGTTGTCATGGGATCTGCCCCGGTTCTGCAGGGCTCGCATGTTTTGCCATAGAGATCATTCATGCCCATCTCCTTTTTTTAAAGAAAAACTATACCAGAATTTTAATTCTGCAAGGGCTGTGGAATAAATCAGATAAGAAATATTATGATAAAGGGACTGTCTCTGGATTTCCAGGATAAGGGTGTTGGTATCGGAGGCCTCGTGGTGAAGGGCGGAAAACCCTGAAATATAGCCCCACATATGATCCACGGCATTGATGAGGCGTTCTGTTTTGGGCGGGGTTCTGAGTATGGAGACAAGATCCGAGCAAAGGCGTTCAAAAGAAATCCGGTTTTTGGATACCAGGGGTCCGAGTTTTCTGTAAAGCCCCGGGTCTCTGGCCATGACGGAATATTTGTGAAAGGCCCAGAGGTCAACAATATTTTTCGGTAAGGGGATGCGGCCCTTTTTTTTATCTTGATATTTTGTTTTAAGAAGGCTGAACTGGGCCTGGGGCGGATCAATGAAAGCCTTTGGCCATACCGGGGCCCCCGGCTCTGCCAAAACAGGGCTTTGATGGTTGAATCCCCTCACATGCATTTCCTCGACAATCAGGTCATGACGGACTTCAAGGCTTTTGAGGCAGTTCCTCCATCTCAGGGTTTCCGGATGGCGGGAATAGCCTTTTTTATGGTTCTGTATAATGGAAAAGATACCGTGCAGTTCCCGGTGTTCGCCAAGAAGGCTCTGATCATTCAAGAACCCGGTATCAATATCCCAGATTCTCATGGGGGTATGCCCTTGGGTTTATTGCGGCCGGAGCTACTGCCATAGAAAAGCCGTGGACCTTTTGTTCAGGACCGTTTTATTAAAGACGACCTCAGCCGGTTTCCCGGCCATTCCGGCACAGACATGCAACGGCAGGAGATGTTCCTCCCTTGGGTGACAGTACCGGGCATGGGGGGCTTTTTCCCATTGAACCAGTCTCTCTTCACGCTGATCCAAAGAAAGACCCGGGTCTGTACAGGTCTGGATGAGCCACTGGTCAAACTCAAGGTTTTTTTTGTCCGGCAGGGTACTGCCAAAGACCCTCATGTTATGAAAGGAAAACCCGGACCCGAGAACCAGAAGGTTTTTATCTTTCAAAGAAGAAAGGGCCCGGCCCAGCTCAATATGGGCTGACGGATCAAGGTCATGGGTCAAGGACAACTGGACGCAGGGAATTTTGGCATCCGGATACATGAAGATGAGGGGGATAAATACCCCGTGGTCAAACCCTCTTTTTTTGTCGAGGCCTGCTTTTATCCCTTTGGTTTCAAGACAGTGAGATATTTCTTCAGCCAGTTCCGGTGATCCGGGCGCAGGATAAAGGATTTCATAGGTTTCAGGCGGAAACCCGTAATAATCATAAAAAAGCGGGGGCGAGGCATGGGCCGTGAGCGTGGGGATCTTTTCCTCCCAGTGGGCGCTGATGACAAGAATGGCATCGGGACTTCCCATTGTCTCAGGGATGGTTTTTAAAAATGCCGTCAGATCCCTGTGGCCTTCATGGCCGAGGAGCGGCAGGGGACCACCGCCATGGGGGATATACAGGATGGAACAGGAAGATGGTGTTTCCATGGATCTCCTTTTTTTGGGACTAGGGGGATTGGGGCGGCTCAATCTTAAGGATTTCACCGATATCCAGTATTTTAAATCGGGCCGGATCAAGCCCTTTGTTTTTTATCTGACGCATGAGGTCAAGCCCTGGGAATCCTGCAGGCTCACTTCCAAGGGGAAAGGCACCCCACTGGGTCGGGATGAAAAATTTTGCGCCAAGGTCGTTGAATCCGTTTATGGCTTCTTCTGCATTCATGTGCTGGTAATGCATGAACCACCTGGGGGAATAGGCTGTGGTGGCCATAAACGCATAATCGATGTCTGGATATTTTTTCCCGAACTCCCGGAACCCTTTGAAATATCCTGAGTCTCCCCCAAAATAAAGGGTTGCCCCCGGCGTAATCAGAAGATAAGAGGCCCAGAGGGATTTGTTCCGGCCCTGCCCCAGCCTCATGGACCAGTGCTGGGCCGGAAGGCAGACCAGCCTTGAACCGTTGCCGAACCCGACTTCCTGCCACCAGTCCATCTCGGTTACATTTTTTTTGTTCATCTCCATGACAAGGTTTTTTAGTCCTTTGGGCACGAACATGGCGGCATTCTCAGGAAGATCTTCAATGCTGCCGCTGTCCAGATGGTCATAGTGATTGTGGGAGATGATGATATTGACATCCTTGACAAGGGCGTTGAATTCTTTAAGGGTCAATGCCGGCGGGGTCAGTCTTGCCGGAACAAGAGCCCGGTTGGAGAACATGGGGTCTGTGAGCCAGAAGGTGTCATGGATGCGGATTAAAAAGGTGTTGTGACCGATCCAGAGAATAAAATCGCCCTTGGTTTGTTTAATTCTTTCAGCTGTACCGGGAATTACGCGGGGCAGAAAATTTTGTTCTTCTTTAGTGAATTTTTCTTTTGGAAAGAGCTTCCACCCCAGCACATCCAGAAAGCTTTTGTCCGGCATTTTCATCCAGGGGGCAAAGAACCGGCCTTCTTCCTCATGGGGTGCATAGAGGTCGGCGGTCCGGGTTTCTTCCACACGGGTTGCCCAGACCGTTTCGGAAAAGGTCTCCTTGTCCCTGGAAGAACAGGAAAAAACCGCAGGGATCATAAAAAAAATCAGGGCGGTGAGATACCGGCACTTCTTCAAGGTTTTTATCATAATGGCGGTGTCGCTGTCTTTTAACAGATTAATTCACTTTTCCCGTGACCAGGTCAATGGTCAGATTGTTGTCCTCCGGCGGAAGATCCGTCCACCAGCCATTGATCAGGTCCTTCTGCATCCAGGCGATGAAGGTGAGCCATAGGCCGAACCCTTCTTTGCTGATGGTGACCCCAGGTTTTTTTTCATCCCCGAAAAGGTGGGCGCAATAGGCCTTTGAAACCTGGCTGGTGATCAGGGGCTGCTGTTCTTTGGATACCCTGTATTTATCGAGTTTGGCATTGGCCATGGTAATGGTACCCTTAAACACATAGTCATGGGCATAATCGGCAAATTTTTCCTGCATGGAGGGAATGGAATCAATGAAAACGCTTTTAACTGATGTGATGTGTCCGTCTTTTATCTCCACGACCCGATAGGGGCAGGGGGTGGTTACAAGGGAGCCGGTTTCAATGTCAAAAATGAAATCCCCTGAATCCTTGAACTCTTTTTTAGTAATATCCTGGGCATGAAAATGGCCGGTGAAAACAAGGCGGACCCCATAGGCAGCCAGGAGTTCTGAAACTGTTTCACTGTCATCAATCACATACTTGCCATAGAATTTTTTATTGGACGGATAATGCTCCATGATCCCGTGATGCATGAAGACAATGACGGCTTTGTTCTCTTTTTTGGCCAGGATGAGCTGGGATTCGATCCAGGACAGGGTTAAAGCAGAAAAAGACCCGTCCGTATGGGGGTGGGTCAGGGGTTTGTTTTCCTTCCATTTGCAGGAATCAAGACCCAGTATCCATAGTCCTTTTTCAGGTTCTATGGTATAGCTTAAAGAATCCTTGTCTTGGGCAATGGCGTCTTTATAGCCGAATTCATGATACAGGACCTGGAAATCCTTGTCATTGATTCCGGGGACAGGCTTTGTGTCATCGCCTTCATATTGGACGGCAGCTCCATTATCGACGTCATGGTTTCCCGGAACAGCATAGACTTTCAACCTTGGAGATTCAAATTTTTTCAAGGCTTTCACCACGCCCTCATGATTGATTCTTTCGCCGTCCTTGGTCATGTCGCCGGGAATGAGAACAAAACGCACCTTTTCTTTTGAGATTTTTTCCATAGCCGCAGTAAGCAGTTCATCGCTTAAAACCAGGAGTTTTCTGTCGTCGTCCAGGTATTTTTGAAAGGCGCTGCCGCTGATGCCAAGGGTTTTATCATAATAATGGAGGTCTGAAAGAACGGCAAACCGGGTATCCGGGTATACAGGGCTGGTTTTAAGAAGCGCCTGGACCTCCTTGTCTGTCTGATACAGAAATTTCTGGCCCGTACTGCATGAAGCAAAGGGCAAGAAAGAGAAAAGAAAAAAACAGATGAAACAGGAAATCTTGGATTTTATCATGGGTGCTCTCCGGGAAAGGTTACGGCTGAAGGGCCCTGTCCTGGTTCTGATGCAGTCCGGCAATGAAATATTCCCGGAAGAAAAAACCAGAGACAGGGTGGTTTGATAACAGCTGACTTAATTGCCGGCTTCATAGGAACAGGATGTGAAATCTATTTCCTCGCCGCATTTGCTGCATTTATGGGTTTTGTTGAATTCATCTGAAAAAATTTCCTTTACTGCATTGCATTTAGGGCATTTGCAGGAAAATGATTTTAAATTTTTAAACTGCTGAAAACCTGGGCAATGTTGCGGGGTTGTCATGTTATCCTCCTCTTTTTGGGGTTGGTGTTGAAAAACAAAAGGTGACTAAAATTAAAGGTTAATTCACCCTCGTTGTCAATGATAAAACAATAAAACTTGAACAGGGCTTAATTCAGATTCACAATGGTTCTGCCTTTTAACTCCCCTTTTAACATCAGATCGATTTTTTCATTGAGTCCTTTAAGATCGGTTTCATCATAAATACTGCTTAAAAGATCGAATTTCCATTCCCTAGAAAGCTTTTTCCATATCAGGGCCCGAAGATCCATGGGGCAGTGCTGGGAATCTATCCCAAAAAGTGAAACTCCTCTCAGGATAAAGGGATACACATTAAGGGGAAGATCCGGGGATGCCACATTGCCGCAGCAGGTCACGATACCGTCCTGTTTTACCGACTTGACGGCTGTTGCAAGGATTTCGCCTCCCACGGTGTCAATGGCACCGGCAAAGCGGGGTTTTAAAACAGGGGGGCCGATATCAGCTAAAAATTCTTTTCTGGAAATGACGGCTTTTGCTCCCAGGCCGCCTAAAAACCCGGTGTCGGTTTTGCCGGACAGGGCAACAACAGAGTAGCCCAGCCGGGAAAGGATAGCCACTGCCATGCTTCCCACCCCGCCGGTGGCGCCGGTGACCAGGATGTCCCCATTTCCGGGCCGGAGGGTCTGAATCAGTTTGAAAACAGACATGCCGGCCGTGAACCCGGCAGTTCCGAAAATCATACTCTCTTTTTCATCCAGCCCCATGGGCATTCTCACCACCCAGTCAGCCGGCACCCTGATATATTGCCCGAATCCGCCGTTTGTGTTCATGCCGAGGTCATAGCTTGTCACAATCACCTTTTCCCCTTTTCTGACGGAGTTGGCCCGGCTTTCTTCAACCACTCCTGCCGCGTCAATCCCCGGCGTATGGGGATAATTCCTTGTGACGCCGCGGTTTCCCGTGGCAGACAGGGCATCCTTGTAATTCAGGGAAGAATATAAGACCCGGATGAGCACATCATTGTCCGGCAGATCCTTGAGCAAGACCTTTTGGATTTCGCGTGTAAACCTTTTTTTTTCCGGTTCTTCGACAACCATGGCGGTGTAAGAGATATCATCCATTTTTTGTCATCCTTATGCTGGGGTTGAAATTATCTTGTTCTTATTCTAAGCCCGAATGAACCGGAAAGCTATACAAATTCTTTTACTTTGCCGGGTAAATCTGCTAAATGTGCCCAAATGAAAACTGAACAATTCCAGACCGGAAGGGTCATGCTGGTTGCTTTTTCCCATTTTGTCCATGATGTTTACACAAGCTTTCTTTCACCCCTTTTGCCCCTGATCATTGAAAAGCTTTCCCTGACCTTAAGCCAGGCAGGGCTGTTATCCACGGTCATGCAGATCCCGGCCCTGCTCAACCCTTTTATCGGGCTTTTTGCCGACAACAAAGGTCTTGCCCGGTGGCTGGTCATCCTGTCGCCGACGCTCACGGCTGTTTCCATGAGCCTGATTTTAAATGCCGGGACATATGTTCTTCTGCTGGCCCTGGTGTTTCTGGCCGGAATCAGTGTGGCCTTGTATCATGTGCCTTCGCCGGTGCTTGTGGCCAAATACTCCGGTCAAAAAAAAGGCCGGGGCATGAGTATTTTTATGACCGGCGGGGAAGCGGCCAGGACCGTGGGTCCCATGTTTGCCGTGGCTGCCGTGTCTTTTCTGGGTCAGGACCGGTTTTATCTGGTCATGGGCATTGCCATAATCATTTCCATCGTCTTGTATTTTACCCTTGAAAAAGAAGAAGAAAAAACCGGGTTCAAACGAAAAGGGTCCATAGCCTCTGCTTACCATGAAATCAGGCATGTGCTGCTTCCCATTACCGGGATTCTGGCGGCCCGTTCCTTTATGCACGCATCCATGGGTGTTTTTCTCGCAGTGTTTGTGGAAAGACAAACCCAGAGCCTCTGGTATGGAGGCGCCGCCCTGGCCCTGTATGAAGCCTTTGGCGTGGCCGGTATTCTGTGCGCCGGAACCCTGAGTGACCGGATCGGCAGACAGCGGGTCCTGTTCTGGGTATTGCTGGTGGCACCCGTGGCCGTCCTTGTGTTTGTATTTACGGCCGGATGGATAAAAATTGCCATGGTGGCGGTTGCAGGCTTTACTGTTCTGTCTACCACACCGGTTATGCTGGCCCTTGTCCAGGAAAATGCAAAAGAGAATCCTTCAGCGGCCAATGGCCTGTTCATGATGATTTCCTTTGCCGTCAGATCCCTGGCTGTTTTTCTGGCCGGTATTATCGGTGATCTGGCCGGACTTGAAAATATATTTACCGTAAGCGCCCTGATCGGATTTACAGCTATTCCGTTTTTATTAAAACTTAAGCGTCAAGAGGAAAAAGAATAATGTTAAAAACAAACGAAGACAAACTGGTTGAAATATCCCTGCAAAGCAAGCCCGGCCCTCCCAGAATCCGTGCCGGATGGCGGGTGAGCCGTGAGGGAAACCCCTTTATACTGCCCAGTATTGGCGGAATCACCCTGAACGTCCGGGTCGGGGATTCGGCGTTCGGCCTGGCCGGCGACCATATTGAACCGGGTGTGAGCTGTTCTGCAAATGCGGAAAAACCCTTTGAATTTCCCAATGATTCGTTGCAGATCCTTTCCTGCATCGGCAATGAAGCCCGCATCGTATCCGGGGATGCAAAGGGAGAAAAGGGAATTGTCACCGGCCATCACGGCGGGTCAGAACATGTGATGATTGATTTTCCGAGAAAGGTCCTGGAAAAACTGACCTATGACGATAAAATCATCATTCACTCCAGGGGTCAGGGCCTGAAGCTCCTAGATTATCCGGATATCCGGCTCTTCAACCTGGACCCGGCCCTTTTGAAAAAAATGAAGATCAAGGAAGTAAAAGGCAAAAAACTTTGTGTGCCCGTAACCACACTTGTGCCTGCCCAGTGCATGGGCTCCGGTCTTGGCTCCCCCCATGTGGCGGCCGGGGATTACGACGTCATGACCAGTGATCCGGCCACGGTTAAGGAATATAGCCTGGACAAGCTTAAATTCGGGGATTTTGTGGCCCTGATGGATCATGACAATTCCTATGGCCGGGCTTTTGTGAAAGGGGCGGTCAGCATCGGCATCGTGGTGCATTCCGACTGTCTTCTGGCCGGTCACGGACCGGGCATCGCAACGCTCATGACCTGTCCTTTGCCTCTGATCGAACCGGTCATTGATCCCAATGCCAATATTGCCGATCTTTTGAAAATCGGGACAAAAAGGAAAAAAACCTGAGCTGGATTCACCCGGAACTGAAATGGCCCTGGTTTATTTGATTCCCCCTGTTTTAAAAATTGCAGAATCCTGATATAGTCTGTCCTGTTTTTCGCTCATTGATAAAAGGATAATAAATTTGAACTCAGGCAAGAAAAGTATCCTTGAAAAAGGAACCGGCAGTACAAGAAAACAGGCTAAGCTTACATATCTGTATGAAAAAGAATCCCGATACTTTGCCCAGGTGTCGGAAACCGTAAAGGATCTGGCGGTCAAAGAACTCCGGGAACTGGGCGCGGCAAGGATCAAACCTGTTTTCCGGGGGATATGGTTCACGGCATCCAGAAAGGATTTCTACAGGATCACCTATTTTGCAAGACTGCTGTCAAGGATCCTGGCCCCCCTTGCCCTTTTTGAGTGTAAAGACAAGGATGAGCTTTATGCCCATGCAGGGAAAATAAGGTGGGAAGAATTTTTAACCCCGAAAAAAACCTTTTCCATTTCCGCCAATGTGTCTGAATCAAAGATCACCCATTCCAATTTTGCAGGGCTGAGGGTCAAAGACGCCATTGCCGATTATTTCAGGGACAGGGCCAACAAAAGACCGGATGTGGATGCAAAAAACCCTTATATCACCATTAACCTGCATCTTCACCGGGACATGGCAACCATTTCCATTGACGCTTCGGGCGGCACCCTGCACAAACGAGGTTACAGGGAGGAATCCGTATCCGCACCCATGCAGGAAACCATTGCCGCCGCCATTATCCGGCTGTCTGAATGGGATGGCAGCCAGCCCTTGTATGATCCCATGTGCGGCTCCGGCACCCTTTTGTGCGAAGCCCTCATGGCCCATTGCCGGATACCGGCCCAGGTGTTCAGAACCAGGTTCGGGTTTGAACGGCTGCCGGATTTTGATGCAGCCCTGTGGGAGGATGTAAAAAAAGAGGCTTCAGAAAATTTTCTGCCCCTCCCTAAAAATTTGATTGCCGGCAGCGATGTGTCCGAAGAATCGGTAAATGCGGCACAGGTCAATATCATGGGGCTTCATTTCGGCAGTGAAATCAACATCCTGCAAAAGGATTTCAAAGAGATCGAGTCCATTGAAAACAGCGTTATTGTGGCCAATCCGCCCTATGGCATCCGGATGGGGAAAGACGATAACCTGAACCGGTTCTATGCTGACCTGGGCCTGTTTCTAAAAGACAGGTGCAAAAGATCCAAGGCCTTTATTTATTTTGGGGAACCCAGGTTCATTAAAAAAGTACCGCTGTCGCCCACCTGGAAACGGCCCCTGCAAATTGGCGGGCTGGAAGGCAAACTGGTGAGATATGATCTTTTTTAACGACACTGCACAGGATGTGAGGATATATGACGAAAAATGATTCTGCCCCGAAATATACCTGCAACGAATACAGGGAAGAGATGATTCTGCTCGGACTTCAGAAACGGCTTTTTTTGGGGAACCTCACGCCTGAGGAAAAAGAAAGCCTTTTAAGGGAAATAAAAAGCGTTGAAGAACAGATGGGAATCCGTTAGGAAAAAGATTTTTCCCGGATGGAAAATATTTCCGCCATCATGCACCGGGCACTGCCCCCTCCGATTTTTTCTATGGTTGACAGATCAAAGCTTAAAATCCGGCCGTATTGCCTGAAAAAATCCTTCTGGTCCTGTGTGAATCCCTTCTCTGCCGTTTTTGACATGACGATAAAGGATTCATTTTTCTGATTCCTTACCTCCAGGATATTCCCGCAGAAATGCTTTTCCATCTGTTCCATGGAGATATCCATGACATCAAAGGATTTTTTCAGGGTGTCAAGAACCAGTCTCCGCTGTTTTTCATCCGGGATGCAGGCGCTGCAGATCACGGCATATTTTTCACCGAGACTCATCATGACATTGGTGTGATAGATAGGTTTTCCGGATGAGCTTCTGGTATCAAACAAGATGCCCCTGGGGTAAAACCGGAGGCGGATAAAATTATCAAACTGGTCCGGGTCGCACCGCTCGGAGCGGGCTGCATAGACCACTTCATCCACATGATCGATAATCAGGCTGCCCGTGCCCTCCAAAAATTTTTTTGGTTCATCCAGCCGTCCCACATTGATGCAGTTTCGAATGGTATACCCGTTTTCATTCAAAAGCTTTTCCACCTCCAGGAGCCGCCGCTCCGCCTTCCTGTTTTTGGCCATCATGGGGTAGGTCAGGATGGTGCCGTCATGTTCCGTGGAAAACCAGTTGTTGGGAAATATGGCATCTGGAGTCGTGACATCCCTGCTGATGGGTGGTTCCAGGATCAGCACTGTGACCCCTTTTTCCCGGAGTCCTGCCGCCATGGCATCAAATTCCTCATTGGCTTTTTTGTTGATGAATTCCGGTTCCATATCCGGCTTGTGCTGGAATTCATTGTCAACGCCTGTTTCCTCATTGTACCCGAAATCCCTGGGTCTGACCATGAGGATGGTGTCGGCTGTCCGGGTGATTTTGATGTCCATGTTTTTCTTCTCCTGTTTTTAATGACTGAAACATTCCCGGCAGACCCTGCAAATCCTGAAAGGAGAGTTCAGTTCAATCATCACTGACAAATTAGAAAATCAGATAATGAAAAATGGGGAAAAAGTCAATCCCATTGCCAATGAAGTATTTCCATCTTTATTGTCTTGTGTCTGAATATGAAGAACAGATCAACAAAGATCTTCTATGGATTATTTTTTTTGTATTTTTGAAGTTTCATATCTGTATACCATTCCTCTTTGCCATAAAGCTTTTCTGTGCAAACAGGACATAACCCATGGGAAAAAGATACATCAGAACGGCTTTCGATATAGGATTCAAGAATCTCCCAATACCCTTTGTCGTCTCTGATTTTTTTACAGCAGGAGCAGATGGGGATCATCCCGCTCAAGGCTTTAATCTGACCCAGGGCATTTTTCAGATCCCGGACAAGGGTTTCTTTTTCATTTTGAATGGCGATCCTTTCTGATATGTCTCGGGTGATATGAACCGCGCTGAGTATCTTTCCGCCCTTGCTGAATACAGGGTCAACCGTTATCAGCATCCAGCGGCCGTCGAATATTTTAACTTCCGCGCTTTCTCTTTTTCTTGTTTCAATCATCCGGGGCAGCGGGCACCCCTGCACCGGCTTGTCAGTCCCGTGAACCAGCTTGCAGCATTTGATTTTGGTGGCGGCCCGGACAGTTAGGTTAAAATATTTTTCCACGGCCCGGTTGGACCTGAGAATATTGGAATCCATATCAATAATGCTGATCCAATCATCAATGGCATCAAAGGTTTTTTCCCAATTCTGTAAATTTTTCTGTCGAAGGGCTCTTTTTGCAATCAAGTCGTTAAGAAGGGGAATCATTTTTCCCAATCCCAAAAGATGGCCTTTTATTTTTTCATTTATATGCATTTTGCCACCCCCTGTAATAAACGGGAGCTGCAAAAAATATTCCACCCCTTGTCAATGGGTTTTATTTGAATGAAAATAAGAAAAAAAAGGCATCAAATCCGGATAAAAACATATCCGCCTTCGGCATAGCCGAAATGTCTGAAAACCGGGTTGTAATTGCTGGCAAGACATCTGTAAAAAATTTCAAAAGAAACCTGATAGGGATGGAGCTGGTCCGGGTCCACATCCAGGAAGGTCACCTTTCCGGATGCCGTGTCAAACCCGCCCACTGGGGAGATATGGGGAATGTGGAACTCGGGCAGGACGCTTCCCTGGTCAAAATGGGCGATCATCAGGCAATCCCCTTTTTTCTCAAACCGTTCAAGTCTGGATCGAAGGGTTTGCTTCAGTGCTACTGACCTTTCCGGATCGGCCGACACCTGGACGACCTCAAGGGATTTGTATTGAATGCCGTAGGCTTTAAGGCTTGCTTCAACAACCTCGCCAAGGACGGGAAGGGGAAGCCCCCTCCGGCCTTGATACCCGTCATCGCTCATGCGTTCCTTCCAGTGGGCGGCCCTGACCGTTTCAAGAAGTTCCTGCTGGGTGACGGGTGATGCAGGGGGGCGTCCCTGGTTTTCAAGCAGCACATTGACGACCGCCACCACAGAGGCCACGGAACAGGAGGATTCGTGGAACTGCTTGACATGGTGACGGAAAAGCCCGTCCTTTATAAAATTTCCCGTATCCTGGTAAGGGTCCTTCAGATAGGCCACCTGGTTTTTTACAAAGCTTCCTGTTTTAAAAAGCTTTGAAACATAATACTGGATAAAAAGATAAGGCCGGATCAGCCATTTAAAAAGATTCATGGGGTACCCTCAGCCGTCTGCTTTAGAATATCTTTTAAATAATGCCCGGTATAACTTTTTAAAGAATCTGCGATTTTTTCAGGCGTGCCTTGTGCAATGATTTCCCCGCCGCCTTTTCCGCCTTCAGGCCCGAGATCAATAATCCAGTCCGCTGTTTTGATGACATCCATGTTGTGTTCAATAATGATGACGGTATTTCCGGCATCGGTGAGACGGGCCAGGACGCTGAGAAGGAGCTTTACATCCTGGAAATGGAGACCTGTTGTGGGCTCGTCCAGGATATACAGGGTATCACCGGTTTCCCGTTTGGCCAGTTCCCGTGCCAGCTTGATCCTCTGGGCCTCTCCTCCGGAAAGGGTTGTGGCGGCCTGCCCGAGCTTGATATAGGACAGCCCCACATCCATGAGAGTGTTGAGGATCTGGGTGATTTTGGGATGATGCTCAAACAGTTCCCTTGCCTGAACCACCGACAGGTCAAGGACATCGGCAATGGAATGGTCCTTGTAAAGGATTTCTAGGGTGGCCCGGTTGAATCGTTTTCCGTGGCAGACCTCGCAGGGAACATAGACATCAGCCAGAAAATGCATTTCCACCTTGATATACCCGTCCCCGGAACAGGCTTCGCATCGGCCGCCCTTGACATTAAAGGAATACCTTCCCTTCTGATACCCGCGGGCCTTTGATTCCGGCAAAAGGGCAAAAAAATCCCGGATATGGTCAAAGACCTTGGTATAGGTGGCAGGGTTGCTCCTGGGGGTCCGGCCGATGGGCTTCTGGTCGATATTGATGACTTTATCCAGATGGGAAAGCCCGGTTATTTTTTCATGTTGTCCGATGCTCAACTGGGACCCGTGAAGGCTCTGGGCAAGGGCCGGATACAGAATCTGGTTGATGAGGGTGGATTTCCCGGCGCCGGAAACACCAGTAACAGCCACCAGAAGTCCCAGGGGGATGTTTGCCGTGATATTTTTCAGGTTGTTTTCCGTTGCATGGACAATGGTAATCCATTTGTTGCCCCTGGTTTCAGGGGTTCTTCTGTTTTCCGGAACAGCGATTTTCTCTTTTCCGCTTAAAAACCGCCCCGTAACAGAGGCGGGATTCTTTTTTATCTGATCTGGGGTTCCCTGGGCCACGATTCGTCCGCCCAGATGGCCTGCACCAGGCCCGATATCCACGATCCAGTCCGATTCCACCATTGTTTCATGGTCATGCTCCACAATGATGAGGGAATTGCCGATATCCCTCAAATGGTGAAGGGTGTTCAAAAGCTTGATATTGTCCCGCTGGTGGAGCCCTATGGAGGGCTCATCCAGGATATAAAGAACCCCTGTCAGCTCCGATCCTACCTGGGAAGCCAGCCTAATCCGCTGGGATTCCCCGCCGGAAAGGGTGGGGCCGCTCCGGTCAAGGGACAGATAATCCAGCCCCACATTGACCAGAAACCCGAGACGGTCCGCGATTTCCTTTAAGAGTTCTTCAGCAATGAGTTTTTTATTGCCTGTGAGGTTCAGACCGTTGACAAAATCATAGGCTTCCTTTACGGTCATGGCCGTCACATCCCTGATGGAATTTTTCTTGATATGAACGTGGAGGACTTCATTTTTCAGCCGCTTTCCCTTGCAGGTGGGACAGGTTGAGGCACTCATGAAATCCGAATAATATTTTTTCTGGCCTTCAGACTGGGTGTCCTTGTACCGCCGCATCAGGGTATGGATCAGGCCTTCATGGGTCCGGGTAAATTCACCCTGGATCTTGGCGGAATTCCAGCTCACCGTCATCTCCCGGTCATCGGACCCATAAAGAAGAAGATCCTTGTCTTTTTCAGGCAGGTTTTTCCAGGGTGTATCAAAACTGATGCCCCACTGCTGTTCCATAGCGGTAAGCTGGCTCATTCCCCAGGAGTGATCATTATGAAACCGTGGTTTTTTGATGAAATAATTTTTCCAGGGGATGATGGCCCCCTGGCGGATGGTAAGGGATTTGTCCGGTATGATCTTGTCCGGGTCCATGGCCAGGAGGGTGCCGATGCCGTTGCAGTCCGGGCACATGCCCAGGGGCGAGTTGAATGAAAACAGCTGGGGCGTCAGTTCAGGATAGGCAATCCCGCAGCAGGACCGGGCCTCGCTCATCTTAAGGTCTTCTCTTCCCACAATGTGGACAATGATCTGTCCTTTCCCAAGTTTCAGCGCGCTTTCCACGGAATCCGTGAGCCGGTCTTCAAATTTTGGATCGTTTTTCACCACCAGGCGGTCCACCACCACTTCAATATGGTGTTTTTTATTCTTGGCCAGGGACTGTATGTTTTCAAGATCCTGGACCACCCCGTCCACCCGCACCCTTGCATATCCGTTTTTTTTCAGGTCTTCAAATTTGTCCCTATGCTCCCCTTTTCTGTTTTCCACGATGGGGGCAAGGATGAGGAGTTTTGAATTTTCAGGCAGGGACAGTATCTGGGAGACCATACTCTGGGCATGGCCCCGTCCAACGGTCTTTCCGCATTGAAAGCATTTCTGGGTGCCGATGCGGGCAAAAAGAACCCTTAGATAGTCATAGATTTCCGTGATGGTCCCCACGGTGGAGCGGGGATTCTTGCTGGCAGCCTTCTGTTCAATGGCAATGGTGGGGGAAAGCCCCCGGATGGTGTCGTATTTGGGCTTTTCCATCTGACCGATGAACTGCCTTGCATAGGAGGAAAGGGATTCAACATACCGGCGCTGTCCTTCGGCAAAAATGGTGTCAAAGGCAAGGCTGGATTTGCCGGACCCGGACACCCCGGTGAGCACCACCATTTTTTTTTTGGGGATGTCGATATCGATATTCTTGAGATTGTGCTCCCTGGCTCCCCGGACTATGATCCTGTCAAGCTCTTTGGAGGCTGAGCCCGGAATTGTTTTTTTTTCTGTCAGGGGTTTTGAAATGCCTGTTGAACCACCGTTTTTCATATTGCTCTGGTTTACTCCCGGTCTCATATTTTTATTCTTTCAATAGTAAAAAACCATAAGCACGGCAAGGTAAAAGTAAAGTTGACACCGGTTAAAAATCAAATTGATTTTCTACCCCTGCCTTTGGTATGAATCAGAAATGAAATCAAAAAAATTATATCGCCTGGCCTATTCAAGCTGCCCCAACGATACTTTTATATTCAAGGCCATGGCCCGGCAAATGATAGATCTTCGCGGGTATGAGTTTGACGTTGTGCTGGAGGATGTGGAAACCCTGAACCAAAATGCAAAAAAAGGCATTTATGATATCACCAAGCTTTCCTTTGCCGCACTGGGCAGCCTCATGGATCAATATGCCCTTCTTCGGACCGGCTCTGCCCTGGGCATGGGCTGCGGTCCCCTTGTGATCTCTCTTCCGGGGCGGTCCATGGCAGACAAAAAAGAATTGGTGGTGGCTGTCCCGGGCATGGGGACAACGGCCTGCCACCTGTTCCGGTTTTACATGGAAGATGTGTTTCCAGGCAAAAAATTTACTCTTGTTCCCATGCCTTTTGAAACCGTCATGCCGGCCGTTATCGAAAAAAATGCAGATTTTGGGGTGATCATCCATGAGGGCCGGTTTGTCTATCCGTCCCTGGGTCTTGAGATGGAAGCCGATCTCGGGCAATGGTGGGAAAAAAAGATGAAGCTCCCCATTCCTCTCGGATGCATCGCCGTCAGGCGGGGTATGAATCCGGCCATTGCCATGGATATACAGGAACTCATCGGGCAGAGCATTGACCATGCGGTTTTGCACCCTGCCATGGCCTATGATTATATCAAAATCCATGCACAGGAGCTGGATGAAGACGTCATCCATCAGCATATCCGGCTTTATGTCAATGAATTTTCAAGGGATATCGGAAAGGCCGGGGAAGAGGCGGTTACGGTTTTTTTTGAAAAAGGCCGGGCAGCCGGTTTCCTGCCTAAAACCAAACAACCCCTTTTTGCCTGTTGAATCATGGACAAGACAAAACAAAGAAAAGAGTTCTATCGTATTATTGAGGCCACGGTCCGCGAATTCAACATGCTTGAACCCAGATCGTCTGTTCTGGCTGCCGTATCCGGCGGGCCGGATTCCGTTGCCCTTGTCCTGTCGCTTATTTTTCTTAAAACATCCCATGATCTTAACATCGGCGTTGCCCATCTTAACCACCTTCTCCGGGGAGAGGACTCCTTAAAAGATGAATCGTTTGTCAGGGAACTTGCACAAAGATTCGATCTTCCGTTTTTCTCTGAGCAAAAAGATGTGAAATCCCATGCTGAGCACCATAGGTTATCAGTTGAAGAAGCCGGAAGAGAGGCGAGATACGATTTTTTCTCCCGGCTGTCCCATGATCATGGATATAAAAAAATAGCCATGGGCCACAATAAAAATGACAATGCAGAACTGGTATTGATAAATCTCTTAAGGGGAAGCGGACCTAAAGGGCTTTCCGGGATACCGCCTGTGCGGGATAATCTTTATATCCGGCCCCTGATCCGGGTGACAAAAAAAGAGATTCTTGATTTTTTAAAAGCTGAAGACCAGCCGTTCAGAACTGATGCTTCAAACACGGATACTGCTTATTTAAGAAATGCTATCCGCCATGGGCTGATCCCTCATCTTGAATCGGAATACAACCCTGAAATCATTGATGCCCTGGACCGGCTGAGCCATATCTTAAGACAGGAAGAGGAATACCTGGATGCTGAAGCGCAAAAACAGTTTGAATCCTGTCTGACCGAAAAGAAAGTTTCCTTTATCTCGTTTTCAAAAAACAGGCTGTCAAAACTTCATCCGGCCATGGTCAACCGGGTGATCAGAAAAGGGATAGGGATGGTTAAAAAAGATTTAAAGCGGATTTCGCTTTCCCATATGAGCGGTATCCTTGATTTTTGTTTTAACCGGCTCTCAGGTAACAGCCTGGATCTTCCCGGCCGGATCAGGATATATAAACAAAAGGATACCCTCACAATCAAAAAAGAAGAAAGACCCTTGAGAGAAATCAGGGAAAACAAAAAAGAAGAACAGGCTTGAGTTGAAAACCTCAAATCCATCATCTGAGCTAAAAAACTTTTTCTTGTATATTCAGATTTGATGTTTATATATTAATTAGTTTTTATGTGGCCGGGGCTGTTATCCTTGGATATACAGGATCCCGTCATTAGAGGCCGCATGTATAGACTTGTGATGGCTTGGTTTTAATAAGAAAAGAAAGGAAAAACATTGAATCCGTTTTATAAAAATATTTCTCTCTGGCTGGTCATCGTCCTGATGATGATCATGCTCTATAATATTTTCAATCAGCAGCAGACCGGGCAGGTGGATATTGGATATTCGGAATTCCTTTCCATGGTCGAGGACGGCCGTATCCAAAGTGTGGTGATTCAGGGCCAGGATCTCTTTCTGACCGATACCAGCGGTGCCAGGCTTAAGACTTTTGCGCCCAATGACGGAGATCTTATCAGTTATCTGCGTGAGAAAAAGGTGGCCATCAAAGCCAAGCCCCTGGCGGAATCTTCCTGGTTCATGTCCCTTATCGTATCCTGGCTGCCCATGATAGTCCTCATCGGCGTCTGGATTTTTTTCATGCGTCAGATGCAAGGGGGGGCAGGGGGCGGCAAAGCCATGTCTTTTGGAAAGAGCCGCGCAAGATTAATTGATGATAAAAAGGAAAAAGTGACCTTTGCCAATGTCCAGGGGATTGATGAAGCCAAGGAAGAACTGACCGAAATAGTGGATTTCCTTAAGAATCCGGCTAAATATACACGGCTTGGCGGCCGCATACCCAAAGGGGTGCTGCTGGTGGGAAACCCCGGAACCGGGAAAACACTCTTGTCAAGGGCTGTTGCTGGAGAAGCAGGCGTTCCGTTTTTCACCATCAGCGGGTCCGATTTTGTTGAAATGTTTGTGGGTGTGGGCGCATCAAGGGTAAGGGATCTTTTTGCCCAGGGTAAGAAAAACGCCCCCTGTATTATTTTTATTGATGAGATTGATGCTGTCGGACGCCAGAGAGGTGCAGGTTTAGGCGGTGGTCACGATGAGCGGGAACAGACCCTGAACCAGCTTCTGGTTGAAATGGACGGGTTTGAATCCAATGAAGGGGTTATTCTCATGGCTGCCACCAACCGGGCCGATGTTCTTGATCCGGCCCTGCTCCGGCCGGGGCGGTTTGACCGTCAGGTCGTGGTGGATATGCCGGATATCAAAGGCCGCGAAGGCATTTTACGGGTTCACATGAAAAAAACACCCCTGGCTGCTGATGTCGATCCTACCCTTCTTGCAAAGGGCACACCCGGGTTTTCAGGCGCGGATCTTGAAAACCTGGTCAATGAGGCCGCTCTTCTTGCAGCCAAGCGGGATCAGGAAAAGCTTTCCATGAAAGATTTTGAAGATTCCAAAGACAAGGTCTATATGGGCCTTGAAAGAAAATCCAAGGTCATCAAGGATGAAGAGAAGAAAACCACGGCCTATCATGAAGGCGGACATGCCCTTGTGGCAAGGTTCCTTCCCAATACAGATGCAGTCAATAAAATAACCATTATACCCAGGGGAAGGGCAGCCGGTGTCACCTGGTTCCTTCCTGAGGAAGGCGATTTCAGATACAAGGACCAGCTTGAAAGCGAGCTGGCCATTGCATTCGGCGGCCGGGTGGCGGAAGAACTGATATTCAAGCGGATCAGCACCGGCGCCTCCAATGACATCAAGCAGGCAACAAAGCTTGCGCATCGGATGGTCAGGACATTCGGCATGAGTGATAATCTGGCCCCTTTGTCCTATGAAAACCATGACGACAATATTTTTATCGGCCGGGAAATGACCCAGGCCAAAACCTATTCCGAGGAAACAGCCCGAAAAATAGATGCGGAAGTGGCTCTCATTATTGACCGGGCGTATCAGGCGGCAAAAAAAGTCCTGGAAGAAAACATGGATATTCTGCATGCCTTGACAAAACTGCTCATTGAAAAAGAAACCGTTCTCGGTCCTGAGCTGGATGATCTCATCGCTTCCATGCGGCCTGATTTTGACTTTTTCGGCAGAAAAAACGTCTTTCATATGCCAACGCATCCTGTTGAATCGGAAGCTCCGGAATCGTCTGAAGATGCTGAAGTGCAGGAAACATCTGCAGAAGCCGTGGAGGATATGGACGAGGAAAATAAGGAATCTTAAGTCATAAAGGAATTTCATGCAGCCCTTTACGCTTGAATTTGGCCGGTACAAACTGGATCTTGGCCCAAAAACCTGTATCATGGGCATTTTAAATGCCACGCCGGATTCCTTTTCCGACGGCGGCAGGTTTTATACCTTTGAGACTGCCGTGCAACAGGGGTTGAAACTGGTGGAAGACGGGGCCCATATTCTTGATATAGGCGGCGAATCCTCAAGGCCTTTTGCCGCAACTGTTTCGGAACAGGAAGAACTGGATCGGGTGATCCCGGTCATTAAAGCCCTTTCAAAACAGATTCCTGTTCCCATTTCCATTGATACTGTGAAATCCGGAGTGGCAAAACAGGCCCTTGACGCAGGCGCTTCCATTATCAATGATATTTCATCCTTTGAAAAAGATCCGGCCATGGCAGAGCTTGCAGCTCAAAGACAGGTACCTGTCATCCTCATGCACATGAAAGGAACACCGAAAACCATGCAGGTGAGCCCGGATTATGACGATCTCATGACGGAAATTACAACCTATCTTGCAGCCCGGGCAGACTATGCCGTTAAAAAAGGGGTAAAAAAAGAGCATATCATCCTTGACCCCGGCATCGGGTTCGGGAAAACCGTTGAGCATAACCTGGTTCTCATCAACCATCTCGAAAAGATTTCTGCCCTTGGGTTTCCAATCCTTGTGGGCCCCTCCAGGAAATCATTTATCCAGAAGATCCTGTCCGGAAAAGAAAACGCCTCGGTTGGGCCGGACCATATCCGGACCGAATACGGAACCCTTGCGGCCGTTGCCGCTTCCATCATGAAAGGGGCTCACATCGTCAGGGTTCATGATGTTGAAAAGCTGACTTCCTTTTCCCGTATTTTAGATTCGATCAGGAATGCATAGGTTTTCTTTTCTCCGCATCCCCCTGATTCTCTTATTGTGTCTTTTTTTTACCGCGGGCTGCAATACAGAGCCGGTTGAAACCAATTTTCTTTTTCCTGTGGATTTTTCCAATATCCCTGAAAATATGGTTCTTACCGAATTCCATACCGATAAAATCGAAATCCGGATACAGGCCATCCCAAGACTCATGGAACGTATCAACAAGGAAAGCATCCGGTATCCTGTGGATCTTTATACGGATCTTGCATTTGATCCGGCCGGTGATTTTGATTCCATCGAACCGGGAGAATATCTTATCCCGGTATATAAAAAGAGGATTCCCATGAACCCTGCCATCAAGATCCTGAGTGTTAAACCGACGTATCTGAGTGTCCGGCTTGAAAAAAAAGTACGGAGAATTTTTCAGATCAAGGTTCCCTATACCGGGACACCTGCGAAAGGATATATTGCGCTGGATGCCGCGGCAGACCCACCCAGCGTAGAGTTGGCCGGTCCTGCTTCGATTTTGGAGTCTATTATTGAATTAAAGACAAAACCCATTGATCTCACCAATATCAATGAAGGGTTCAAAAAGAAGATCCCCCTTGACCTGGAAGATCCATCCATCGTATCTTCACCTGATCAGGTGGTTACGGTAACGGTCCCGGTTGAACAGCAGCTTGTTTCAAAAACAGTTGAAAACATTCCCGTTCTGGTGTGGAATTCTGCTTTTTCGGTCAAAATTGAGCCGCCCGGGATAACCGTCAGCATCAAGGGCCCGTTTGAGAAGGTGAGCAATAGGGAGGTCTTGGGCCGGATTTATTCTTTTATTGATTTAAAGGACATGAAGCCCGGTGTTTATGTGAGACAGGCATATATCAACATACCCGTGGATCTGATCATGACAGATGCAACCCCACAGATGTTTACAATAAAAATAAACTAAAGGAGACGTTTAATGCTTCTTGTGATTGATGTTGGAAATACAAATACGGTTATAGGTGTTTATGACGGTGAGATCCTCAAACATGACTGGCGAATTCGGACCATCCGGGATACCACGGCAGATGAATTCAATGTACTGGCCAACGCCCTTTTTTCCGATAAGGGCATTCAACGGGCACTCATTAAAAAAATCGTCATTTCTTCGGTGGTACCCTCTTCGGTTCCTATCCTGGATGCCTATTGCGAAAAATACCTCGCTCTTTCCCCCTTGTGGATCAACCCGGATTCCGTTAAAAAACTCATGCCCATTCTCTATCATAACCCCAATGAAGTCGGAGCGGACAGGATTGTGAATGCCGTAGCTGCCTATAGAAAATACAAAACATCGCTCATTGTCATTGATTTTGGAACCGCAACCACCCTTGATGTCATCTCTGAAAAAGGCGAATATATCGGCGGAGCGATTGTTCCAGGCGTCATGATTTCTGCGGAAGCCCTTTTCCAGAGAGCATCCAGGCTTCCCAGGGTAGAAATATTCAAGGCTCCGGAAAAGGTGATCGGCAGGGATACCATCGACAGTATCAAATCCGGGCTTATTTATGGGAATGCAGCCATGGTGGACGGAATGGTTGAAAGAATGTCAAAGGAAATGAATGCCACACCCCGGATTATTGCCACCGGAGGGATTGCACCATTAATCTTTGGGTTATCGAAAGCCATAGAAAAAGTGGAGCCCTCTTTGACCCTGGACGGATTGAGAATCATCAGCAATGAAATGTAACGCCACCCCTTTTTTTATTTTATTTCTTATCCTTTCCATTATTCTTGTCACGGTACCAACCCATGCCCTGGAACCGGAAGAAGTCCTTGTCATTGCCAATACCAACGCCGCAAAGAGCAAGGGGCTTGCACAATACTACATGAAAAATAGGCAGATTCCGGAAAAAAACCTGGTGTTATTGTTCATGACCGACAAAGAAACCTGTTCCCGGGAAGAATATGAAAAAAAAGCCATCCCGCCCATCCGGCGGTTTCTTGGTCAGAATAAAGGTATCAGGGCCATTGTCACTATGTTTGGAATTCCCTTGAGAATCTCTACGCCTGAAAAAACTTCGGCTGAAATATCAAAGGTCTTTGAACTTGAACAAAAAAAGAAAGCGCTTGAAGACGATTTGACCAGAGAAAAAGATATGGATGCCGACCTGAAACAGAAGAAAAACAAAGAATTATCCGAGGTGAAAAAGGCGCTGTCACAATATATGAGAACGATTGATAAGGAGGCATCCTTTGACTCTGAACTGGCCCTTGTTAAAAAAGAGGGGTATGATCTGAATATGTGGCTGCCGAATCCCTATTATCTTGGCTTCAGAAATCAGAAGCTTTCCATTGCCCAGTCCGAGGTCATGATGACCAGCAGGCTGGACGGTGCCACGGAAACCATTGTAAAAAGAATCATTGACGACAGCATTGAAGCAGAAAAGACGGGACTCAAGGGAAAGGCCTATTTTGATGCCAGATGGAAAGACCCCGGAGACATAAAGGTTTCCGGTTATGCATTCTATGATAAATCCATCCATCAGGCTTCCCAATCCCTTTCAAAAAAAAAGCGGATTGAGGTTGTTCTGAATGATTCTCAGGATCTGTTCCAGAAAGGGGAAAGTCCGGATACGGCACTTTATTGCGGCTGGTATAGCCTTGCCCGATATATCGATGCTTTTTCCTGGCAGAAGGGGTCTGTGGGCTACCATATCGCAAGTTCAGAATGTACGACCTTAAAGAATCCGGACAGTCAAGTCTGGTGCAAGAAAATGCTGGACAATGGAATCGCAGCAACCATCGGGCCTGTTGGAGAGCCTTATGTCCAGGCTTTCCCGGTTCCTGAAATATTTTTTGATTTTCTGACGGAAGGGTATTTGACCCTGGCAGAGTCATACCTGATCAGCCTGCCGTATCTTTCCTGGAAGATGGTGCTGATCGGAGACCCTTTATACAGGTTAAATCTGAATCCATGAACGCTTTGGACCTGCATATGGATCTTGAATTTTTTCTTTCAGAAGTGCCTTTGTTTTCTTCCATTTCCCAATCTCAGCTTCGGGATATTGCATCCTGTTTTACTTCAATGGAATTGAAAAAAGATTCCATTGTTTTTAAGCAGGGTGATTTAAGTGATTCCATGTATGTCATCCGTTCCGGCGCCGTCCTTATCTATTCTGAAAAAACAGAGGGTTCTTCTTTTCAAACGGAATTAAGAAGAGGGGATTTTTTTGGAGAAATGGCGCTCTTGTCCGATCTTCCCAGAAATGCCACGGCAAGAGTAACCCTGGATGCGATAATTTTCTGTCTGAAAAGATGTGATTTTGAAGTTCTTTTGTCCGGGAACAAACATATTGGGCTCTTTTTGAGTCGCCTTTATGCAAGACGGCTCTCATCCGGTTTTGAAAAAGAAAAGGGTATCCGGAAACCGATTTTCTATTCTGTTTCTGCCTCAGATCCTGATCTTGGACTTTCTCATTTTTTGTATTCCATGTCCTACCATATTTCAACGGAATCAAAGAAAAAGATCCTTGTTGTGGAGCCGCACCTTGAACTTCAAAGTATCATGAAAAAATTCGATCTCAAAATCATGGCCTGCCCGGATGAAAGTCTTTTTTCCCTTTTACCTCCCGATATTTACAGGATCCGTGATTTTAAATGGTTTTATCATCCAGCTGGATTTTCAGTGCTTCAGGTCAATAAAGGCTTTAATGATAAGCTGGTCCCTGTCCTGCCCTTTTTGATGGAAAGCCTGAAAACCCGGTATGATCTCATTTTTTTCAGCCTGTCGCATTATTTTGGGGATCTTGAACAGCAGGCAGTCAGGCTCTGCGATAAAAATATGATATTGATAAACAACACACAAAAGGCCCTGCCGGGTGTAAAACAAAAAATTGACCGGCTGGAAGAAAAGGCAGGGCTGGGCCTGGATCGTGTCCGGGTGGGGGTCAGCCATCTTTGCGGTTCCAGGGGGATTCCAAGGGAAGAGTTGAAAAAAGCGCTTCAACTTTCTGAAACCCCTCAGATCTGGGTGGATCGGTCTGATAAGGCCATGAACGATCAGATTGATATTCAAAAAAGATTTCCAGTCAGGGGGGCCAGGGCCATTGCAAGGGAAATTGCCGGGGTCAGGGTAGGAATCGCTCTGGGTGCCGGTGCTGCCAGGGGATGGTCCCATATAGGGGTTTTAAAGGTGCTTGAAGACCACGGAATTCATATTGATATGATCTCTGGAACCAGCATGGGTGCGCTTGTGGGTGCAATCTATGCTGCAAAAGGGTCTGTGGATCATTTAAAAAAACAGACCATTGATCTTTTCCCCACAAAGGCCAGGGCAAGGAAAGGCATTTTTGATTATACCCTTCCCTTCCGGGGATTTTTGCATGGCAAAAAAGCCCTGAACCTTGTTTCTACAGCCATTAATCATGCCGATTTCATGGATCTTTCCATTCCAACTTTTATTGTCAGCGTGGATATTTTGAAAGGAGAAGAAGTTCTGCTTGAAACCGGGGATGTTGCAAAAGCTGTCAGATCGAGCCTTTCACTCCCGGTGATCTTTCATCCGGTAAGACATGAGGGTCGGTGGATGGTGGATGGCGGTCTTTTAAACCCCGTGCCTGTGAATATCCTGGAGCAGAAAGGAGCGGATAAAATCATCGCTGTCTGTGTGGAAAATCCCCGGTCAAACCGGCAGGGGTCTGAAAAACCGCCGGGAATCATGGCTGTGATTTCAAGAACCATCTCCATTGTCCATGGCAGGGCCACCAGCGGATTTGCCGGGAAATCGGATATTGTCGTCTACCCGGATGTCCAGGGGTTTGCCTGGGATGATTTTCATAAAGGAGAAATCCTGATGCAACGCGGCATCAGGGCCTGTGAAGAAGTGATCGAAGAAATTAAATCCTTTGTTCAATAATTATTATTTATTATACCTGGGGAAAACGGGTCGGCCTCCGGAAGATAAATATGGAACGTCGTTCCCATTCCCAATTGTGTTTGGACCTCTATGGCACCCTTATAATGTTTTACGATTCCGTGAACAACGGCAAGGCCCAGCCCTGAGTTATCTTCTCCGCTTTTTGTAGAAAAATAGGGATCAAAAACCTGATTCAGATTTTTGGGGTCGATTCCAGGGCCATTATCCATAACGCTGAGTCTTATATATTGACCGGGTAAAAGGCCCAGGGCCAGAAGCTGTTTTTCATCAAGGCCCTTTGTTTTAGATACTGATACAACAATGATGCCGCCGGTATGTTTCATTGCATGGGCGGCATTGGTGATCAGATTCATTAAAATTTGCTGGATTCTTGTCTCTTCAGCCAGGACAGACAAGGCGTCACCCGTCATCTCGGGAATGACCGCAATGTTTTTCCCCAGCGAAGAGGACACAAGGTCAATGGTTTCCGTTATTGCTGCGGCAAGATCGATCAGTTTTTTCTGGTGTTCGTCTTTCCGGCCGATGGTATGGAGTTTTCTTGCCAGAAGCACCGCTCTTTTTGATGCGACCTCCACCTTTTTAAGATGTCCGTAAATCTGGCTTTCATTCGGGGTACTGGAAAGAGAAAGGGAGGTGTAATTGACGATAATGCTTAAAATATTATTAAAATCATGGGCAATCCCGCCTGCCAGTAATCCGATGGCTTCCATTTTCTGGGCCTGCCACAGTTTTTCCTCCAAACTCTTTTTTTCTGTTTCAGCTTGGACCCTTTCAGATATATCTCTGCCGACAATCAGGTTTCCGGATGATGAATCCCCTCTTGAAACAGGCTTAATATTGATTTCCAGGGGAATCTTTTTCCCTGACCGGGACAAAAGAAAGGCTGAATAAAAACCAGAATACCCCTCACGGCTGTCTGCCATGACAATAGGATAATCTTCAATCAGTGAACTGATATTCACGGCAGTCAGACTCTGCCGTGAATATCCGGCGGCCTTAAGGGCAGATTCATTGGCAAACAGAATCTGCCCGCTGACGGAAGTCAGAAGAATGATCTCTCCCGCAGTTTCGGCAAGCAGGCGGTATTGCTCTTCGCTTGCTCTTAAGGCAGATTCTGTTTTCGTATGCTCCAGGATTTCATTTTTGAGGCAGGACTCTGAAATGGATAAGGCATTTAGTTTTTCCTGAAGCCGGGCATTGGATGCTCTCAACTGAGAATAAAGTTCAAAGCTTTCCAATGTATTGGCGCAATGTGCCATCAATATGGTGAAAAGTTCAAAAGACGCTTCAGGGATATATTTGGCGTTTTTTTCCAGAACACCGACAACCATTCCCCGGACACGGGAAATCGTTGAGAGAGAGTGAAGCAGAAGCTGCCATTGAAAATCTTCTGAATAAGCGGTGACTGGTTTTTTTTCCAGCAGGGCCCGGGAGAAGGTTCCATCCTCAATCAGCAGATCAATCTCTTTTTCAAGTGTTTCTTTACCCGCATCAGGATAACACCAGGATAAATGAAAATCAGAATTGTTCTCATCTACCAGAAGAAAGGCAATCTGCTTGAAGCCCATGATCTGCCGGATACGGACGGCACATTTTTCAAAGATGATATCCGGCGTTTCAAGTTTGTTGATGCTGGACTGAAATTCGCCCAGTTCTTTTGCAAGCTCAAGGGCCATCATCTTGAAATGGTTCGTCTGCTCAAGATAAGCAATTCTTTTTTCAAGGTGTGTTGTTTGGGGATCATTCATAAAAAAATTTTACTGTTTCTATTACCTGCCGGTCAACCTGTTTTATTGTAGAATCCAGAAGGCTTTGGGAAATCCCCAGGGCCTTCCAGGCATTCATATTCAGGGGCGGTAGTTCCTTTTCCCCGGAAAATCCCAGGCCGATGGCATTTACAAGCCAGTTGGAAAAATGAACAACTGCAATTTCAATCGGGGGAAGCGCCTGAAATTCATCATGGTGGTGATGGATCAATTTCGAAATAGTGTCTGAAAAATTCCATGTTTCCGCCAGCATGCCTCCGAACCGGGCATGATTGCAGCCAAAGGAGATAGGTTCAAGCTGATATAAAAACAATCCCGGACCCGGATATTTTAAAAGGAGCTGATCATATTCATCCGAATACGCAGTCAAAAACACCAGCCGGCCGATATCGTGGAGGAGGCCTCCGATAAAGACCCTCTCTGATAAAACGCCTTTTATATGAGAAGCAAGGGTTTTGGCTGTGATGGCACAGGCAATGCTGTGCCGCCAGAAGGACTGCATATTGATTCTTTTGTCTGAGATTCCCTTGAAATAATTGACAACAGTGATTCCAAGGGCAAGGGAGCCGACCTGCTGAGTTCCCAGAGCCATGGCCGCAAACTGAAGGGATTCCACTTTTTCGCTGAAACCATAATAGGCGCTGTTCACGATTTTTAAAAGCGTTGCACTGAGGCTTGGATCTTTACTGACAATGGCGGCAATATCCTTGCCTGAACAATTGGGATTTTGAATCGCTTCATTGATTTCGGAAAAAATGGTGGGAAGGGCCGGAAGTTTTAGTCTGTCATTCAGGAGCCGTCGGAGATCTTTGACAGCTCTGATCTTATCCTGGTCCGGTAACACCGGTTTATAACGGTTTTCTTCAAAGAGCGAAGAAATTTCAAACTGGTTTTTCCCCAATCTGTCAAGACAGACATCATATAGGATCTCAACAACAGGGTTCTTTATATCATTGTGATAAAACCACTGATCTAGAAACTGCCTGGCCTTATGATCCTTGAATTCGTTTCCGGATTCAGGCGCTTTGTTGATTTCCGGCATAACCATGATTTCAGAAATTCCCCACATTTTCAGGGTACGGATTTCTTTTTGTGTGAGTTCCTGATTTTTTGAAAACAGCCGGCGGCCTTCGCGGGTTACAACATCATCGCCAAGGATCATTCCGGGTTTGATTTTATTGATACTGACTTTTTTCATCATTTTTTATGGGTTTCTCAATCCCTTATCTTTATAAGTATCTGAATTCAAAAACCGGGTCAACCCTATATTATGATAAAAGGTTTTCTATTGATTTCTTTATGGATTTGCTATTTAATCCAACCCTTGTATTTTTATCAAACTCTTAATGGCGGCTATGCTTTTAAACGAAATAAAAAAAACCGTCCATTTGTCCATCCCTATCGTTGTGGGGCAGCTCGGGCAGATGCTCATGTCGGTTGCGGACAATATCATGGTCGGCAAACTCGGCGCAACATCTCTTGCCGCAGCCTCAATTGCCAATTCCATGTTTATGTTGATCATGGTCGTCGGCTTTGGACTGACCATGGCGGTAACTCCTCTGACCGCCATTGCTTTAGGCGCCGGGAAAGATAAAGAATGCGGCGTGGTTTTAAGGCAGGGCATCCTGGTCAACCTTTTTTCAGGTATGATTCTGTGTGTGCTTACCTTTTTTTTCTCGGAATGTATCCCATATCTGAACCAGCCTCCGGAGATTGTTGCCCCGGCTTCGCTTTACATGAAGGTCCTGGGAGTGTCCATTCTTCCCCTGATGCTCTTTCAAAGTTTTCGGCAGTTTGCAGAAGGGGTGAGCTTTCTTAAACCTGCCATGGTGATCATGCTTTTGGCCAATATGGTCAATATCATTGCAAACTGGGTTTTCATATACGGGAATTTCGGCGTTCCGGCCCTGGGTCTTACCGGGGCCGGGATTGCCACTTTCAGTTCCCGGTTGTTCATGGCCATTACACTCATGATTGTTGTGACAAAGGCTTCAAAAATGAAACGGTTTGACCCCTTTCTCAATTTCAGGGAAATCAATTTTCCCATGATGCGCCGCCTTCTATCCATCGGCATTCCGACAGGCTTGCAATATTTTTTCGAGGTCAGTGCCTTTTCTGCTTCAGCTATCATGGTCGGCTGGATGGGAACCACAGCCCTGGCTGCCCATCAGATTGCCCTGAACCTTGCTTCCATATCCTTTATGGTGGCCATGGGCATATCCTCGGCAGCCACCATCCGGGTCAGCAATGCAGTTGGAAGACGGGAAATTCGCGCGACACGTATGGCAGGTTTTTCTGCCGCCTTTCTTTGCGCCCTGTTCATGGCATTGGCAGGTCTTGTTTTTATAGTGTTCAGATATTTTCTGCCAACCTTATATATTTCCGATAAAGCCGTCATTGATATCACGGCCTCGCTTCTCGTCATTGTGGCTGTTTTTCAGGTATCCGACGGGACCCAGGCCGTCGGAATCGGTATATTAAGGGGCTTGACCGATATGAAAGTCCCCACTTTCATAACCCTTGTGGCTTACTGGTTCATGGGGCTACCGTCAGGGTATGTCCTGGCGTTCAGGTTTAACATGGGCATTTTCGGCATCTGGTATGGCCTTCTTGTCAGTCTCACAGCTTCCGGGCTCTTTATGATGATACGGTTCAATGCCAAAAGCAAAAAGGCTGTCATCCATTTTTAACATGGAGAAATCCAGGATTATTTCAGTTTTTCAGAACAGCGTCAACCTGGACCGGCTGCCTGATCTGTTTTTCTTCCAGCATGATGGCTTCGGTCTGTTTCCAGGCATCCACGTCAATGGTTCCGATTTTTGTGGAGGCCATAGGCTTGATCAGCTCCCTCGTGGCAATAAGCTGAAGCCTTCTTAGCTCATCATTGGGGTCCTTGTCCTGTTTTTTTACTTCCATGAGGACATCGGCTTCGTTTGCAGGGTCCATGGCGGCTTCCCAGCCTTTAAGAAGGGCCCCCACAAATTTTTTTGCCACCTCAGTCCTGGTTTTCCAGATCTTTTCCGATGTAATCACAGAATTGGCAACAAAATTGACCCCAAAATCAGCAGGGTTGAAAAAATAGACCTTTTCCCCTTCTTTTTCCAGCTTGTCTTTCAGGATGACGCCCTGGGAATTTCTATATACCGGCCATACATCCACTTCCCGTTTGAAAAACGGGGTAAAATCAAATCTCACCCCTGTGATTTTCACATCCTTTTTTGTGATGCCGGCCTTTGCAAAAAGGGTGTTCATGACGGTTTCATCATTGCCGCCAAAGGTAATACCGATATTTCGCCCCTTAAGATCGTTTAGAGTTTTGATCTGGGGCAAATCCGTCCGGTAAATCCATTGCATTGGGTTGACCTGGAAAAGTTGGGCAAGAACTACGATTTTTGCTCCTTTGTCAAGGGCCCGGATCACCTGGTCTGCCGATGCTACACCAAAATCCGCATGTCCGAGTTCCAATTCGGTGATGGCATTTTTCTCAGGGCTTCCCTCCCGGACATTGATTTTCAGCCCCGCATCCTTGAAATACCCTTTGGCATCAGCATAGATATCCCCTGCCACACTGGTGTTAAACAGCCATTTAAGCCTGTAGTTCAACTCTATTTCATCTGCGTGGGAAGCGGGTGCCGCGGTAAATAAAAACATCCATAAAAGGATAACAATTTGTTTTTTCATCTTGTGTTCCCTCCCTTTGAATCAGACCATCGGGTCTTTATCTGTTCTCCTATGCTTTCAAGGCAGCCCTGGTATATGGATATGATAATGCCGATCATGAATAAGGCGATCAGGATTCTGGCAAGGTCGCTTTGATAAAGGGCAACCCGTATACTGTAGCCGATTCCGGCATTGGCCGCAATGAATTCCGCCACAATGGTTCCGGCCATGGCCAGGGTGGCGCTGCCCGAGATAACGGTGGTGAGCTTGCTTAAATTTTCAAAGGCCCGGATCTTGACCTCAAGCTGCCATCGCATCCTTTTTGTAATAATATAAAAATGCTCGATATCCTCCACAGGCGTGGCCATGATCCCAAGGACGGATAAAAGAAGGGGAAAATAGCAGATCATGGAGGCAATCAGGAGTCTTGACATAAATCCGTCCCCCAGGAGAATGAAAATGATGGGGGCAAGGGCCACAATGGGATAGGCCTGGATATTATAGGCGGTTACCTTTATAAATGACCCCATCCACGACGACCTGCGGCCGGCAATCCCCACCCCGAATGCCATGGCAATGGACACGCACTGACCCAGCACTGTTACCGACATGGTATTCATGACATCAAAAAAATAGGTGTCGACTACCTGGCCGAAGGTTTCCATGATAAGCCCGAAGCCTGGAATGACATAGTCGGAAAGGGATAAAACGGTTTTGATCAGCAACAGAAAGATAAGGCCTATGGAATATACAATTAAAAACTGGTAAATCCGTCTAAATAGCATTCATGATCTCCAGCATGGTTCGATCAAGGCTTTCTTTATCCGGTTGATATTCTTTTTTGTAATCCCTCCCCTGGATAATGGAGCATCCTTTATGCCCCGACGGTTTTTCAAACACAAGAATATCACGGCAGAATCCTGACACTTCCATGAGATTATGAGAAATATAGAGAAACATTTTGTCGGGAAACAGGTCTTTGATGGACAGGATAATAGATTCCCTGAGTTTTTCATCCACATTGGCAAGACTTTCATCCATGATTAGAAGATCAAAGTCCTGCAAAAGGTAACGGACGAGATTGATCCGGTTCTGCTGGCCCATGGACAGCTTTGAAAATCTGGATGGCAGAATATCGTTTAATTCAAAAATCCTGATCAGCCGGTCTTTCAACGACTGTTTGCCGTCAGGGGTAACCCTGTTGATGTGATTTCCGGTGCCGGACCACCCCGGAAGTCTTTCCAGGTTATAGGAATAGAGGATTGTATCTATGCCGTCGGTGACAATATTGCCCTTGAAATCAGACTGCATCCCCGAAATCAGTTTTGCCAGTGATGTTTTCCCAACTCCGGACGGCCCGAATACGGCATTGAACCCAGGGGTTTCCATTGAAAAGGAAAGATCCCTGATAACCGGGACATCACTGTCCGGGTAGATGAAGTTCAGGTTGTGACATTCAAGACGCATGCACCTCTCCAGGAGTTTGTTTAAACAGGATCACCTACAAATACCTGTCTTTTCCTGAAAAATCAACATGCTTTGTCAAAAGCGGTTTTTGGCGGCAGACAGTTTGAAATATCCGGGGCCATTTCCCTTGCTGATCTTCCTGTGTTTCTATCCCAGTATCAGACGCTGGGGATCAACCTCTTCCCTTAATATTCTGAGTTCATTCTGTGTGGGCGGTTCTGATTCAAGGGCTCGTGAGGTGTCAATTGAAAACCCTGTGTTATCAAGGATATTCTGTGGAGTGATGCCTGGGTAATACATTGAAGCATACATTTTTTTTGTCTCATCATCAAATTTCATTACGCATAGATTCGTCACAACGGCCATGGGCCCGCCTCTTTCAAATCCAAGTCCCTGACGGGAATCGCCACCCTGATACCAGCCGATGCTGGTGAGATAATCCAGATTCTCGACAAATCTTCTTTTTTCGTGCTGCATGAAAATGATAACCCCGGCCGATAGAGAGGCCACGTCGCATGCCCCGCCGCTTCCGGAAAATCTTGTGGCCGGCCTGTGGTAATCACCAATGGCAGTGGTATTCAGATTCCCGTACGGGTCGATCTGGGCTGCTCCGAGAAATGCAATCGTGTTCAATTTTCGATGACCCAGTATTGCAAACGCATCAATAAGGCCTGAATTCATGCAGGTTCCGCTCATGACCCTGGGGTCGGCTACGGCCATGGGTATTTCATCCAGCGTCGGATCAATGCCGCCTGTTTCAAAAAAAATAACGGCTTTTGGGGCATAAATGCGTTTTGCAGCCGTTGCCGCCAGCATAGACACACCGGTTCCGGCAAATACAATGTCGTGATCCTTGATAAACCGGGCCGCACTGATGGTCATCATTTCTTTTTCCGTATATGCATTTTCCAGATTTTTTTTCATTTGGAATCAGTCTCCTATTTCCTGTCCAGACCCGGTGCATATCCCAGCACCTTATCGGCTTTGATTTTTGACAGTGCTTCCTTCCCCACCTTTTCAAGATATTCCTCGTGGGATGAGACCTTATACACCCATTCATTAAGGTATTCCTCGAATGCTTCATCATCCTGGGCCATCTGCTTGTAAAGGTTCAGATGCATGGGGTCGTAATCATAGAAGGCAAAGCAAGATGTCGGGTGTGCGCCGTGGGGAATTTTCACAATGGCGTCTACAAAGAAGGCTGGCAGGGAATTCTGGTCCGGTTCCCGGCGGATGAAAGACCGGGGAACAATTTCCTCACAGGTGACAATAACCGTATCTGAGGCCTTGGCCTGCTCGATATCGGCAAAGGTCAGCCCTTTGATCCGGACCGTCCCGTCTTCACCGACGTACTGGGTATGGAGAAGCATGACATCCGGATTCAGAGCAGGAAGGAGAATGACTTTATCATTTTCACCGCTAAAAGGGTTATGAATAATCTCATATTTTTTTGAAGCCACCTTTGGCTCTTTGCGGATTTCCCGGGGAAAACCCTCCTGCCGGAGGAGGTCCGTGCCAAGGCCTGATTTTGTCGGAATAAAAGGAATCCCAAGAGCGCCCGCTAGAAATCGCAGGCTCATCTGATAATTGGAATAATCTTCAAACTGGATATGGCCGCTCTGGATGGCCTTTTTGAATCGAAAACAGGTGGGTGCATACCGGCCGCAGCCGGCATAGGCAATCTCCACCCGTTTCACGCAACCGGCGCCGATCAGCACATCCAGGCCCTGGCCGTTGGAGTGGCAGACCAGATGAATGTCTTTTATCCCCTGCCGTATAATTTCATAAATCGCCGCCATGGGATTTCTGGTAATGGTGAATCCGCTCAGGGCGATCTGGGCGCCGTTTTTGACAAAGCGTTGAACCGCCTGGGGCAGGGACATGAGTTTGTCTTCAATTTCAGAATAATTAGGCATCAGAATATTTCTCATTTATCATAACTGTTTTAAAAAAATCAGGGGGGGTCTGCTATACATATTTTTCCACTGCCAATTCCGTATCTTTTTTCTTAAAGATTTTTTGGGAAAAAACCACAAAGGCGACACAGATAAACCCAATGGTGTCACCGAGGAAATGAGGATAAACAAAGGCGAGGGCGCCGGTAACCGTCACAATCCGTTCCAGGAGGGTGGATCTCCGGAACAGCCAGCCGGAACATCCAGATGCCAGAAAACCCACACCGAGAAACGCCATGGCAATGGTCCAGATTCCAGAACTCATTCCAAGGTCTTCCCAGTGCAGCAGTAAGGCGCGGCCGGCCGGGAGCAGTACAAATATAAACGGAAGAAGGAAGGCGGTAATGGCATATTTCCATGCCATCATGGTTGTCCTGTAAGGGTTGCCGCCGGTAATGGCAGCGGCGGCAAAGGGTGACAGGGCCGTTGGGGGTGATACTTCCGAGAGCAGGGCATAATAAAAAATGAACATGTGAGCCGCATAGTCCGGAACGCCTAAGTTTGTTAAGGCTGGTGCCACAATGACTGCCGCGATGATATAGGTTGCGGTAATTGGAACGGCAAGGCCGATGACCCAGCAGATCAATCCGGCATAAAGAGAGGTCAAAATCAGGCTTCCGCCTGCGTAATCAATAATGATGGACGAGAGTTTGAGTCCGAGGCCTGTCAGGCTCACCGTTCCTACAATGATCCCGGCAGCTGCGCAAATGGCTGCCACATTCAGAACGGTGAGGGAGCCTTCCTTCAGGGCTTGAACCAGCTTTTGAAAGGTAAAGCGGGTTTCCTTCCGGAGGGATGAGGCAACAAGACAGGTAATGATTGCTGAGAGAACTGCGATTTGAGGTGTAAAGCCCTTTACCAGACATACAACGATGGCGATCAGGGAAAAGAAATGGTAACCGTAAAGTTTTGTCAATTGCCATAGGCTGTGGTCTTTTTGAATTTCAACCGCCTTGAGACCAAATTTTTTGGCGTCAAATTCGACCATGAGCAGAAGGCCCCAGTAATACAGGGCCGCGGGAATAGTTCCCAACAAGATTACTTCAATATAGCTTATTTTTAAAAATTCGGCAATCAGGAATGCTGCAGCGCCCATGACAGGCGGCGTAATCACCGCCCCCATGCCGCCGGCAGCCAGAAATCCGCCCGCATTATCCCGGTCATAGCCGGACTTTTTGAGCATGGGATAGGCAACAGAGCCGATGGCAACGGTATTGGCCACACCCGATCCTGAGGCCATGGCCATGAGGTAGGATGTGGCAATAACGGATCGGCCTGCTGCGGTCGGTTTCCGGCCCATGGCGGTGAAGGCGAATTCCACAAAGAATTTTCCTGCGCCCGATACGGTGAGGAACCCGCCGAAGATGCAAAACATAATGATAATGGTGGAAGAAACATCAATGGGCACGCCAAGGATTCCTTCCAGGGTCATATACATGTGGCCGATGATCCGTTCGATATCATACCCTCTGTGAGTCCAGGGCGCAGGAAGCAACTGACCGAAATATGCATACAATAGGAAGATGGTGCATGTGACCGGCATGACCCATCCGGAGCTTCGTCGCGTTGCCTCCAGCACCAGGAGGATGAAAATGACGCCGAGAACAATGTCCCATAATTCAGGAGTAACCGCTCGGTAAATAAACTCCTCAAAATCAATGAGCATATAACCGATGCAGGCGAGACTCAAAAGGATGAGAAGCAGATCTATAAGGTTGATTTTCCCTCTAAACTTTTTGGCCATGGGATAGTGAAGAAAAGACAAAACCAGCAGAAAAGCCACATGTGTAACCCTCAGTATCTGGGTGGTCACTGGGAAAAGGCTGGAGTAGATGGCAAAAAGGGACATGAATACTGCCAGCGTAGTAATGACTTTTTTCCAGACCCCTGACATTTTTCGGGTCACGCCTTCTTCTTCTTCAATCAATTGTTCTATCTTTTTTTCCTGCTCTTCAGTGAGCAGGCCTGTGGAGCTGATACCGTCTTTTCTTTCATTGTTTGTCATCATTGGCCTCCCAAACACGTTCTGTAGCGGATCAGTAAAGGTTCATATTCAAAAGCATTCAGCCTGGGCTTATTGAAAAACCGTCAGCCCGTTTTCGCTGAAATATTTTGCAGCACCTTTATGATAGGGAATAAAGGTATTTGATGCGCCGTTTTTAAGTGTAATATTGGTTGCCTCCTTGTGAATGGCCTCCAATTCAGGCAAGTGTTCAAAAAGAGTTTTCACCACGTTGTAAGCCAAGGTCTCATCCATGCCCTCATGGCACATTATCAGATTTGGCACGGCGGAAACCGGGATATCTGAATCGATGCCGGTATAGGCATCTTTTTGAATGGTTGACGTATAATAGATATTGCCGTATTTTTCATTCATTTTATCGACTAGATCGGCATGGGGAACGAGTGCCATTTTAATTCCGGGGGAGGCGGAAACATCAAGGACAGATCCTGTGGGGACACCGCCCGACCAGATATAGGCATCAATCTTGCCATCTTTTAGCGCCCCGCCAGACTCAGCTGCACCCAGCCGGTCCATGGTGATATCTTTTCTGGGATCAAGCCCTGCTGCCTCCAATATCCTAAAAGCGATAATCTCGGTTCCGCTCCCTGGGGCACCGGTGGATACCCTCTTCCCCTTCAGGTCGGCAACCTGTTTGATCCCTTTTCCATCAAGCGTGATCACATGATTTTTATGGGGGTAGATGACTGCGAGGACACGAAGGGGTATGGCATTTTTAAACACGCCCGTTCCTTTATAGGCATCATAGCCTGTATCTGCGATAACAAAAGCAATGTCTGCCTTTTTGGCGTTAAGGAGTTTGCAATTGTCAACGGATGCCGCCGTCACCTCAGCAGTGGCCTCCACGCCAGCATATTTGGTTAAAAGATTTGCCAGCCCACCACCCATTACGAAATACACCCCCCCCATGCCACCTGTGGCAATAGATATCCTCTGTTTTGATTCAGCCCAAAGACTCATCGGTGTTAAAATCAAAATTGTGCAGAACACAGCCAAAATTTTCAGAAGACTTTTTTTAAACATGTTTCCACCCTTGCTGGGCATTTTTTTGAAATCCATCCTGTACCTCCTTAAAATTAATAGATGCCTTTTTCTACAATAACCTAGAACCATTGACAATTTATCCAAATGACACTTAGCGTAATCTTTCAAACCTTTCTGGGACTTCAGTTTCGCTGTCCCGGAAGGCTATCTTTCTATTCTAACGATTCGGCATATATCCCAGAGCCTGTGATATATGCCGGGCTGTTTCCACAACGGCCGGAGCAATTATTGTTTTCAGGCGCTCAAGGCTGATGGTGCTGACCGAGCCGGACACATTGATCGCAGCAACTGCTTTTCCGTGATGATTCCGGATCAGTGCGCCGGCTGCCCTGAGCCCTGGTGCGAGCTCCTCATCGCAAAGAGCATATCCCTGTTCACGGGCAAGGCAGAGTTCGGATAAGAATTCTTCTCGGGTGGTAATGGTTTTGGGTGTATATTCTTTCAATTCGGTTTTTTCAAAGAAAGCATCGAGTTTATCCGGAGAATAATCAGCCAGAAGAACCTTTCCGATGGTTACGGCATGGGCAGGCAACTGGGAACCGACTTCCAGTACAACGCCAACGATGGAGCGGTTTCGAACCCGGTCGATGTAAATCACGTCAACACCACTCATGACTCCCATGCTGACGGTCTCAGATAATTCCTGAGCCAGGCGTTCCAGATGGGGCCGCGCTGCGTGGCGGACATCCAGATTGATGGCCCGAAAACCAAGCTGAAGAACTTTCAGGGAAGGGGTATAGCGCCGTGAGGAAGGATCCCTTTCCAGATATCCCATGGTTTCCAGTGTAGTGAGGAAGCGGTAGGCTGTGCTTTTGTTGATTTCAAGGGCAGCAACAATATCGCTGAGACTTAATTTCGGTACTTCCCGGGTAAATAATTCGAGGATGGCAAGACCACGGGATAGAGCCTCAACCTGATAACGGGATTCAGTCGGTATTTTCTTTCTTTTTAGTTTCATCTATTAAAACTCAGTTTCTTTTGATAACACAGTTTAACATTTATCTGAGCAAATTTTTATTGTCAAGAATTTCTTTTTGTTTTTTGTTATATCGAAATAAATGGTTGTGCGACTTTGTGGGAGTGGCTGTGTCTCAGGCCAGAAACTGCTTCTGCTATACCAGACGGGGACTTCTTTTCCGTTGTGGAACTAAAATTTTTATCCAAAGTGTATTTGGTTTTTATTAGTATTTATACCAAAATCCGCAGCTGGTGAATTAATCTTTTATTCTGACGCTGGTCTTAACGGATTTTGAATAAGGGCAGGGGCGACGGGCAGAGGTCATCCATTCTTGCAAGGTCCTTGGAAGCGCAATATCCCTTCAAAAGATAGCCTTCATCAAGTCCTTTCCGGGTGATGATCTGGAGGTGGGTATGGTAAAACCAGTTCCCGTTTTCGCTGAAGTCTCCGATAAAGGCAAAAATTTCCCCGGCTGCAAATGTTTGGCCGACAGGTGGAAGTTTTTCCCGGTTCAGGTGACCATATAGGCTGTAAAATGTTTCGAAAATAGAGCTTTCATGCATGAGAAGAACATGTGCCCCGTAGTTTTTGTCTCCGGCCTCATATCCGCTCACCTCAACTCTTGAATCCAATGGTGCACAAAGGGGGGTTCCCAAGGGTACGATAATATCCAGCCCCAAGTGAAAAAATCGCTTTTCTGCTTTCATCTGAGGGTAATGGGACAGGATGGTTTCCCTGTTTTCAAGGTAAGATGCAAGGCCAAAGATATGGCGATCCTTCATCCATTTATCCAGAAGGTTCTGAAATGCCCGCTGATCGTGAATATCCACAAAATCAAAAACCAGCGAGCCAGGAGACAGATTCACAACCAGCGGATCTCCGGTGAGGCCTTTAAAGACGGGTTTAACTTGGATTTTGTCGCTGTAAGCCATATAGGGATACGAGATCAGGTTCCGAAACTGCGGATTAATCATGATCAGCCTGCCTTTATCATAGCCCGATGCGGCGGAGCAGTCGTTTAAAAAACCCCAGTTTTTTGATCTGTGCCGGAGCAATCAGATCCACGGTTGCCAGGGTTTCATTTTCCAGCACAAACACAATATCTCCCAGTTTCTGACCAGCTTCAACCCCGCCATTGATTTCACGGGGCAGATGAATCTGTTTTTGAACGGCTGACAGTTTTTCTCTTAACACTGGATAGGAAAAATCCGAGGCAGCTACAGCCTGAAAAGATTGTGTCTCTCCATCGGGGAATGAAATGGTTTCGCCCATGCCCATGCCTTTTTGAGCCAGCGGAACCATATTGTATTTTGCCAGGTATTTTTTAAATTTTTCAATGGCAATACTGTCTCTGATCCTGGCGCTGGGGCTTCCGAGAACCGCCACAATAAGTCTCAGCCCATCTTTTTTAGCGGTTGCAACCACATTAAATCCTGCCTTTGCATAGTATCCTGTCTTAAATCCATCCGTACCAGGCAGTTTTCCGATGATCTTGTTGTGGTTGTTCATAATAAATGCACCGTCCCTGAACGGCTCGGTCTGGATGGCGGTCCATTCAAGAAGTTTCGGATATTTGAGCAGCTCCCTGGATAGGAGCATCAGGTCGTAACAAGAGCTGACATCTTCAATTTGGCCAACCCCAGGCGGCAGTCCATGAACGCTGTGAAAATCAGAGTCATTCATGCCAAGGATTTTGGCTTTTTTATTCATTTCTTCCACAAAGGCTTCCGTGGTTCCGGCAATATGTTCGGCAATGGCATGGGCAGCATCATTTCCAGAGGCAACCATGACGGCTTTCATCAGATCTTCCAGGCTGAAGGATTCCCCTTGTTTCAGATATACCTGACTGCCGCCCATTTTTGATGAGGCAGCGGAGACAGTGATCATATCCGTTAACTGGTTGGCTCCGGATTCCAGTTTTTCCATGACAATGCAGGCCACCATTAGCTTTGTAACGCTGGCCAGGGGATGTCTCAAATGAGGGTTTATCTCTTCCAGCACCTTTCCGGTACTGGCTTCCATAACGATGAGTGCCTGAAACGGGGCCACATCCTGAGGGGGGGCTGCTTTTTCTTTTTTGGCCGGAGCGACGGGTGTAGGTTTAGGTTTCCTGGTTTCTTTTGCCAGGGCAGTCGTTGATACAATCAAACCAGCCATAAATAAGCACATAAACCATTTTTTCACGATTTGATGTCCTTTCTGAAATTATTCATTTTAAGTCTTTATCAAGAGGCCTGATTTATAAATAGGATAGCTTTTTTTGTCAATCAAAATTTCGGTTTCATCTTCCCTGAAAACAGGAAGATCAGAATATGACGGATACTTATTCCGGGAAAACCAGCATATTGTTCTTGACAGCCGGGACGAGTTTTTTTACATCATCGGGATGAAATGTTTTAAGGCAAAAGAAAAAGGGTCGGCAAAAGGAAAATTTTCATGAATAAAATGAAGAAAGCGATAAAAATAATAGTATTGGGTATATTCCTCGTGATGACCATGATTGTCGGATGGACCACCTATCAGTTCAATACATACAAACCCAGGGCGATCAGTAAGGCTATAAATCCGGAGAACCTGACCTATTTTAAAGGAACCTATCTGGATTGCCGGAAAAGCTTTCTTGATGAAGCGCAGAAACAAAAAGACCTGTATAAAGGAGTTGAGATATCCTATCTCCCGGTCGAAAGCAATATTGATCCGGATTTAAATATAGATTATTGTTATATCCCGGCCCAAACCTCATTGAACCGCCTGTTTATAATGACATCGGCCGTGCATGGGGTTGAAGGATATGCGGGCAGCGCTGTCCAGCAGATGTTTTTAAGGGAAATTATAAAAGATATCAATCTGGATGAGATGGGGGTTCTCATTATTCATGCGATTAATCCTTTTGGCTTTAAAAATTACCGGCGGGTGACGGAAAATAATGTGGACCTGAATCGGAATTGTTCAGAAGAATCAGATTTGTACCTGTCTGAAAACAAAGGATATGATGAGTTGAATTCATTTTTGAACCGAAAGCAGAAGGTCAGTCTCACAAGCTTTGGTGATTTTTTCTTTCCCATAAATGCCATTCAAAAAATCCTCAAGTATTCCATGGGAACACTGAGGCAGGCAGTGTTGCAGGGTCAGTACCAGCATGAAAAAGGAGTGTATTACGGGGGGCAGGATCTTGAGCCTTCCATAAAAGCCGTGACCCCTTTGATTCAGCAGATTGCAGAAAACTATAAACTGGTGTTCAGTATTGACCTGCATACGGGTTATGGTGAGAATGGAACCCTGCATCTGTTTCCAAGCCCGTTAAAAGATGAAAAGAAAAAAGCAAAAATCGAATCTGTTTTTTCAGGCAGCCGAATTGACTGGGGGGACAGTGATGATTTTTATACGGTAACAGGAGATTTTACATCCTTTCTCGGGCGGGCCCTTCCTGAAAAAGATTATCTGACCATGACCTTTGAGTTTGGCACCCTGGATACCCAGACTACTATGGGTTCCATCAAGGCCCTTCACAATGTGATGGCTGAAAATCAGGGAATCCATTACGGTTACAAAACCCGAAAAGATGAAATAAAGGTAAAATCAAGATTTCTTGAAGGTTATTATCCTTCATCGGAAGCATGGCGGTCCAAGGTGATTGAAGATTCCCGGTCGGTGCTTTCACAGGCATTGAAAAAATATGCCAAAATCATTGCCAAGGATGAACCCTGATTGAAAAGGACGGTGATCACAGAAAAGATTACCTATGTGGTACCTGATTCGATGGCGAATTTTGCATCCTGTGCCGGGATCATTGTCCAGTCAAAGGGGAAAGTCCTCATTGATACAAATATGGGCCCAGAAGAACTGCCGGAGCTGCTGGAATGTGAAAACCCGGATGCCGCAGTCATTACCCACTATCACCTGGATCATTCCGTCTGGACCCGGTATGTGGCAGACCATTCCAAGGCCCTTGTCCTGATCCCGAAAAAAGAAGAATCTTATCTGACCTCCCTTGATTTTCTTATTGCCCATACAGCCGGTCCCTTGGGCATGCCCGAGCCATGGCGGGAGTTTGTGGTGAACCGCCGTGGTTACAGGCCGCTAACGGTTTATGAAGGCTATACAGAAACAACATCATTTCAGGACCTTGTCCCTGAAATGGTAATCCTGGAAACCCCGGGGCATTCTCCTGCGCATTTTTCTTTTTATTTTCCCGATGAAAAGATTCTTTTTTCCGGCGATGTGGGACTGGATCGCTTCGGTCCCTGGTACGGATGGGCCGACTGCGATATCAAAGTCCTTGTCGAGTCTGTCCTGCGACTTGACGGCCTTTCGGTGAACCTTGTCCTCACCAGTCATGGCGGTGTGATCCAAAAAGAGATCCACAAGGCTTTTTTAAACTGCATCCACCATATCCTGGAACGGGAAAACAGTATTTTTCAAAGGCTTGAAAAGGGCATGGATAAAAAAGACATCATCGGGCAGGGCGTTTTTTATACGAATAAGAAAAAGGTTCCGGAACCTTTAAGATCTTTTTTTAATATGTGGGATACGGCCATGTATTATCACCATGAAGCCCTTATCAAGGAAGGCGGCCTCCTTCGGTTTTTTCCAGAAATCCGGGGAATGTCATGGCCGACTGTCATGTCAGTACCCAAACCCGTCCTTTACCTTTGAAATGCCGGGGATAATGGTCTGGGTCCGGTTTATCCCGTGCATCTTTCGTATCCGCTGATCCACAAATTCTGCAATGATTTCCGAATCAGAGGCCAGAAGATCCCTTTTCAGGACGATTTTCACCAGGATATCAATGGTCCCGTGAACAGAGTGGACCTCCTGAACTTCGTCCAGGGCAAATAATTTATCAATGATTTTCACCTGGGTGGAGGTATCCATATTGATCAGGATGAAGGCTGTGATGCTTCGCTTCATTTCAGGATAATCCGGGGTGGTTTTTTCAAGCATGGCCGTTCTGAAGGCTTGCATGCTCCGGGGAATCAGTCGGTCAATCCCGATGCCGTAATGCCGGCTGGAGGATCTGTCCCAGTGGTGATAGGAAATGTAGGCATAAAGATCGGCAAGGGTTCGTTTGGGGAAATACCGGTTGAGCTGTCCGTTTTTAATAAGGGTGGTCAAGGGCAGATAAATCGTATTGTACCAGTCTTCGGCGGCTTTTTTAAACTCTGTCTCATCTCCTGAAATATGGGTTAAATGCTTTTGGTGGTGTTGGATCTGGGTCTCCAGATACTTGTATTTTCCGATTTCGGTCAAAAGGATATTCTGAGGCAGCCCGGTGTTTTCGAAGAAGTTCTTTTTTTCAATATACAAAAGGTTTTCCATGGTGTTCCTGGTGGAAAGCAGCTCCACCACTTTTGCCTGGATATCGTCCCGCCCCAGCTCTTTTGCCGCAGCCACCCTGTGGTTGCCGTCGTAAACATAATAGTCGTTCCTGATCTGGTAAAGCTTTACCGGGGGCAGCGGGGTTCCGCTGCGCATGGCTTTTTTGATATCATTAAACCGTCTGGAGGAGACTTGTCTTTTGGGCCTGAACTGAGAATCAAAATCATGATATTTCCCAACGCTGCCGATGATTTTTTCAACAGCCACCTTCATAACCCCATGATCGATGAATTCCACCTTGCCTTCTTTTTCCTGCTGCTCATTAAAGGAAGAGATATGGGTTTCTGCTTTTTTTTTCATTAATGACAGAAATTTTTTAAATACATTATTCATGGCGCCGCCTCAAAAATTGTATACCCGCAGGTGTTCATAACTTTTGTCGAACCGATCCGCGTAATTCTTTCTTCATGGGTTTTGAAAGGTTTATGAATATGGCCGTGGATAAGGAATCTGGGCTTTCTTTTTTCTATGAGCCGGTTAAAGCTTTCAAACCCCATATGGCAAAGGTCCTCTGCATCATGAACATGCCGGGGCGGTGCGTGGGTGACCACGATATCAACCTTGCCTTTTTTTAAGATGGAAAACCATAAGCCACGGATGATTTTTTTCATTTCTGAGTCCCTGTATTGGTTCTCCCCGCCATTATACCACATGGACCCTTCCAGCCCCAGAATTTTAATTGAGTTGAAAAGAATAACCCGGCCATGAATATTCGTGCATCCCACCGGGTTGTGGGCGGTGTAACGGATATCGTGGTTGCCTTTTACATAGAAAAGCGGTTTTTCAAGCCTGTCCCTTAAAAACGACAGGTATTCCGGCGGCAGATCCCCGCATGAAATAATGAGATCCACAGACTCAAGGGTTTTTTCTTCAACCTGACGGGTTAGGGAGGGATCAATAATATCAGAGACGGAAAGGATTTTCAGGCTGCGATGCGTCTTCATTCCCGCCTGAGATGGGCAAGCCATCGGTATTCCAGTTTTTTTAACAGCCAGACAAGGATGAAGGTGATGGTCAGATAGAAGGCCCCGGCCGTCAAATATGCTTCATAAGGGCTGTAGAACCTGGAATTGATGATCCGGGCTGCCCCGGTAATGTCGATAATGGTGATGACACTGGCAAGGGAGCTGGCATGGAGCATGAAAATGATTTCATTGCTGTAAGTTGGAAGCGCTCTTCTAAAAGAACTCGGAAGGATAATCCGTGTGAATCTTAAATACAATGACATGCCGGCTGCCTTGGCTGCTTCAACTTCTCCGTGGGGTGTGTTTTCGATGGCACCCCTTATGATTTCAATGGTATAGGCACAGGTGTTCAGGGTAAAGGCAAAGAGGGCGCAAAAATAAGCCTCCTTAAAAAAAGTCCATAAAAATGAGGTCTTCATGATTTCAAACTGGCCCATGCCGTAGTAGATGAGAAACATCTGGACCAGGAGGGGCGTTCCCCTGAAAAAATAGACATAGGCACGGATGGGTCCTGAAATAAGGATGTTTTTAAATGTTATCAGAACAGCCAGGGGAACGGCAAAGACAAGTCCGATGAAAAGAGACAAGGAAACAAGGATCAGGGTGTTTTTAAGGCCGAGGATATAAATACCGATATTATCAAAAATAATTGAAAAATCCATGATCAGTTCTTTAAAATCCCCACACTGTATTTTTTATTGAGCTGGTTTAAGATCAGGATGGAAATCGAGGTCAGGATCAGGTAATTCATGGCAACCACAAGATAAAAGGTAAAGGGCATCCGGGTGGCTCCTGCGGCAAGCCCTGCCATACGGACCATATCTTTGAGCCCGATGATGGAGACAAGGGCTGTGGTTTTCATCAGGACCAGCCAGTTATTGCCGAATCCCGGGATGGCATGGCGAACCATTTGGGGCATAAGAATTCGGATGAATACCTTAAACCGGGTCATGCCGTAAGCATATCCCGCTTCCAGCTGCCCCCCCGGAACTGCCAGGATGGCCCCCCGGAAAGTTTCTGCCATATAGGCGCCAAAAATAAAACCGATGGTTGTAACGCCGGCCACGAAGGGATTAATGTCAATGTAACCGTCATATCCCAGCTTGGGGCCCATCTGGTTTATGAAAACCTGTCCGCCATAGAAAATCAACAACATGAGAACCAGATCCGGGATACCCCGGATAATGGTTGTATAAGCCTTTGCAATCAGGTTGGCTGCCCTTACCCGGGAAAGCTTGGCAAGGGCAGTGATAATCCCGAGAGCCATTGAGATGACAAGTGAAAAAAGGCACAATTCAATGGTCAGAAGTGTGCCTTGCAGTATGCTGGGACCGTATCCGTGAAGGCTGAACATTATTTTCCGTATACGTCAAAGTCAAAATATTTGTCCTGGATTTTTTTGTAGGTCCCGTCCTTGCGGATTTTCTGAATGGCGGCGTTCAGTTTGTTGACAAGGTCTTTATCTTCTTTTCTGCAGGCAATTCCGGCACCTTCGCCAAACCATTTGGGATCATTCAGATCCGGACCGATAAATTGAAAATCCTTGCCCTCGGGTTTCTGAAGAAACCCTTCTTTAGCGGCAATACTGTCGGAAAGAAACATGTCGAGTCTTCCGGCTGCAATATCAAGATAGACTTCATCCTGGGTGCCGTAGCGTTTGACATCCACATCCTTGCCGTAATTATCGGTCAGGTACTGGTCATGGATGGTGGCTCTCTGTACGCCAACGGATTTGCCCTTGATGGACTCCTTTGAAAATTCCTTGATTGAGCCTTTTTTGACGACAAATTTGGCAGGTGTCTGGTAGTATTTACCGGTAAAGGCAACCGCTTTTTTTCTTTCCTCAGTAATGGACATGGATGCCACGATGCAGTCAAATTTTTTGGCAAGAAGTCCTGGGATAATGCCGTCCCAGTCTGAGATCACCAGTTCCACCTCAGCACCCGCAGCCGCGACAATGGCTTTGGCCATGTCAATATCAAAGCCGTCAAGTTTTTGATCAGGCGTGATAAAGCTAAAAGGAGGGTAGGCACCCTCAACCCCGACTCTGATTTTTTTCCAGTCATTGGCAAAACCGTTACCGGCAGCTAAAACAAGAGATAAAACAATTAATGCAGATAAAAATTTTTTCATACCAGCTCCTTTGTTTAATATTAACCAAACATATTTATTCCGCGACAGCAATAAATTCCCGGAACCGGTCTGACTTAGGGTTTCCGAAAACCATTGCAGGCGCACCGTCTTCTTCAATCAATCCGTTGTGAAGAAAAATCACACGGGTGGACACATCCTTTGCAAAGCCCATTTCATGGGTGACAACAATCATGGTCCTGCCTTCTTTGGCAAGATTCCGGATGACCTGGAGAACTTCTCCCACAAGCTCGGGATCAAGGGCTGATGTGGGCTCATCAAAGAGCATGACATCGGGTTCCACTGCCAGTGCTCTTGCGATGGCAGCTCTCTGCTGCTGCCCTCCTGAAAGCTGGGCCGGATATGCAGAAAGCTTTTCTCCGATTCCCACCTTATCAAGATAATATTTTCCTCTTTCAAGGGCTTCAGCCTTGGGGATTTTCAAGACATGGATAGGGGCTTCAATCACATTTTCAAGAATGGTCATGTGACTCCATAGATTGAATTGCTGAAAGACCATGGCCAGCTTGGTCCGGATTCTTTCAACCTGTTTGATGTCCTTTGGCCTGCTCACCCCTTTACGGTTGGTTTCCATGAGGATTTCTTCACCACCCACAATGATTTTCCCCTTGTCCGGCATTTCGAGAAAATTGATACAGCGCAGAAGCGTGCTTTTTCCCGACCCGCTGGATCCCAGGACAGATATGACATCGCCTTTACAGGCCTTAAGGGAAATACCTTTTAGCACTTCAACATCGCCAAAGCGTTTGTGAAGATCTTCAACCGATAAAGCCGTCTGCTTTTTATCCATGAGCGCCCGTTACCATTGCAAAATACTGTTCAATGTTTTTACCTGCCCTGCTAGTATAAATCCCGCCAGGATAAGTCAAGGATTTTATGCCCCGGTTCTGCCAAAAGGAAAGGCATCCTTTACTTTTTGCCTGAAATCTTCACGGGTTAAATACCTGTGTCCGATTTCCGTGAGAATCCTTGCTGTTTTCCCCATCTGCTCCAGGGCAAAGGGAGAGGCTGCACAGTCTGCAAATTCTCTGGAATGAATCACGATGTTTTTGTCCGGCCCTGTAATATTAAAAAAGGCATGTATGGCAGGGACTTCATAGGTGACATCCCCAAAATCGGAAGAGGCCCGTGAACGATCAAGCCATTCCGGTGCCATGCCGTATTCCTCTGCCAGTTTCATGAATTCCTGATTCAGTTCCTTATTGGGTTTTCCCGGTTTATAGGCATTTTTTACAGCCTCGACAAAAACCGTTGTGTCGGTCATGAGAGCCGCTCCCTGCGCAATATTTTCAAATCTTTTTTTCATGAACAGTAAAAAATCCATGTCAAAGGCCCGAAGGTAAAAATCTGCCGAGGCGGAATCCGGGATGATATTGGGTGCTTTGCCCCCGTCTTTGATCACACCGTGAATCCGGCAGGTTTCGGGCAATTGCTGGCGCCAGGCATCCACGCCGGAAAAGAGGAGACGGACGGCATCCAGGGCATTAAGGCCCTTTTCCGGAGAGGCGGCTGCATGGGCGGTTTTTCCTGTAAAGCGGACGATAAACTGCATGATGCCGGACGCTTCCATGGACTGGGAGGTGGGGTGATCGGATGGGTGCGCCATGAGTACGATATCTACATCTTCAAGTGCGCCTGCTGCGATCAGGTCTATTTTGCAGCCCCTTTTTTCTTCGGCAGGGGTCCCCATAATGGTCACCCGGCCTTTCATGTCTTGATCCGAAAGAAGTTGTTTCAATATCATACCGGCACTGAGGGCAACCCCTGCGATGAGATTGTGTCCGCAACCATGACCCATGCCGGCCAGGGCATCATATTCAGACATGAAGCAGATATGAGGCCGGCCTTTTCCCGCACTTGCGGCAAATGCGGTTTTTAATCCTTTATAGTTTCTCTCCAGTTGAAAGCCTTGTTTCTCTAAAAAGTCCGCTTGCAGGCGGCAGGCCAGCTCTTCTTCTTCAGACAGCTCCGGATTGTCATGGATGTGGCGGACAAGAGATTCAATTTCTTTTGAATGGGCTTTATAGCAAGCGTCTATAATATTTTTAAGATTTTCCATCTTGATTTGTCTCCAATCTTTTTATTCCTTCCCCTCTGGCCTTCCATCTCAATGGCTTCCGAAATTCAGGACCGCATAGAGTTGCTACCAAAGCGACAACTATTAAAAAACCAGATTGAAAGTCAAGAAATAAATAACGAATTTCAAAAAAAAATGAAACCTTTATTTTAGAAAGCCTGTTTAGAAAATAAAGCCTGTTTTTTAATGACAAGGCGTAAGGGTTGACATTTGACGGGCTTCAAGTTATTTCTATAAAAAGGGAAAATGATTGAATCAGGAGAGAACGATCATGGCATACACTATCCATCCCATCGTCGTTGGCACAAAAGTGTTTGATAAAAGCATGATGACCTTTCAGTACGGTCAGGGTCAGCAGTACACCATCCCTATCTATGCCTGGCTTATCAAGGGCGGCAGGAAAAATATCCTGGTGGATACAGGTGAAATGAATCCCATCCAGTCAAAGGACCGGGAGGATGCCATCGGCGGGAAAATATATTCCTTTGAAGGAGGTCTTGAAAAGCACAGGTTGACGCCTTTGGATATTGATATCGTCATCCATACGCATCTTCACATGGATCATTGTGAAAATGATTATAAATGTGAAAATGCAAGATTTTATATCCATGAAAAAGAACTTGAATCCATTCATGATCCCCATCCCCTGGACTATCGGTACCTTTCCGATTATATAGACGATATTGAAGAAAACGGCCAGATAGAGGTTGTCCGGCAGGACTGTGACATTGTACCCGGCATCCGGGTCCGGCATACGCCGGTTCACTCAAAAGGCGGTCTGACCGTGTATATTGAAACCGCCAAAGGCACAGCCGTCATAACAGGATTTTGCCTGATCGATGAAAATTTCAACCCCCCGCCTGAGATCAGGGGCATGGAAATGGATGTCATCCCGCCCGGCACCCACGTGGACGTTTACAAGGCCTATGACATTATGAAAGAGGTTCAGGCCCAGGCCGAAATCCTCATTCCCCTCCATGAACCAAGGTTTGCTTCCATAGACTCAGTCGGTTGAAGCCGGTTGACTCATGAAATTTGAGCCATGGAAAAAATTGGAATAAAAAAGATAAATTATTCCTCTTTTTTATTAGATGTTCAAAAGGGATGCCCATTTCCTGCTTTTCCCAATAAGGCAAACGAGTGGGTCTGTTCAAAAAAGATATATACAGAAGACAATTTATAAATAAGGAGAACCCTATGGGAAATGAGAAAACTGAAACCGGTTTTGTGAATGCAAAGGACCGGACCACTTGCGAAGCCACCCGGCAGATGCTTGAAAAAGCCAGAAGAGACGGTGTCATCCTGGATCTGGACCGGGGCTATGACATGAAACCCTGCCCTATTGGGGTTGAATCCGCCTGCTGCAAGCATTGTTATATGGGACCCTGCCGATTGAACCCAAGAGATCCGTATAAAAAAGTAGGGGTTTGCGGCGCCAGCATCGACACCATTGCAGCCAGGAATTTTGCAAGGAATGTGGCAGCCGGATCAGCATCCCACAATGATCATGGAAGGCATATTCTGGGCTTGTTCAAAGGTATTATTGAAGGTAAGGTGAAAGATTTTAAAATCGATGACACTTTGAAGCTGGAACGGGTGGCCAAATCCGTCGGTATTGAAACAGAGGGTAAGGATGTTCTGGAAGTTGCAAGGGAACTTCACGACGAACTTGAAAAAACTTTTTCAAACGTGGATGGGGAAATGCCCTTTACAAAACGGGCACCCGAGGCACTTCAGGAGCAATGGCGAAAAGACGGGATCATGCCGAGAGGCGCCATGGTTGAAGTCATGGAAATGATGAGCCGGACCCATATCGGGTGTGACCAGGAGTATAACAACCTGATGAAACAGGTCAGCAGAACAGCCCTTGCCGACGGGTGGGGCGGTTCCATGGTGGCCACCGAACTGTCGGACATCATGTTCGGAACCCCTTCTCCGACCCTTGCGGATGTCAACATGGGAGTATTGAAAGAAGACCATGTAAATATCATTGTGCATGGTCATGAACCTGCCATGTTTGAAGGAATGCTCGCGGCAGTGTATGACAAATTTTTTATTGAACAGGCAAAGGCTGCGGGCGCAAAGGGAATCAATCTTGTGGGCATGTGCTGCTCAGGTGCGGAAATGATGTCCCGTCACGGCATCCCCCATGCAGGAAATTTCGGGTCCACTGAAGCGGTTGTTGTTACCGGTGCAGTAGATGCCATGGTTGTGGATATCCAGTGTATCAAACAAGGTCTGGCAGAAGTGGCAAGATGTTACGACACCCACCTGATTACCACCAATCCCCGGTGCCATATTGAAGGCGCCACCCATATCGATTTTGAGGAAATGGACCCCAGAAAATGCACGGACCAGGTTCTGTCAAAGGCCATTGCCAGATTCGGTTCCAGAAAAATGCCGGTCCAGATCCCGAAAATCATCCAGTCAGGGGTTCACGGGTTTACCCATGAGTATATTGAATACATGCTGGGCGGGACCTTCAGGGGCAGTTATGTCCCTTTGAACGACAATATCATCAACGGCAGAATCCGAGGTGTGGCAGGCGTTGTGGGATGTACCAACCCGAAAGTGAAACAGGATTCCATCCATATTGAACTGGTAAAAGAATTGATTAAAAATGATGTCCTGGTTCTCCAGACCGGGTGTTCACAGATTTCCCTTGCCAAGGCAGGCCTTCTGGTTCCGGAGGCCGCTCCCCTTGCCGGTCCGGGGCTTTCAGAGGTCTGTGAAACAGTTGGTATACCGCCGGTTCTGGGGCTTGGCTCCTGCGTGGACAATACAAGGATTCTTATCGCCGCTTCCGCCATGGTCAAGGCCGGCGGCCTGGGCAATACAATAGCCGACCTTCCGGTCGCAGGGTGCGCTCCTGAATGGATGAGCGAAAAAGCGCTGGCCATTGGTCAGTATTTCGTGATGTCGGGCGTGTATACGATTTTCGGAATCGGGTTTCCGTCCATCAGGGACACAAAATTCCATAATCTTTTGTTTGACGGTCTTGAAAAACAGGGATATGGGAAATGGGGAACAGCCTCAGACCCTCATGAAATAGCAAGAATGATGATCGCCCACATCGATAAAAAGAGAAAAGCCCTGGGTATTGACAAGGCAAGGGAAAGAACCCTTGTGGACATGTCGGACAGAAGGGAGCTGGCTTCCTGATCCTATATAAATATCACAAGCCCGGCAGGATTACCTGCCGGGCTTGATATTCAGAAGATTCATTATAACCCCCTATGTTTAAAGAGTTGTCTTCAACACAAGAAGATTTTATTCTCCGTAAGGCTTAAGAACCGGCTTCCGTTTTCCGTAATGTGGATCATGCTTTCAATTCCTGCGGCAAATTCATCCTTAAAGATGAATTTGGGTTCTACGGCAAAAACCATACCCGGTTTTAAAAACTCTTTTCTGCCCTGAGCCAGGATGGGGTTTTCAACCAGTTCAAGCCCGACTCCGTGACCGATGAATTTTGATTTCAGGTCCGGCAGCCCTAAAAACTGATCCTTGAGACCAAGCTTTTCGGCGGAACAAAGGGCGGTATCAAATATTTCACCCATGAAAACCCCCGGCATCATCTTGTCCTTTACTTTGTTAAGAATCTCGATGGATGCGAGAGAGGCGTCTTTTGCCTTATCCTCCATTTTTCCCATTACAAGCATCCTGGATTCATCAATATGATACCCGTCCAATAAAGTGCCGAAATCCACCAGGATGGGTTCATTCTCTTTCAGCAGTTTGGGCCCGGCGCCATAGGGATAGGCATTGGATGTGCCGGTTCCGCAGAGAGGGGAATCAAGTCCGCCGGGAAGCCCGCCGTTTTTTCCGCTCATGAGATGAAAAGGAAAGCCTTCCAGACGGTAATGCCGGGTTAAAAGCTTACCGGAATGGCCAAGAGTTCTGGAAAAGGATTCAAACATGCCGCAGAACTCCATTTCTGAAATTCCGGGTCTGATATTTTCTGCCATAAAATCAAAGGTCTGCTTGGAAACATGAGCGGCAGCTTCCAGTTTTTCGATTTCAAAGGAGGATTTGATCTGCCGGCAGGCTTCGATGGCAGGGGACCCGTCCTTAAAGTCGGTTCCCGGGAAAATATGCCGAAAGAACTGATAGTCCCTGACGGGAACCACATCAAATGCTAGACCGCATTTGCAGGCGGTCGTTTTGAAATTGCCTTTGATCCATTTGGGAATATCCTTAACAGAGTCAATGGGTTCAATCTTTATAGATATGGCTTCCTGCCGGGCTCTCGGCAGATAACGCTTTACAAAAAGAACCGGGTCATGGTTCTTTTCAATATACAGATAGCAGTCCTGGGCGGTTCCGGAAAAATAATAGATATCTGGTTTATGGGTTAAAAAAAGGGCATCAAGCCCATGATGGGACATGTGTTGTTTCAGGGTGCGGATTCTTGACAGAATTTCCGATTCAGGTGTCGGGTCAAAGGGGTATGAAGGCATTATGAGGGCATCTCCTTATCGGTTTGAATATTTTTTCCCTTGATTATAATCAATTTCAAATTATTTAAAAAGAATTCTTTCTGCAATATCTCGAAAGCAAGTCGGACACAAGTTTTTCAATCACCTGAAAACATTTGACTGCAAAGAAACGGTACTCATTTGAGAAGAAGACGTCTTCCTAGTATCCTGTTTGTTTAAGCACTTCTTGACAATTACCATGAAGTTGAATAGAAATCAGTTAAACAATTAACTGGAGGTTGATGATGCGTTATTTGATGATGGTATGGTTGATATTGTTCACCTCAACGGCCTTTGCCGCTGAGGATATTACAGCCACTTATGTTTATAAGAACGGTGATAAGGTCACCCTTGTAACAAGGGATGCTCAGCATATCCGGATGGATGTGTCCCCGGAAAATTATATGCTGCTTCAGAAGGGCAAAGTTTACTCTGTTTCAAAGGAAGACGACGGGCAGTGGATGGTCATGGACATGAGCCAGATGAAAGCCATGACATCCGGAGGACTTGCAGGCCTCATGACAGGCGGAAAATCACCAATGGCCCCTCAGGAAAAGGAATATACCGTTAAATATGAAAAAACCGGAAAAAAAGAACAGATCGCCGGCTATTCAGGTGTGGTATATATTGTTAAGACCATGGAAGGCGGCAAGATGGTAAGCCAGGATGAAGCGGTCCTTTGCAATCATGATGATCTCAAAAAAGTGAACGACGCCTGGGTTGCTGTTGCGGTGGGAATGGGCAGTATCATGGGGGGAAAAACAGCCGGGAGCCTTGAAAAGGCGACAAAGGAAGCCAATGCCGCCGGTTATGGGGGAATGCTGAGATATGGAGATGAAATGAAACTGGAGAGCCTCAAAAAACAGTCCCTTGACAGCGCTGCTTATCAGATTCCTCCCAATGCACAGATGGTGAATTTAGGTGCCATGCCGGGTATGCCTGGTATGCCCCAGGGGATGATGAATCAAACAGAGGAAGAATAGATCAGGCGTTGGCGGTAAAAAAGCTCTTTCAGTTTTTTTGTCTGCTCATAAGATCATGGGAGTGTTCATTTCCGGGATGATGACCGTTGTTTTTGGGTGATATTTTTTCACCCTATCAACAAAGGGCATGATATCAACAGTTTTTGAAATCGGTGGAAAAAAACTGTCAAAATGATGGGGAATGACCATGGCTGGTTTCAGATAGGTTACATAATCAAAAGCAATCTTTAAGATATCCGAGTGGCCCTGCAAAGGAAGCAAAAGGATATCAATGGGGACATCCCCCATTCTTTCAAGCTCTGCCGGAGAAGATCCGGCACTGCCGAAAAATTGAATGACCCTGTTTTCCACAAAAAACCGCCAGCTTAATACCCGGCCGCAGGGAAAACTCCGGAGCAGGGGCAGATATCTGAAAAAGCGGATATTGATTTTCAGGAGGGTTGAAAGAACCAGGGTCAGGTCAAACCGGACATGCTCACTGAAAAAAGCCTGTGCCGAGAACTCGGAAAATTTATACATGTCTCTATCCGAAGAAACCGGTTTAACCTTATGTTTATCCATGCCGTTCCCTAGTAAGAGACCCGCGGCAGTGTCGGCGCAATAGATGTCAGCACCGGTCTGCAAAGCAATTTGAGGGACATCCAGGATGTGGTCAAAATGACCGTGGGAGATAAAGATCCGGGATGCGGTGCAGATATCCGAAAGTGTCAGGGTCTGACCTGGAAAGGCCTTGGGGTTCCGGGACAGATAAGGGTCAATCAGAAATACGGTTTCTCCAGTTGAAATCTGAAATCCTGCAGTGCCAAACCATGTTATTTTCATATCAACACTCCTCTCTGTTTTTTCAAAGTGCGTTTAAAACTCTTAATATCCGGTTAAATTCCCCAAAACTATTGATTTATATCTGAGAAATATCTATAGAACCTTAAAGAACCTTTGTTCTAAAAAGATATGATTAACTCCTTAATATAGTTTTGGGAATGACGCAAAATAATACTTTTGAAAAAATAAAGCAGTCTAAAAACCTCCCGCAGATTCCCCAGGTCATGCTCAGACTGATTAAGGCCTGTAATGCCGAAAAAACATCCATTGAGGAGCTGACGGGAATTATTTCCACAGACCCGTCGCTCGTATCCCGTCTTTTGCAGATTATCGGGTCACCCTATGTCAATCTGCCAAAGGAAGTGAACAGTATAAAAACAGCAGTGGTTTATCTTGGAATTGATACCATCCGCAATATAGCCATCAGCACATCTGCCATGCATTTTTTCAAGCTGGCAAAGGTGGTCAAAGACTTTGATATCATAAGGTTCTGGTATCATTCCTACAAATGCGCCGTAATTGCAAGAAAAGTGTCTGAAGAAAACGGATACTCCAATCCGGATGAATTTTTCCTTGCAGGATTGCTCCATGATATCGGCAGGCTGATATTAATGCAGAATTTTCCTGAAGAGTATAAAAGCATTCTGGAGACGGCCACCACAGAAAAACAGATTCTTGTCTCTGAAATGAAACTGTTTGATACTGATACACCCCAGGTCAGCGCCTGGCTTTTCAGCCAGTGGAATCTGAATCCTTTGATTTCAGATGCGGTTCTTTTCATCAATGAAAGCACGGAGCAGATTGAGAGTGCACTTTCCCACGTTAAAATGCTGTATATTTCCAATCTTCTTGCACAAGCGGATGCCATTGAAAAGATCCCGGAAGTCCTTGCGCTGACTAATATCTCCGGTCCAAGGCTGGAACAGATTGCCGGGTCGGCCGAAGAAGAAGTTGCCGTTATTTCAAAAAACCTCGGCTTTGATCTTACCGGGGCTAAGGAAAAAATATATGAGGAGGCCATCACCGCTGAAATAAAGGACCTGTCTCTTTTTTTCGGAACACTGCAGAACCTTTTGCAGGCAAAAGATGTTGAGTCAGTCCTGGATATCACTCAAAACGGGCTTAAAATTATCTTTCAAATTGCACGGATATTTTATTTTTTCCTGGATGAAAAAAAGGGGATTTTAACCGGATTCTGCAGCAGCCAGGATAAATCCCATAAGATCATACGGAGCATTGCCATTCCCTTGTCAAGCCGATCAAGCCTTCTTGTGACCTGTATTAACGAACAGGAGGTTCAGAACAGTCTTAAAAAAGACGGGGAAAGAAAGCCTGCCATCTCTGACCATCAGATCATCCGGCTCCTTGAGACCGAAGGCATGTATTGCGTTCCCATCTATTCATCGGACAAGGCATCAGGGGTCATGGTGCTGGGTGTCGATGAAAAAACAGCCCATGACCTGGATGACAATAAGGGACTGATAAAGCTTTTTTCAAAGCAGGCCGGGGTCTGTCTTCAGAGCATAAGGTTTCATAGCGAATATGCACTTCATATCCATGAAAAAAAGATGGAAGCCTATGCCACGCTCACCGATAAGGTAATCCATGAAATCAATAACCCCATTTCCATTATTAAGAATTATATTGAAAGCCTGGGGTTGAAGCTGCCGGACAAGCACCCGGCCCAGACCGAGCTTTCTGTGATCGGGGAGGAAATGAACCGGGTTGCAGGTCTTCTGGACAGGCTCAGAAGCTTTTCAAGACCGAAGATAGAAGGGTTTGAGCCGGTTGATATGAATCATCTGTGCCAAAGTATCCTTGATATCCTGAAAAAATCCATCCTTATGCCAAAACAGATAGAGGCCTCTCTCAGTATTGACCCTGAACTGCCAAAAATAAAATCAGACCCCAATGGATTGAAACAGATCTTGATCAATCTGATTAAAAACGCATCGGAAGCCCTGGACAAAGGGGGAAAAATTACGGTTTCTACGAGGTTTCTGGCTGAATCTGCAAAAATTATGATTGATGAGAAAAAGCGGATTCCGGGAAGCATTGAAATTGAAGTTTCCGATGACGGGCCAGGGATTGATGAAAAAGTCCGGGAAACATTGTTTGAGCCCTATACAACAACAAAGGCCAGAACTTCCAACTCAGGACTCGGGCTTTCCATTGTCCATTCCATTGTAAAAGAATTGAACGGGCAGATTTGCTGTCAATCGGAAAAGGGAAAAGGAACCCGGTTTATTATCACCCTCCCGGTCAATTCATCAAAAAAAAAGGGAAACGGACACATATAATTGCAGCACCTAAGTAACATAGCGCCAGGTCGGTCAGAAACATTGAAGACCGGTGAAATCATGGTCAAGGAAGGCATGATCCGCCTTGATGATATTGACACAGTGCTTTCCATCCAAAAGAAAAGACAAAATTCAGTAAGTCTTGAAAAAAAGCGCCTTTTCGGCATGGTTCTCTGCGATCTGAACCTGATCACACCTCTGGATAATTATTGCATTCTGCATAAACATAAAAAGCTTATATCGGTTCAGTCCACCCTGGTTTTAAAAAAAATGCATTCCCGGGACAGTGTGGAGAGAATCTTAAAAGAGTCCCGGGATCAAGGCGTCCCGTTTATCAGCAGCCTGTTGAACAAAAAACTGGTTTCTGCCGCCGGCATGCAGACCCTGTTGTTTGACCTGTTCCATATCCCGTTCAGATCCATCAGTGATTTTATTTTTAATGACAATGACAGGGATGTTCTGGTCAAGGTTCTGGATAAATCCACATCCATGGAAAAAAAGATTCTTCCGCTGATGGTCAAAAACAATACCCTGCTCTTTGGTATTACCGACCCTGAAAATATTCTGTTCATCCATCAATTGAACGATCGGTTTCCCCAGTATCGTTTCAAGGCCATGTTCATACCTTTTTCAGGATTTGGCTGGTTCTACAGGATCATATATGAGGGCATCCCGGCGTTATCTGATAAAAAGCCGCCAGACATGTCTCTTTTGCTCAGTTTTAAAATCTCCATCCGGGAACCTGAAAAAGAAAATGAGGCTATTTTGTCCCTTTATCAACGGTATGAACAGCTCCGGGTTCTGACAAAAAACCCCAGGCGACAAAACCTTCAGAATGAATTTATTGAATTTATAAACTTTCAACATAAACATCTTATGACGGAATATCAGAGCCACAGCATTGCGTTTTCCCTTAAAAAGGACAACGCCGGTGTCAAGGTGGTTGCATTTCCGGAAAAATAGGCAACCCATCATGGCCAGAATTATCACCATTACCAGTGGAAAGGGCGGGGTCGGAAAAACCAGTATCAGCCTCAATCTTTCGCTGGCCTTTGCTGCTGACGGGTTTAAAGTTTGCCTCTTTGACGCGGATCTCGGCCTTGCCAATGTAAATATCCTTACGGGTATCTATCCCAAAAAGGATCTTGAGGCGGTCATTTCCGGGCAATCCAGCTTAAACGATATCCTGATCCGAAACTATCAGGGGATTGATATCATTCCGGGAAGCTCAGGTGTTGAAAAGCTGGCCGATCTGACCAGAACGGAAACAGGAACATTGATCAGCGCCTTTCTGGATCTAGAGGCCTATGATTTTTTTATTTTTGACACCTCGGCCGGAATTTCATCCCAGGTTCTTTCCTTCTGCATGGCCTCCCATGAAATCATCCTAGTGGTGACAACCGAACCCACCTCCCTGACCGACGCCTATTCCATGCTTAAAGTCCTGTCAAAAAACAGCTATGACTGCCCCGTCAAAGTGATTGTCAATCAGGTTACATCAGGAAAGGCGGCCCGGAAAGCCTATGCCCGGTTAAAACAGACCGTGGGCCGGTTTCTCAGTGCAAAAATAGAACCTTTGGGCATCATTGCATCAGATAAAAATGTCAGGGCCTCGGTGATTTCCCAGACCCCTTTTTTCATTATTTTTCCGGACACGGCCGCGTCAAGGTGTATTGCTGCCATTGCTGAAAAGCTGATCAACAGCCAGGCCAAAACAGTGGATATGCCCCTGGAGATTTTCTGGGATACCTGCCTGTCTTTTATTGAAAAGCATCATCAACAAAAAGACAAAAAAGCCAATGAAAAAGAGATCCCGAAATCTGATCCGGATATCCGGGATGTGCTTTCCCATATGGAATCAAAGCTGTCTTTGCTGATCAAAGAAGTGGGTGATATCCGGCAGTTTCTGGAAGCCCATGTCATGCTGCCGGCCAAAAAAGAAGAGATTGTCGCCCCTGAGCCTCAAGAAATCGTTCTTGATTTTGAATCCTGGCTTAAAAAAAAGCAGGGTTAAGGGGTATTATTCCTTTTCAAGGGTCCATGAACCCGTATAATTTCCGATAGGAGTAATAAAACTGTAAGTACCAGCGCCCGTTTTTTCGGTAAGTGTTCCAGTCATGCCGCCAAAAATGTCTGATTCTCCCTCGCTTATCCTGCCCCTGCCTGAAAAGTCACTCTTCAGAATGCCGTCTTTTATTTTCCCTGTTATTGTTCCTTCACAAGCGCCTCTGCCAAATCCTCCAGAAACAGACTTCAGGCTCATATTTACAACACCTTTAATGGGTAATTCATTCTCTGCATTTTTATTTTTCAAGGTATTTAATACCCATGTTCCTTCTGCCATTCCCGTGATTTTGCCGGTCCATCGTTCTTCCATGGGCGGCGAATCGGGTGAAGAATCGCTCAGACCAGTTGAAGTGAAAATGGGTATAAAAGCAAAAACAGCAATCAGTTTTGCAAAGATTTTAAAATAAAATTTCATTGAATTTTCTCCTTATCAGACAGTCTTAAGGACACGCTTTATCTTGCCCATGATGTTGAAATTCACCTTATAATGCCGGCCACAATTTTATTCCAGTGAAAAATGAAGCCAGGCCTCTTTTTTTCGTGATCCCTTGTTTGACAGTGTATTTGAAACATGATAAGTGCCAGAGTTCAACCAATGTCTGCATGGAGGGGTTTCATCAGACATCTCACTTTATTAACCGGGGGATATAATGAAATCAGGATGGATCGTAATACTGGCTGTTTTATGTATGACAACGCAGGCCTATTCGGCTGACAACAAATTACTGAAAACCGATAAAGACAAGATCAGTTATGCACTTGGAATCAATATGGGGAACCATTTTAAAAGGGACTCCATTGAAGTCAATACCGATATGCTCATGAAAGGATTCAAGGATGCCTTATCAGGAACAAAGCCGTTGCTGACCGATGAGGAGATGGCATCTGCATTGACTGCCTTTCAGCAGGGAATGATGGCAAAACAGGAACAGAAAAAAAAGGCGCTGGGGGAAAAAAATCAAAAGGAAGGAGAAGCCTTTCTTGCAAATAATAAAAAGAAAGAAGGCGTAGTAACCTTAAAAAGCGGACTGCAATATAAGGTTATCACAGAAGGAACCGGGAAAATGCCAAAGGAGACGGATACGGTAACAACCCACTATCGCGGTACGCTTGTGGACGGAACTGAATTTGACAGTTCCTATAAACGGGGTGAGCCGGTTTCTTTTCCGGTTAACGGAGTTATTTCCGGCTGGACCGAAGCGCTTCAGCTTATGAAAACAGGCTCCAAATGGCAGCTCTTTATTCCAGCCGACCTGGCTTATGGGGAAAATGGGGGTGACCCCATAGGACCCAATGCAGCCCTTATTTTTGATGTTGAACTGATATCCGTTGCTGAATAGAAGAAAACAGTCTCTTTAAAAAGCGGAAGCCCGAAGAATTCTTTGGGCTTCCATGTTTGAAAAAAAGATCAGGTTGGATTGGGTTGTTCCGACCCCATAAAAAAGAGTCTGGTTTTTTTATACCGGTCTATGAGAAAAATCTTGCTTCTTTCAATGGATTCGTACAGAACCGGAACAACCACCAGGGTCAGGAGCGTAGCAAGCATCAGGCCGAAGATCACCACACTGGCCATGGATTTCCACCACTGGCTGGATTCGCTGCTCAGCACCATTTCCATGATATGAAAATCATAACTGATACCTGTTACCATGGGGATCAGACCGAGGATCGTTGTAATGGCTGTCAAAAATACAGGCCTCAGGCGGGTGGCCCCTGCCAGAACAATTGCCTCCCGGACACTCATCCCGTTTTCTCTGAGCCTGTTGGTATAGTCAATGAGAACAATGGCGTTGTTGACCACCACACCGGCAAGGGAGATAATTCCAACCCCGGTCATGATGACGCCGAAGGGTGAATTGATCACGGCAAGTCCCCAGAATGCGCCGCCAAGGGACAGCACCACCGAGATCATGATAATGACCGGCTGGATCACGGAATTGAATAATGTCACAAGAATCAGAAAAATCAAAAACAGGGCTACAATAAAGGCTTTTGACAAAAACGCCTCGGATTCTTTCTGCTCCTGGTCTTCTCCTGTAAATTTATATTTGTATCCGGGGGGCATATCGACTTTTTTCAAGAGTTCCATGGCCGCCATCCTGGCAACGGTGCTGGTGGTTTTGGATTCATCCACATTGGCTTTTACCGTTACCACGCGTTCATGGTTTTTCCGGACAATATCCCCGAGAGTGACTTTATACTCGATATTTGCAAGGGTTGTCAGGGGTACGATTTCTCCCGTGGGAGTCGGGATCATGAGTTTATGGAGAACATCATCCACCCTCCTATCGGGCTCATTCAGTTTTACAACAATGTCGTAATCCTCATCCCCTTCATAAAAGGTTGACACATCAAGTCCGTTATAGGCTGTTTTCAATGCAAACCCGATGGCGCTGGTGGTGAGACCGAAAAGGGCTGTTTTCTGGCGGTCGATGTTTATCTCGACACTGGGCAGGCTCCCCTGGTAATCATCCCTGACGTCTTTGACATTGGGGATATTCTCCACCAGTTTTTTAAAATTTTCCGCAATTTTGCTCAATACCTCAAAATTATCACCCGAGATCTCGATATTAATGGGCGGTCCTGTTGGAGGGCCTTCCTGCTGTTCATCCACCGTGATTTTTACACCGGCAATGTTTTTGACCCGCTGTCTTAATTCTTCCAGGTCATCCTTGGTTGGAGATTTCCTGTGTTCAAAATCAATGAACTGTATGCCGATGTGGTTGGGAAGATTGGAGTCAAATACAGATGCCCCTGAAGTCTGCACTGCTTTTGTATAGATATGTTCGATATTGTTGATATTGGAAGGTGCCGTGAATTTTGTACCGTCGGCATTTTCATGTTCCTGAAGCCTTAAGGCATCGCCATAGTCGCCTCCGGGATAACCGGCTATGGCCATTTCAATTTTTTTAACCGTACGGTCAATATAGTCGAGGTCTGCGCCTTCCGGTATATCAATATTAACATATACGGCCCTTGGATCAATGGGCGGGAAAAATTCAACCGGTTTCTCAACCCCGATCTGATATAACCAGACCATGAAAAAGATCACCAGCATTGCAAAAGCGCCGGTCAACACGGTGAACTTATGATTCAGGGCCTTGTTGAGCAGTTTTGTATAAAACGTTAATATCATCCCTTTTATTTCAATGGGCTTTTCACCCTGGGCACTTATTTCTTCCGCTGTCAAAGCCTTTCCTGTTTGCAGCGTCTTTGGCTTCAGAAAAAAAGCACACATGGCCGGATTGATGACAAGGGCCACCACCAGGGAAGATGTCAGTGTGATGATAAGTGTGATGGGCAGATATTTCATGAATTCCCCCATGATACCGGGCCAGAAAATCATGGGGAAAAATGCGGCAAGGGTGGTCAGGGTCGACCCGATAACAGGCCAGGCCACTTCTCCCGTGGCTTTCATGGCAGCCTCTATTTTTGGAACACCCTGCTGCATATAGCGGTAAATGTTTTCAACAATAACAATGGCATTGTCCACCAGCATTCCGAGAGCCAGGGTTAAGGAGAACAGGACAATCATGTTCAGGGTATATCCCATGGCGTGGAGCACGGCAAAGGAAAGGAACATGGAAAATGGAATGGCAATCCCGACAAGGAGGGCATTCCTGAATCCAAGCGCAATGAAGAGAACGGCAACGACCAGTATCAGTCCGGAAATGATATTGTTTTCAAGATCCGCCACCATGAGCTTTATATCTTTGGATTTGTTCATGAGTTTGGTAATGGTGGTGTTTTTCGGAAACGTCTGTTCTGCTTTTTTTATGACTTCATCCACCTTATCAGCGATAAAAATAATGTTCTCGCCGGCTCTTTTTTTTACGGAAATATTGACCGCCTCCACACCATTCAGACGGGATCTGGAAGTTTCTTCCTTGACGCCGTCCACAACCGTTGCCACATCCTTCAGGTAAATGGGGTGACCCATATGGGTGGCCACAACCAGGGAAAGAATCTCCTCAGGCGTTTCAAACTCCCCGGGCACCTTAAGCTGGTAGCGGCCGTCGCCCAGGGTAATGGCTCCGCCGGATGTATTCTGGTTCTCGCTCACAACAGCATGCTGAAGCGAGGTAATGGGAATCCGGTAATAAGCCAGTTTATCCGGATCAACCTCGACCCTGATTTCCCTTTTCTGACCGCCGGTCACCTCCACTTCCAGGATTCCGGGGATGGCCTCGATATCGTCCTTGAGATCATCTGCGATTTTTTTGAGCATGGCGGGTCCGCAGGGTCCGGCCAGGGAATAAATGACAATGGGCATTTCCGAAATATTCACTTCAAATACGGAAGGGTCGTTTTCAAGATCCGTGGGCAGATCGTTTTTTGCCTCATCCACCTTATCCTTTACCTTGGGCAGGACCTCATCAATATCCGTACCGGGAAGAAATTCAATATTGATCTGAGATAATCCCTGGGAGCTGACCGAGCTGATATTTTTTACCTTGTCCAGGCCCTTGAGTTTTTTTTCGATTTTAACGGTGATGCCGGTTTCAATATCAGATGCGGAAACCCCTCGATATTCAGTCCGGACAAATACATAGGGAATGGTGATGTCCGGCTCGCTTTCCCTTGGAAGCGCCATATAGGAATAAACGCCGATGGCAAATATGATAATGCCCAGCACAAATACACTGGTCCTGTTTTTAATGGAAATATCAGAGATTATCATTGGGAAATCTCCTCCATGTCCCGGATGGTTTTTGCAATAGTGACCTTTTCTCCGTCTTCAATTATGCGATGACCGACAACCACGACTTTTTCACCCGGTTCCAGGCCTTCAGACACTTTGGTTTTCCATCCGTCCATAAACCCGGTCTTCACAGGCCTGAAATGGACCACGCCATCTTTTTCAACATAGACACCGGTTTCCCTATTAACCATGACAAGGGAATATATGGGGACTGCAAGCCCGCTGGGGTCCTGTTGCTTTACAATCTCAACACGGGCAAACATGTCAGGCAGAATCTCGCCATCCGGATTGTCCACCTTGATTTCAAGATTGTAAAGGCGTGCCATGGAATCGCTGGTTTTATAAAGATAATGGTATTCTCCGGTTGCGGCTTTTCCATTGAGGGCATCAAAGGTCATATCAAAGAATTTCAGTTTTCGGACGGCATCCACATCGGATTCGGGGATACCCACCTCTATTTTCAGTTTATCGATCTGGAGAATCTGGGCCACGGGGTCGCCTGGATTCAGGAAGGTTCCGTTTTCAATAAAAATTCGGTCAACAACACCTTCCATGGGCGACAGGATGGTGCAGCGGCTCAGATTGAGTTTGGCGCTGTCAAGCTCTGCCTGGCTGGTCTTGACCCGTGCGGCAGCATCGTCGTACTGGGATTGGGTGGCAAAATTATTCTTGAGCAGGGCCTTGAGCCGGGTTTCCGTTGCCAGAGCCGTTTCATGGGACGCAAGAGCTGCATTATAGGCATTCTGATAATCGCCGGCATCAATGACGGCGAGGATGTCACCTTTTTTTACACGTCGGCCCTCCATGATTTTTTTATCCACAATCTTGCCCCTTATTTCAGAGACCACCTGAAGCGAAATCCAGGGTTTTACAACCCCTGGAAGGCTGATTTTTTCTTTTATCAGGGAAGGCTCAATGGCCATTGTGATGACATTGGTCAATGCTTTTTCAGCAATCCCCCCCTTGGATTGATTTTCAGCAAGGGCATCTTTTTTTTCTGAAATTTTTCTGCCCAGGGGAAGTACGATCAAAAGAATGATCAGCACAACCGTTAAAAAAGGGAGGACCTTCCAGATGAGCCGGAGAAAAATTTTCCCGGTTGTTTGAGTGTCTTTGGTTTCCATAAACATGTCCTTATTATTTTTTTAAAAAAAGTATCTACGAACATATAGCCTATTAAATGGTTTTCAAGGGTGCCTTATGGGTTTCATTGTCAAAATCCGTAAGCCGGCCAAAAATCAGAGTGATGATTATAATGAAAAAACAAACACCAAACAGGATCTGATAGGAGAGGCTCCCCAAATGTGAAAAAAGATCCAGCATTTTTCCTGAAAGGGCCGGGAATCCTGACCCGAAAACGATTGTCAAAAGGGGGGCCGCAGCAAAGTACCCGGTTGTATCGGCCCGTTTACAGAAATGTTTTATTGAGGGAGAATACACAAGTCCCCTGGTTCCCCGGCAGAACCCCATTAAAAAACTGGCAGTCAGAAATCCTGAAAACCCGGGAAAAAAAATCAATACCATAAGACTTATAAGGGAGAGAAATTTTGTGGATAAAAATTTTTGTTTCAGGGTCAAAAGGTTGAAGGTGCCCAGCATCAGATTGGAAAGAATGGACCCGGCATAGATAAATCCGACAAAGAGCCCGGCAGCCGTGGACGCCTTTATGTTGAAATACTGGGTCGCATAATTGGCATAAAAAGAAAGCACCGTAATGATGACATAATTGTCCAGATCTCCGATCAGGTATTTGGTCAGGTTTTTATTCTGCATCATTTCAAGAATGGTTTCTTTTGTGTGAAGAAAAAAAGAGGTTTTCAGAAAAGGCTCCTTTTCAGTCAGGGAAACTTCCTTTGTGAATATAAAGCACAATGACCCCAGAAGAAAACTGCATCCTGAAATCAGAAAAATAAGGGATGATGTATAAATAGAAAATGAAAAGGTTTCCACCAGTCTGATAATAAAAAAACTGGCGATCACTTTGGCGATATTCTGGGCAATATACATGATGCTCAAGCCCTGAACGCTTTTTTCGGAAAATATTTTTACCAGAAAATGAAGCCAGACCGGAAGGGTTATGCCAAGACACAGGGAAAAGATCATATAGGAAAAAAAGAAAGCCGGTACAATCAGGGCGGTATCTTTCACAAAAAACAGGAAAATACCATAAAACAGGGTGGAGCAAGAAGAAATCAGGTGAAGATAAATCACAATGTTTTTTTTCTTTTCATGGTTCCGTGTCAGATAACTTGAGATCAAAGGAAAGATGGAGACGCCGAGAATCAGGATGGAAGGAACAAGACCGATGAGAAAGTCGGATGCCCCGTTGTTCTTGAGGAAAACCTGGAGAAAGGTGGATTCCAGGATGACGGGAAATCCAAGACCCCAGAAAAATTCCGCCATGGCAACGCCTGCCGCGTTCTGTCTGAAATATGTATCTTTGAGTGTATTCATCAGCCTGCATATGGGATTTTTTTAAAAATTCGATGCTACAATAATCATAATGAAAAGTATAGTATTGTAAAAAATTGCCAAACCCCTGTGGGAATTTAAAAACAGTAAAAAACTGACAGCCGACTAAATTAGCGCAATTTTTTAAAAAATGGTGTATAAGAAGAACAATTTACAAAAAAACACGGAGATTAAAAAATGAAAATATGTTTCCCGGTTGAAGCGGATCAAGGATTGAACAGCGAAATTTTCGGGCATTTTGGTTCGGCACCGCTCTTTGTCGTATTTGATACAGAAGAAAAATCCGTTAACACCATTAACAATCAGGACCTGGGTCATGTCCACGGCATGTGCAATCCCTTAAAGGCATTAAACGGGAAAATGGTGGATCATATAATTGTCGGCGGTATTGGTGCCGGTGCCATCAATAAATTAAATGAAATGGGGATCAGGGTTTACAAAGCGTCAAAAGGATCTATCCAGGACAATATCGGTTTGTTTGAAAATCACGCATTGCCTGAAATGACCATAAAGCAGGCCTGTGGCGGTCATATCGGAGGGTGCGGACACTGATAAGGAGAAAATACCATGCATCGTGTCATGATTCACCCGGCATCCTACGAAACCTGCCGGGAATCGGTTGATCGGGCTTTTGAACTTTTCCCGCTTCAGATTAGCGGGAAAAAAGTGGTGATCAAGCCCAATGTGCTCCGGGCATCTGCTGCTGAAGAACATATCGTCACAAACCCGGCGCTGCTGACGGCTGTGGTTGAAAAAGTTGAAACCCTGTCTCCGGCTGAACTTATCGTGGGTGACAACCCCGGACTGTTCAATTATGGGGACAATGAAAACGGATTTGAAAAAACCGGGCTGATGGCTGCGGCAAAGGGATATTACCGGAATCTTGGCAATTCCCCCCAAAATCTTGCCTTTGATCCCCATTTCATGCCTGAAGTCGGGGTGTCCAAAGAAATTCTGGATGCAGACATCCTGATCAGTCTGCCAAAGTTCAAGACCCACGGGCTTACGGTCATGACCGGGGCCATTAAAAACAGCTACGGGATTCTGCCCGGCGGACAAAAAGCAAGACTGCACCAGATCGCCGGCACGCCGGCACGGTTTCATGAGCTTATTGTGGAAGTCTTTCGGCTTAGGGTTCCGGATTTGTTCATCATGGATGCTGTCATGGGTATGGAGGGAAACGGGCCTGCCTCCCCTGATTTGAGACATATCGGCCTGATCCTGGCAGCAGACAATGCCGTGGCCATGGATGGCGTTGTGGCCCGGATGATGGGGATTGATCCCGGGGCACTGCGGTTTCTTCAGAAGGCAAAGGCGCTGGGGCTTGGGGATTTTGACCCTGAAGCGGTCCGGATAGACGGGCAGATGCAGGTGATACCGAATTTCAAGCTGCCGCCCATGAGCGGTGAAGCCATTGCCGGGAACCCGGCGATCCAGGAATTCATGAACACCAGGGCAAAGGTAAGGCCAAAGGCTGATTCAACCCTGTGTACAGCCTGTGGTGCCTGTGTAGAACAGTGTCCGGTCCAGGCGCTCACAATGAAGAAAGACCTTCCTGTTGTGGATGCCGACACCTGCATCACCTGTTTCTGCTGTCAGGAGATTTGCCCTGAAAAAGCCATGACCCTGACGTAACAAATTCTAAAATCTGCCGGATTGATTGTATTCTTTTACAGAAAATGTGATTTATCAAATCAGGGATCACATATGGGATTTCATATAACAGCAAAGGTCAGAATACAATAAGATTCCTAATTCTTCCCCTGACCAGTGGCCTGGCTTTCAATCCTACAATATAGAATCCGGCTGTTTCCTTTAGGTTTCGGCGTTTTTAAATTTGAGATTTATTAATATGATACCACTTACCATCTTCAAACGTCTGGTGATCGGAAATGTAATTATCCTTTTGCTTGTTTTTATCCTTGGCAGCACAGTCATCTTCAACCTGACCGGGCTTCAGAAGCTTACCCGGGAAATTGTGGTCAAAAACCAAAAAAGTCTCATCGTGGGGGATCGCCTCATGGATTCCCTTGTTTCCCTTGTCAATTTCGGTGAAAAATATTTTGTGTCCGGAGATATTGATTATTACAACCGGTTTCTTGATGTGAAAATTGGTTTAAATAGAGATTTTGAAATATTTAAAGATCTTATGGAGACGGATGAACAAACTGCTATTCTTGCTGAATCCTTTGCCGATTTGAATGGATATCTGGACTGGTTTGAAGAAACAGCTGAAAAGCTTAAATCTGGAAAAGAAAATACGATAGATTTATCCTTAAGGGAAAAAGGCCCTGATCTCAGCATAACAGCCGTAAACCTGAAAAAAATTCTTGCCGTTTCCCAGGAGATTATTACCGGCAAAACAAACCAGTCCAGTCAAACGAGTCATCAGACGCTTGTTGTAACCGTCATTATTACAATGCTGACTGTTTTTTCAGGAATGATCATCACCGTTTTCAACACACGGTCAATTACAAATTCAGTCACCCGCCTTCAAAAAAAAACAAAAGAAATCTCCCAGGGGCATTTCGAGGAAATTCTAACCGTGAAGGGGCCGAAAGAAATCCAGGACCTGTCATTGCAGTTCAATGCCATGTGCCGCCGCTTAAAAGAATTGGATAGTTTGAAAGCCGATTTTGTCGGCCATGTGTCCCACGAACTGAGGACCCCGATCACTTCTATCAAAGAAGCATCCACCATGCTGTCCCGGGGGTTTTATTCGGATGATCCTAAAAAACAAAATGAATTGTTCCACCTGATTCACGATGAGTGCAACCGGCTTTTAAATTCGGTCATGCGGATTCTCGATTATTCCAAAATGGAAGCCAAACGGATGGAATACAATTACATCAATATCAGCCTGCCTGACATTATTCGTAAATCAATTCTGAAACTGGCGCCTCTGGCACAACAGAAAAAAATTATGCTTGAATTTTTTCCTCCCCAGAAAAATCTTCCGGATGTCTGCATAGACAAGGACAGAATCATTGAAGTTCTGGATAACCTGATCGGCAATGCCCTGAAATTCACACCGGAAAGAGGTAAGGTTCTCATTCACTGTCTGCCTGCAAATGCCGGTAAAAATTTGATGATATCGGTTGAGGATAACGGCCCTGGAATTAAACTTGAACATCTTGAAAAGATTTTTTATAAATTCAAACAAATTGACAGCGGCCTTGGTACTCGAATGGGAACCGGACTGGGACTTTCGATTTCAAAATATATAATCAAGGCGCATGGGGGAGACATATGGGCAGAAAGTCAGTATTCAAAAGGCACAAAAATGGTTTTTACGTTACCTGCGGCATTGTAGCGGGCCTGCTTTTATCAGGCTGTCAGCACGCCAACCCGTTGAGCTCTCTGCCCGCATCTATTGATACGGGCGAAAAACAATATCTGACCTCAACCCAGGCGTTTGTCCTGAACGAGGACTACACGTCTGCCGCCGGGGAAAGCCAACGTATCCTGGAATATTACAGCCGTATCCCTCAAACCGATGACGTTATCTTATCCAATTATGTTCAATCTGCAAGGGTCCTCTCACTTCTGCTGACCCGTATCCTGGATGACAGAGAAAAACAACTGGCCCTTAACCGTGAAATCCTTAAGTATGAAAAACAGATAAACGCACTGGCTGCTTCAGAAAAATCATTAATAAAGAAAACAGAAAGCCAAAATAGTAAACTGTCTGTATTGTCATTAAAAATAAAAACCCTTGAAGATGAAAAAAAACTGCTTCAAAATAAGATCGAGCGGCTAAAGGAAATAGACCTGAATCCAGACAAAACTATCGGGAAGCCTGGTCCGGAAGGGTTGAAATATAAGGCGGAGGAAATCATGCCGAAAATTGACAGCGATTTGTGACCCCGGGGTATTCAAAATGGAAAAGATATTGATTGTTGATGATGACCTTTCTTTACTGAAAGTTCTTAAAATGAGGCTTGAGGCTGAAAAATACAGGGTCACGGACGTATCAAACGGTTCACAGGCCCTGGCTGCAGCGGGTAATGTTTTCTTTGATATGGCCATTATCGATTATCAACTGAAAGATGAAACCGGCATTGAACTGATGGCGTCCCTGAACAGGATTGATCCGGAACTGCCCGTCATCATACTGACGGCATACGGTACCATCGAAAAAGCAGTATCTGCCATAAAAAAGGGGGCTTACAGCTATCTCACAAAACCCTTTGAAGATTCCGAACTGATTCACCATGTCAAACAATGTCTTGAAAAAAATAAATTAACAAAAGAGGTAAAAGAGCTGCGCTCCATGGTGTCTAAAAAATTTGGGTTTGAAAATATCATTGCCAAAGATAAAACCATGAAAACGGCTCTGGGGAGAATTGTCCAGGCAGCTGGAACCGATTCCAATATATTGATTGAAGGTGAAAGCGGCACCGGCAAAGAACTGGTCGCTAAATCCATCCATATAAGCGGTTCCAGGAAACACGGCCCATTTCTTGCCATCAATTGTGCCGCCATACCTGAAGCACTGTTTGAAAGTGAACTTTTCGGTTTTAAAAAAGGGGCATTCACCGGTGCTGTAAATAATAAGAAAGGTTTTTTGGAGCAGGCCCGCAACGGAACTTTTTTCTTTGATGAGATATCGGAAATACCGGTTTCCGTTCAGGCCAAGCTGCTCAGGGTGTTGCAGGAAAATGAGTTCTACCCCCTGGGTGGAAATGAAAAAATTAAATTTGAAGCCAGGATCATTGCCGCTACAAATAAAAAATTATCCGATGAAGTATCCAAGGGGAACTTCAGGGAAGACCTTTATTATAGAATCCATGTCATTCCAATAACGCTGCCCCCCCTGAGAGAACGGCCAGAATGCATCCCTGTTCTGGCCCACTATTTTTTAAATGAATTCCGGCAGCAGATGAAAAAAAATGTCAGCCAGTTTTCATCTGCTGCAATGAAAAAACTGGTCCGGGCGACCTGGCCCGGGAATGTCAGAGAATTGAAAAATATTGTTGAATACTGTGTTGCAATGTCCAAAGATCCTGTTATCCCGGAGGAACTGCTTCTGCTGGACCCAAAAGAGGTTCATGACGAGTTTAAACCTTTTAAAGAGGCAAAGCTGAGTTTTGAAAAAGACTATATCATGCAATTGCTCCGCGTGACCAAAGGAAATATCAGCCTGGCGGCAAAACTTTCCGGCAAATACAGGGCTGATTTCTATGATATGATGAAAAAATGCGGGCTGAAGGCTGAAGACTTCAGGGATATGGTGTAGTGATTTCCATACATGCCTGCTCAAGCCTTTTCCAACCATGTTTTTCCTATGAAAAGATTCGATTGGGTCCTTCTGTGTATTGTTTTTCATACACAAAAATATATACGATTTTTTATAATGATTAAAGTCGGTTATGGTGAAAAGAAGATATACCGGATGGTTTTCCATACACTTTTAATGAAATCGGTTGTTCTCCGTTTCCCGGCCTGAGTCTGTTTCCTGAAGCCAGGGACGTGTCTTCCGGCATCATAATTATTTGAAATTATATTCTTTTTAAAAAAAGACAGAGGCTTTTCAAACTTTTAAGGCAAATTCCGGCTGCCTGGTGCGATTATTGCTGAAACGCTATATTGTTATTGCATTTTTATTGTTTTTATAATAGTGACCATGTCACCCGAACAACTCCAACAAAGTTTTGTTTTCTGCGGTTAATGGTTAAGAGAAAGGGACCTATGACTGATCTAAAAAAAGAATATACCAGCCAGGCGGAACTGCGGCAACTCATCAGAATAGATGATCTGAAAATGGAACCCTACCATTTCAAACCTGCCAGCTGTGTCGAAGACTATTTCACAGCCTTGAAACTTGTTCAGGAGGTATACATCAAAGAAGGCTATGTCAACGCTGCAGAGTCTGCCTGCCGGTACAGAATACTTAAAAATCATTTTTTAGAGGAAACAGCGGTCTTTATCGGGAAAAATGATCAGGAGCTGGTATTTACGGTCAGTCTTTTTCCAGATTCGACACATGGGTTGCCCATGGACCGGATTTATAAAATAGACTTAGACCATCTTAGGATACAAGGGAGGAGGATCGGGGAAGTCGGTTGCCTTGCCACACATCCTGGATTTAGGAACGGATCACAGAATATTCTCATGCATGGCAATAAGATCATGCTCAAATATGCAATGGAATATCTTCACCTGGACGATCTGGTGATTACCGTTCACCCCAAACATGCCCTGGTATATAAGGAAGCCTTGATGTTTGAGGAAATCGGGCAGGGCGAAATCAAGGCATACCCCAAAGTCAACAACAACCCGGCCATTGCCCTGAGATTAAACCTGCATGACGCCAAAGAAAAATTCAGGCGTTTTTATCAGGATAATTCTCCGGAAACGAATCTTCACCATTTTTTATTTGTCAAGCAGAGCAATAATCTTCAGCTTCCGGAAAACAACAAAACCATGTGCAACCATTTTTACAATTTTTTTGCCCCGCCCTTCCACACAGACTACCCGGCGTATCATTCCTGATGACCGGGGATCTCGAGTCAACAGTACGGGCAAGCGGATGTATATGACTGACCCGGCAGGAGGCCGGATAAGGGAAAAACATGTAGGGCTTCAATTTGACATAAACGATTTCTCCGTTGCGGAGGGGCTGCGTTTCAGGAATGTCTTTCGCCGGAACATCGGATATCTCGTATTTGAGCCGGGCATAATTGCCGCGAAACAGACTCCTTGGATCTACGGGCACGGTTTTGAGCGGTTACACGGCATTGGCATATTCTGCGATCAGGACACTGATCTGAAATCCCAGGGCAAGCAAGAGTCCGGCAAGGAATATTTTTTTATTCATGATGCCCTCCCGGCTCCGGCATGGTGCGATTTCCAGAATTTTGCGGCAGACAGGAGGATGACTGCAAAAACGGCAAAGAGCGGTGCAGCGTCGATATAGTCCCCGACAAGGTCGATATATCGCAGCAGACCCGTTACCAGAATAACCAGAACCCCGATGAAAAAATAATGGGAAACAGCATTCTGGATTCCCCGGATAATCAGCCGGATGCCGGAAAGGATCAGGACGATATTGTCTGCAACCTGTAGAACAAATTCAAATTTTTAATTTCCGGCCTTTATCAGAATCAGAGAAACCGCCAGATACAGCAGGGCAAACAGCCCGATCTCAAGGAGCGGTTTCCCGGTAAGGCGCACCAGCCACACTGAGATGATGCAGAGCATGCATGAGGCGGACAATGTTGCGGCCGGCATCTGCCATTCAGCGTCCATGAGCTCGGACCAGGGGTCCTTGAAACTGAAAACCAGCAGGGAAATGAGGGTAAGCCGCAGGGCCCGAAGGCAAAGATCCTGAACCCGCCAAGCCCCCAGGAAAGACAATATTCAAGCCAGATGCCGATCCCGGCAGCCCACCAGAAAATTCCATCGGAAAATGCTCGTCAATATGATAGATTTGAGCGATCAGCATGATCGAGGCGCCGTAAAACAGCCCGCCCATTATGACGGCGCGGGGAATGTCTTCCCAGTTGGCGCCGATAAGCTTGATCAGGGCCAGCCCCAAGAAAAGATACCCCAGCGGCACAAGAATAAAATAACTGTAAGACCGCTTGTTCTGATTGTGGAAATCGATCCCGTAACAAGAGCAGACCGCCTCTGCCTGCTCAGCGGAAATAAACTTTTTTTTACCCAGTCTGCAGCTTCTTTTGTTAATTCATTTTTGAATAATCTTATCAATCTCATGATTTAAATTATTCGGGTCGTATAGGGGAGTTTCATATAACAGGAAGGGTTGAAATACAGCAAGATTTCTTGTTTTTCAGTGATGGGATTTTGGGATGCAGGATTTGATTGTGATTGACAAAGGTTAAAGTCTCGGCTTATTTTCAGATATTAACCCTGATTTAAAGAAAGGAAGGATGCCTATCATGCCTCAACTTGATTCAACATTTATCCGAAGTCAATTTCCTGCGTTTGAAGAACCCTCGTTAAAAGGCTGGGGATTTTTTGAAAATGCAGGCGGTTCCTATACCTGTCAACAGGTGATCTCCCGGCTGGCGGATTATTACACGCAAACCAAGGTTCAGCCCTATTACCCCTATCCGGCTTCTTTGGCAGCCGGGGCGGCAATGGATGAATCCTATACACGGATGGCGGCTTATCTGAATGTGGATGAGGATGAGGTTCATTTCGGTCCGTCCACTACACAGAACCTTTACGTGCTGGCCCAGGCGTTTCGTGAAATATGGGACAGGGGGGATGAAATCATTGTTTCCAACCAGGATCATGAAGCCAACGCAGGGTTCTGGCGGCGCCTTGAAAAGACCGGGATCATGGTAAAAGAGTGGCGCGTTGATCCCCGGACAGGACGGCTGAATCCGGATGATCTTGATGGCCTTTTTTCCACCCGGACCCGGCTGCTGGCATTCCCTCACTGTTCCAATATTATAGCCCATGTCAACCCGGTGGCGGAAATTTCCGCAAAAGCAAAGGCTGCCGGAGCCCGGGTGGTTGTGGACGGGGTGTCTTATGCGCCCCACGGGCTGCCGGATATCCAGGCGCTGGGGGCTGATATTTATCTATTCTCCCTTTATAAAACGTGGGGGCCGCACCTTGGGCTCATGACCATTAAAAAGGAACTCCTGGATGCATTGCCCAACCAGGGGCATTATTTTAATTCAGAAATTCCAAGAAAAAAGATGACGCCTGCCGGGCCGGATCATGCCCAGATTGCAGCTGTTTCAGGGTTGGCAGACTATCTGGATACGGTCTTTGCCCATCATTTTGACACAGATACCAAACCTGCCGAACGGGGCCGGCAAATTCAGAAAATGTTCCAGGTCTATGAGACAGCTTTGTTGACGCCGTTGATGGACTGGCTGCGCAGCCGGGAGGATATCACCGTTCTAGGGCCGGATGATCCAGGCTTGCGCGCACCCACGGTATCGATTATCCCAAGACGGAAATCAATGGAAGAGGTATTTAAGAGCCTGACGGAGCGAAAATTAATGGTGGGGTTGGGTCATTTCTACGGGGTGAGGCCGCTTCAGGGAATGAATATTCCCATTGACAAAGGCGTGCTGCGGCTTTCCTTTGTTCACTATACAACCATGGATGAGGTGACCCGGATTATTGAAGGCTTAAGCGCGGCTTTGGATCAGACGAAATAGAGATCAGACGAATAAGGCCTGGGCAAACGGTATCAACTGAATTTGCACCAGGCCTTTGATCTTATAAAGCGAAGACTTTGAAACTGCTGTCCTTTGGATGATCTTTTTCAAAGGCTTTGAGCCGGTTCTCAAGGTCTTTGAACCGTTCTTTTCCGGTGAGGGACACGCAGGCCCTGAGGCCTTCGTGGCGGTCGCTGCCCGTGGTGGTAAGGGAAATGGCGCTGACACCGTAGTAGAGGAGTTCTTCCACCAGATCGATGCCGGTAAAGCCGGGATAGGAGATGGTAAAATAAAACCCGTCTGCAATTTTAACTGTGTCATCCATGTCATAGACAATTTCAAACCCATTGTCAGTGAAGAGTTTTTTCATGACCCGGGCCCGGTCGCCGTATTCTTTTACACTGTCCACAAAATTGTATTCACCGTTGTTGACGGCTTTTAAAAGGCCGTAAAGCCCGTACTGGTTGGAATGGGACACACCGGAGCTTAGGGAATACATGGCCCCGAAAATATAGGCATAGCCGAATTTATTGGACCCGAAATAGGCTTCCAGGCTGTCGCCCGTGGAATTGAAGAGCTTGTCCGGGATGGCGGTCATGCCGATTCTCTGGCCTGCCAGGGAAAAGGATTTGGAGCTGGAGATGAGCAAAATGTAATTGTCCGTGTATTTGGCCACCGTGGGGATAAAAGGGGCCTTACCCGGAATGGAATAGTCTTTTCGGAAATCCATGCCGAAATAGGCCAGATCCTCCATGACAATGCAGTCATGTTTTGTAGCCAGTTCGCCGATAGTTGCAAGTTCCTCATCGGTAAAGCAGATCCAGGCCGGGTTGTTGGGGTTGGAATACATCAGGGAAGCAATATCGCCTTTTTCAAGATAGGATTCAAGCTTGGTTTTAAGCTTTTCTCCCCTGTATTCATACACGTCGAAATGGTCATAGGGTACACCGATGACGCTGGCCTGGCGTTTGTTTACCGGAAAGCCGGGGTCAAGAAACAGAATTTTATTCTTGCCTTTGCGGCGCCGGGTGGTGCACATCATGGCCATATAACAGCCCTGCATGGACCCCACCGTGGGAAAGCAGGGTTCCGGGCTGATATCCACATCCAGAAAATTTTTAACAAACCGGGAAATTTCCAGTTTCAATTCAGGGATGCCGTCAAAGGGCGGGTATTTGGAGCCGACCCCTCTTTTTAATGCTTCTATTTCCGCATCCACTGCAATCTTCGGGGGTTCAAGACCGGGTACGCCCATTTCCATGCGGATATATTTTGCACCGGACGCGGTCTCAATATTGTTTACGATCCGGTTGAGTTCCCGGATGGAAGCAAGGCCCACGGATTTAAGCCCCATTTTTTGAATTTCCTGTTTAACGATCAACGCATCAATCGGTGTTTTTACCGGCATAGTCTTCATAGGTCCCCTCATTAAATCTAATTTTAAAAATAATCAATTATCTGATCAGATTCTTTTATAGACATTTGGCTTTTAAATTGCAAGAGGGGATAAATGATTTTGCTTGTAAATTCTGGGGGCAGCGTATAAAAAAATCGGGTATGCGGCTTTTAAAAACATATGATTTCAATGGGGTCAAAGGGTTCAGGCTCGGCTGGTCACCTGTCGGGGCACCGTTGATGACCTCTTTTTGTTTTGTGCTTCAGGATCTCATGGTGGATACCGGGCTTTCCCATATGAAAAAGGAAGTGCTGAAGATTGCAGGGGAGCATGGGATTAAACGGATTTTTCTGACCCATCACCATGAGGACCACAGCGGCAATGCAGGAGCCATCCGGCAGGCTATGGGGGTGCCGGTTTACGGCCATCCCATGACCATTGAAAAGATGGCCCGGCCCTTCAGGATTCTGCCCTATCAGAAGCTTGTATGGGGAAGGGCTTTGCCCCTTCATGTAGACCTTTTCCCGGAAATCATTGACACGGTCCTGGGCGTCATGGTCCCTGTGCATACGCCGGGTCATTCAAAGGATCATACGGCTTTTTTTATTAAGGAGGCCGGCATCCTGTTTTCAGGGGATCTCTATCTGGCGGACCGGATCAAATATTTCCGGGCTGATGAATGCCTTGGGACCGAGATTGAATCCTTGAAAAAGGTTTTGAAACTAGACTTTGATATGCTTTTATGCAGTCATTTTCCAAAGATTGAAAACGGCCAAGAGCGGATCATGGCAAAGCTTGCCTTTCTTGAGGATCTCTATGGATCCATCATTGACCTATGGGAAAAAGGCATCCCGGAAAAAGAGATATTCAAGGCCTTAGGCTTGAAGGAAGATTATTTCACACGGGCTTTCTGCTTTGGGAACGTCAGCATGATGAACGGGGTGCGCTCGGTTGTGCGCCATTATGAAAACGGGCAGTAGAGCAGGGGCTTTATTTCTTTGCTTTTTGCCGGTTTTTTTCCAGCATTTTATCATTGAACCGCTTGACATGATCCATGATAATCTCAGAGGCAGCTTTTTCATCACCAGCCTTCATGGCATCAATAATCTTTTTAAAATCCGTTAGGTTTTCAAGGGTTCTTTCCTTGTCCATGGGAAGAAATTCGCTGTAATACAGGTGGATATTGTCGTGGATGGTTTTCTGCACAAACTGGAATACCGGGTTGCGGGTCATGATGCCGATATAAGTATGCATTTTTTCATCGGTTAAAAGAAAATTTTCCCAGTCGCCCTGCTCATAATAGGCTTTTGCCCGGTTAAACATTTTTTCAAGTTCTTTGATATCTTTTTTTGTGGCGCGCTGGGTAGCCAGCTCCAGGATGCTTCCCTCGGTTTTGATCCGAAATTCCGCCAGGTGTTCAAGGGAGACTTCGCCGGAGCGGATGAGAAGGGCCATGGATTCAATCATGATCCCGGCATCAATACGCTTGATAATGGCCCCGCCGGAAACGCCCAGCTTTATTTCAATGAGCCCTTTCTGTTCCAGGACCCGCAAGGCTTCCCGCAGGGTTCCCCGGCTGGTATTGAACATGTCTTTAAGCTCCCGCTCTGCCGGAAGCTTGCTGCCCGGTTCGAGCTTGCCGCTGATAATGGCATTCTGGATCTGTTCCACCACATCCTGGAATACCCGGCTTTGTTTGGCTTTTATAAACATGGCGTTGTCCCGTTATCCTCTATTTGAACTGTTCAGATCCTGAAAAATCCCGGTATAAATTAAAGTGTGATAAAACTTCTATATCATCTTTGGTCAAACCGCAAGTCACAATTCGAGTTAATAGTTCTCCCAGGCCGGGGCCCAGCATATAACCCTGGCCGCACATGCCCGCTGCATTGATGAAATTGGGGTATTCCCGCGTGGCCCCCACAATGGGGAAACCGTCCGGCGTCATGGGGTACTGACCGCGCCAGGTTCGCCTTACTTTGAGATTGGCAAGTTTTGGAAAAAGGGCCACCATTCGTTTGGCCACCTGGGGAAGGAAGACGGATGTGGCGTTGCTGGCCGTTCCCTTGATGAGGTGTTTGGGTGTCAGGCAGAAAATCACCTGGCCTTCATTGTTCTGGTAGAAATAGAAATTGGCTGAATCTTCTGTGGCCGGATCTTCAGAGGGTCTTAAATCCACTATCATGGGACCGAAGAACCGTTCCACCGGTTCTGTGATGGCCCCTTCATGGCTGTCCGGCACCACAGGGATATCAAGGCCGATCAACCGGCCGATATCCCGGGCATAATTGCCGGCTGCATTGATCACTTTGGCCGCTGTGTACTCACTTTTGTCGGTTTTGACTTTGATTTCAGTTTTGTCTGCAATCGTGATGCTCTGTACGTTTTCCCGGAATGCGTACTCAGCCCCGAATTCAATGCTTTTAAAATAAAATGCATTGACGGCCAGGAGCGGGGAGGCACTTCCGTCTTCCGGCGAATAGGTGGCGCCTTTCAGGTCTTCCGTATTGATACCGGGCACAAGGTCTTCATATTCTTTGGGGCTCAGCCAGTTGATATTCAGATCAAAGGATTTCTGTATTTTCATGAGATCTTTTAATTTTTTTTCATCCCGGTCTGTGTAGGCTGGAAAGCTGTAACCATTTTGAATCCAGCCGATATCATCCCCGTGGGTTTCTTTCCATGTGGAAAAAATTTCAATGCTCCGCTTGCAGGTGGTTATTTTGCCTTTATCGGAATGAGTGGCCCGGATGCCGCCGATGGCTTTTTTATTCTGGCCCTGGCCCGGAGAGGCAAAGGCATCAATGACAAGAACTTTTGCTTTGTTTTGAGCAAGGGACAGAGCAGCAGGAACGCCGATGGAGCCTGCGCCGATAATAATCACATCATAGGATTTCATGATTGACCTCCATGGGCAAATTTTCCTAAGGGGACTTCAATATAAAGGGGCCGCCTCACATTTTGAACAATATCTTCCTGCCGGATTTTTTCAGCCCGGAAAATCTGTGCCATGAGGTTTCCGCAGGTCTTGGACCCGCATGGGCCCATGCCGGCCCTGGAGACCGCCTTGATCTGGTTGACATCGGTTGCTCCTTTTTTTATAAGAGCCCGAATCTCCCCTGCCGTCACCCTTTCGCAAAGGCAGACCACTTCATCGTCCCGGATCTGGTCGTCAGGGATTTTCCGGGTCAGGGGTTCGGTCACTTCTTTGTCCTGGATAGTAAACGCCACGGCTTTTTTTGCCATGTCTTTTGGCAGCCGCACCCTTACCACCTGGGTGCGGTCGCTTTCCTTTGTGGCTTTTGCCCCCAGAACCGGATAAATGCCCAAAGGATTGCCATCCACATCAACAAGACTGACCCTGTCGCCTTTTTTAACCTCAATATTGGAGATTTCATAGGGCAGGAAAACAATGGGGTTGTTTTTGTCCTTCCGATAATCCACAAGGGTGATGGCGAGCCCGGGGCAGATGGAAAGGCATTTCATACAGCCCTGGCAGTTCCCGTCAAAGAGGGGTCTTCCCTTGACCGGGTCTCCCTGCATTTTGATGGAGCCTTCCGGGCATACAGTGCTGCAGGGGTTGCAGGGGATTTCCTGTTTGCAGTGGATCACGGGAAAGATGCCTTCTTCACGGGCCATGGCCATGAGTTCCTGGACAGGGCCGGGATGGGATTTCAGGATGTCTGCTTTTTCATACCAGGCGGCAGGGATCTTATTTGCATCCGGGTTGAAATGGCGGACAATCTTCAGCCCTGCAATTTTGCCGTTGAACATGGCTGAAGAGGCTTCTGCAATTTCGGCGGCGTCTCCTGCGCTGAATACGGGAATGCCTGCGGATTCAGCTTCTTCCGTGAATTCAGACACAGATTCAAGCCCCACGGCAATTAATATGGTATCGCAGTCAAATGTTTTTTCCGTGCCTTCAGTCACCTTAAAATTGTTATCGACTTTTGCAATGGTGACGGATGAAACTGATTCCCTGCCATTGGCCGACACAATGGAATGGGAAGTGTAGATGGGAACCCCGAGACGCCTCAGCTTGTCCTCATGGACCTTGTACCCCCCGCATTTTGACATGGCTTCGCAGAGCCCGACCACTTTGATTCCGGCCTGGAGTGCATGGTAGCCTGCAATAATGCCCACATTGCCGCCGCCCACGATAAAGAGCTTTTCCGTGGGTTTGATGAGATCCCGGTTCACCAGGGTCTGAAAGGCGCCGGCGCCATATACGCCGGAAAGGGAATTGCCCTTGAACCGGAGGAATTTTTCCCTGGCACCGGCAGCATTGAGAATGACTTTTGGGGTGACGATTTTATAAACTCCGTCCTTTAAGACCCCGACTTTTTTATCATCAAATACATACAAGGCTGTGCTTTTTTTCCAGACTTCAATATAGGCGCTGGTTTCAGCTTTTTGCGCCAAAAGGCGGCCGATATCCATGCCGCGCATGCCGGCGTGGGAATCTTCAACCGACCCGAAGAATTTATGGGTCTGAAGCACCAGCTTGCCGCCCAGCTCTTCCTTGTCATCCACCAGAATGGCGTGAATCCGGTTCTCTTCCAGCTGGATGGCAGCAGACAGTCCTGCCGGACCGCCGCCGATGATGAGCACATCAGTGCGAACCTGTTCAACATTGCTGATTGCTGGGGAGTCATCTGCATCGGGAAGTTTTGGCAGGCCTTCCACGCTTTCGACCCTCATGCCTTGTCTGACCGCTGTCATGCAGGCCTTGACCGGCACCCCATCGGCAATGACCGTGCATTTTGCACACTGGCCGTTGGCGCAGAAAATGCCCTGGGCTGATCCGTCTTTGTGGTGGTGTCCGAAGATTTTTATATTATTTGCAAAGAGCGCAGATGAGATCATCTCGTCTTTTTTTGCTTCAAGTTTTGTTTTGTTCCACAAAAAAAAAATAGTCTCTTTTTGGGGAACATCCAGAACCGGATGAATATTGATTCTGTTATGGGTCATGGTCTCTCCTGAAAAAAGGAAGAAAGGGTTAGAATTATGGGTTAAATCTGTTGAATAAATGGTTAAACCATTGGACGGTTTTTGTCAATGAAATTTTTCAAGGGGGGTTTTTTAATTTCACTGAATATTGACTCTGCAGGTCGAATCTTTTATGCTTTTTCTATGAGAAAAATAATCAGACTTATCTTTGGAGTGATCATCATCGCAGCTTTGGGTTTTGCCGGGCTCGTCGGGTATGCAACCCTGTCGGATTTTCGCCCGGACCCGATCATTCGGGTGTTTGAAAAAAAGGATGCGGCGGCCATTGAAAACAAGACAACCCTCACCCTGATGACCTGGAATCTGGGGTATGGCGGACTTGGCCGTGATATGGATTTTTTCTATGACGGCGGAAAACAGGTGAGGCCTGAAAAATCGGTTGTGCAAAAAAATATGACTGCCATTGAATCCTTTATCTCATCGCAGACGGATGTGGATTTCTTTTTGCTGCAGGAAGTGGACCAAAATTCAAAAAGAAGCTATGGCAGGGATGAATATGGAAGGATTGCGGGACTTTTTCCGGGATTTTTTTCCGGGTTTGGTAAAAATTATGATGTATTTTTTGTCCCTGTCCCGTTCACCAACCCTCTGGGCCGCGTATTATCAGGCTTGCAGTCCCTGTCAAGGTTTGAACCGGTTTCCATGGACCGGTATTCTTTTCCCGGAAATTATGACTGGCCCATGGGGTTGTTCATGCTGGATCGGTGCTTTCTTGTGGCGCGATACAAACTTGAAACCGGAAAAGATCTTCTGGTCATCAATACCCATAATTCAGCATATGATGACGGAACCCTCAGAAAACAACAGCTCTTCTATCTGAAAGAATTCCTGATCCTGGAATATGAAAAGGGTAATCATGTGATTGTGGGCGGCGACTGGAACCAGTGCCCGCCTGAATTTAACCCGGAATTCAAATTAAATCTCATGGATAATGAAAACCGGATGAATATTGATAAAGCCTATCTGCCGGGATGGAAATGGGCCTACGACAAAACCGTTCCCACCAACCGGCGGGTTGTTGCCCCCTATGATGAAAAAACCACATTGACAACGGTCATTGATTTTTTCCTTTTGTCCCCTAATATAAATGTTACGGAAGTTAAAGGGATTCATCTTGATTTTGAACATTCCGACCACAATCCTGTAAAACTTGTTATGACATTAACAGAGTAGACATTTTTTTTTATAAGGAAAAACAAATGAACAGCCGCCTTTTAAAAAATTTTGAAAAACGCAGGTTTGATCGGAAACAGCTTTATTATTATCTGAAGGTGATCCATGATAAAACAGACGCGCTTGCAGGGTATCTCGGTGATATATCAATAGAAGGACTGATGCTGTTTTCCAAGGAAAGCCTTGAGGTCAACAGGGTTTTTAAGCTCAGGATCAACCTTAATGAGGAATTCGGTTTAAAAGAAAACCTCGTGTTTAACGCTGAAAGCCTCTGGTGCGAGAAAGATGCTAATCCTGAATTTTTTATTATCGGGTTCAAATTTATGGATATGGATCAGGCCGGTGTTGATATTGTTTCCTATCTGATCAAAAAATACGGGTTTACTGAATAGATCATTTTGGTTTTCTCTTTCTGAAATCTTTGGCGGTAAGGGCCTGTTTCTGTTCTTCCTTTTTCTTTGGATTTTTTTCTACAAACAGCGGTTTCATGGTAAAGGGATCTATTCCTGTATAATACATGAGCGTGGACCAGGTTGAGGGGGTAGGGGTAAAAATCTGTACCTGTTCAGGGAGGGTCTTAAAATTCTCCAGGCAGAATTTTTTTAAATCCTGCATATCTTTTATTCGGCAGCCGGGGTGCGCGGCAATGAGATAATAGGTCAAAAACTGGGGTTTTCCCGCCTTTTTTGACAGCGCATCAAACTGGCGTTTGAATTCTTTAAGATGTTCAACCCCCTGTTTTCCCATCAGGGCGAGGATATGCGGCACAATGTGTTCCGGTGCGATTTTCATCTGACCGGACACATTATCGGTCACTATTTTTTCAAGATAGACCTCCCCTATTTTAGTGTCGCTGAATATCAGATCGTAGCGGATACCCGAACTGATAAACACTTTTTTAATGCCTGGAACGGCTTCAATTTTCCGGATCAGCTGCAGGTGCCGTGAATGGTCCGGCAAAAGGGTTTTGCACGGGGAAGGAAACAGGCATCGTTTGTCTTTGCAGGCCCCTTTTTCAAGTTTTTTTCTGCACTCATATCCGTACATATTGGCGGTGGGTCCTCCCAGATCATGAATATATCCTTTAAAATCCGGGAGTCGGGAAATGGCTTTGGCTTCTTTTATAATGGAGGCTTCGCTTCGGCAGCAGACAGTTCTGCCCTGGTGAACTGTGATGGCGCAGAAATGGCATTCCCCATAGCAGCCGTAATGGGTGGGAATGGAGAATTTTATGGTGTCCAGAGCCCTGACCGTACCAACGGGTTTATGGAAAGGGTGCAGATCCCTTTCAAAGCCAAGGGAATGGATATGATCCAGTTCTTTTGTGGTGCTGCAGGGTTCCGGCGGGTTGACGACAATATACCGATCCTGGTGTTTCTGGCAAAGGGTCTTTGCGGTCAAGGCATCATTGTTCTCATAAAAGATCTGAAAGGCTTTGATATAGTCATCTTTGCTGTCTTTCATCGCTTCATAGGAAGGCAGTTCCAGGCCTGTTTTTTCTTTCGAAGCATAGGCGAGCCCTCTGAGGGCGGCAGGGGGTTTTTTCTCTTTCAGGGCTGATGCGAAGTTGAGGATGCTGGCATGGGCCATGCCATAAAGAAGATAGTCGGCCTTGGCATCAAACAGGATGGAGCGCCGGATGCTGTCGGACCAGAAATCATAGTGGGCGATGCGCCGAAGGCTGGCCTCAATGCCTCCCAGCACAATGGGCCGGGTTTGCTTGAAATATTGCCGGACCAGATTGGAATAGGCAATGACGGCCCTGTCCGGCCGTTGGTTGTTGATACCGCCCGGTGTAAAATCATCAGACCGTCTTTTTTTTTTCAGGGCCGTATAATTGGCCACCATGGAATCCACGCATCCGCCGGTAATGCCCCAGAAAAGGGCAGGTTCGCCCAGCCTTTTGATATCCTTATCTGATTTTAAATCCGGCTGGGCAATGATGCCCACGCGATACCCTTTATACAAAAGAATTTTTCCAATCACGGCAACACCCATGAAAGGCGAATCAATGTAGGCATCCCCGGTCACCAGAATTACATCCAGCGCTTTCCAGTGAAGGGCAGCCATTTCTTTTTTTGTTGTGGGAAGAAACATGATAAGCGTCTGCTACCCTTTTGCCATGAGCAGGTAAATCCCGAAAACAGCAATCACGGCACCGGCAATCGCCCGGATCGAAACGTGTTCCTTGTGAAGAAAGATGGAGAAAGGTATGATGAACACAGGGACCAGCGATAAAAATGTGGAAGCTACACCGGTTGAAAGATATTGCAGGGTCAGAAGGGAGAGCGAAACTCCCAGAAAAGGCCCTATAACAGCACCTGTAGCAGTCATGGCAATGGCTTTTTTATCCTTAAAGGCAGATCGGACATTCTTCCACCTTCCCGTGACCGAGAAGAAAATCAGAAAGCAAATGAACGCCGCAATTACCCTGATCTGGGTTGCGGAAAAAGCATCCAGGTATCCTGCCCCTTCCTTCATGCCGGTTTTGCTTAAGACATAGCCCAGTGCCTGGCCGAGCATGCCGCCGATGCTGAACATGATTCCTTTGAAAGAGATATTCCTGATGATAAGGGATGAAGGTTTGGAGGGTTTGGCATTTTTTTGGAGGATCACCAGGCCCACACCGGAAAGCGTGACAATCATGCCGGACCACTGAAGAAGGGTATAGGTTTCATCCAGGAAGAGCCAGCCGATGATGGCGGTCGTCGGGGCTGACAGGCTGAAGATGAGCATGGTCACCCTCGCCCCGATTTCAACCAGGGCCTTGAAGAGAAAAATATCCCCCAAAAAAAAGCCGATAATGCCGGACAGACTTAGATAAATCCAGGCATGGCTTGGAAAATGAAGTGGAATGAGAAAACCGTTCCGGGTTAGAAGGAGAAGGCTGAAAAAAATCAGGGCAAAGAAGATCCTGATGATGTTCACCGGGGTGGCGCCCACTCTTCTGGAAGCGGTTTCAAAAAACTGGGCGCTCATGGTCCAGCAAAGCACGGTTGCAATGGCTGTCAGTTCACCGATATATGGCATTGAAGTCCTTTCAGGTAAAAAAAATATATTTAGGTGATATGATATAAAATTACAAGAAAAAGATAAAACAGTTTTGAATCAAACAATTGTTTCATCGCGCTTAAACAATTATAGTTGACAAGCTGTTCTATTTTTAATAGGTCTGGTTACACAGTTGCTGCTGAAACCCTTTAACAGGATCAGGACATAATGAAAAACAGAAAAGATCATATTGCAGATTATATCACCGATCTTCTTGCCAAAAGCGCAAAACCCAGAAATCAGGTTGCAGCCATATCCGGTCTGTCCAATACCTATATCACTCAGCTTGAAAAGGGCAATTTTATAAATGTTCGTCGTGAAAAACTGATCTCCTTCGGGGTTGCTTTAAGCCTTAACCTGAATGAGATTGATAATCTCCTGAATTTTTTTGACCGGACACCTCTGGCAGCAGAGGATATTGAAACCTTTCTGGAAATGTCCAAATGCCAGATAAAGTCAACAGCCTTGCTGCCGCTGAAAGACGGATTCCCCCTGGAATTGTTTATTTTAGGCGCCGAGCGCCTGGATGGCAAACAGGCCGTATTGGGTCCGGAACCGACTTTCTGTCTTTACCCTGAAGGGTTCCGGCAATATTCCGAACGCATGAATGCGGCCAGACACCCCCTTTACAGTGAACTTGTTGAGGCGATTAACAGTGAGCGGAATAGGGTTTTTCATCAAAATCTGGAAAAGAACTCTGGGAATTCATTTGTTCAATATATCTGCAAAGACTGCCTTGAAGACTATGTGCAGAGCAGCAACGATCCAAAAGAAAAAGCCTATCGGATTGATCACATCAGATTGATCATAGAGGCGCTCAAGAAATATGACAATTTTGAATTCTATATCCTCAACCAGTGCCCGGCTATTTCTTTTACATTGAAGCAGCCCGAAAAGACCGGTGGCAAAAATGATACTGACAGGCTTTTTATTGTTTTCTGGCCCAGGCATTTAAACAGCGGCAGACGTTCCGGCCGGCTCAGCGGGTTTGCCACGGATAACGATGTGGTCATACAGAATTATCGGGAAGAGATTGAGTCCATTTCACGGACCGTTATGGAAGAATACAAAAACAAGGACTCATTGATTGAATATCTAAAAGGCCTGATCAGCGATAATTAACGACATTCGTCGGGATGATTCCGGGTCACCCCGCGGTCTCATTTTTTTTAAGGCAAATTCAGCAAGCGATTCACAGTTATAAAAAAGTTTAAATCGAGTTAAATTAAAAATTTATCAAAATAGAATTTTTATGTTGACAAGGCACAACCATTGTTTTAGTGGTTACTCATGTATTCGCGGCAACAAAGTGATATGGGGCATTAAAAATTATGATTAACCAAAGAAAACAGGAGTATGTCATGGCAAAAAAAGCAAAGATGATAGTGTTCATGATGATGGGATGGATTTGTTTTTCATTGGCTTTTTCCCCGATTCTTGGACAGGCGGAAGACTTAAAGCCTGTACCTGAAATCGATTTTTTAACCTGGGTACCGGCTAAATTTATGGCCTATTATGAAGCCAGCAATTATATTGCCCAGGAATGGGAAAAACTAGGCCTTAAAGTCAAATTACGACCGACTAATTTTCCGAATCCGCTTTTGACGGAGTGGTTTAAAGAGCATACCTTTGATTGCGTTTTATCTGTTTTGTCCGGCAGCCCGGACAGGATGGAGCCTGATTTTTTTACCAATTCCCAGTTTAATTCAAAACACACAGCTCCGGGCAACTGGAATGTGGGTGAATGGAAAAATGAAGCCTTTGACAAACTGGGGGAAAAACAGCTTGAGATTTATGAGCCGGAAAAAAGAAGAGAACTTATTTACAATCTGCAGGCCATGCTGAAGCAGGAACGCCCGGAAACCGTTATCAATTACCCAATTGAGAATATGGGGATCAATACCGGCAATATGGATCTTGATTATGTGGATGCGCCGGACGGGTTAAGATCCATATGGAATCAGGTGAGGTTCACACCCAAAAAAGATGTCAAATTTTTAAAAGTCGGACGAATTTCCGATCAGGCCACCTGGAATCCTCTGGCAGCCATCCAGTCCGATGATTTTGAAATGCTCAGGATGGTATATGACCGTCTGGTGCAGGTCGGGCCCAAAGGTGATATTCAGATGTGGGCGGCCAAAAGCGTAACCTCTGTTGACCAGCTGACCATTGATGTTGAATTAAGAGAAGACCTGAAGTTTTCCGATGGAAAACCACTAACAGCAGAAGATGTTAAATTTTCTTATGATTTCATGAAAAAATCAGAAGCTGCTTATTTTCTAAAATACCTGGCACCCATCAAAGATATTGAAATTGTCAGCCCGTATAAACTTAAGTTTAATCTTAATAAGCCTTTTGCTCCCTTTATCATGAATACGCTGGGTCAGATATTTATCATTCCAAAACATGTATGGGAAAATGTGGTGGCTGAAAAAGGCCTGACAAAGCCCCAGGATTTTTCCAATATTCCTGTTATCGGCAGCGGCCCCTTTGTCATGGAATACTGGAAAGAAGCAGAAGAGTTTATGCTCAGAGCCAATCGCAAGCATTTTACAGCGCCTAAATCAGACCTCCTGTTTATTGTTTTCGGCACCCGGGAACTTGTGAATGCTGCATTAAAAAAAGGTTCCATTGATATCAATATTCAGAGTCTTCCTCCTGCGGCCGTCAAGGAATTTAAAGGTGAAAAGAATGTAAGACTGTTTGAAGTCAGGACCAATGGCTATTCAGCAGTGCGGTACAACACGGCAAAAGCTGTATTCATGCACACAGCCATCCGCCAGGCGTGTTCCTATGCCGTTCCCTATAAAAAGATTGTGGATGAGATTTATGACGGATATGCAGGCCTGAGTTCTTCCTCCATCACTCCGGTGAATGCGTTCTGGCACAATAAAGACCTTGAAGCGCCGGAGTACAATATTGAAAAGGCGAAGAAGATTTTGAAAGATGCGGGCTTTCAGTGGGATAAAGACGGAAGGCTTTGTTTTCCAAAAGAATAATGATACGCGTCAATAACATAAAAAAATATTTCCCTGTTGTATCCGGGATCAGATCCATTTTTTCCGGATCAAGAGGGAAATACATTAAAGCCCTGGACCAGGTCTCCTTTGAAGTAAATCAAGGAGAAGTCCTTGGGCTGGCCGGCGAGAGCGGCTGTGGAAAATCAACCATTGGCCGGGTCCTTGCGGGTCTTGAATCTCAGACTGCCGGTGAGATCTTTATAAATGATATCAATCATCTGGATTTGAAGAAAAAAGACAGAAAGGCCTTTTACCGGAAAATCCAGATGATTTTTCAAGATCCTTACGGTTCCATCAATCCCCAGCATTCCATCCGGAAAATTATTGCCATGCCTTTGATATACCAGGGGCTGTTATCAAAAGATGAAATCCGGGAAAAAACCATTGAAACCCTTGAACTGGTGGGTCTGACCCCTGCTTTGGACTATTTGGAAAAGCACCCCCACCAGTTGAGCGGGGGGCAGCGCCAGCGGCTCTGCATTGGCCGAGCCATCATTGTGGAGCCGGAATTTCTGGTGGCGGATGAGCCCATCTCCATGCTGGATGTATCCATAAAATCCGGTATTCTGGTATTGCTGCGAGATCTTGTGAAAATAAAAAAGCTGTCGCTGTTGTACATCACCCATGATCTGGCAACCGTCAGTCATATCTGTCAGCGAATTGCCATTATGTATCTGGGCAGGATAGTGGAAACAGGGATGGTGGAGGATGTGATCAAAAACAGCTTGCATCCCTATACCAAAGCCCTTGTTTCAGCCATTCCCGTTCCCGACCCGGATGTCAAAAGGCTGGAGGTCAATATCAGGGGCGCCATCCCCAATGCCATTCAAATACCGGAAGGTTGCAGGTTCTCCCCCCGATGCCCATGGGCCGAAGAGATCTGTTTTCAGGTTGAACCGGAACTGGCCGAAGTAACTGGTCATGGGTGCGCCTGTCATTTTTCGGGAAAGTTGAATAGACAATGATTTCATATATTGTAAAACGCCTGTTGTTTATGGTTCTGACGCTGTTTGTCCTTGCGTCGCTCATGTTTTTCATGTTCAGGATGCTGCCGGGCGATCCGACCCTGACGGTCATCAGTTCAGCCATGCACCCCAAGGCCCAGGAGGCCATGAAAAAGCAGTACGGCCTGGATAAGCCCGTTGCTGTTCAATACCTGTCCTATCTAAAAAATACGGTTCGGCTCGATTTTGGATTTTCATTCCAGCATTCGCGGACAGTCAGCGACATGATCAAAGGCCGTCTGCTCAATACCCTTTTGCTCATTCTGCCCTCCATGCTGGCCGCCTATTTTTTCGGGACCCTGGCCGGCGCCTTTATTGCCTGGAAGCGGGGCGGCAGCCTGGAGATCGGGACCGTCGTATTCACAACCGCTGTCCAGTCTGCCCCGGTTTTCTGGATCGGCATGTTGTCTATTTTTATTTTCAGCGTCCATCTGGACATCTTTCCCCTGGGGCATATTCTGACGCCGGGCATGCATTATGGCGAAACTGAACTTGAAAAATACCTGAGCCTGGATTTTTTGCATCATCTGGCCCTGCCGTTCATAGTCAACACTCTGTATAATCTTTGTTTTCCCCTGCTCTTGATGCGCAGCAGCATGCTGGAAACATTTGGCGAAGATTTTATCGAGCTTTGCAGGATGCGGGGGTTTTCGGAAAAAAGAATTATTTTCAAGCATGCCATGCGAAATTCCCTGCTGCCCATTGCAACGACCCTGCCGTTGATTCTTGGATGGGCCATTGCCGGGTCGGTTGTCGTTGAAACGGTTTTTTCCTGGCCGGGCTTAGGGCTTCTTATGGTGGATGCCGTCACAAGGAATGACTACCCCGTGGTCCAGGCCTGCTTTCTTCTGATTGCCGTCTTGACCATCCTGGGGAATTTTGCCGCCGATCTGCTCTACGGCATTCTTGATCCTAGAATCGTATATGAATAGTGAAAGCGTTAGGAGATGGCTTTGATTAAGCGGTTTATTAAATTTATACTGAAATCAAAATTGGGGATGACAGGCTTTATCATGTTTTTTTTGTGCGTTATCACTGCCGTATTCGCTCCCGTCATTGCACCCTATCCTCCCCAGGAAAAACATTATAGTGCGGATAAAACCCTTCTCAAGCTCATGCCGCCGTCTAAAGACCATCTTCTGGGCACGACCCTGCTGGGAAAAGATGTTTTCAGCCAGATCATCTGGGGAGGGCGTCCGGCCCTGATCATAGGGATTGCAACGGCCCTGGCCGTGATTTTTATCGGTGTGACCATCGGCCTGATTTCCGGGTATTACGGCGGCTGGGTGGATAACCTCTTGATGCGGATCACAGACATTTTCATGGGGGTTCCCTTTCTTCCGTTTATTATTGTGGTGCTCTCCCTCTGGGGTCGAAGCCTTGTGACCATTATCCTGTCCATGGCCATCATCATGTGGCGGTCCACGGCAAGGGTCATCCGGTCCCAGGTTTTAACCCTGAAGGAAAGGCCTTTTGTGGATGCGGCAAGGGTAACCGGTGCCTCGGATTTTACAATCATTTTTTTTGAAATTGCACCCAATATCCTTCCTGTGGCCCTGGTCAATGTTGCCTTTGCCCTTGCCTGGGCCATTATTACGGAAGCCAGCATCGGATTCCTGGGGTTTGGTGATCCGGATATACTCTCCTGGGGGACCATCATCTACAGTGCCTTTGCCTCTGAAATGTCCTACAAGGCCTGGTGGTGGGTCATTCCGCCGGGTGCAGCGATCATGATTCTTGTGACATCGGTCTATTTCATCGGCAGGGCTTACGAGGAAATGGTGAATCCGAGATTGAAAAAATGGTAGGCCGCGGGGGAAAATGGATCAGATGAAACAAAATTTATTGGAAATAAAGGATTTGAGTGCCATCTACAGAACCGAGACCGGCACTGTCCTGGCGCTTTCCCATGTGTGCCTGAACATTGCCAGAAAAGAAAATTTCGGGCTGGTGGGTGAATCCGGGTGCGGTAAATCCACGTTGCTAAAAACCATCATCAATGTCATTCCGGAAAATGCAGCAGTGACGGCAGGGGAAATCCGCTTTGACGGCATCAACCTTCTGGCCCTGCCGGAAGAGGAAATAAGAAAAATCCGGTGGGAGAGAATTTCCATGATTACCCAGAGTGCCATGAACGCGCTGGACCCGGTCTATAAAGTGGGGGACCAGATCTATGAAACCGTGAGAGCCCATCAGAATATTTCCCATAAAGCATTTCTTGAAAAATTGAATAAGATGTTTTCCCTGGTGGGTGTCAGTACAAAACGATACAATGAATTTCCCCATCAATTCAGCGGCGGAATGCGCCAGCGGGCCATTATCGCCATGAGCCTGATCCTGGAGCCTGATCTTGTCATTGCCGATGAACCCACCACTTCTCTCGATGTCATTGTGCAGGACCAGATATTTAAGAATATCCGTGAACTGCAGAAATTGTTGGGCTTTTCCATGCTGCTGGTGACCCATGACATTGCCCTTGTGGTTGAAAACTGTGATCGGATCGGGGTCATGTACGGCGGCCAGATGATGGAAATCGGCAACACGCATCAGGTGGTCAAAGAAAGCTATCACCCCTATACCATGGGGCTGAAGCACTCTTTCCCCAATATAAATGATTTAGCCGCAGATCTGATTTCAATCCCGGGCTCCCCACCGGAATTGAAAGGAAACCTGAAAGGATGCCGGTTTGCTGAGAGGTGCCCTTTCAGGCTTCAGATCTGTTTTGAGAATGAACCCCTGCTTTCCGAGGTCTTGACGGGCCATTGGGCTGCATGCCACAGAAGCCATGAGGTTCATCAACTCAGAACCCTGTCAGCCAGGTCAGATACCTGGATAAATGCAATGAAATAAAAATAATGAGGTGATGGAAAAAATGGATCAGAACAATAAAACCGTATATTTTGCCTATGGAACCCTTCTGGATATAGATGAAATGACCCGATTCTGCCCAACGGCAAAATCCCTGGGAGTCATGAAACTAAATGATTACCGGTTGAAGTTCGCCTATTGCAAGAAAAATTCAGACCAGGGCGGGTGCCATCTTGAATCCTTCCCTGGAAATACCATGTACGGGGTCTTGTATGAGCTGCCGGAAAAAGAACTCAAAGACCTGGATCAGCTCTCCGGTCACGGGGACGGCCTGTGGACCGGCATGAAAATTCATTTGATCAATGAAAAAGGAGAAAAGATTCCGGCACAGACCTATATCATCCCCACGCCAGGCGATGATTTCTCCCCCTCAGAAGTTTATGTCAGACCGATCCTTAAAGGATTGAACGATCTTCCCATTCCTGAAGAGTATAAAACCCAGGTAAAAGAAATCATTCAAAAATACATGAATCGCTGATCATGATAAGGGCTGAAACAATGACTGGAAAAGGATCTGGCATAAAAGTATTTAAGAACGCAAATATCCTTGATTGCATCAAGGAAGAACCCTATGTCGGCTGTATTATTGTCGAGGGGAACCGGATCAGGGAAGTCCTGGATTATCAGGAACGGGTTTTCCCCAAAAAGGCGCAGATTTTTGATCTGGAAGGAAAATTCATCCTGCCTGGCCTGATTGACGCCCATGTTCATATCATCTGTACTGATAACGATACCGGCCTTCAGATGAAAAAAGACCCGGTCAGCCTCATGACCATAAAAGCCCTCCATGTTTTGAAAGCCTCCCTTGATCAGGGATTTACCTGCCTGCGGGACTGCGGCGGGGCAGACGCCGGTTTCAGGATCGCCGTGGAAAACAATATTGCCCCGGGCCCCAGAATCAAAGTGTCTGGTCGGCATCTGTCCATGACCGGCGGCCATGGCGACGGCAGATGGCCTGCCGAGATTTATGATCCCATCCATTCTCCGGCCACTTTTCACGGGATTGTGGCGGACGGTGTGGATGAATGCCGGCGGGCCTGCCGGGAACAGTTGAGACAGGGGGTGGATTTTTTAAAGGTAATGGCCGGCGGCGGCTGCCTGTCGCCTTCAGATCGCATTGAAAGCGCTCAATATTCCCTGGAAGAACTAAAGGCTATTGTTTGGGAGGCCAAATCCTGCGGCACATATGTGTCGGCTCATTGTTATTCGGATCTGTCTGTTATAAATGCTGTAAATTCAGGTGTTCGGACCATTGAACACGGGAACCTCATGTCGCAGGCATCTGCCCGTGTATTAAAAAAAGCCGGCGCTTACCTTGTCCCTACCCTGTCCGCTTATCATATTGCATCGGAAAACGGCCGGGAAAGGGGCCTTTCAGAAGGCATCATCCAAAAAATCCGCATGGCAAGGGAAATCTCCCTTGAAGGGCTCAGGATTGCTTTTAAAGAAGGGTGTCAAATCGGGTCCGGCAGCGATATCCTGGGCCCTGAACAAAATTTAAAAAAAGCCCTGGAGCTGGAATTGAAATCGGGCGTGATGGGTCCCTACAATGCGATTAAATCCGCAACCCAGGTGAATGCACAAATCCTGGGAATGGAAACCGAGATCGGCTCTCTTTATCCAGGCAAGCTTGCCGACATGATCGTTGTAGACGGCAACCCGCTTGAAGATATTTCCATTCTCCAGGATTTTGAAACAGCCCTTGCCTGCATTATAAAAAACGGTGACTTCCATAAGTCCATATTCTCATTTTAATATTTTATAGGTTCTTTAAAAATATCCAAGGCATAAAAGAGTGAAGCTGGCAAAGGTTTTCTTATCTTATTATAAGAATAAGAATTTTCGACTGCAAAAATCAGAATTTCCCTTATTGACGTATCCCATCCAAGTTGTTATCGACAATAGAAATAAGATCAGAGTTCATCTTTATATGGGGACCTCCACTGATGTCATCCTTTTTTGGTGAGTAAGGGAGATTATCATTCTTTTTTGTTCGCCATAAAAAATTCTGAGCCCGATTCTGATTTAGAATACACCTGGGTTTCGAAAAATTGCTTGAATAAAGAACATGATTATCCATTTAAAGGTGGAGTATAGTAAGCAAATTTAAGCTTAAGGCAAAGTAATGAATTTTCATAAATTCATTTTATGTCCTTTAATAATATTTTCAACAGGTTGAGGAGATGTTTTATGGATGGTTATTCACTAAATAAAAATTTAATTTTTTTTAACCCGGGAAACCCAGGTGCAATTTTTATCTATCCTGCAAATCATCACATAACGGTCAAGCAACTATTAAAAACGCAAGAATACTTGGTGCATGAAACGAATAATCCTGTTGTTTATATTGAAGATCGTAGAGCTAAGCCGAGACAATGGTGTTAATTTCCTGTTTGTTCTGAGTAAAAATTTCTGATTATTTTAATAGTGTCGA
>CAZUDE010000014.1:93913-111007 GCA_964619205.1 uncultured Desulfobacula sp. | reverse complement strand
GCACATACACGGCTTCCTTTGTCCTGACGGCATACTCTTTGGCACATTCGGTCTTTCCCCGGCCTGCATATCCCCAGGCCACCATGAAACCCGGCTGGCCTTTCACTGTATCTTTGACCACGCTTGCCGCTTCACGGAATGCCATTACTCTTGATGTTTCAATAAATACGTTTTTCAATAAAACCTCCTTTATCTGTTGTTGTAGATGAGTTTCAAGTCTTCAAACCGCTGCCGGTAATTCTTAAATTCCGGCAGAGTCTCAAATTCATTATAGAATGCCTGGTCATCGGGGTCCGGGCTCTGCCCATGCTCGTAAGCCAGGCGGAACACCCATTCATAATGCTCCAGGTCGGAATTCCAGTATTTAGGCCGGAGGATGACAGGGGCCAGGAGCTTTTCCTGCTGTGCCCGTTCAATGATCTGTTCAAGCTGTTTTGTTTTTTGATCAGACACCGGGGCCGCGATCTGTTTTTGTTTTTTCCCGGTCTGGATTTTGGGCAGGATAGGGGTCTTTTCTTTTGTTGCGGCAAAGGACAGGATATTCAGGCTGTCCTGGCTGTTCTTGGTGATGCCAAGGGCTTCAAGCTGTTTCTTTGCATTTTTTACAATTCCGGCATGGCGTTTGATCTCATGGGTGACCCTATCGATGGACACCAGGTCACCGAACAAAGTTGCCAGCGGATGGCAGGCCTGAACCGGATACGCTTCGCCCATGTAAATACCGTCCGTTGTATAGCACCAGATTTTGCTCATGTCCGCGGCATCCACCCGTGCTTTTAAAAGCAGGTTGTTGGATAGATTGTGAAATGCGTCGGATTCATAATCAATGCCCCAGAGGACTGCCCGGCCCCGTCTCACATGGATATCCACCGGCACCAGAAAATCATTGATCAGTTGATAGGGATCAACGCCCTGGCCTATGTTCGGAAGGAGTCTTTCTGCCGGGGTGGCCTTCATGCCTCTGTGGTACTGCTGGGCATACCATTGGATATACCGGTCAACGATGACGGCGGCTTCCCGGATGGTGGGGACCCAGTTCTTTGTCCGGGCCTCATGCCAGGCCTGATGGAATTTTTCGTTTCTGTGCATCCACGCCGGTTTGGTCTGGATGGAATCCCCGCAATAGGAAGGGAAAATACTTTCAAACTGCCATTGGAAGGTCCTGAAAAATCGTTCAATCACTTTTGCCCGTCCGTTGTATGGCTGGGCAAACATTACGGCCGTTCCCACGCGGGCATAGAGCCCGGTCATTTCTTCAAAGTCCAGATCCCGGCCATCGCCCTGAAACAATTTTGATTTAAAGGCTTTGCCGTTGTCAAGATACACGCTGTCCGGATACCGGCCCAGGGTAACGACGGCATTTCTGAAAGCCGCCAGGATGCCCCACTGGTTTTCTGTGGGCAGGATCTGCCAGCCCACCGGGTAGCGGGATTTCCAATCAAAGAACACAATCAGAGTCATGCGGCAGGGCCTGCCGGTTTCCGGATGAAGGATGGTAAAGTTCAAGGTCTTGCCATCCGCGATGAGGCATTGCCCGACCTCCAGGAGTTCAGGATCACGGGAAATATAAGGGACAAATTTGTCCTTATAGGCTTTCATGCCGTCACGCGCCAGACAGATGATCCCGGCATTGAATTTTTCATAATCCCTGAGCCAGCGCCGCCAGGTACTGTCATCGCAATGATCCGGTCTTTCCGCTTTTTCAAGGGTGATTCGGGCCGCTCGGATGGCCATCATGACCGTGGGCCTTCCGCCGTGCAGATAACATTTTAAAAAGACTTCCTTGGCAGTTTCTGAAAGCTTTCTGGCTTTATATTTGGTGGTGCCGTGCTTTTTCCAGCCGCCCCGGCCGTCACATAGGCAAAGATAATTGTCGTCATGGTCCCTCAGCCGTTTATCAAGGGCGTCCAGGGTCCGCTCCCGGATCTCTCCCACAACTGCAAAAATACCAGGCAAAAATGCGCCGGTGTTATAGGCCAGAATGAAATCCGCTGCGGCTCGGTTCTTTTCTCCCCAGCCCGCTTTTTTCTTGGCCATCCTGAAGGCATGCACCAGGTTATATTTTGCAAGACCGATCTTATTTGACCTTGACGGTACCGGCCGGTCATGAATCACTGCCGGAAGGCCGGTTACTGATTCTCTGACCACAAGGCTTGCCTGCACATCCACCGGTAAAAGGTCCCGGACAAAATACAATTCATTGCCGCCTTGTTTCTGTGCCTTTCTCACCGGCCAGTTGTCCTTGACGGCCCGCAGCCGCACTGCCTTTGTGCCCAGATCCATGGCATCGGATATCTGTGATTCTGCTACCAGCGCATTCATATGATTAATCCTCTTCCGTAACCTTGATAAGGTTCTTCAGCCAATTGATGGTTTCTTTTTTTGATGATGTTTTCCACCCGCTGTTTTGTTCACCGGAGATGATGTCCAGCATGACCTGATATTGTTTTTTGAACAGGTTGCTGACAAGCTGGGTGCTATCCAGTTCTTTTTTTGCCGCAACTTTTTTTTCCTTGGCGACCTCACCGCGCACCTCTTTGACTGCCTTGTTCACCAGAGCAGCAGTCAGCTTTTTGCCGTCATTGAGTTGCTCAAGAACAAGGCCCCAAGCTTTGACTTGGTCATCTGGGTCTTTGAGTTTTGTCAGGGGCCTTGTCTGGGCTTCGTTGATGGGTAAGATGTGCTGACCATCCATTATTGTGGATGATTCTGGGGTATCGTTTTCAAAATCTGAATTATTTTTGACTGCAATTGCAGTCATTTTTGATTCCAAAAGAGTTACGGTCTCATAACCACCGATTTGCTGATCTGCATATCCTCTGCTTAAATCCCATGTCTCTTTGCAATATTTTTCAAAGGTCTTGTGGGTCTCCCGGTAAAGCCGGTTATCCCGGATCTCAGCCAGAGCGCACCCCACTTTAATAAAGGTCTTTAAATCCGCTTTGATGATCTGTTCGCATTCTTTAAATCTGGTCTTTTCATCCGGGGTCAAGGTCACAGTGATGTCAACGCCTTCCCTTATCAGTTCAACTCTATTCTTGGTCATTGTTCGCTCCCTATGCAGCCACGCGGCCATCTTTAAAGTATTCTGCAGGGCATCCCTGTTTAATGAAATAATTAGCCAACCCCTTTGAAGCACGGCCACCCTTTACAAAGTCGCTTAATACCGGAGGTTTGCAGCCATACCCTTTGGCAAGCTTCCTGCCGGTCAGGCCGTTTCTGAGCATCCAGATTTTTATCTCAATTGTTTTGTTTTCTTTTTTCATAGCCCTAATACCTCCATTACCTGTCGTTTTTTCTTGCTCCTGGTCCGCTCATCCGCAACTATTTTGCCAAGCTCAAACAGTGCGAATTCTCTGTCAGTCAGAACACCAATTCCAGACCCTGCGAGGGATGCCCTGATCACTCCAGGGTCACCCGTGATTAAATAAAAAGCCGCTGCATATTCAAGCGGCAACCGCCATCCGTTCTTCGATTCGGCCGTCCAGTTTGCAATATGGTTTTCCGTAATGTTCTCTGCCACCAGTCGTGTCATTTCTTCCGCTATCTCTTTTCTGGATAGTTGACAGCTCTTGAGCGTGCGTTTCAGGGCTTCCTGGACAGCTTCTTTTCTCCTAAAACTACCCGCAGGCTCATTAAAAGATTTTAATTCTGTCAAAGGCAGGTTCATTTGGACTGGTCTGATGACTGGGTTTTTAAAAAAGTTTGTCATTGCAAAAAGTCCTTAAATTAAATAATGTTTAATCAGTAAGGGATTACCTTGGATCTGTTTTAATACAGAAAAAATGTGTTAGTCAAGAGAAAATATCATTTATTATGGGAAATATCAAAAAAACTGTGCTGGATTTTGAAGCCATACTATCTCGTATTAAAAAGATTTTACAAACAGAAAACGATAAGGATGTTGCAATAGCTATTGGAATGAAACCAAATGCTTTTTATAATAGAAAAGCAACATGCTCAGTCCCTCTAACAGAATTTGTGTGTTTGGCTAATACAAAGAATATAAATATTGAATGGCTAATTAACGGGACTGGCTCTATATATAAAAATGATATGGTTATTACTGGAGGCCATAACCCACCGTCAGAAAAAACAATAAAATCTGATACTGACCAATCCAGATCAAACATTACGACAGTTGTTATTGAACACCAGGACGTTGTAAAGCGTTTCAAGAACCCTGAAAAAGCTAAAGAGTTTAATGAATTTCTCGTTGAAATAGAGGGGGAAGATCCGGAGGGTTATGATGAATTATTTAAGGAGGCTAGATCAATTTATAAGACTATTAAGCGAATAAAAAACAAAGATGGTTCAAAAAAAACACCAAACGATGGCCAGGACGATATACAGGGTAGGAAGCCAGCCTGAAATATTCAGAAAACCGGCCCGGATGCCGGATGGATTTGTTGCCATTAATAAGGATGGATTTATTATTGGAGCTTACAAAATACCATTTAAAATAGACCAGAATTTGTTTGATTATGTTACATCAAGATGCGCTACAGCTATTTTAAAAAAAGCCATGGCAGAAGCGAGCGAAACAATACCCAGTGATATAGAAATAAATTTCCACTTGCCAAGAGAAAAAATTAGATGTTTTTGTCGGATATTTAAATCAGATATCCAATACCTGATCGGCGGATGGAGACTACCTGAAAATATAGTCAAATTCCCAAATAAGAACACCGCCGCATGAAAGCGTTAGATATTTTTATAACCTTATAAAAATGGAGGAATTATGAAACGCTATTTTACCATTATTATCTTGGCAGGAGCTATATTTTTTTTCATGCCAATACAATATGGAACTGCTGATACAAAAATGGATTCAGCCCAAAAGATAACGAAGAACGTTCGGCAATTGGCAAAGGTATATGAAGAAGGAGATCACCTTGTCGTGGAATTCCATGAATATCTTTTTCCTTCTGATATAAATGGGAGGTTGAAATTTGTTCGTGCCGTAGCTGATGCAGATTGTATCATTAAGGGTAAGGCACGAACAATTTTTTACTACGATCCATCTGGAAAACAATTTGCACAAGCTGATACATTAAACGGAGTCCGATTAAAAGAATAGAAAGACCATTTATCTTAATTAGGAAGGATTTGTCATGAAACTCAGTTATCATAAATACTATCTGAAACATGGAAGCGATCGGCATCAATATAACTTATTGCCTCTTTTAGAAAAATTTGTGGCTGTTGATTCTAAGGCACTTAAAAATTCATTTTTTTCACATGGCGCCAATCTTTTTTTATTTCAGCTTTCAGTACAAATGTTTCTATTTATTGTCACAAAAGACAATGAAATTATAAAATCGATAGATTCTGACAATTATTCTTTCCAGGATATTCATGAAAAATTATCAGTGAATGAGAACATTGGATTTGCATCATATATCTATTTTGCTGACAATTATTATGGTATTGCAAGCACATTTTATGGGCCTAAGAATATCATTTTCAACAATTTTGTTAATGATATTCTCAAAAAACTGAGTCTCGACTCATACTGTTTTGAATCTACGCCGTTTCCGATAGAAGCAACAAGGGACACCGTATTAAATTTGGAATTCAAGAGCTCGGTGAGATTTGATCTTTCCAGTGAAAATCCATTCTTTGATGAAATATTAGGATTTTTTGGAAGGCCAAAAGATACAGATACAATAGCAATTAAGTTCAAACCAAAGCCAAGAGGGCAAATGGAAGAAACTTTTGATAGCATAATGGAAAAACTTGAAGATGACGGTGTAAAAAATTTTATTGCAAAAGGTAAAGAAACAATGCAGGATTCGCTTACAGATTTCTATATAACTGGGGCAGGGCATGTTTGTGATTTTATTAAAGTTAAGGGAGAGATGGAAATCTGTACCGCTATTAAAGAAAAAATTGGTAGAAATACCCTTCTTGCCAATGGGATAAAAGAGTTTAAAGATGACAAAAACTACATCCAAACAAATATTCAGGATCTTTCTCATTTTAATAACCTGGATCATTGGAATAATTATCTTCAGCATTCTCCCTATGCTGGGTGATGGGAAAGAGCTATATAAAAACGCTGTCACTTGCTCCAACATCGTTTCCACATTTAGTGTTTTATTGATGGGGTTTTTACCAACAATAATCGTCATAATATCCGGAATAAAAGACAGCTTTTTTTTCAAAGCTTATAGAAATTCAGGTCATCTGGATTCTTTTATGATCTATTATTTTTTTACTGTAATAAGCTTGCTTTTGACTCATCTTTTATCAATCGCATCATTGTCCAGTTTCTTCTGGTTTAAAATAATGATCGCATCCGTAATAATGAATGTCTGTCAAGTCTCTCTGCTGGTAATTGTTACATATAAAATATCATTTAAGAACGAATAAAAAACCACTGATTCTAAAAAAAAGACGATAAATCTTTTCCAACTTCATTTTTTTTCACAATCAAGATATTTTCAAGATGGCCGTAAATATTGAACTATTGAAAAATTGTCATTTTTAATAAATAAAATACGAACTTGGAAACATTTTCATACTGATTTTTTTATTTAAGAAATTGTTTTAAAAAGATATTCTTCTTTAAATTAAAATTTAAAACCGCAAGATTGTTTGCCAAAACAGCTTTTGAATTGATAATTCTGCAAGATTGATTGTTTCGGAATTTTTGCGGCCCTAAAAAAAGTCCACCGCTCTTGAAAACCCCGCCAGTAGCAGAAAAGTAGCATAAGAATATCATAAAAAGCGCCCTGGATTCAGGCCTATCAATTATTCTGACATTGCCTGCCCCCTAACATTTAATCATCCAAGCTATCAACCGCAGCTTTGTGTAACGCGGCACACAATCTCAGATATTCTGGCAGGCAATCTCAGAAATTTAAAATTTTCAAAAATCCGGTTACTCTCCAATTAAGTTGAAAAATTACATTCAGTTTTCATTCAGATAATTTTTCCGTAAAGTTGAACTGTCCATTTTAAGACATTTTAAAAGAGATCTGTACCACCAGGGCATCCAGATCGTGACCGCTAAAATCTTTGCCAATAAAATCCTTGGCCATCCAAAATCAAGAACAAAAGGTTAAGCCCTTTGTCAATCATGGCTCTATAGATATTCTAATTGATGAAAACCCTCAGTACCAAAAGAGGCCGGAAACTGAATGATTTCGGTTTTGCCGCCGGTATGGTCCACCCTCTCTACCAGGTCCTTGATGACAAAATCAGGATATTGGCTTGTCGGTATCATTATTGACCGCTTCCTTGAACCTAACTAATTTACCATCACATATCGGGCAGACTGGGATTTGTACATGTTCTGTTTTGTATTTTCTTTTACAATCATTGCAAAGCATATCTTTAGTATCAGAAAGCATTTCTTTTTTTTCTTCAAAAAATTTTTTATTCACAAAAAATGACTGTATAAAAAGGAAAAGCCCTGTTAAACTAAAAAATATTGCTAAGCCCGGATGAATTTTCATACCAAATCTGCCATCGTTACCGGTTATATACATTTCTCTTCCAGCAATTATGACAGCCAAACAAACTAACCGTCGAAAAAATAATTGTAGGTTCATTCTTGAAATCCTTATAACCCTAAAATCACTTCATCTGTGTGAGCTATAGTTCCAACCGCCCAACCAAATAAACCAGACCAACTATTAGGTGGTGTAGAGCTGGGAAATGCATTTGTTACAAAATTTTGTACTTCGGATATAAAATTTTGGCCTTGTGGTGTCCCTGCCCATGATGCAAGAGCCATTGATAGTTGTCCGCCTGTAAAAGCATCAGCGATTGCAAACGTTTTCCCAGCGACAAAGGCTCCACTTCCGAACACAACGACTCCAGCCATTTGAAAACCTTTTATCGTTCCCTTCAGAAAAGCACTGTTTGTAAAAGCATCCCTCAAACCATAGGCAATACCAAACAAGCCGTCTGCAAAGGCACAACCATCATCTCCATAAAGCGAAAAACTCAAACCTTTCTTTTCGTTTGAAATCGTTACTTTGGTTACACTATATAATCCAAAGAGAGTGGGTTCTTTTTCCTGTACGAATTTATCTCCAGAACCTTCATTGCCAGCGTTTGGGCCTATTAATCCTCCATTCGGCGCTTCATCTATTCCATCGGGTGAGTGCCCATAACCTGCATATCCTTGGGTTCCATGCCCGGTCGGATCAACATACCGCTCAGGATTATTTAGGCAATAGGCATACCGGTTCAGGCTCTGGGGATTAAAGGGCTCAGGCACGATGGTATCCGCCATGACGAACTGCCCCAGCACCGGGTCGTAGAGCCGTGCATCATAGTTATAGAGACCGGTGCCGGCATCCTGTTCCTGGTCCGTATATTTGTAAGCACTGCGATTTAAAAGAGCATTGGCACTTCTGTCCGAACCATAGGGCAAATATTCGCCCGTGTCAATAATGGCTTTAGCCTATCAAACATTACTTAACATTTGGTTTTCTGAACGGTTAAGATTAAGCTTTATTTCCTGACAAGCTTAATAAAAGAGATTCTCAAACAGTGTTTTTTATAATATATAAAAATTCAAAAGGTCGGAAGCCTTACAGGGTCTCCGACCTTTCACAAAAGCTGATGCCCACAATTAACAATTGCTGATGATTAACTCCTGGGCCTTCGTCGGTTGGCCGCTCACACTATATAATAAAGATACGGGTTGTTGCTTGAAATTTTTAAAAACTTCCCTCATTTTCGGATGATTGTTAATGCTCAGGATGAATTTACCTTTTATCTTCGATAGCGTGTCTGCTATGGCAATAAAATCAGAAAATTCAAAGTTATGCTTGTATTCCGGTGATTCAAAATAAGGCGGATCGCAGAAAAAAAAGGTATCCGGTCTATCGTACCGGGGAATAAGCTGGTCCCATGACAGATTTTCAATCCGGACATTGGCCAGCCGGAAATGGACCGCAGACATTTCCTCTTCAATGCGCATGAGGTTCAGGCGGGGCGCTTTGCCGTCAATGGTTATGCCGTATGATCTGTTTTTGACCTTGCCGCCGAAGGTCAGCCGCTGGATATAATAGTATCGGGCCGCCTTCTGGATATCGGTTAAACCGCGGCATTCAATTTGATTTTTCCAGTCTTCAAACCATTCCCGCGATGTTAAAAGCCATTTGAACTGCTTTAAAAATTCTTCAAGATGGCTGCTGACCACCCGGTAAAAGGACACAAGATCGCTGTCAAGATCATTGAGGACTTCCACCTGGGATTCAGGTTTTCTAAAAAACACCCAGGCGGCTCCGGAGAAGACCTCGCAATAGGTTTTATGTTCAGGGATGAGGGATACGATGTGTTTTGATAATTTTGATTTTCCGCCGATATCCTCCTCCAAAAAAATTTTTCGTGGGCTATCTGCATCAAGCCTGATTCTGAAAACTCTTTAAACGCCCTGGAAAATGATGATTCATGGGGAACATCACAGACTTTCTGCCAACCACAAATCCTTCTTAAGGCCGGACTGGTCTTGAGCCTGTCAATTAATTCCCTTGTCGTATCCGTATTATAGATGGCCTTGGCAATGAATGCTCTTGCTATCTGTTTCCTTTTCTTTTGAGATTGCCCTTGCCAGTATTCCGGAACCCTTACCATATCTTCAATCCTGATAAGTTCTAATATGGTGACCAATTTTCTTAATTTTCCTGTCAGCGGTTCTTGGATCTCTTTTTCAATAAAAGGGAAAAGAACTTGTTGTACCTCAAACCAAATCTGTGATAATTTTCTCATAAAGCTGCTTCTCTGGTCCAGTTGCTTTTTGTGATGATTAAACAACTGAAATATACCACAGTAGAGGCTTTTCAACAATCATAAGCCTGTTCTCATTCAGAAAATATTAAATATTATTTCTGCAAGAGGCTCATAATATTCATTTTTATTTGCAGCAGCTTTTAATAATCGGCAATCAAAGTTTAGGTAGGGGAACTCTATTTTTTCTTCAGATATGAAATTCATATTTAAAATTTGGATCTGAAGGATATATGCTTGAGGCTAAGTAATGATGGTATGAACCATAGGTAAAATTTTAATCAATTCTATGTAATAGATGTAATACTTATTGTGTAAAGAATGTGCTATTTAAGGCTATTGTTGTCAGTGTCTGATTCTTAATATGTTGAACAAACCTATCAATAAAGGGGTTCCCTTTTTTTTATAGGCCGGCACGTCTTTTGCATTTTGACGTTATTGTTCGACAAGGCAGGTTTGATGATTTTCTGCGCAATATAAAACAAGGAGAATAAAATGAACAAGAAATTCTTAGCAAGTTTGACAATAGGTTTATTAATAATTGGTCTGGTTAGTAATGTTTCAGCATCGCTCTTAGATGGCAACACAGTTGAATATCAATACCTTTACTCTACAATTAACAGTAACTATAGCAATGCGGATAATGGCAACAAGATTGTCGGTCCTGGAGTTGAGGTATCAAACATTTCTGATGGTACGGGAACGATTGATTTTTCGGATACCAACATATATGTACAATTTAACATTTCAACGAATTGGAATTCAGCCTCATTTAATGGCTTTAGACTTACCGACATTTTTTCAGGTATCAGTGCTTTTACTTCAGTAACAATCAATCCAATTACCAATATGGCTGGTTTTGACTCCTCAAGAATTACATTTGATGATGACCATATTTGGGTTAATTGGCAAGGTCTTGGTTTTGATAGTTCCACAGTTGTATCCCTTGATTTGAACGGAGGACAAAACTCAGTTCCTGAACCAGCAACAATGATGTTGTTTGGTCTTGGTCTCCTTGGTCTTGCCGGGGTATCCAGAAAACAAAAATAGTTGGTTTGTATAACAGCCAAAAAGGGGTAGGGCCATTAAGGTGGCCCTGCCTTTTTTTTGTCATTTTCCGGTTGATGACATCAGCTCCTCCCAATATCAAAACTTTTCATATATAAGTTCTGCCAAATGTTGAAAATATAATTTAATCAGGAAGGATATGTAAAAATCAATTTTATTGGTGAGTAACCGGATTTTGAAAAATTTTAAATTTCTGAGATTACTTGCCAGAATTTCCGAGATTGTGTGCAAAATTACAATCATATTTGATTGATTCATGAAGCAATCTGAGATTAAATATTTCAAGTTAAAAATAAAAAGTGAAAAATGGGTCATTGCTTTCGTTATCATCTCATGCTTGGGTTCCTGTGTTTTTTAATAACCACGTGGTGTCCGGTTTCCTGGGGTATCGATAATGCCAATAAGATCGGAGCCCACAGTGCAGGATCAGAATCATTTTTTATCCCTGCTCCCGGGAATCCGATTCGAAGCTACATCTTGGATGCCTTGCGGCAGGAATTAAAAGATTTCCTCGGTGCGGGAGTTGTTTTCAAAGTGACTCATTTCAGGGTAAAAGGAGGGTGGGCCTGGATAGAAAGCCGGCCACAGTCTCAGGATGGGAAGGATCGCTATGAAGATGTGTCGGCACTTCTTAATAGAAAAGACGGTATTTGGAAGGTGGTGGAAATACAGTGTGCCGAAGCCGACAACCCGGATTGTCTTGCCGGTTCTGAGTATTTTGAAGAATTAAAAAGGCGATTTCCAGCAGTTCCTCCTGCAATATTTTCTGAAACTGAATAACCCTCAAAGGGTTTGGCCCGGGTTTCCATAGAAAACGGATGAGGTCTGTATTTATTTAGATGACAAAATTGTAACATTAGAGATGAAGCGGGGCTGTTAAAATTTTAAACGTATAAAACTTTTGAATAAATTTACTTTTCTTGTAATAAATAAATTCCTGTTTGCTTTAAATATTTTATTGGTTTCTTTTAAAAATTTGAAAATAGCCTGTTTGATATGGGTCTGGATTTTCACCGAGCGGTATATTCAATGGCATGGGCAAATTCACCCGGACCCTTTTGAAGATATGGCATTATGGTATACGGATTATAAACCTTTTAAACCGTCTTGACCCTTAAAAAGTTTTTTCTCCTCTGAAAAAAAGATTGACAAATCTGTTAATCTTTGCAAAACGGCTTGTATACAAGTTGGTTTTTTTTGTTTTCAGGGAGTGGAAATGGAAAAAAAATCTTTAAAAGACAAGGTTTACAAGACCCTGCGATATGATATCCTGACCGGAAAAATTCCAGGCGGCACCCATACCACGGAATCCAATATTGCAAAGGATCTGAATGTGAGCCGGACACCGGTCAGGGAAGCCCTGCAGCGGCTGACCCAGGAACGGCTTATCACATCCCTGCCAAGAGCCGGTTATATTATTGAAAGTATGTCGGATGAGGACATTCAGGATCTTTTTACAGCACGCTTTGAGATTGAGGCCCTTGCCATAAGAAAAGCAGTACGGTTTATCACCGTGGACGAGCTCAAACTGCTGGAGGATAATATTGCCAGGGCAAAGACTTACACAAAGTCCGGGGAGCTCCATAAAATGACCGAGCTGGATCTTGAGTTCCATACAATCCTTTATAAAGCATCACGAAGTAAAACATTCTTCAGAATCTGCAAGAATCTCGGGGAACTGACCATGAAGTACCGTCACGGGCTTAATCTTGTCAGGGGGCTCTGGGAAGAGGCAATTGAAAACCATACCACTATTTATCGGGCCCTGCTTTTACAAGACCAAGACAAAGCGGTTAAGGCCATTGCGATTCATGGCGAACAGACCAAAGCTCAATTACTGGATATTATGAAGAAGGTCAGATCAGATTCATTTTTCCAGGATGAGATATAGGAATGACAAGGGGAAAAGGGTTTTTAAGTATTCTTTATTTACCAGAAGGGGGGAGACAATGAAGAAGTTATTGGGTTTTGTGTTTGTCGTGATATTGCTGTCTTTGGGTCAGACAGTAGCTGCCAATGATGTGTCAAAGGGAATCAAGGTTGGAAATGCAGGCTCTTTTACCGGGGATGCGGCTGCACCCTGTATGGAAATCTATAATTCTGCGCAGGTTGCCATTGATGAATGGAATGCAAAGGGAGGTATCAAAGGGCAGAAGATCGAGCAGGTTATGGGAGACGACGCCCTTGATCCGGCCCAGGGAATCAATGTGGCCAGAAAATTTGTATCTGATGAAATGATCTACGGCGTTGTCGGTCCTCCGGTCAGCCATATTGCCCAGGCCTCACTCAATATTTATGGCGAGGCCTCTCTTGCCTGCATCACGACGGCCGCTTCAAAGCCTGAACTGACTGAATCCGGGTTAGGTCATTTTTTCAGGGTGAATGCCAGAAATGACGCTCATGGCATGAATTGCGCTCTGTTCATCGTAAACAATCTCAAGGCAAAGAAAGTGGCTGTGTTAAATGAAAAAGTGGCCTATTGTGAAAACATGGCCCAAAAGACCATTGAGGGACTTAAGAAACTAGGCCTCAAAGATATTATGAATGACACCATTGTTGCCGGGTCAAAGGATTATTCCGCTGTTCTGACAAAGGTAAAGGCCTATAATCCGGATGTCCTGTTTTTTATTGCCACAACCGCACCGGATCAGGCCATCGGGGTCCGCCAGGCAAAAGAACTGGGCATCAAGGCGATTTTTTTTGGAACAGAGGGTGCACGGGATAAAAAAGATTTTATAGAAGCCTCGGAAGGCGCAGCAGAAGGGGCATATGTTTATCATTTCAGCCCGGATATTTATTCCATCAAGGAAGCAGCCCCTTATATCAAGGCCTATGAGACCAAATATGGCACCTTGAGTGGATTCGGTCCGCCGGCCTATGAAGCCATGAATATTTTGTTAACTGCCATTGATCAGGCTGCAGCCGACGGTAACATCACGCGCAAAGAAGTCATTTCCAAACTTTCCGCCATTCAGAACTACAAGGGAATTCTCGGTTTTCCAGTCAGCTTTGATGCCAAAGGGGATCTCAGGGGAGGCGCCACTTATTTCTTCAAGGTAAAAGGCAAGGATTTTGAACAGGTTGCAATTTTGACCGGCAAATAGGATTAATATCTTTTAAAAAGAAAAAGGGTCCAAACCGGAACATGTGAAATCGTCTTGTTCCGGTTTGAAAAAACAAATGGAAGATATTTTTGGTCAGCTTTCCCAGCAAGTTATCAACGGTATTACCATCGGCGGGGTGTATGCGCTGATTGCCATCGGATACACCATGGTTTACGGCGTACTTTCCATGCTCAATTTTGCCCATGGCGAGCTATACATGATGGGCGGATTTACCGGGTGGTGGGTGCTGCAATTTTTTTCAACCAAACATCAGCCGGTCATGAATGCCGCCATCCTTATTTCAGTGATGATCCTCATGGCCATGGCAATATCTGCCGTCCTTGGGGTCGTGATTGAAAGAGTAGCCTACCGGCCCCTTCGAAAAGCCCCCAGGATGAATCTTTTGCTCAGTTCTCTCGGGGTGTCCATTTTTATCCAGAATTTTATCCTCTACACCCAGGGTGCCAAGGTAAAGGTATTTCATGTGTCCAACCTTATCCCGGAAGGCTTGCGGACCTTTCATGTCAGCGGCATGGTGATTTCCTTTATGCGGGTTTTCGTCATCGGGATCTGTTTTGTCCTGATGCTGCTGCTTACCTTTGTCATCAAAAAAACCAATATTGGGAAATCAATCCGGGCCACGGCCCAGGATATTGAAGCGGCTGCATTTATGGGGATTGATACGGACAGGATTATCGTTATCGTCTTTTTGATCGGCTCGGCTCTAGGAGGGGCAGCCGGTATTCTTGTCAGTCTGTTGTTTACTCAGGTGGATTATTATGTGGGATTCCAGGCAGGCCTTAAAGGCTTTACGGCAGCCGTGCTGGGAGGGATCGGCAGCATTCCGGGAGCCATGGCCGGGGGTCTTCTGTTAGGGGTCTGCGAAGCCATGGCTGTTACTTTTTTCCCTTCAGCCTATAAAGATGTGGTGGCATTTATCATTTTAATTGCCGTCCTTATTTTCAGGCCCCAGGGCCTTATGGGAGAAAAAATCCGTGAAAAGGTCTAATATAGCCATGACGGCGTTCTTTCTGGTTTGTATCGCCCTTATCCCGCGGATTCTTCCCAACAGTTACTGGCAGAGCATTTTTTCCATTACCGGGGTTTATGTTATGCTTTCCCTGGGGTTGAATATTGTGGCCGGATTTGCAGGTCTCCTGGATTTGTCTTATATTGCCTTTTTTGGGATCGGCGGGTATACTTTTGCTTTTTTGTATTCCAATCATTTCGGGATTCATCTTCCCTTTTTTTTTGTACTGCCCCTCTGTGCCGGGGTCTCAATGATATCCGGATTTCTTCTGGGGCTCACCAGCATCCGTTTGAAGGGAGATTATCTGGCCATTGTCACGTTGGCGTTTGCCCAGATTTTCAAACTGTTGCTGCTCAATCTGGATACACCGTTCAATATCACGGGGGGTGTCAACGGCATCTATGCCTTTGATACTGCCAGAATTTTCAGCCTTGAAATTTCAAGCCCTGAAAATTATTCTACATTGATCTGGATCTGTGCCCTGATCGTCTTTGCCGTTTCCTTCAGGCTCAAGGACTCCAGGGTTGGAAGAGGGTGGAACGCCATCCGGGAGGATGAACTGGCAGCCAATGCCATTGGTATCAATGTCATCTGGATGAAGCTTTTTGCCTTTGCCACCGGAGCCATGATTGCCGGATTTTCCGGCGGGGTTTTTGCCTCATTCCAAGGATCTGTGTTCCCAAACAATTTTGATTTTCAGCAGCTGGTCGTTGTCTACTGCATGGTCATCATCGGAGGGCTCGGCAATATTTACGGGGTTGTGGCCGGGGCTGTCATGCTCAGCATACTTCCAGAAGCGTTGCGGGAATACGGGGGGCTTCGGATGATGATTTATGGTATCGCCCTTGTCGCCATCATGGCCTTAAGACCCCAGGGGCTTTTTTCCGGAATCCCGGGATTTTCAAAACTCATGCGGCGACCGGACAAGGATGAAACAGGGGAGCTTCGTGCCTCAACCGATCTCTATTCGGTGCCGGATGCAGAAAAAACCAGTGGTAAAGTCTTTGTCAGGGAAGACTTACCCATTTTAAACATCCAAAATCTTTCCCTGAATTTCGGGGGTGTAAAGGCCATCGATGATATGGATCTTACCCTTTATAAAAATGAAATCCTGAGTATTATCGGCCCCAATGGTGCGGGCAAAAGCACCCTTTTTAACATTATTTCAGGAATCTACAAAGGCGATAAGGGAAACGTGACCTACAGAGATAAAGATATTTCCTCTTTTATGCCCCATCAGGTGGCAAAGACCGGTATTGCGAGGACCTTTCAAAATTTGAGGCTGTTTAATGACCTGTCTGTTCTTGAAAATGTAAAAATCGGCAGGTTCTGCCGGACAAAGGCGTTTTTCTTTTCTATTCTGTTTAACCTGAAGCTGAATCGAAAAGAAGAGGCTGAAACGGATAAAATCGTTAAGAATATCCTTGATTTGTTCGGTAAACGGCTCACCGGATACCGGTTTGACCAGAAAGTCAAAGAGCTTTCCTATGCCAACCGTCGGCGGGTTGAAATTGCAAAGGCCATGGCCATAGAACCTGAAATTTTGTTGCTGGATGAACCGTCCGCCGGCATGAACCCCCAGGAAACCATTGAAATTACCGATTTCATAAAAGATTTAAGGGATAAATTCGGGTATACTATCCTGGTGATCGAACATAAATTAAACCTGGTCAAGGCGGTTTCAGACCGGGTCATGGTCATGGATTTCGGCAGAAAAATCTGTGAAGGATCCTATGACAGTGTTTCAAAGAACTCGGAAGTCATTGCCGCCTATCTTGGGAAAAAGGGTAAAAGTGGAAAATAAAACCGTACTTGAGCTTAGGAATGTAAATGCCTGTTATGGAAAAATACAGGTGCTCTACAACATCAATATGACCATCAAAAAAGGCGAATTGATCTGTCTTTTAGGCGGAAATGCTTCCGGAAAATCCACTACCCTGAAAACCATTCTCGGGATTGTCCGGCCCCGTGATGGTGCGGTTTTTCTCAACGATGAGAACATCAGTAAAAGACCCACCAATTATATCATCCGAAACGGGGTGTCCATTGTTCCGGAGAACCGGAGGATTTTCCCGCGGATGACGGTGCTGGAAAATCTTGAAATAGGTGCCATGCACCGAAAGGACAAGGTAAAGGTGAAAC
>CAZUDE010000014.1:0-93903 GCA_964619205.1 uncultured Desulfobacula sp. | reverse complement strand
GACATTGAGGGCATGTTTGAGCTTTTCCCAAGACTTGAACAGCGGATAAGCCGTCAGGGCATGGTGCTCTCCGGCGGGGAGCAGCAGATGCTGGCCATGGCCCGGGCCCTTTTGTCGAACCCTGCCGTACTTCTCATGGACGAGCCGTCCATGGGTCTTTCTCCAGCGCTGGTGGATCAGCAGTTTGAACTTATTGAAAATATAAATAAAAAAGGGACTACCATCCTGATGGTGGAACAGAATGCCACCATGGCCTTGTCCATTGCCGACCGGGGCTATGTGCTGCAGACCGGGGAAATTGTCTTGGCAGATGATGCCAAAAACCTGCTGAACCATCCAGGGATGCAAAAAGCCTATCTGGGCGGAGAATTTTAAGAGGGAACGATGTATAGATTAAGGGTTAGTGTTGAAAGAATTGACGGGTATTGCAACCAGCCCAGGCTGGTGGGGGATCATTTTTTTGTGGACGGAGGCAAGATCAGCATTCCGGATGGAAAACAGATCTGCATGTGGGCGCTTCAGAGCATGATGCCTATTTTCCCTATCATGCAGCGTGAAAGCACAATTAAAGGGGACTGGACATCAAGGCCGGAAGGTCAGTTGTTTGTCTGTCCCGACCCAAAGGGAAAAGTGCATTACAGGATTGAAAGGATAAAAGACTGATGCTCATCATAGATCCGTATAAATGTTCCGGGTGCAGGCGCTGTGAAAGCCATTGCTCCTTTTATCATTCAGGGAAGACAGGGCATCTTGGTGCCCGGATCAAGGTTGAGAAAATCGAAATCCTGGGGGTGGATGTGCCTGTGGTCTGTCACCAGTGCCGGGAACATTACTGCACCCGGTGCCCCCAGAATGCCATCTCCATAACCGGCCGGGGCAGCATTGAAGTATCCCCGACCCTGTGCGATCTGTGCGGGGCTTGTGAGGCGCTATGCCCCATCGGCGCCATAGAGATTTACAACGGCATTCCCTATGTCTGTGATCTTTGCGGCGGGAATCCAAGGTGTATCGAAGCCTGTGAAATGGATGCCATCGCCCTTGATTTGGACATCAGGCAGGAGATGTCCCTTGAGGACATGAAAAAGAAAACAAAAAAAATGAAACCCGCGCAAAAAAGATATGTCTATGCAGAAAAAGTGGGAAAAAAAATGCGGGAAGTCTGGCTGAAGGACAGGAGGGAATCATGCTGAGCGGTTATGGCGGACACATATTACGGGTGAATCTTTCTTCCGGCAGGATCGTTCGTGAGAAAACCGACCCCAAATTCATGCTGGAAGTCATCGGAGGTCGGGGGCTGAATTCCCGAAGGCTCTATGATGAACTGAAACGGGACATCGATCCGCTTTCGGAAGAAAATATGCTCCTCATCGGGGTCGGCCCCATTACCGGGTCCTTGTTTTCAACTTCAGCCTATATGACCATTTCCGGAAAATCCCCCTTGACCGGGATTCTCGGGGATTCGGCAGCTGGCGGCTTTTTCGGCACTGAAATCAAATATGCCGGGTATGATCAGCTGGTGTTTACCGGCAGATCAAAAAATCTTTGCTATGTTTATATAGCCGATGACCATGTGGAAATCCGGGATGCAGCCCATTTAAAAGGCCGGGATATATTCGAAACAACTGTTGCCATTCGAAAAGAACTGGGCGATAACAACCTTCAGATTGCTGCCATCGGTCCTGCCGGAGAAAACCTGGTGCGGTTTGCCACCGTGGCCTGCAATAATTCCAGGATGTGCGGACGAACCGGCATGGGGTGTCTTTTCGGTTCAAAAAATCTCAAGGCTGTTGTGGTTAAGGGGACCGGCATGGTATCCGCGGCAGATCCCTTAAAATTTATGGAACTCTGCAAAACAGTTGATCAGCGGATCATGGCACACCCGGAGTTTCAGGACCGCCATGACATGGGCTCCACACTGTTGATGAAGGCCTTAAACGGGCTGGGCATCCTGCCTGTGAACCATTTTCAGAAGGGGATGGCCGATTATGTGGACAAAATCAGCGGCCAGACCTTGGCCAAAACTTATAAGGTCAAGAATAAGGGCTGTTTTAACTGCAATATCAACTGTTCCCGGTATTATATCACCCCGGAGGTGGAAAGCGAAGGACCTGAATATGAGACCCTGTGCAGCTTTTCCTCCCGCCTTGGCAGTGACAACCTGGAATTTGCCCTAAAAATGAACCAGCATCTGAACCGCATGGGTCTGGATTCCCTTTCCACCGGCGAAACCATTGGCTGGGCCATGGAATGTGTTGAAAAAGGAATTTTTGACAAAACCGATTTCGACGGCCTTGAATTTACCTGGGGCAATATCGGCACCATAAAAAAAATTGTTGATCTCATTATCAAACAGGAGGGCATCGGCGCTGAATTTGCCAAAGGCACCCGGCATCTGGCCGCTCTCATGGGAAAAGGATCTGAAAAATATGCACTGCATGTCAAAGGCCTGGATATTATCTGCGGCGACCCCCGGGGGATCAAAGCATTTGGCCTGACCTATGCCATTGCATCAAGGGGCGCTGATCACTTAAGAGCGGAACCTTTTTTTGAGCTGACCAACCGGTTTGAAGAGGCAGAAAAGCGATTCGGCCTGCGAGATGCGGCAGACCGGCTGTCCAACAACGGCAAGGCCGTGCTTGTGGAATTTACCGAGCGCCAGGCCCTTTTGACTGATTGCCTGACCATGTGTAAAAACGTGGGTCTAAGCATGGATGTTCTGGATTTTGAACTGGCCGCAGACCTGTTAAAGGCCGGAACAGGCCTTAAATTTACGGAAGACGTTGTTAACAAGGCATTGAGAAAGACCATCAACAATGACCGGAGAATGAATATCGATTTCGGCGTTACACCGGAACAAGACACACTGCCGCACCGGTTCACCCATGAACCCCTGTTGGAAGGCGCATCCAAAGACCAGGTGGTGCCGGTTCATGACATGGTGAAAGACTATTATAAAATCAAAGGCTGGGATGAAAACGGAGTGCCTCGGGAATGACGATAAATAAAATAACCGGCGGGCGAACCACATACGGACATATCGTGGGTATTCTCATGACCGATTCATTGATTCCGAGAATCCCGGGTGATCCGGGTCATGCCGGAACGTTTTCCTTTCCCGTGGTGTATGAAGTCCTCAAAGGCTTCCCATTTGAAGACCTTATAAACGTTAAAAAAGACCATATTTCCATCCTGATCGATCATGCCAAAGCACTTGAAGACAAAGGAGTGAAACTTGTCGCAGCTGACTGCGGACTTTTCGGTCCCTTTCAAGAGGACATTAAAAAACAGCTTCACGTCCCTTTTATCGGTTCAGCCCTGGATATGGTCCCCCTTTTGCAAAGGTTCCTGCCGCCAACCCAAAAAGTGGGTATTCTCACCGGGGATACTGGACTTTTAACCCCGGTGCATCTTCATGCTTCAGCCATTGACCCGGGATCGGTTGCCATATCCGGTATGGAGAACAGCCCGGAATTCAAAAAGGTTGTCATTGACAGGTCTCTGGAACTGGATATTGAAAATATGCGGCAGGGGGTTGTGGATGCCGCCTTAACCCTGTCGTCCGGAAGTCTTGGGGCTGTTGTCCTGGAATGCACCAACCTTATCTCTTATAAAAGGGATATCCAGAAAACCTTGAAAGTGCCGGTTTTTGATCTGTTATCCCTGATTGAGCTGTATGTTTCAGGCCTGCGGCTAAATTCCTTTCATACTGTTTTTATATAAAAAAAATAGATGAAAAGAAAGAGAGCGCTTTATTTCTCCTGCCAGACCGGGATGCGTTTTTCAAAAAAGGCCTTTACGCCTTCTTTGGCATCATCGGTAGAGCACAGACGGGCAAAGGCTTCATTCATAAAGGCAAACTGATCTCCATAATTCATGTCTTCGGACTGGTAGAAAGCGGATTTAGCTATCTGAACCGCCAGGGGACTTTTTTGCGCCAGCTCTTTGGCCCATTCCATGGCTTTTGCATCCAGCTCATCTTTGGGGACGATTTTATTGATCAGGCCAAGGGATCGGGCTTCCTCTGCCTTAATAAGGTTGCCGTAGAGCAGGAGCTCCAGCGCTTTTTTGCGGCCTATGCATCTTGCCACGGCAATCACAGGTCCGACACAGTTAAGCCCTACATTGATGGCCGTAAGCCCCATGCGGGCATTGTCTGCAGCAATGACCAGGTCTGCCGCTGCAATCAGTCCCATTCCGTTGGCAGCGGCAACCCCGTGAAGCTGTGCAATGACCGGGGTTTTGATTTTTGAAATGGTTACCAGCGGCGCTTCCATGTGCTCGATCCATTTCTGGTATTCGATGCAGGTTTTTCCTTCTAGTTCGTTTACATCAATTCCGGCACAAAAGGCTCTGCCTGAACCTTTCAAAAGAATCACCCGGATGGACGGATCAGCATCCAGTTCGCATAATGCCTGTTTAAGTTCCCCGGCCATTTGGCTGCTGAAGGTATTCATGCTGTCCGGACGGTTCAGGGTCAGGGTGGCGATATGGGGTTCTGGTGTTTCAACGATCACCTGTTCAAATTTCATCATGATGACATCCTTTATTAAGATTGTTTTTTCAATAATTATTTCAGATAATAAAGAGAAAGAAAACAGGTTTTATATTTTTTCAAATTTATCCGGGTATTCCCGGGCCAGGTCCACATAAAGCTGTTTTCCATAGATCCAGAAATCCTTATGGCGTTTTTCAACATTGCCGATAATTCCAAAGGGCACACCTCCGGCAATTTTTCCATCCGGAACAACTGATTTCTGGGGGATGACACAGCCCTCGGCTACAATGGCCCAAGAACCGATGATGACATCGAAACCGATGACAGAGCCAATACCGATGACGGCATGGGATTTGATGGTTCTGCCGTGGATAATGGCTCCATGGCCGACAGTGACGCGGTCTTCCAGTTCAAGAATGCCGTCGGGTCTGATATGGAGAATGGCATTCTCTTCTATGGCGGTTCCGTCTCCAATGATGATCTTGCCATAATCCCCCCTGACAATTGCCCCATGACCAATGTAGCAGTTGTCGCTTATGGTTACATCACCAATGACCCTTGCAGAATCGCTGATATATGAGTTTTTTCCGATTTTCGGAATTCGTTCGCCATATCGATATATGGCCATATGTCTCCTTTGCGATCTACCAGTGACCGTCCTTGTTGGCACCCTCGGCATAAACAGCGCCGCCCTGTTTGAATTTTTCAATCACATCAATGACCCTGCCGCTCTGATCGCTCACAACCTTAACCCCGGCTGCAGTGAGGGTTTGAAATGCATTGGGGCCGCAAAACCCGGTTAAAAGAACTTCAGCGTCTTTATCATTTATCATGGCCGCGGCCTGGATACCAGCTCCTTTAAATGCATTTTTATTGTCTGCATTATCAAAGGCTTCAAATTCAAGTGTTTTTGTGTCCACGATAAGGATGTAGGCTGCCCTCCCGAATCTTGGATCAAGCTGGCAATCCAGGGTTTTTCCCTGGGAGCTGACTGCTATTTTCATTTTATCTTCCTCCTTTAAGGTTGAATCAGACCTGTCCGCCGCCACCGCCGCAGACCTGGTCATTTCTTATTTCAGGCAGGTTTCCGGCAATCAGATCCTTTACCACGGGTTCAATCTCAAGGCGCTGTGCATCATGATACACATCAATGCCCACTTGTCTGAAACCCATCAAAGGCCGCATGCCGATACCACCGACCACCAGCGCGTTGACCCTGTTTTCAGAGAGCAGGTTGACCGGGACCATGCATCCGCCCTGGACATGCTCCTGATTTTGAAGAATGGATACATTTTTGATTTCACCGTTTTCTACATCAATGAGGGTAAACACGTCACAATGACCAAAATGTCCTGCCCTGGTTCCGTTAAGTCCGCCCTGGCCGTTTGAAGGGATTGCAATTCTTGCGTTTTTTATCATTTTTTATCTCCTATAAATAGTTTAGTATTTGGGTCACAGGGGTGTTGAATGCAGGCAGGGACATTATGTTGTCCCAGATGAGCCGTACTTCTTTGCCGGCCTGTGAATGAGGGTTGTATTCAAAAATGGTCTTTGCCTGGATCATGGCCTCGGTAAAGGCCTGATCAAATGAAATCCTGCCCACGACAGTTATATCTCCTTTTTGGGCAAGGTCTTCTATTTTCTGTGTCTGTTCCGGATTCAGGTCATATTTGTTGATGCAGACCATGGCCGGAATGTGAAAATGTTTTGACAGCTGTCCCACCCGTTCCATGTCATGGATACCTGAAACCGTAGGTTCTGCAACTATCAGGATAGCCGTTGCCTGTCCGATAGAGGCAATGACCGGACATCCGATGCCGGGTGGGCCGTCGGTCAGGATGAGATCCAGATTTTTTTTTACAGCCAGTTTTTTGGCCTCACTCCTGATCAGTGAGACCAGTTTCCCGGAATTTTCCCGGGCAATCCCGAGTCTGGCATGAACCATGGGGCCCAAGCGCGTATCAGAGAGATACCATTGACCGCAGATGGTTTCAGGAAAATCAATGGCCTTTTCCGGGCAGAGATCCACACAGACCCCACAGCCTTCACAGTCAATGGGGTCGATGCAAAAGGTTTCTCTAACCGCCCCAAACCGGCAGACTTCCATGCACCGCCCGCATTGGGTGCAAAGATCAGGGTTGATGACGGCTTCATGGCCGCCTTTAAACTCAAAAGTCTTTTTAAAATCCGGTCTCAGGATCAGGTGGAGGTCTGCGGCATCCACATCTGCATCACACAGGACCATGTTCTGGGCCAGGGAAGCAAAAGCTGAGGTGATGCTTGTTTTTCCGGTACCGCCTTTTCCGCTTAAAATCACCAGTTCCCTCATTTTTCGCCTTCCTTTTTGTCAACGATCTGTAAAATCTTTTTGAACAGGTCTAAAAATTTTGTTTTATATTCAGGCATTTTTTCGATAATCATCTCTCCTTTGGAATAGATCTGCGCAATTTTCTTGTCAAAAGGGATTTCCATGAGGATGGGGATGTTTTCCTTTTGAGCATACTGGTTTACCGCATCATTGCCGATGCCCACCCGGTTGATGACCAGTCCGCAGGGAATTTCCAGGATTTTTACGGTTTCAACCGCCAGTTTCAGGTCATGAAGACCGAATGGCGTTGGTTCTGTGACAAGAAGGATAAAATCAGCCTTATTCATAGCGGCTATGACCGGGCATGATGTTCCGGGGGGTGCATCAATGATAGTGATCAGATCCGGGTCTGTATAGGACCTTACCTTTTTAATGATGGGCGGGGTCATGACCTGACCCACGGAAAGCCGGCCGTGAATAAAGGAAATGCCGTTTACCCATCCATGTTCAATGTCCCCAAGGGATCGTTCTGTTTCAACCACAGCATTTTCAGGGCATATTTCAAAACAGCCGCCACAGGAATGACACAGATTATCAAAAACCAGTACGTTTTTTTTAAGCACGGCAAGGGCGCCAAACCGGCAGATAGTCATGCATTTTTTACAAAAGGTGCATTTTTCAAGATTTATTCTGGGAACCGGGGCATTTACCGGGTCCTTTTTATGAAAGAAAGGGTTCAAAAAAAGATGGGCATTGGGTTCTTCAACATCACAGTCAAAGAGCTGTACCCCCTCTCCAATGGACAGCGCAAGATTAGTGGATACGGTTGTTTTTCCGGTGCCCCCTTTGCCGCTGGCAACACTGATAATCATGGGTTTGTTTCTCCTGTCTGCCTGGTTTTCGGGGTTGAGATCCGGCGGATACGGACCAGGTGATCTAACAGTTTTTTAATGTCGTCTTTTCCCGGTTTGACCGGAAACTGCATCAATACACCCAAGCCTTCGTAGGCCTCATGAAAATCTTCTTTAGACAGGGTACTTAAGACCACACAGTTTATCATGGCATTGACGGTGATGACGGCTTCCACCAGGTTTTTGCCGGTCATATCCGGCAGCAGTTCTGAGGTGATCACAGTATCGAATTTTTGGCCGGCTATCAGCGCCAGCGCCTTTTTTGCCGTATCGGTCCATTGGCTGTTGATTTTGTACTCTGACAACGAGGGTTCAAGATCATTCAGCATATGCTTTTCCGGAGTCACGAGAAGTATCTGGGTCATATGTCTTTACTCCTTTGATTTTACGAGTTTATGGCGTTTAAGATCCGTTAATGCCAGATAAAATGCACCCACGGCAAGTTCTGAGCAATGGAAATGATCTTTTGGAAGTGTTTTTAAAAAATGATTCACTGTTTCCGGTGAAATATCCCATCCTGCCTCTATTGGTTTTCCCGTGGCCAGCTTTGAAACCGTGTTGCAGCATGCGATGGTATTTATGCAGCCCTGGACATTAAAAGAGACCGATTGCAGGATATTGTCTTTGCTGATGAGGAAAAATTCAGCTGTATCCCCGCAGTCGCCGGTCCTTTTCCCGTATCCGTCGGGGTTGGCAAGTCTTTCAATCCTGTCGGTACTTAAGGCCATCTCAATATATTGTATTGAATGGGAATTTAAAAAATTATTATGATCCCGGTGCATGTGTATTCCTTTTAAAACAGCAGTGACACCTTCGAGACATAGCAAAGGCCGTGCCATGGATTAGGGCTTACACTGTAATTTAAAATTAGCAAATTATTTTAAGCTGTTAACTAAAAAGCAGACCTGGAATGCTTTGTTGAGAAACGGTGCGGGGTCGCATTAATGCGACAGGTGGAAATGCGAACAGCTCTTTTCTGTTCCTCCGATTCTTGACATAAGCGCCAAGTTTCAATAAAGAGAAGAAATGGCTTCTTTTTATAAGGATTTTGAACCCGAAGATCTGCCGGTTCCAGACAAACAGGTCATACAGCTGATCCAGTACACCATGCGCGATGATGCCTCCATAGAGACACTCAGCGGGCTTATATCCGTCAATCCGTCGCTGACGGCTCAGCTTCTCCGCCTTGTCAATTCTGTTTATTTCGGTTCCCGCTATCATATTAAAACCATTTCTGAAGCTGTAATTGCCTTGGGTCTTAACAGTCTGAAAAATCTTGTGTTATGTTTTGCCGTGAAAGAGGCTCTTTCTAAAAAACTTATTCCCGGCTTTGATATTGACGCCTTTTGGGAGGATTCGATCCGAAGGGGCGTGGCTGCCCGGCAGGTTGGCATTCTTATAGAAGCGCCTGCGGAAGAAGCTTTTACCGCAGGGGTACTGCAGGATATCGGACTCCTGGTGCTTTTTTTCATGGAACCGGAAAAAGCCGACCGCTGGCCATTGTTGCGATCCCATCTGCCCGAGGAACGCCAAAGAATGGAAGTAGAGTTGTTCCATGCCACCCATGATGCTGTGGGCGCACTTCTGGTTCACCAATGGAGTCTGCCGAAATCTTATTCGCTGGCAATAGAACATCACCACCGGTTTTTCAACAGAGAAGAAATAAAAAAGCAGTCTCGGTTGAAAAAGGAGGATAGGCTTGCCGGTATCATGCATCTGTCGGATATCTGTAATGCGGTTTATGCCTGCCATAATAAATCCGGTGCGCTTGCCGACCTGAAAAAGAAAGCCAGTATCCTTTTCGGACTATCCAATGACCAGGTAGAAGACTTATTGACCCGCTTGCCGGACCTGGTAACTGAAATCATGGAGGCATTGAATCTGAGCATTGGAAATCAACAGGGGTTTGATAAAATCATGGAACAGGCAGGGCGGAAGCTTGTCGAGGATAATATCAGCTATCAGGAGTTGACCTGGCGGCTGCAGCGGTCTTTAAAAGAGCGGGATGAATATGCTGCCGGGCTCAAAGCAGAGTTTGACCTGGCAAGGGAGATTCAGAAAAGCCTCCAGCCGGGAACCGGCACCTTTCATGAGATCAGGGCCTTTAATATACCTGCCTCTCATCTGTCCGGTGATTTTTTCGATTATTTTCAAAAAGAGGACGGCAGGATTTATTTCTGCCTTGGGGACGTTTCCGGCAAAGGAACAGGGGCGGCCTTGCTCATGGCAAAAGTCATATCCATGTTTCGATGTCTGTCCAGGGTAGTCAATGATATCAGCACCGTTGTAGGGCTGATGAATAAGGATCTGTGCGAAACTGCCGTAAGAGGGATGTTTGTCACCTTTGTCGGGGGATGGCTGGACCCTGTATCCAAAGACCTCATGATGCTGAATGCGGGTCATCCGCCTCCCTTTCTCGTGAGAGACAAGGGAATCATACGGGTTGAAGCGGCTGATCCGCCCTTGGGAGTATTGCCGGGGGGGGGTCATTCTGCAAAGCGGTTTTCTTTAGAAAACAAACGGCTGTATATTTATACCGATGGATTTACAGAAGGCCGGCTGAGAAAAGGACATTCAGAAATTTCCGGCAGTCAATTGGGGGTAAAGGGATTTTTACGGTGGCTTGTTCAGTCGGGGAAAATGTCTCTTGATGCTCAGACAGCCTTTATCCGGGAACAGTGCAGAACGCAACTTGAATTCCAGTCTGATGATCTGACCCTGATGATCCTGTCTGGGGAATGATTAAAAATTTCAGCCTTTTAGTTTTTTGGTAAGTTTAACCTGGTTCAAGCCTTCAGGGGTGTGGCTGTATTCCACCACGTCCATGACCTCCCGGATGATATGGACACCCAGTCCGCCCGGTTTTATTTGCTCTATGTCCCTTGGAACAATGCATTCAATATCAAAGCGGTTTCCATTATCAACAATGATAACGGTAAGACATTCTCTGTCAAGGGTGATGGTCGCATCAATGCTTCGGGTGGAGTCATCTTTGCAGCAGTGTTTGATAATGTTGGAACAGGCTTCATCTACTGCAAGGATGACGGAACCGGCATCTTCTTTTGAAAGCCCTGCAGCAGAAACAACCTTTGTCATCATGGCCCGGATCTGCTTCAGATTGGCCGGATTTGCAGTAACATTGATGTGGATTCGGTCAAGTTCCATCAAACAAAAAGATCCATTTTTATTTACAAAATTAATCCACCGTAAACGCCAGCAGGGTTAAATCGTCACTTCTGCCGTCGGTTGAGGTGAACCGGTCCACCGCGTTTGTAATGCCTTGGCAGATGAGTTCAGGATCATTGGGCTTGGATTTGATAATCTTTAACAGTCTTTTAAGCCCGAACAGTTCTGCCGCATTGTTCTTTGCTTCAATCACGCCGTCCGTAAAAAGGGTGATACTGGAGTGTTTTGCAAGATCAAATATTTCCTGATGAAACTCAGCATCCGGAAGAATCCCGAGGGGTGGGCCTTTTTTTTGGTCATCCCCCAGAAACCGGGCATTTTTTTTGTCATGATACACAGGCGGCAGATGCCCCCCGTTTGCCAGTTGAATACGGTTTTCAACAGGATCCAGCAAAAGGTAGATCAAAGTCACAAACATGCCCCTTTTGCCACGGTCATATAACACTTTATTCATTCGGGTCAAAAGTTCCCTGGGTTCAGGGAACAGCAGCGTGTAATATTGCAGGTCGCTGGTCAGGCGCGCCATAAAAAGGGAAGCGGAAATCCCTTTGCCCGACACATCCCCGAGAACGATGCCGAGCTTATTTGACGGGAGCCTGAAAAAATTATAAAAATCACCCCCGATTTCAAGGGCAGGCTGATTCACGGCGGCAAACCTGTAGTTTTCTATAACAGGAAGGTCTTTTGGCAGAAAGCTTTCCTGGACTTCCTTGGCAAGCCTTAAATCCCGTTCCAGGGTTTCCCGCTGGAGGATGAACCTGTGCATCCTTGCCGTGTCAATGGCAACAGCAGCACTGCCGGCAATGGTAACCAGCATTTCAAGTTCTTCATTGGAAAAGAAAAAAGGTTTTGAAAGTTTATTCATCACCTGGATGACACCGATGATGTCTCCCCTGATTTTCAGGGGAACACAAAGCATGGCGCGGGTCCGGTAATGGGTTTTCCTGTCTGCCTCAGGTGAAAAATTCGGATGTTCATACGCGTCTTTTAGATTGAGGGGGATTCCGGTTTCAGCAACAAGACCTGCAATACCTTCTCCTTTTTTCAGGCGGTACAGTTCTTTGATGTCATCTCCAACTTCGCCAAGAGCTATCTGGAATGTCAGGTCCCCTGTTTTTTCGTCGATCAAAAGAAGACTGACGGATTCTGCCAGAAAGGCTTTCTGTGTGGCTGTCATGACATTGGCAAGCAGCTTTCCGATGGACAGTTCGGAATTGATCAGATTGGCAATTTCAATGCAGCTGGACAGGCGCTCGACTTTGCTGATGCAGGCCTTAAGGTCTGAAGAATGATCCGTAAGCATGAACTCTGGAATATTTTTTCCCATATCAGTTGTATATAAAGCCTTTTAAGGTTTGTCAATCCTTGCAATTCCCGTTGACACTGCAAGGGTGGTAAGTTATGGTTGAAAAAAACTCATAACTTCAAAAGCAACGGATTCAATCTATGATCCGAGTAGAAAATCTTGTTAAACGGTATGGCGGGGTTATTGCTTCAAATCATCTCAACTGCCGGTTTGAAAGGGGCAAAGTGACCGTTATTCTGGGTGGCAGCGGATCTGGGAAAAGCACTCTTTTAAGACAGCTGACCGGGCTTGAAAAACCTGATGAGGGTGCTGTATATATTGATGGGATGGATCTGACAACCATGACTAGAAAAAAACTGTTTGAAATCCGAAAGAAAATGGGCATGCTGTTTCAGGGTTCTGCTCTTTTCAATTATATGAATATTTTCGAGAATATCGCATTCCCCTTGAGGGAGCATACAAAGATTGCAGATAATATCATCAAAACCATTGTGACCATGAAGCTTGAAATGGTCGGTCTAAGGGGCACCGAGCATCTGATGCCGTCCCAGCTTTCCGGCGGGATGATGAAACGCGCCGGTCTTGCCAGGGCTGTTGTGATGGACCCCAATGTTATTTTCTATGATGAACCCACATCCGGACTTGACCCCATTTCAACCGGGGTCATCGGAAAGCTCATCAAAGATCTCAACAAAACCTTGAATATTACGTCCATTGTGGTGTCCCATGACATCGATTCCTGCTTTAAAATAGCCGACAATATCATTCTTTTGTATTACGGCGAGATCATTGCAGAAGGAACGGTGGAGGAAATCAGAAACAGCATTGATGAAAGAGTGATACAGTTTATCCATGGGAAACCGGAAGGTCCCATCCCCTTCACCCGCACGGCAAAGAATTACCTGGATGAAATTTTGTATGACTGAGGGAGGAGTTAAGCATTTGGAAATTGCCGCATCACTGGGCCGTTTAACCTTATATCGCATCCAGGTCTTGGGCAGGAGTGGTATTTTTATTGCAATTGCTATTGTTCAGGCATTTCTGCCGCCTTTCAGGATATCCCGCCTTATCAAGGAAATTGATTTTATCGGATCAAAATCATTTTTGATTATTTTTGTTACTGCTCTTTTTACCGGAATGGTCCTGGGCATCCAGGGATATTATTCCCTGAGCCAGTTCGGTGCCGAGGCAGCGCTTGGCGTTATGGTGGCTCTTTCCATTATCCGGGAGCTGGGGCCCGTACTGTGCGCCCTGATGGTGACCGGCCGGGCCGGGTCTGCCATTGCCGCGGAATTGGGGATCATGAAAATTACAGACCAGTTTCCTGCGCTTGAAATGATGGCCATTGATCCCTTAAAATATGCAGTCAGCCCCAAGGTGATGGCCGGAATTATATGCCTTCCGCTTCTGACGGCTTTCTTTGATCTTGTCGGGATTGCCGGAGGTTATCTTGTGGGTGTGAACCTTTTAGGCGTCAATGAAGGTGCCTATATCGGCAGGCTCACGGCAGCAGTGACATTCAGAGATATTTACGGCGGAATCATAAAATCCATTTGTTTCGGGCTTCTTATTACCTGGATTGCCACATTTATGGGATATACGGCAGAGGCTACAACCGAAGGCGTCAGCCGTGCCACAACAAATACGGTTGTCCTGACCTCGCTTTCCATTCTGGTCGTGGATTATATCTTGACATCTTTATTGCTATAGGATTTAAACTATTCACCATGTACAGCAGAAAAACAGAGATTTCAGTGGGTATTTTCATGATGGCGGGCATTGCCTGTCTTATTTACCTGTCCGTCCGCCTGGGTCATGTGGACCTTTTCGGTTCCGATGCATATATGATCAGCGCAAAATTCGGATCCATTGAAGGCCTTGAAGTAGCAGCTTCGGTTGAAATTGCAGGTGTTCCCGTGGGAAAAGTAAAAAGAATTACACTTGAGGAAAACGAGGCCCTTGTTGAAATGGAAATCAAAAAGGGGACCAGGATCTCAGATGACACCATTGCTTCCATTCGCACAAAAGGTATCATTGGGGACAAATTCATAAAATTATCACCAGGGGGGTCAGAGGACGTATTAAAAGATAAGGATTCTTTAATGGATACAGAGTCTGCCATCAGCCTTGAAGAACTGGTCAGTAAATATATTTTTAAAAAATAGCCGATTATGACATTTAAAATAAAAAGCAGGATAAAAGAAAATATTGGGATGGTTGTGGTGGAAGGTGAGGTGGATATGCTCACTTCTCCCAACCTGCGGGATAAGCTGCTGCCTTTTTTTAAAGAAAAGGTAAAAGGGATTATTGTGGATCTTTCAGGTGTTTCCTTTATGGACAGTTCAGGAATTGCAACCCTTGTGGAAGGACTTCAATGGAGCAAAAAGGAAAAAAGACAATTTATCCTGACAGGGCTCGGAAGCAATGTGCTCAATGCCTTGACCCTTACCAAACTCAACAATGTGTTCAGTATCAAAACCGATACAGAAGGTGCATATAATGAATTGCATCAAAATTAATCATGATGGATTTTACAATGTCTGGAGAAAAATATGAAACGGTTTCAAATGGTCTTTCTTTTTGTTTTTGCAGTGTCTGTTTTTTTACCTGCAGCCAGTAGCCTCGCATCCTCTGTTCAGGATCAGCTGCAAGGTTCCATTAATAAAATTATTGAAATTCTAAAAGATCCGGCCTTAAAAGGGGAAACATCCACACAAAAAAGAAGAGAGACCCTTCGCAAAGCGATTCATGAAAGATTCAGTTTTGAAAAAATGTCCCAGTTGAGCCTTGCCAGGCACTGGAAGGATCGAAGCGATGCGGAAAAAAAAGAGTTTGTTGGATTGTTTGGAAAGCTCCTTGAAGAAACCTATCTTTCTAAAATTGAGGGTTATTCCAATGAAAAAGTCGAATATTTAAAAGAAAACATTACAGATAAAAAAGCCCAGGTCAATACCCGGATCATTACCGAGAAGATTGAAATTCCCATTGATTACAGGCTGTACCAGGAAAAAGACGGTTCATGGATGATCTATGACCTTGTCATCGAAGGGGTCAGCCTTGTGGCAAATTACCGTTCCCAGTTCGATGAAATACTTCAGAGAGATAATTATCAAAAACTCCTGGAAGAGCTGAAAAAAAAGGTCGGCAACTGATTTCAGGTTTTTTACGGGTATTGGATTAAAAAAATGCTTAACGGCCTGCATCAGTCCTTTGCCTTTTTCACACACCATACCGAAACACAAAAGAAAAAGATTCCGATAACAGAAAGGATCATAAGGGAAGCCCATGACGGCCGGTTCCCGAAGGAGGCGGTCCTTATGGCAGCGGCGGCATGGGTCAGGGGGAGAAAATAGATGATGTTCTGCGCCCAGACCGGAAAGTTTTCCAAAGGGAAAAAAGTACCGCTTAAAAAAGCCATGGGTGTGATGACAAAGCTGGTCATCAGGCTCTGGTCGGCATGGGATTTCACCAGCATGGCAATCCCCACGGCAAGGGAAGCAAACAAAAAACTGTTTAACAGGATGGCCAGCCAGAACCAGGCATTCAAGGACAGCGCAACCCCGAATAAAAGCCCCAGAATCAGAATTACGAGAATGGCCAGAAAGGCCCGGGTCATGCCGGCCAGAACTTCACCGGCCACATAGGAGATATCGCTGACCGGAGCGGCCTGGATCTCTTCAAAGATATTCCAGTAAAACCGGGCAATATTGATTTCACTCGAAATGGCAAAGGCCTGGGTCATGCTGCTCATGGCAATGAGGCCGGGAATGAGAAATTCCATATAGGTGTGACCATCCATGGTCACATGTTTTCCCATGGCAAATCCGAATGCGATGAGATAGAGAAGCGGAGAGACACACCAGGAAGGGATGAGTCTGGTCAGCCGTCGTCTTAAGATTAACAATTCCCTGAAGTAAACTGCCCATGCACCATGTATCATTTGACTTTTTTCCCTGTCAGAGCAAGGAAAGAATCCTCCAGATTGACCCGCCTGAGGGTGAAACTGTCCTTATGAGCGGCAATATGGTCATTGGCTTCTTCCCGGTTTTTAAAATAAAGGGTCTCCATATCGTCTTCCTTAAGGCGGTCAAGCGCCCATGTTCCCATCTGCCTCATCAGGTTTTCCGGTGTATCCACCACTACGAGGGAGCCTTTGTCCAGAAAGGCCACCCTGCCGGCAAGGAATTCAGCTTCTTCAATATAATGGGTGGTCAGAAAAATGGTGGTGCCGTGCTGCTGTATTTTTTTGATGAGGGCCCAGATCTTTCTGCGCATACCTGCATCCAGCCCCACGGTGGGCTCATCCAGAAACAGGATGGAAGGGGAATGCAGAAGGGCTCTTGCAATCATGAGCCGCCGTTTCAAACCGCCGGAGAGATTTTTGACCAGGGTTGCTTTCCGGTCGCTCATCTCGACATAATCAAGGAGTTCATCGATCCTGGCATTTCTCTTATGTTTGTCCATCCTGAAGAGCTTGCCGTGGATGGTCAGGTTTTCATACACGGAAAGCTCTCGATCCAGGTTGATGGACTGGGGTACAAGACCGCACTGTTTTCGGCTCTCAACGGAGCGGTTTCCCACGTCAAATCCATTGAGCCTGGCCGTTCCGGAACTCAGTTTTGTCAATCCTGTCAATATCCGTATGGTGGTGGTTTTGCCTGCACCATTGGGGCCGAGGAAGGCAAAAAGCTCTCCCTTGTTGATTTCAAGATTAACATCTTTCAGCGCCTGGGTTGTTTTATAGGTTTTATTCAGATTCTGTATCTGGATCAAATCAAAAATTCCTCTTGCAAGATATTTCTCATGGTTAGTCCCGGTTTTTTTGGGGCTTATCATATCTCTCCTTCAAAAGGATGGCAAGTTTTTCAGCCAGGCAGAATAAAATAGTCCATGGTCCGGTGACAGAGACTTGATAGCAATGCGTCATCATGGCTGATGATGAGGAGTCCCAGGTTTCTTTTCCGTGCAATGCCAAGGACCGCCTTCCAGATAAAGGCCTGGGTCAGGGCATCCAGCATGGAAGTTATTTCATCGCAAAGAAGGTATCTGATCCTTGAATCCAGGGCGCGGGCCAGGCAGATACGCTGGAGTTCCCCCCCGGAAAGTTCATGGGGATATCGTTCCATCCATGATCCATCAATGGATAAATCGCTAAGCAGATCATAGGCGGGGGATTCTGATTCCATCAGGATATCTTTGATTTTCCATCGAGGGTTAACAGAAAGCTCCGGGTGTTGGAATAAAAGCTGGACAGGGTTGATTTTTTTTTGTTTTAAGCGCTGACCATCCATTTTGACATTTCCCTGACAAGGCTTTAAGTATCCTGCCAGTGTTTTTGCAAGTGTTGATTTCCCCTTGCCGCTGGAGCCGGGGAGCCCCACAATTTCGCCTGGTTTGATGCAGAGGTCGAACCCTTGAAATAACCAGGGCTGGTTTTGGGCGTATCGAAATGCAATTCCATTGGCTTCAAGCATAATGACACCTCACCCGGCCTTTGTTCAGGTTTTCTAAGTCGGGCAGATAGTCTTCACAGTCTTTTGTAACTTTTTTACAAAAGACTGTGAAAGGGCAGCCGTGGTTGGAAGAAACAGGCCATCTCACCGGCAGGGATTCTACAAACCCCTTTCCGGGCAATGCATCCCACAATGCCTTGGAGTAAGGGTGCCGGAGCCTGCCTGATCCATTGAAGTCGCCTGCCAGGGCATCTTCGACGGTTACACCACCACAGAAAACCGTCACCCGGTCGGCAATAAAAAGCGCAGCCTCAATATCATGGGTAATCAGCAGCACGGCCTTGCCCGTGTCGGCCAGCTCACGCAAATGGCCCAGCGTTTCTCTTGCGTTTTTTTTATCCAGGCCGTTGGTGGGTTCATCGGCCAGGATCAGATCAGCACCGCCGATGGTGGCTGTTGCTGTCAAAATCCGCCTGGCCATTCCGCCGGAAAGCTGGAAAGGGAACCATTGGGATATTTCCTCTTTCAGGCGGTACCGTTGAAGCGCTTCAAGCGTAGCTTTTCGCGACTCCTTTGAATCGATTCCGCTGAGTTCGGCAGCACGCGAAATCTGTACGCCGACTTTGAGCAAAGGGTTCAGATAGGTCATGGACTGGGGAATCAGAGCGATTTCCCGGCCTCTCAGACGGGCAATGTCACCGGGGGTCAGCTTTTTATCTTTAAATACAAGATTCCCGGATATGCTTGCATTTTTGGGAAGCACCCCCAGCAATGCATGGGCCAGTAAGCTCTTGCCGGCGCCGGACTGCCCAACGACGGCCAGCACTTCTTTTTTCGCCACGGACAGGTCCAGGCTGCGGATGGCCTTAACCTCCATTTTTTTCAGCCCGAATGTATAACTGGAAAAGCTGATGGAAAGATTTTGTACGTCCAGCATGATATGACTCCTTTTTTATTCCCGGCAGGTTCTCGGGTCCAGGAGGGCCCGAACGTTACCACCCAGAAGGTCAAACGCTTTGACTGTGATGACAAGGGCAATACCCGGCGCCACTGCCAGCCACCACAATCCCATGGACAGGTACCGCATGGATTCTGCCAGAAGCGCGCCGATGGCAGGGGTGTGCGGACTCATCCCGAACCCAAGAAAGGTAAGGGCGGCGGCGTGCAGGATGGCATGCGGGAAAAGCAGAAGCAGGCCCACCATGAATTGAGGGAAAACATGGGGCAGCATATGATGTCCGGCAATATAAAAAGACCCTTTCCCCAGTTGGCGGGACAATTGGATGTATTCCGAAGACCTGAGCTGAAGGACTTCGGCCCGGATGACCCTTGTCAGGGACGGCCAGTGTGAGGCGGCAACAGCGATGATGACCCCTTTTTCCCCGCCGCCGCAGGCAAAGGAAATGAGGATAAGAAGCACAAGATGCGGGGTTGCCATGGCAATATCGACAAGCCAGGTGATGATCACATCCACGGCCCGGCCCATGGTGGCGGCGCAGAGACCCAGAAACAGTGCGATAACGGCTGAACAGCCTGCGGCTGTTATCCCCACCCTGAGACTGAGTTTCAACCCTTTCAGGGTCCTGGCCAACATGTCCCGCCCCAGCCAGTCCGTGCCGAAAGGATGCTCAAAGCTGGGTGGGAGCTTTCTCAGGGTCAGGGCCGTGACTTCACCCTGGTCTCCGTACAGCCATGCGCCGATGAAAACACCGGCAAAAAGAGCAAGGCATCCCAGGATGGTTGCGATGGTCCGGGACCTGCGGTCTACGGGCAAAAAGGGATGAAAGGTCATATCAGGCCTCCTGTTTTTCTGATCCTCGGGTCCACCATCTGATAGATCATGTCTGCCATTGTGTTTCCGGCAAATACAAAGAGCGTACTGAAAATAACAACACCCAGAAGCAGGGGCACATCCCCCCGGTATCCGGCTTCCACCGTGGTCCTCCCGAGACCTGGATAGGAAAAGACCTGCTCTGCCAGAACAGCCCCGCCAAAGAGTTCCCCGATGGATGCAAACTGGAGGGTAACAGCCGGGAGAAGGACGTTTCGCAATGCATGTCGAAAAGCAATCCCCAGGTCTTTTTCTCCCTGGGCCCTGGCAAATACTGCATAATCACTGTTCATGGCCTCTATGGTTTTTTCACGGGTGTGAAGGGCAATCTGGGCTATCCCGATGAGGGACAGGGTAATGGCCGGCAGCAGGAGGTGATGCACGCGTTGTAAAAAAGTTGCCTGGTCCGGGTTCAGGCCTAAGGGCCAGGCACAGCAGACAGGGGTCCAGCCCAATTGTACGGAAAAAAGGGTGAGCAGGACCATACCGACCCAGAAGGTGGGAGTGGACGCCATGGTGTATGCATAAAGTCCGATGGTCCTATCCAGAACCGAGTTTTCAAAGGTGCCGGAAATCACCCCTAGTGCAAAACCGAATATGCCGGACAAGGACCATGCAAGAAACATGAGCCAGAACGAAGCAACAAACCGTTTGCCGATGACCGACAGCACAGGCTCGTTAAATATGGTGGATAGACCGAAATTCCCCTGTATCAATTGAGAAGCCCAGTTGAAATAGCGTTGAGCCGGGGGCTGATCAAGGCCCCATCTCTGGGCAATGATTTCTCTTTGTTCCGGGGATACTTTGAGAATCTCAGCCCCGAGATAGGCATCGACAGGATCAATGGGAGAAAAACTGACAAGGGCATAGGAAAAGGTGGCAACGGCAGCAATCAGCAGCATGAGCCGGATTGTTTTTTTAAGGAAAAATAAAAATATGGTGTTTTTCATTATCATCAGGGTATCCGGCCGGGAAACACAAAAGTTTCCCGGCTGCTTTATATTTTTAGTTGTTTATTTACAGGTCCACGTCCATTCCTGGATATTGGTGGTAATGGGCCATCCGTGACCGTGGGGTTCCATCTGGGATTTGCCGACATTCAGGCATTTGTTTACAAAATAAGTGTGATCAAGATTAACCATCCATGCCCAGGCAGCATCTCCCAAAACTCCAAATCCGGTTTTTCCGTCCCACTGGGCTTTCTGCCAGAATGGAATTGATTTTTCAAAGGATTCGGCAGCCCGGGCCTGTTCAATGTAGCTGTCTACAGAAGCATTGGAATAGAATCCGGCATTCCAGTACATGGGTTCAGGACCGGGAGTATGAAATAATTTAGCCATTTCAAGCGGGCTGTGATCCCCAAATCCATAAACTACAACATGGGTGTGGGTCAGTTCGGTTTTGATCCTGTCCCAGTTTTCACCTTTGGGGTCAGCCTTGATGCCGATGGGTTTGAGCATGTCGGAAACAGCCAGGGCAAGCCCCTGCCTGAGAGAGTCCTTGGCATTATACACAATGGTGAATTCAGCCTTAATTCCATTTTTTTCTCTGACTCCGTCGCCGTCAGTGTCCTTCCATCCGGCTTGTTCAAGAATGCTGACCGCCCTGGCAGGATCATTGTCCTTGAATCTAATGTCTTTATTATCCCATGGCAGATCATCCACAACGCCAAAGGCGGGTCTGCCGTGTCCGTCCAGTACGCCTTTGACCAGGGCATCCCGGTTGATGGCATAATTGACCGCCTTGCGGATGGCAAGATCGGCAGTCACCGTGTTTCCAACGGCCATGCCTTTGGGGGTTTTTTTGCCTTCATCCGGAACCGTCGGAAACATGAGCCCACGGTTGTCCACGCTTTTGACCACATGCAGCTTCATGCCCGGAATATCCTGACCGGCCAGGCTGGAAGGAACTCCCAGCACATCCACCTGACCTGCACGGGCTGCTGCAAGAGCGGCATCTTCATCGGAAAAAAGAAAGACGACCTTTTTGATGGCAGGCTTTTTCCCATAATAGCGGTCATTGGTTTCCACCACCATCTGCTGGCCTTCGTCCCAGTGTACCAGTCTGTAGGGGCCCGAACCGATGGGGCTGCGGGCATAGTCAGGGCCATAGAGTTTTTCCGGAACAATGCCAAGGACAATGAGGTGCTGGATAAAGGTAATGTCCGGTTTTTTCAGCTTAAGCGTTACCGTGGTTTTGTCCACGGCCTTTGCCGATTCCAGGGGAGACAGGTCTATTTTGCCGCCTGCCTCCAGCCCTTTATTGAAAGTAAAGGCAACGTCAGCGGCCGTGAGTGCGGAGCCGTCTGAAAAAACAACGCCTTCCCGGATTTTCACGGTCCATGTCAGTTTGTCTTTTGAAAGGGTCCATTCTTTGGCCAGATCCGGGACAATATTCAGATCCGCATCCCGTTTCAGAAGGGTACTGTGAAAGAGCGGATTGCCATAGCTGCCCCATCCTAGAAGGGGATCATAGCCTTCTGCGTTCTCCCCGCCCACGGCCAGAACAATCCGGTCTTTTGTGGCAAACGCAGGACAGGTCAAAACAAGCACAAGCAGACACAAAACGAAAAGGCTCTCAAACAAGGCCCATGAAAATCTTTTTTGAAACATCTTAAAACCTCCTTAATTTTTAAAATTTCACTCAATAGTGACAACATGATGATTCATTTTTTCTTTGGGCTTTTTTAAAAAAAGAAAAAGACCGCAAAGGTGCCTCCCTTTTCGGGTTGCATGGACCTTCGTGGCCTTTTTTATGGAATTCCCTGCCGTCAGCGACCGGCAGCGGATATGGTGTCTTCGGGCGCAAAGCCCTTATTGTTATGGAGAAGCAGCTTCAGCCGCAGTTAAGAAAACCTAATTATCCGACTTGTTTTGATAAGTCAAGGCGTTTTATAATTCAATTTTTTTTTTGGGTGGAAGTTTTATATAAGACTTTTACAAAACAATTGATTTTAGGGGATATACCATGTATGCAGGGTATGCTGACAAAAAAAGGATCGGTCATATCGGCAAAAAAATCAATTAAGCTGGATCATTAGCAGTGCTCAAACACTCTTTTCAACACATCCCCGGAATAGGGGCAAAAACGGAAATCCAACTCTGGGAATCCGGCATATTGGACTGGGAAAGTTTTTCCGGAGTGTCCACAATCTTCCTGCCGCCTAAAAGACATGAAATCATAAAAAGCCATATCGAGGTGTCCAATCGTCATCTGGCCGGCAACAACCCCAAATATTTCCTGGATTTACTGCCCCCGGACCGACATTGGTGTATTTTCCCGGAATTCAGATTCTCCACGGCCTATATCGATATCGAGACCACCGGGTTGAGCCATTGGGACTGTGATATCACCACCATTGCCCTGTATGACGGGATCACCGTTAAATATTATATCCAGGGGAAAAACCTGGCAGATTTCATCCCTGATATAAAAAAATATGCGGTCATCGTTACCTATAACGGGAAAACCTTTGATGTCCCGTTCATTGAGGGATATTTTAAGACAACGCTGAGCCACGCCCACATTGATCTGCGGTATGTCCTGAAAAGCCTGGGATATGCCGGCGGGCTCAAATCCTGTGAAAAAGCACTGGGTTTGGACAGGGGGGATCTGGATGGGGTGGATGGGTATTTTGCCGTTCTTCTCTGGCACGATTATCAGAAGAACCGAAATGAAAAAGCTCTTGAAACCCTCCTGGCTTACAATATTGAGGATGTGGTCAATCTTGAAGCCCTGATGGTTATGGCATACAATATGAAAATTAAAGCCACACCCTTTTCCAGGACCGCACGTCTGCCGATTCCCAGGACACCCCAAACGCCGTTTAAGCCTGATCCGGCAACACTTGCCGGAATAAAGCGCCAGTATCATCAGGGGCAATTTTATGTTTGACCGGATATCGGTGGAATCATCACAAACAGCAGGGTTACCCTTTCCCGAATCCGGGAATGCGGAGGGCTTTTTCAATCCTTTTTAACACAAGAATGGCCAGGGAAACCAGGACAAGATAATAAAGCCCGATAACGGCAAACACTTCGGTAAACCGAAAATATTCCGTGGCAAGGGTTTTCCCTTCCCCGGTCAGTTCCATAAAGGTGACGATATAGGCCAAAGAGGAGTATTTGATCAGATAGATGATCTCGTTTCCGCACCCGGGAAGGGCTTTTCGCATGGCCTGGGGGATAATGATCCAGAATATGGACTGGAACTTGGACAGCCCTAGAGCCTGGGCACCAAAATACTGGTTTCTTTTGATGGAGAGCAGTGCCCCGCGGACATATTCAGATTGATACGCCCCGCTGCACAGGATAAATCCCGTCACTGCCGCTGCATAAGGGGTCAGGTATATCCCGATGTTGGGAAAACCGAAATAGAGAATAAAAAGCTGTACCACCAGCGGGGTTCCGCGGAAAACAGCGGCATAGGTGTTGCAGATTTTTCGGATAAAGGTGTCCCCAAACGCCCTGAGGCCGCCGGTGATGATGCCGACCAGAACACCTCCCGCAGCAGACGGAATGATCAATGCCATGCTCATAATAATCCCGCGGTTTAAGGCTTCAAACAATTCCTGGTAAAAAGGGGAGGGCATTTTTTTTACATCCCTTCTCCCGACAGGCTGTTGAGCTTGTCGCAGAACCCCTGACTCCGTGTGCCGGGGACCAGCAGGATTTTGGGGCTGCCCTGTTCAACCACCACTCCGGCCTCCATAAACAGGATTTCATCGGCCAGGGTTCGGATGAGGCTGATCTGGTGAGTGGCCATCACCATGGTCATGCCCTTTTTTGCCAGGTTGCGGATCACGTCGATGACTTCACCGGTCAGATCCGGGTCCAGGGCCGAGGTAGGCTCATCCAGAAGAAGTACCTTGGGGTCCATGGCCAGGGCTCTGGCAATGGCCACACGCTGCTTCTGTCCTCCGGAAAGCTCTGCCGGATACAAGCGGGTCTTGTCTTCCAGTCCCACCTGGGAAAGTTCCATCAGGGCACGGACAGATGCTGTTTTTCTGTCCATTTTTTTTACTTTTCGAAGCGCCAGGGTTACATTGTCCATGGCAGTCAGATGGTCAAACAGGTTGAAATCCTGAAATATCATTCCCACCTGTTGCCGATATCGGTAAAGTTCCTTTTTATTGGTGGTATCGACGGGGTCTTGTTCCAGCCAGAATTTGCCTGAATCAGGGGAGATGAGACAGTTCATGCACTGTAGAAAAGTGCTTTTTCCTCCACCGGAAGGCCCGACCAGGATTTTGATCTCGCCTTTGTTCAAGCTTAAATCCACTCCTTTGAGAATGGGCTGGCCGCCAAAGGATTTGGTTATGTTTTCCACTCTGAGGATGGGGGTATTCCGGGCCATTATTACATTCCTTTATTTGAATATCCGGGTATCCTGACGGTTTTTTCCAGTTTTGCCAGGGCCCTGACACCGCCCCAGGTCAGGACGAAATAAATCAACCCTGCAAGGATATAAATGGGAAGGTGCTCGTATGTCCGTGAAGCCACAAATTTTGCCCTTGCCATGATTTCCGGTGCTCCCAGGACAAAGGCCAGGGCAGAATCCTTCAGAACAATGGAAAATTCATTAGACCAGGCAGGTATGGACAACCGCAGTGCCTGGGGCAGAACGATGCTTAATATGGCCTGGTTATCACTCATGCCCAGGCTGCCGGCCGCCTTGAACTGGCCCTGGGGAAGCGCGAGAATGGCGCCTCTGAAAATGTTTGCCTGGTAAGCTGCCGTAGTCATTCCCAAAACAACTGTGACAGCTTCAATTGCAGTAAGGTTGAACCCTAAATAATTAAACAGCCCGAAATAAAAAAGAAAGAGCAGGACCAGGACGGGAACCCCCTGAAAAAACCAGATATAGACACCGATGACCCGTTTAAGCGGTCCCTTGCCGTAAACCTGGCCCACAGCCATGGATAGCCCGAGAATCAGACCCAGGGCCATGGCCCCGGTCACGATTCCGGCAGTGATCAGACCGCCTGAAAGAAGATAGGGCAGAGCGTCTTTTATAATGACTATGGTTTCCGGCATTTAATAAACCGGTCACTATGCCGGGAGGCATAGTGACCCCCTGATGATTATTTCAAATCGTATTTTTTTATGAGTACTTTCCAGTGATCTGACGCCATGAGTCGTTTCAACCCTTCATTCATATCTTTGAGAAGCTGGGTATCTTCCTTGCGGACAGCATACCCGAAATCTTCAGATGCCATTCCAAAGGTACCGAGAATTTTTACGTCTTTTTTGTCTGAAGCGTCTTTTGCCGGTGCATCATCCATGGCGGCCGCGGCAATTCTTCCGTTGAGGATGTCTTCAACAGCAAGGGGAGAGGAATCGTAATATCTGAGTTGAAGATTCCATGCGTTTTTCTCGGCGGCTTCCTTGAGCCATTTGGCTTCGGAAGTTCCCTGCTGAACGCCGACCATTTTATTGCCTTTGAGCAGGTTGTCCAGGGTCAGGGTGGAATCTTTTTTAACGACCATCACTTGTTCAATTTTCCAGTAGGGATTAGTAAAGGAAACCTTTTCCATACGGTCCGGCGTAATGCTCATGCCCGAGGCCACCATGTCGATTTTTTTAGTGAGAAGGCTGGTGATGATCCCATCCCAGTCATAGGCCTTGTGTTCCACTTCATACCCCATCTCCTTTGCGATCCAGTTCATGGCTTCCACGTCAAATCCGCTGGGAACACCTTTTTGATCAATAAATGCAAAAGGGGGGAAGTTTGCATCAATTCCGTTTACAATTTTCTTTCCTGCAAGGGCCTGGCTGCTGCCTGACAGGAGAAGCACTACGATGCCTAACCAGAGAATCAGATTTTTTTTAAACATTTTTTTATCCTTTTTTTGTTATGGTCTAGGGAGCAAGGGTTGCTCCGGCTCAAAAATAAGCAGGAAATCCATATGGAAAGCCTGTTGATGACTCTTGATAAATGGTGATATCCCGGTGATCCATACGGTTGCCTATTTCAAGGCCTTGGCAATGGTTTCGGCTATGCTTTCCATGTTGGCCGGATAATCATAGGCAAGAGTATCGACGGATACCACGGCCCCGTTTATGGCCGATGCAATTTTTTCTGCTGCGCTCCGGTCAAACTGCGGCTGGACAAAAATTACCCGTGTTTTTTCTTTTTTGGCAAGTTTGATGATATTGGACAATTCTTTTCCTTTGGGTGCTTTTCCCATGGTTTCCACGGCAATCTGATGTAATCCGTATCGATCGGTAAAATATCCGAAAGCCGGGTGGAAAACAAAGATATTCGTTCCCTTAAAATCCTTTAAGATGGTTTTCAGGCGAAGGTCAAGATCATCCATGTCCCTGGAAAAAAGATCATAATTTATCTGATAGGCAGCCCTGCCGTCAGGGTCAAATTCAGACAGGGTCTTAAAAACGGTATATGCCTGAATTTTTACATTTTCAGGACTCATCCAGATATGGGGGTCCTTGCCGGTATGACCATGGTTTTCCTTATCTTTGGAAAGGTCGGCATCATGATCTTTGGCATCATGGCCATGCGCTTTCATGTCTCTTAGGACAATGCCGTCACGGGTATCCACAATTTTCAACCCTTTGAAGGATTCAATTTTATCCATGATGCCGTTTTCAAAATCGATCCCGATCCTGAAATAGATATCGGCCGCCATGAGAGTTTTAATCTGATCCGGGGAGGGGGAATAGATTTCCGGGCTCTTGCCCGGCTTAACCAGGACATCAACATGGATGCGATCTTTGCCGATTCTTTCAACTATATATTTCTGGGGCAGGATGCTGACCTGGATGGTAACAGGAGCTTTTGCGGATACCACAACCGGCAGGAGCCAGAAGAGCCCTGCAGCCAAGAATGTCAGGTATTTTTTAAAGGGATTCATGTATCTCCTCCGGAGCAGCTTTATCTGATAGCCTGATGGGAATGGTCATGTTTGTGCTTATCAAGTTTGATTTCCATTTTGATTCTCCTTTTTGTATGCAGGGTGAGCTGCAAAAGACAAATTAGGGCCATTATAATGGGTTTTCATTTTTTTTAAACCCTGTTCCGTTATTATTTTTTCCAAATCTTTAAATTTCTTCCTTATATACCTTTTAATTTTATCAGTCTGATATCAGCACTCCGGTTCTTTATCAAAATAAGCAAGTGTGATATGGTGATCCAGTCTGCTGATTAATGATGAGAAAACTGGATCTGCCGGATTTAAGGGCAGACGGAAAGGGTGGAAATAGATATTGGCAAATGATATGGCCATCCACAGGTGCATGCTGGCGTATGTTTCAGATTTTCATCTGGTGGGCGCGGCTTTATATCACCACGGCAAAACCTTCTGGTCTCAGGATAAACAGGGGCAAGTCTGGATCATTCCATCTGGTTCCACAGGGATTTTAAAATGGACGACCGGCTCCTTTATACCATGAAAACTCCCAGTGCGGCTTGCGGCAGGGGCTTGAGCCTTGGTTCCGTTTTTTTACAGGACGGGATTCTGGTAGCCAGCGTAGCACAGGAAGGATTGCTGAGGTGGTTGAAGAAACCATGATTATAAATCCAGGACTGGATAATCATTCATTATTTTGGCATAATGCCCGGGGTATACCTGATTAAAAGTAGTAAAATGGATTTTTTTGATGCATTATAATGGCCCTGATCTTTTCTTTTTTATGACGATCACACTCTATGTTCTGGCCGGGGGTACAGTGTTTTACCTGTTGCTCACTCTTTTCCTGACTTATCTGGTTCAGGAGATTCCCAGAAATCCGATAAAAGATACCCCTGACTGGGGGGAGATTATCGATACCCTGATACCGGCAATTGACGGCGGATTTCTGGAGGTGTGGCGCATTGATCCCAGGGGTCCTTCTAAGGGCATTGTGGTATTTGCTCACGGATGGGGCAGAAATCGAGACAGAATGGTGAAAAGAGCCGGTCAGTTTGCCGAGATCGGATTCACCACCGTGATTCACAGCGCAAGGGATCATGGAAATTCAAGTCCAAGAAAATTTATGAATGCCGTTAAATTTGCTGAAGATATTGAAGCGGTTATAAAATGGGTTAATACCCCTGTTCTCCTATACGGCCATTCAGCCGGGTCCGCAGGGGCCATCATTGCTGCGGACAGGAACCCGGCCATGATCCGGTTGCTTTTTCTTGAAGCATCCTATGCTCATACCAATGAAGCACTGTTAAGCTTATACCATTGGGTGAATCCTTTTTTCGGGAAGGTGTTCGGTCCAATGATTATTTTCTGGATGGGTATTTTCTACAGGGGATCACTTGAAAAATACAGTCCGGCCAGGCTGGCTCAAAACATCATGATTCCGGTGATGCTTATTCATGGTGAAAAAGACCAAAGATTTCCGATTTCGTTTGCCCTGGAACTGAAGCAAAGTTTTCCCCATGACAGGGTGGAATGCTATTTTGCCAAAGAAGCAGGCCACAGTGATACAAGCCTGACAGAAGGCTATAAGGCAGCCGTTAAATCCTTTATCGATAACTATATGATCTGAAAACAAATTCGCACAATAAAAAACAGAAAGGATATCATCATGACTATCCATAAAATAGGGCTTGTTCTGGGAAGCGGATCTTCAAGGGGCTGGGCCCATATTGGAGTCATTGAGGCGTTGCAGGATGCTAGGGTTCCCATCCATTTTGTAGCAGGGTGCAGTGTTGGCGCTTTTATTGGCGCGGTTTTTGCCAGTGACGGCCTGGAAAAGTTGAAAAAATATGTCATGGATATGGACGGCGAGAGCATGTTTTCATTTTCAGATTTAACCCTTATCAGACCAGGCCTCTTTGACGGAGATAAAAAACTTAAAGAGCTCTTTGGCATGCATAGCGATAAAAAGACCTTTGATGAACTGAAAATCCCTTTGAAGGTTGTTGCTGCCGATATGCATTCCGGAGATCAGGTGGTTTTAGACTCCGGAGATCTACTCAAGGCGCTTCGGGCATCCATGTCCTATCCTGGTCTTTTTGCACCGGTCCCTCACAAGGGCCGATGGTTAATAGACGGCGGCGTGGTTGACCCCGTGCCCGTTGGTGTGGCCAGGGCAATGGGCGCGGACATTGTGATCGCTGTCAATCTGGATTCCCAGCTTGTGTCTCGAAAACGTCACCAGAACATCAAGGCTGTTCAAGAGGAAAAACAACCGCCGTTCCGTAATGAATTTTTAAAAGCTCTTGCAGAACGGTATGAAGCCGCTGAAAAAATAATCAGGAAACATCTGGAGCTTAATAATAAAAAGGAACCCGCAATACCCGGGACCAGACAGGTTATAAATGCTGCCATACAACTCATGCAGGAACGAATTACACGCGTCAATTTCGCGGTTAACCCTCCAAATATTTTAATTACACCCCGTCTTGGCGATCTTAAAATGCTTGACTATGATCAGGTGGAACACGCCATTGAAGAGGGATATATTGCAGCCCGAAACAAAATCAATGATATCAGGATGCTTCTGGAGACAAAAGGAACAGAGAAGATATGAGAGTATTTCTAATCATTTTTACAGTCCTGATTCTGACAGGGGCTCAGGTTTGCGCCGGCAACGGTATTCCGGAGCGGGTGGTTTCTTTGTCGCCCATTATCACGGAAACCATTTTTCTTCTGGGCGCCCAGGATCGGCTGATTGCGGATACGACCTACTGCAATACCCCGGAAGCGGCAAAGCTAAAGGAAAAAATCGGGTCCGTCACCCGGATGAATATCGAGAAAATTTTGTCGCTCCAGCCTGATCTGGTGATCGGCGGTCCCATGTCCCCGGAAGATCAGCTTATGACCCTTGAACATCGGCCCATAGAAGTCCTTCGAATCCAGAATCCCAAGACATTTTCAGAGATGTGCGATCTGACCCTCCGAATCGGGCTGAAACTGGGCCGGGAAGCGGCTGCCATCCAGATAACGGCCCAGGTCCGAAAAGAGGTGGAGGGCCTGTATGCAAAGGTCCGGGATCTGCCGAAACCAAAAGTTTTTTTTCAGCTCGGCACAAACCCGCTTCATGCGGTGAACCGGAACAAATTCATGAATGAGTATATCCGGTATGGCGGAGGCGTCAATATCACGGGAAATGATCTTTCCGGCATTTGCGGGCTGGAACGGGTGGTGGCGGGAAACCCCGATATCATCCTGATTTCTCTCATGGGAACGTCCCAAAAAGCTGCTGAGGCTGAAAAGGAAAAATGGATGGAATTACGTCATCTCACGGCTGCAAAACAAAACCGTATTTTTGTCGTGGACCCTGAAATGATCTGCAGCCCCACACCGTCGAGCTTTGCCTCAGGGTTGAGATATCTTTTGCCCCTGATCCACCCTGAGGCAATGCCTTAGCCCTTTTCATTTAAAACCGGAAAGACAAACCCGTTCCCAGATAGCGCCCATCCTGGGGATAAATTCCGCCCATGCCGCCGGTAAAACGGCTGTGGGCCTGGCCGGTGCTGTTGGAATATTTTTCCCATTCTTTGTCAAAGAGGTTGGTGCAGGCCAGGTACCATTCGAACCGGCCGTACACCCAGGTCAGTTTCAGGTCCACCAGATGGGTGGGGTCCACTTTCAGGTTATTGCCGGTGTCTTCATACTGTTCCCCGAATCCGCGTACATCCAGCGAGACTGTCAGGGACCCGTAAGGTTTGTCCTGGAAGGGGTATACATCCAGACCGGCTGAATATTCATATTCCGGAACCGAACCGACCTTTTTACCGGAAAGGTCAACATTGCTCACCGATGCAGCATCCGGTGTTGCATATATTCTGGCACTGCCGCTGTCCCATTGGGCATCCATGGTGGTGACCCCAAGGCGATACCCCAGCCATTCGGATGGCCGGCCATCCACCTCCACTTCGATTCCCTTGTGAGTTGCGGTTCCGGCATTCCTGTAACCCACAAAGGTGGTGCCGGTGTATGCAGAGGCCACTTTGTCCTTTACCTCGGTCAGATAGCCGATGAGGCTATAATTCAGGGCCTTGTTGAACTGGTGCTTGAATCCGGCCTCCCAGGTTTGGTATTGTTCAGGCTTCAAATCTCTGGCCTGGGCAATGGGGTCGTTTTTTTCCATGTTGGTCTTGTAGTGTCCCATGGGCATGTAAAAGCCGGATTTGTTGAAGGTGATGAACAGATTGGCATTTTCCAGGATCTCATAGGACGGGGAGAGGGTGAAGTCTATGTCTCCGTCGAAATCAGCCTGAACCGAAGACGGGATTTTGTTTTTCAGCTCATATGCCACCTGGTTCAGCCGGAGTCCGGTCTGGAGCCCGAACCGGTCCAGGGTAAGGTCATTGTTAAGATTGAGGCCCAGGTGTTCTTTTACGGCCTTGATGTCTGCCCTTGCCTTGTTCGTGGCCATGGCAGCGGATAAGGCAAGAGTGTTGAAAGGATAATCCCTCACCTGGTCAAAATTCTGGTTTTTGTAATCCAAGCCGAGCTTCAGGGTGTCTTTATAATTTTCTTTTCCCAGATCGAAATGACGGCCTCCGGTGATCTTGAAGTCAATCTGGGTATCTGCCCGGTCCTCCCGTTCGTCATCCCGTTTGGTATTCACGACCGGATGGTTGAAATCCTTCATTTCAGTATTGATCTCATTATTGAGTGTATAAATCAGGGCTGAACTGAGAAGATACTCGTCCTTTTCATAGTCGAGTTTGATTCCTGCGTTGACCATTTCCTGGTCGGATTGGGTGGGCATAACATAATAGGGGGCTGTGCCGGAGACGGTCCAATACCCGGTTGCCCTCCGGTCCTTTTGGACATCTGTCGTTGAAAGACCAACGGCATGGGTGGTATGGGAATCATTGAGGCCGAGGATAAAATTTACCCGTCCGCCGTCAAACCGGTATCCGGCCTGGGCGTCGGCGGATCGGGTTTCATCATCTGTATGACGGTACCCGTCGGATTCCATGCCATAGGCCGTCAGGCTGTAGTCAACATCATTTTTGCCGCCGGAAATACCGGCAATGAATTTATGTGTGTTCCAGGACCCATATTCAGCCGAGGCATAGCCCTGGAAGTGTGCATCCGCGGACCGGCCGCTCTTGGTGGTGATCAGGATGGCCCCCCGGGCGGAGTTGGCCCCGTATTCAGAAGAGGATGGGGATTTGACGACTTCAATTTTTTCAATATTGTCCAGGGGGATGGTGTCGATCTTGCTGTACCCGTACAGCCCGATATTAATGGGTCGGCCGTCCACATAAATTACGGCCCCGTCGGTAAACGTACCACGGGTGCCGCGGATGCTGAAATAGGTGACGGACCCGGCCCTCTGGTTGATCACTCCGGGAATGGAGGAAATCAATTCAGAGGTCTTGATCTGGCCGCTGTTTTTGATATCCTTTTCCGTGATTACGGTGATGGCACTGTTGGTTTCAAGCAGTTTTCGTTTGGTTCCGGAATCGGTCACAATGATGGTGTCCAGAACCGTGACATCGTCTTCTGCGCTTGTGAGGCAAGGATTCAAAATCAGGGTGGTCAGGGTCACCAGGATAATCCGGCAGATAATTTTTTTCATGGATGGGTTTCTCCTCATATAAAAAGGGTTTCGTTGCCGGGGTTTCAAATAAAAGCCCCGGCCATTTGATGATAAAATGATCCGGGGCTCCCTGATTTTCCCACAGATGGGCGTTGGCCTGTCCCGTTCCACGGAGATGGGCAACAAAGATATCGCAGTTTCAGGCAGGTCTTCTGACTTTCGGGTCATCCTAATGGCTGCGTCTTCCCGGCCTTTAAAGGCCAGTGACGTGAGTGCAGCGGTCGTCTCCGATTACAGCGGCGGGTCCGTCCCTGATTTTCACAGGGTTCCCTTATTAAGCGCGCGCAGGCACCTGAAGCAGTATGGCGGTTTGTTTCGGTTTATTTGAAGTGTGCCATGGCCTCCTTCAGATGACCCATCCAGATGTCCAGCATATTGTCATATTCGGCGGTTCCCTTGAGGATGGGGGTACATTTAAAACCCTGTTTTTCAAGAATGGATTTCCATGAATCCGGTTCACCGCCGGCCAGGTCGTTTCTGGCATGGTCGCCGGCAACAGACATGAAGGGCATGAGCCATATTGTTTTGCTTTTTTTTTCCTTCAGCATGGGGATCAGGTCATCCAGGGTTGGAAAACCTTCAACGGTTCCCATGAACACCAGGGGATCTTTTTTCTGGAGATGGTACATCAGGGCCGTGTAAAAGGCATTGGCCGGGTGAGGCGTGCCATGGCCCATGAGAACAACGGCATCTTGTTTTTTGCGGTTACCCGGAAGATTCTCCAGAATAGCCTCTGTCACTGCTTCCATATCTTTCTGGCTTGAGAGCAGCGGCGCGCCGGTCACAATTGTTTCAATCCCGCCGGGTATCCCTTCAAAGGCCTTCAGGGTTTGAACAAGGTCGTCGAACTCTTCGCCCCGGATGGTGTGAAGGGATTGGGCCGCCACATGTGTAAAGCCCTGGTCCATCATTTTGGCAAGGGCCATGGCCTCGGAATCCAGTATCTTGCCCTGCTTTGCAAGTTTGCTCCTGATGATGGAGGAGGTATATGCCCAGAACACCGGGATATCCGGGAATTCTTTTTTTACGCGGTTGTCAATATTTTCAAATGATACCTGGGCTTCAGGAACACTTGACCCAAATGCCACAAGAAGGATGCCTTTTTTCATTTCTTTTTGATTCCCATGGCCTGATGCAAAAACCATGGCTGGAACAAAAAGGCATGTAAACAATAATGACAGAACAAGTTTTTTCATGATTTCTCCTAAGAATGATTAACATTTAATCCAGTAGTCCGGAGCCATAAAAAAAACCCCGGATCAATATAATTAATGATCCCGGGGTATCCCTTTTCTTTCCTTAAGATCCTATGGCAGTTCCCATGTCCTCGGGGAACACATCAATTTGTCCGGCAGGTCTTCTGACTTGTGGATCATTCTACCGGCTTTTGCCTTCCCGCCAATCTTTTTAAATTCAATTTAAATTGAATTCCCATTGACAGTGGCCTTTAAAAAGCCTTCGTCCCCACTTACAGCGGCGGGCCCGTCCCTGATTTTCACAGGTGTTCCCTTTTAAGCATGAATTGCACCTGAACAACTGGTCAGGTTTTATTCATAAAAAAAACAAAAGTCAAGACGGAAAATCAATAATTCATTTTTCCGGGAATCACGCCTCGGACACCGCCTCTGGGGTTGGGAGTGTCATTTTCTCTTCTGGGGATAAGATGGATGTGGGCGTGGAAAAGGGTCTGGCCTGCTGTTTCTCCGCAGTTGACGCCAATATTGAAGCCTTTGACCGATGGGTCATGATCCAGGATTTTATTTTTCAGTGCTTTGATCAGTTCATGGGCATCGCATCGTTCAGTGAGGGTCATGGCAAAATAGTCAGGGCAGTGGCGTTTCGGAAGGATGAGCATATGGTCAAGGCATACGGGGGAGGTGTCTTTGACTGCAAAGGCGGTCTTGTTCTCCATAATGACGGGGAGACTTTCCGTTTGGCAAAACAGGCATGGGATGGCCGGCGACTCTTTTCTTTCTAATGGGACACCGGCCGCTTTCATTGAATTCCGGATGATTTGTCGATATCAAAAATTGTGCCTTTGATATATTCTTTTGTTTCATAATGGGTAATGTGAGCGAGCTTTTTTGTAATCTGGCCTAGTTTTTCAGTTTGTGACAAAATGGTATGGACGAGGTTCAGGTTCGGGTCATCTTTTTTCATATTCAGTTTCATTATCTCGAGATTGCCCAGGATAACCTGCAATGGCTGATTCATTTCATGGCAGATACCGCCGGCCGTCTCAATGGCGGCAAAAACTTTTTCCGTTTTTTTCAGATCGGTGATGTCATTGGCAAACACACAGATCCTGTCCACCTGGTCAAACTCATTAAACACAGGATAGAGATGGACATCATAATGCCTGCCCTTGCGTTCCTTCTGATAGCTGATGGAGTCGTGGTTTTCAATCATGTCATTGACCAGTACGCCCAGCCTTGAAAAGTCGGTTTCGCCAAAATAGTTTTTAAAATTTTTACCGATCATCTCATCCGGGCTTTTATCAAAGAGCAGTGCACCCGGCGTATTCAGATTGATGATGACGCCGTTGATATCAAAGAGATATACCATGCTTTTGGTGGCATTGATCATGGCCCGGATCGTGCTTTCGCTTTTCTTAAGGGTTTCCTGGGCAATTTTTTTATCGCTGATGTCGTGGACAATTGAATACAGGACTTTTTTATTTTCAAATTCAATGGGGCCGCTGTAGACTTCCACATCCCTTATTTCACCGGTCTTCAGTCTGTGCTGGAAGTTAAAATAATTGCTTTTATTCTGCCGGGTCTTTTTCATTTCTTTTTTCAATTCTTTTTTAGAGAGGGTATTGATTTCCGACATGTTCATGGAAAGGATTTCATTTTCCGAATAATGATAAAATTCCAGGGCAGCAAGATTGGCATCAAGGATCTGGCCTGTTTCAGGATCAATGATGAGCATGATCGAATGGGAGTGTTTGAACAGGCTTTGGTATATGGATTGATGGGTTAAGGGGGTCAGCGACATATTCATCTGCCTAAATTGGGTTAATGTATCATGTTCATTCTGCCCTGTGCTATAGCATAAACAAAAAATCAATAAAAGACCTGTTCGCGTTTTTGAGATGTTGTATATTAAAAATACATGGTTAAGTTTATTTATATTCTTAAAAGCCATTATATATTAAAAGATAAAGAAAGGACCATGAATCATGAAAAAAATATTGATTACAGGTGCCTCAGGGTTCATAGGCAATAAACTGGCACGGTTTTTTCTCACACAGGGGCATTCTGTTACCGGCATGGGGACTTCCATGGCTCATCCGCTGTCAACGGCTTTTCCCGAATTTGAATGGGTCCGCGCAGATACAACCCTTGAGGGAGACTGGCAGGATCATGTAAAAAAGGCAGATGTATTGATCAACCTTGCCGGCCGCAACATTTTCCGGTACTGGACGAAAAAATACAAACAGTCCATTTATGATTCACGGATACTGACGACCCGGAATCTGGTTAATGCCATTGAAAAAGGCAGCAGGCAGACGCTTTTAACCACCTCTGCCATTGGGATTTATGGGGATCGCGGGGATGATGAGCTGACAGAAGCCAGCGACCCTGGAAAAAGCTTTCTGGCCCGCGTTTGCAAGGATTGGGAAAAAGAAGGATTAAGGGCGGAAGAAAAAAATGTTCGTGTCTCAGTCATGCGGTTTGGTGTGGTTCTAGGAGACAAGGGGGCTCTTTCATTAATGGCCCCGGCATTTAAAATGTTTGTGGGCGGCCCCCTGGGAAGCGGGAAACACTGGTTTCCCTGGATTCATATAGAGGATTTGATTCAGGCGGCCCTGTTTATTATTAAAAATGAGACAATGCAAGGAATATTTAATTTTACCGGAGCAGATCCTGTCCGTCAGAGAGAGTTTGCCAGGGAACTGGGCAAAGCGCTTAAAAGGCCTGCCTTTATTCCGGCGCCTGCTTTTATTGTCAGATCGGTTATGGGCGAGCTGGGGTCTGCCCTTCTGGAAAGTCAGAAGGCAAAGCCTGAACATCTTCTGGATTCCGGTTATTCTTTCAGGTTTACAAATGTGAGGTCTGCACTTCAGGATGTTTTCAATAAATAAATTTTTAATTGAAAAAAGATCAGGTTTACATATATAGTAGGAAAACTCGGATGGATGTGGTATACAATTTGCTGTTTAATAAAGATAATTTTAACCATAGTAATGTAAAACGATAACACACGAAGGAGAGGAATCATGGGATTTGGATCGGTTGATGAAATATTGAAATTTGCCATTGACAAGGAAAAAGAAGCTGTTGCCTTTTATTCATCTTTGGCCAAAGAAGCAACAAGGGCATCTTTAAAAGAAACATTTGTAAGATTTTCAAAAGAAGAAGAAAAACATGTGGCTCTTCTTTCAGACATCTCCGGTAATAAAACAAAAATTGATTCCTATCAGTTTAAAAAAGTGACTGATCTGAAAATAAGCGACTATATGGTGGAGATCGAGTATCAAGAAGGAATGCCCATGCCTGAAATCCTCAAGATAGCCATGAAAAGAGAGGAGAAGGCGGTTAAGCTTTATACCATGCTGGCAGATCAGACAGATAACGCTGATGCCAAAAAAGTGTTTATGATTCTTGTCCAGGAAGAATCCAAGCATAAACTTGGCCTGGAATCCATGTATGATGATTACCTGGCAAGCCAGGAAGGTTGATTTTTGATCTGAACAGGGGCTGATCGCTTTTTAGGGATCAGCCTAATTCTGTTTTACAGGGTGTGAAAATGAATTTTGAAGAGATTGTATCAAACCGGCGTGCCGTCAATTTTTTTAACCCTGACAGGACCATTGAACCGTCTTTGGTAAAAAAGATGGTGGAGATGGCATCCAAAACCCCATCCTCCTTTAATCTCCAGCCATGGAACCTGATTGTATTAACAAAAAAAGAAGACAAGCTGCGGCTCCAGAAATGTGCCATGAACCAGGAAAAAGTGAGTTCAGCTCCGGTCACCATGATCGTCCTGGCAGATAATGAAGGCTTTTTTGAAGGACATAAAACCGTTGAACGCGTGTTTCAGGAAAACATCAAGGCCGGCACCATGACGGAAAAACAAAGGGACTGGTTTCAAAAGGCAAGATCAAGACTGTATGGGAAAAATGAAAAAACAATCCAGGCCTTTTCCTGCAAGAACACCGGTTTTTTTGCCATGGCCCTGATGTTTGCCGCTAAAAGCCTTGGCATCGACAGCCATCCCATGGATGGATTTGATCATGACAAAGTCATGGCAGAATTCAGTATTCCGGATAATTTCTATATTCCCTTACTCATCGCTTTTGGATATTTTGATGAAAGCAAAACCCTTGCCGTTCCCAAATGGCGAAAAGGGTATGATGATATTGTTGTCCGATTCTAACAGTACCATTTTATCAATCCCGCAAAAAAGGAAGAAAAGTGGAACTCAAATATCTTTTCAAGCCGTCGACCATGGCTGTTATAGGTGTGTCCACAACCCAGGACAATCACCCGGCCAATGTGATCTACACTAAAAATCATCTGAGGTACCCTGTAAAAACCTTTCCTGTGAATCCCAAAGGCGGGGTCCTTCACCGAGAAAAACTGTATTGCAGCGTTTCAGAGATCGAAGTCCCCGTTGATATGGCGGTCATCGCCGTTCGTGCCGAATTTGTGCCGGGGGTGATAAAGGACTGTATCAAAAAAGGGGTCAAGGGTGCTGTCATTGTCTCGGGCGGATTTGCCGAGGCGGGGAATATGAAATTACAGCAGCAGGTGGTGGATCTTGCAAGAGAGGCCTCCTTCCCGTTTGTTGGCCCCAATTGCCTTGGAATTTTTGCGCCGGACTATGTGGATACGTTTTTTCTTCCCGGAGAAAGAATTATCCGGCCAGAAAAGGGCAATGTGGGGTTTGTCAGCCAGAGCGGGGGGGTCCTGGTGGATCAGATGGTGAAATTTGCAGGCCAGGGCATTGGTGTTTCCTTGGCGGTCAGCATCGGCAATAAAGCCTTTGTCCGTGAAACCGACATGCTGGATTGGTTTTCCAGGGATCTTGAAACAAAGGTGATTGCCTTTTATGTGGAAGGGTTTGAAAAAGGAGAGGGCCGGCTGTTTATTCAAAGGGCTGAAAAATGCGGTAAACCTGTGGTGATCCTCAAGGCCGGGAAAAGCAAAAAGGGCAGGGAAGCCGTTTCAAGCCATACTGCTTCGCTTGCCGGAGATTACAGGGTGTTTTCAGAGGTCATGAAACAGCATTGCGTGGCAGAGGCGGATAATGAATACGAACTCACCTCTTTTTGCGAGGCCTTAAGCTGTTTTCAAAAAGGAATTCAGGGTAATATCGGTGTCCTTTCTTTAAGCGGGGGCCATGGCGTCATTGCCGCAGACGCCTGCGATCTCCACGGGTTGTCCGTTCCCGGGCTGGACCCGGAAACCGTTAAAACCATCAGGGAAAAGGTATCTCCTGAGATCCAGAATATAATTTCGCTGGGAAACCCCCTGGATCTGACAGGCAGCTCGGTGGACAATGATATTGTGGTGACGGCCACGCATCTTGCCAGGGATAAGGACATTGAATGCATTCTGGCCCTGCTGATCCCTTATTCGCCAGGTGTTTCCGCCGATATCGGTGCAAAACTCAGCCAGGTTGCCAGAAATGAGGGGAAACCCATGATTGCCTATGTTCCCAACGAGGAAAAATACAGGATTATTATTGAAGGCTTTGAACTCAACGATATCCCGGTGGCCTCCTCCGTGGAAGGCGCCGTCCTCATGGCAAAAGCATTAAAGAGGTGCAGACCATGCTGAAGAAAAAAATCAGAACCATTATTGACGCCTATAAACATATGGGGTGGGTTTTAGAACCGGATGCAAAGGCCATTATGAAATCGCAGGGGCTGGATATCCCGGATTTTGTATTAACCGATTCCTTTGAAAAGGCAGAAAATTTTTTAAAAAAAACAACCGGCCCTGTGGTTGCAAAAGCGGTTTCAAAAAAAATTCTCCATAAAACAGAACATCAGGCTGTCGTCACCGGTATTTCTTCCGGCAATCATCTGAAAAAAGAAATGGAAAGGCTCTTGAAACTGGACGGCTGCGAAACCATTCTGGTTGAGGAAATGGTCCAGGGTCTTGAAATCATCATCGGCGCAAAAATTGATTTTCAGTTCGGGCCGGTGGTGGTCTTTGGTATTGGCGGGACTTCGGTGGAAATTTATAATGATACCGCCATCCGCATGGCACCGCTCAAGCCGGGAGACGTATTTTCCATGGCCGCATCCATCAAGGCCAGAGAACTTTTATCCGGATACCGCGGAAAGGACGGGGTGAACATGGAGATTCTCACCTATACCCTGGTAAAGTTTTCCCATCTCATCATGGCCCTTGAGCATGATATTGAATCGCTGGATCTGAACCCGGTTATCTGCACAAAACATCGCTGCATCATTGCAGATGCCAGGATTATACTTAAAACAGCCTGATATGAATACAGTTCAAAGGCACACAGGTGTCTCATGAGACAGAGACAAGAACAGGAAGGGTTATGCCGGATAAAAAACAATTGAAAATTATTTCGTGGAACGTAAACGGCCTTCGGGCTGTCATGAATAAAGATTTTATAAAAACGGTCCGGGGCCTGGATGCCGATATTTTTGTTTTGCAGGAAACAAAGCTTCAGGAAGACCAGCGGACAGAAGAGATGACCGCTTTGCCGCCCTATGACTCCTTCTGGGCCTACTCAACCCTGAAAAAAGGATACAGCGGGGTTGCCGCCTATTCAAAGGTATCTCCGCTGAGCGTTACGACTTTGTTTGGAAGGCCTGAGTTTGATGGGGAAGGACGGGTCATTCAGCTTGATTATGAGGCATTTACCCTGTTCAATGTGTATTTTCCCAACGGCCAGATGAGCGAAGAACGGCTGAAATACAAACTTGATTTTTATGACTGGCTCCTTGCCCATGCCGGTGCTTTGCGCAGCCAGGGCAGAAGCCTTATTATCACCGGCGATTTTAATACTGCCCACAATGAAATTGATCTGAAAAATCCTGGGCCTAATTCAAAATATTCCGGGTTTTTAAGGATTGAAAGGGATGTTCTGGACCGGATGGTAAAGGATGGGTATGTGGACACCTTCAGGCATTTTTATCCGGATACGGTCAAATATTCGTGGTGGTCCTATAGGTTTAATGCAAGAAAAAACAATGCCGGGTGGCGCATTGATTATTTTTTTGTCAGCCGGGATCTCATCGATAAAGGCATGGTCAAAGATGCCTTTATCGAAAATGAGGTCCAGGGTTCGGATCACTGCCCTGTGGGTCTTGTTCTTGACATTTAATCCTTGAACACGAGCTTTCCGCCGATATGACCGGCAATGCCGGCCGCGGCCACCATGATGATATTGACCAGGATAAAGGCAAGGGCTTTGGGGCCTGATAAAATCTCAGGGTCAAAAACATACCAGAGAAGGCCTATCACAGATGATACCGTGGTCAGGGCTGCTGCAAGAATTTTTATTTTGAATAATGGGGTCAGTGCGCCCTGATATTTTTCCCGCCATTCCAGTATTCCTGTAAAAATGACAACGGGAAAGGCAAGCACCACAAAAATCATATTGATCATGGCAGCCTTGGCCAACACTTCGGCGTTGAACATCCAGGCCAGAACCCACAGGATCGCAGCAATGGGCAGAATCCCGTTGGGCGTGTGAACGGAAATCGGGTGGATATGGTGCTTTAAGGCCAGGGATTTTATTTTTTCAAATCCTTTTTCAGGAGGGGGCGGCAATTGCTTTTTTTGGGGTTCAGGGGCAAGTTTGACAGAAGGAGATGAAGACGGGGAAGCACCCTTTGGCGAAATCGGCGGATCAGCAGGTTTTTCAACCGGCTTTCTCAAGGGGCTTGCCGGGATCGCGTCTTCATCAATTTCAACAAATTTGCTTTTGTCCACACCACAGACAGGGCATTTTTCAGGTGGTGCGGCTTCTCTGTGAATATATTTGCAAACACTGCATTGCCAGACTTTCATAATTAATTATTTCCTTTTTCTTAACGGTTATCCAGATCCACAAACACACATTCATCAGGCCCGCAATAATTGCCCACATAGGTGGCACCCGGCCGGTAGAGAGAAGGCTTGGGTGCTGCCATGGCATATTGTTCTTCAATCACATGGGCCGACCACCCGCTGATTCTTGAAATGGCGAAGACAGGGGAGAAAAGGTCCGTGGCAATGCCCATGGCATAGAAAAGAGAAGCACTGTAAAAGTCCACATTACAATAAATTTCTTTTTGTTTTTTTGCCTTAAAAGCTGCTTTTGCCTTTATTTCAAGTTCTTTTGAAAGATCATACCATTGGGCTTGACCGGTCATCTCTCCCATTTTTCTGCTCATGGGGGCAAGGATCAGCGCCCTTGGGTCATCGGTCTGATATACTGCATGGCCCAGCCCCATGATCAGATCCCCTGCATCCAGCACACTGTTGATATAGGCATCAATTTTATCTTTTGATCCTATTTGTTTCAGCATCTGCATCACCCTGACATTTGCCCCGCCGTGAAGGGCTCCGGAAAGAGATCCGATGGCAGCCGATACGGCAGCATAAATATGGGCCCTTGTAGAAGCCACCTGTCTTGCGGTAAAGGTGGAGGCGTTGAATGAATGTTCGGCATGCAGCACAAGACTTGTATCGAAAAAGTGAGCAGTTTCAGGATCAGGAACTTCCCCTGTGAGCATATAAAGAAAATTGGCAGCATGATTCAGGTCATTGCGGGGCAAAATGACTTCCCGGCTGTTTCTGATCCGGTCCCAGGCTGCTGTAATGGTGGCCATCCCGGCAATAAGATTCTCCGCACTGTAAAGGGTGTTCTCAATCCCGTCTTTGCCGGCACTGCCGTCGTTTTGTATCAGAAGCGGGGTTGCCGTCTGAAGCACATCCATGGGATTCATTTCCGGGGGCAGGGCCTTTAAAACAGTATAGATATTTTCAGGTATGGTTCTTTTTTGTTTCAGGCTTTCGCTGAAGCCGGCAAGTTCGTCTTTTTTAGGAAGTCTTTCATACAACAAAAGAAAACTGACTTCTTCAAAACCCGCTTTTTTTGCTAGCTCCTGAACCAGAAATCCCCTGTAAATAAGTTTTCCTTCCTTTCCTTTTACATCACAGATTTTTGAGCTGGCGATATCAACGCCGCGAAGACCTGTATTGAGAATAGACATACATTCATTCATGGGGTTCTCCTCAAATGCTAGAAAATTTTTTCAGGGGGGCGTCTCTCAGGAACATATTCGGATTCGATTTCATTGTTATGAAGTGCTTTTGAGACGTAAAGACCGCAAAAGCAGGCCCCATATTCCTTTAAATCCGGTTCCCGGTAAACACAGGGACAGATAATATCCCTATCCTTTTCTCTGTCATTGCAGGCCAGCCTGCACGGGCAGGCCATATACCCATACCGGTCCTTGTTGAGCAGAAGGGATTCAAGCAGTTCGAACACAAGGTCTTTGTCCTTGTTAAAATAGATTTCTTTTGCTTCCTGGGATTTTTTCAGCGCCTGGTAAAGATCTTGAACTTTCATTTTAAATACCCAATGCCTCCTTTATTTCTTTTTCCTTATATCCCACGATGACGGTGTCATTGATCTTGATAGTGGGAAAAGAACATCGCGGGTTCAGGGTTTTAATTTCTTCCAGAATGGCTTTGCGCTCTTCTCCTTCAAGGTCATCCACCTCTATATAATTAAATTCCACATTGCATTCGGAAAGAAGCTTTTTGGTTGATTTGCAATGGCTGCATGTGCTTAACGCATATAATACTGTATTGTTTTCTGCCATGGGGTTCTCCTTTAAGACGGCATAGATTTAGGAAACGGCTTTGTTCAGACAGTTCCAGGTAATAAACTTTGCACAATTTATGCCATATTTGCAAGTTTAAAATAAATAAATGACACTTCCGGCAGCAGCAGCCGTTATCGATAACCATGGTCCGAATTTTGCTTTCTATACTGATTAACAGGTAATTGACCCATGGCAATGGGTTGAATCCAATTTTAGCAGCGGAGAGACGACAGATATGCCTAAAGACATTACAATACTGATAGCAGGCGCAGCAGGTCAGGGAATCCAGACCATCGGGGCGCTTCTTGCAAGGGTCTGCCATGCTGCGGGCCTGTACATTTTTTCAACCGATGATTTTGAATCCAGGATCAGAGGCGGCCACAGTTTCCACCAGCTCAGGATCGGCACACGGGCCTTGAGCGCTTCAGCACACATTGATATCCTTGTGGCGGTCAATGAAAGAGAGTATGAGTTTCATAAAAGCCGTGTCAGGGAAACCGGCATTGTCTTAATCAACAGCAATGATCAAACCCCTGAACATTCCTGTGTGGTTCATCTTCCCTTTGATGCTGCGGCAAAAAAAGCCGGCGGTGTCATCGCCTCCAATACCGTCGCCGCAGGAGCTGTCCTTGCCATTATCGGGGCAGGGTTCAGAGAGTTTGAATCCGTGTTGAGAGATAATTTTAAGGGGAAGTCTGAGGAAGTTCTTCAGCTCAATTTTCTGGCAGGCAAAAAGGGCTATGACATGGGAAAGGCGGTTGAATTCCCAAAGCATTTCGATTTTGATGGAAAAAATCACCATCATCTTGTCATGTCAGGTGCAAAGGCAGCCGCTTTAGGGGCTCTGGCCGCAGATTGCCGCTTTTTTTCCTTTTATCCCATGAGCCCCGGGACCGGCATCATTTCCAGTGTAGTGAAATATGCAGAGGAGCTTCCCATTGTAATTGAACAGGCAGAAGATGAGCTTGCCGCTATCAACATGGTGATCGGAGCCTCTTTTTCAGGGGTCAGGGCCCTGACTGCAACTTCCGGTGGAGGATTCTGTCTCATGACCGAAGGTCTAGGCCTTGCTGCAATGACGGAGACCCCCGTGGTTATCATTAATGCCCAGCGGCCAGGCCCTGCCACGGGCCTGGCCACACGGACGGCCCAGCCCGATCTTCTGTTTACCATTCATGCATCCCAGGATGAATTCCCCCGGTTTGTATTTGCGCCTGGAACGGTTCTTGAGACATTCAACAGTGTGAAAAAAGCCTTTTATTTATCCGAAAAATACCAGGTGCCGGCTATTGTCCTCATGGATCAGTTCCTTGCAGATTCTTCAAGAACAGAATCCGAAGCATTTGAGGTGGGGTTTGAGCATGAATCCTTTCTGGATCTGGAGACACAAATGTCTCAGAAACAACTGTATCTGAGATACAAGCAAACACAGACCGGTGTTTCACCCAGACGGGTGCCCTGTATTTCAGAAGGGCTGGTAAGGTCAACAGGGAATGAACACACACAAGAGGGCCTGTCTTCCGAAGACCCGGAAAACAGGACGAATATGGTTGAAAAACGATTAAAAAAAATTGTCCTGATGAAAGACGAAACGAGGATGCCGTCAGTATTCTGTGAGGGCAGCAAATTTTATCTTACGGGCTGGGGGTCTGTAAAGGGAAGCATAATGGAAGCCTGTCTTAATCTGCGCGGGCAGGGCATTGATGCAGGCTGGATAATTTTTGAAGATATCTGGCCCCTGGATTCTCAAAAGCTGACAAAACTCCTTGAACATAAAAAACTCATCATGGTGGAAGGCAATGCCACATGCCAGATGGGCACCCTGATCCGGCAGATCACAGGACTGGATTACATGGCAAGTATTTTAAAGTATGATGGACGGCCCATTTATCCGGAATATATTATGGAAAAAGTAAAACAGATCATGGGGAAATAATATGACCACAACAATATTTGATATTGATAATGAAAATGAATGGTGCCCGGGCTGCGGAAATTTTGCCATCCTTCAAGCCATGAAAGAGGCCTTTGCAACCCTGGCACTTGAGCCCAGAGATATTCTCATTGTTTCAGGGATCGGCCAGGCCGGCAAAACGCCTCATTTTCTATCCTGCAATATGCTGCACGGGCTTCACGGAAGAGCGCTGCCCCTTGCAACAGGAGCTAAAATAGCCAATCACAACCTGAATATTATTGTCAATTCAGGTGACGGCGACTGCTATGGAGAAGGAGGGAATCATTTTCTTTCCGCCATTCGAAGAAACATTGATATTACCCTTCTCATCCACAACAACAAGGTTTACGGGCTGACAAAGGGCCAGGCGTCTCCGACGTCCCCGCTTGGAATGCAGACCGGGATGCAGAATAAAGGAACGGTGTCATCTCCGTTTAATCCAGTGGCGACTGCCCTTGTCGCAGGGGCCGGGTTCGTTGCCCAGGGATTTTCCGGCAATACCGGGCAGCTGTCCCGGCTCATTGTTGAGGCCGTGAACCACAAGGGCTTTTCCATGATCGACATTTATCAGCCCTGCGTATCTTTTAACAAAATCAATACGCATCTATGGTATAAGGAAAGGGTATTTGATCTCAAAGAGACGGACCATGACAGTTCCAATTATCAAAAAGCCCTGCAGCTGGTCCACATGGGTGAGGATAAAATTCCGACAGGGGTGATTTACAAAGCCGATTCCCCATCCTTTCACACACGCTTTGAACTGCTGAAGAAAAAGACTCTTATTGAATACCGTTTTGATAAAATGAAAATGAATGATATTCTTGGCAGAGCATAATATTAAAAAAGGAGATCAGGGATGAATCAATGGTATTGTTCTGTCTGTCATGACATATCAAAAGGTGACAATAAACCCGGTTCCTGCGAAACCTGCGGGGCCGATGACCGGATGATCATGAACCTTGCAGATGTCCCCAAAACCCTGGAACAGGTCAGGGACATGGCCAGGACAAAACTCAAGGGGATCTGTGCAGCCTATCCGTCCTGTGATGGAAATTTTGATAAAATCTGCCAGAGAGAGGCTTATGGGAAACCCATAGGTCTCGGCGGGGCAGGCACGGGAAGGTCATTCCGCGCCAATGTTGAGGCCCTTTCAAAAATCGAGTTCAATATGTCTGTCCTGGGTGATCATTTTGAACCGGATACATCCTTTACCTTTCTCGGTATTGATTTGAAATTCCCTGTACTGTCAGCATCAACGGCAGGGGCTCAGAAATATAACGATGCCCTGGATGAAACCTTGTTCTGCACATCGGTGCTGAAAGGGTCCAAAGAAGCCGGAACCATAGGACTCAGGGGCGACACATGGTTCTATACCCTTGAGGATCACCCTTCCCTCAACGCCATGAAAGCCTGCAACGGGTACGGCATCCCCATATTCAAACCCAGATCCCAGGACGTGCTGAAAAAACTCATAGAAACCGCAGAAGAGTATGGGTGCAGGGCCGTGGGTGTGGATCTTGACGGCTGCGGGTCCACCATCATGGCCCGTCAGGGCCAGCCCGTATTTAAAAAAAGCGCCAGGGATATTGAAGAACTGGTCAGGTTTTCATCCCTGCCGTTTATTGCCAAGGGCATCATGATGCCGGAGGAAGCACAGAAATGCGTTGACGCAGGCGTTTCCGCAATAGCCGTTTCCAACCACGGCGGCAGGGTCCTGGATTCAACGCCGGGCGTTGCCACGGTCCTGCCCCTGATCCGCAAAAAGGTGGGTAAATCCGTGACCATCACTGCTGACGGCGGAGTGAGAACCGGGTATGACGTCCTGAAAATGCTGGCCCTGGGGGCGGATGCGGTTCTCCTGGGCAGGGATATTATCCGGGCGGCGGTGGGGACAGGGGCTCTGGGTGTAAAGCTTCACCTGGAGCATATTCACAAGACACTGAAAAAAGCCATGTTTATGACGGGCGCAAAGAATTTGAAGATGGCAGACTCACGAATTTTATTTAACCAGAAGTGAAGGAGGAGAAAAAAATGGGAAAAGTATTGATTGTGTACGCATCACGAACAGATGAAACCGGGAAAATAGCAGATCTGGTTGCCGAGGGAATCCGCATTTCCGGACACGAGGCCGTGATAAAAAAAACCAGTGAAATCAAAAGTGAAGAGGATCTAAAAGGATATGACGGGTATGCCTTTGGCTCGGCAACTTACCATGGCGAAATGATCACCTCCATGAAACAGATCCTTTTTATAGCAGAAAGAGCCGAACTCAAGGGTAAAATAGGGGGTGCCTTCGGTGCATACGGATGGAGCGGCGAAGCGCCCGGCAGGATTTTTGATACCATGGAGCATATTTATCAGATGAAAATGGTGTCAGGGCCGCTGATGCTCAAGGCAAGCTGGATACAAGGCGGCATCCAGGCTGCCCAGGCTTATGGGAAAAGTATTGCCGCATTAATGTAAAGGATAACGATCATGGCTGACAATTTGATATTGGTATGTAAAAAGTGTTCGGCAAAAAACAGGGTTCCGGTTTCCCGGATCAATGAGACCCCCAAATGCGGGAAATGCGGGACAATTTTGCCAAATGAAATGTTAAGCCGTCCGGTGAATGTAACCGACAGTACTTTTGACAGGGAGGTGCTGGGCTCGGCCCTCCCTGTCTTGGTGGACTGCTGGGCCCCCTGGTGCGGCCCCTGCCGGTCCATAGGCCCGGTTTTTGATGAACTTGCCGTAAAATACAAGGGAAGATTGAAAATCGCCAAACTCAACCTGGATGAAAACCCGGGGATCGGTTCCAGATATTCCATTTCCAGCGTTCCCACCCTCTTCCTTGTAAAAAACGGCCGGATCATTGACACGCTTCTGGGCGCCCTGCCAAGAGAGCAGCTGGAATCTCAGATTGCAAGAATTCTCTGATCCGCTGAAAAAAGAGTTTTTTCAGTGGCTTTATGATCAATGGGGCCTTGAATTAAAATGCGCCCGGACTGACATTGAAATTCAGGGCAGCCCGGAACGGGCGCTTTCCCGGGTGGTGCTTCAGGATAAGACAGGCATGGTTTTTCTGCTTGAAAAATTTTCTGAAAAAAAATTTTTGATCCGGGATAGAGTGGCAAGAGCTGTTGATTTTCTGAACAGCCATGGTCTGACAGAAGCTCTGGCATACCAAAAATCAGGCAGGGGGGACTTTCTGCCGTTTTTCAGGGGGGCATGCTTTCAGATTTCCCCTTTTCTCGACGGAACAGCCATTAAACGTCCTGATTACCTTTCATCATCAGCCATGGGAAAAAGCTTTGCCTTGTTTTTAATCCGGATGGCCAAGGCTTCCAAAGGAATGGATAAGGGGTTATCTTTTCCTTCCTTTTCCATAAAAGCCTATATCTATAAGCTGTTCAGCGATATGAAAACCCATGACCGGAAGATTTATGAAAAATTCCTGCCGTTTTTAAGATTCCTTGAGAAGGAGTTTATGCAGGCTCATGATCATCTGCCGCTCTTGTTTTGTCACGGCGACCTCCATCCCTTGAATGCCATCTGGGACGGGGACAGGATAAAGGCCGTAATCGACTGGGAATTTGCCGGAATCAAACCCGACATGTATGATGCCGCCAACCTTGTGGGCTGCGCCGGAATTGAAAACCCCAATGGCCTTGGCATGGACATGGTCATGACATTTCTGGAAGAAATGAAAAAGACGCCCGTCATCAGTGAAACAGGGTGGCAATTTTTCCCGGAATATCTGCTTGCGTTGCGGTTTGCCTGGCTGTCGGAATGGCTTAGAAAAAAGGATCAGCCCATGCTTGAAATGGAAGAAGCCTATATGAGAATTCTGGTGGATCACATGGGAGAAATAAAAGAGGCTTTTTCCAGAATAAAATGAATATATTAACGGATGTTGAGCGGCCGCGCTGCAAAAATTACAGCGGTAGCATATTATCGGGCGATTGTCCATCACCGCTCTCGCCGTCCTTGTTAACGCCTACATTGTTGGATTTTTGTGAAGCAAAAAGCTCAGCTGAATGTGGATGTAATGCGATAATTATTTAAAAGCAATTTCGTAAATTCTGTATTGGTTTGCATAAGGGATAAAGACTATTTCCGTTAAAATTTTTCCAAAATAGAATTTATGAACAAAACCTACACCAACTTTTTCAAGTACCCTAATTTCTCTTTCAGATTCATCTTGAAGCAATTCTTCATAAACACTTCCTTTCTCTGACAAAATAGCCTTGAAAAAATCAGTTGAAGTATCTTGGAAAAATCTTACAAATGCTTTATCAATATCAAGTGTCTTGTTGCTAATATAAACTTTCGCATCAGGTCTAAAAAATTTTGAAACCCTCAAGTAATCTTTATCTGAAACAGCTTTCTTAAATTGAGTCCAGTAGTCAAATTTCTTATCAACTTCATTATAAATCTCTGGGTAGATAGATATTTTAATGCTATACAAATTTCCATTTGGGTCAAATTCAACACTGAAATTTTTATTTTCGTAAATGTAATATTTTAGCTTTGGTTTTTCAATTTCTCGAATTTCATCTGGAGCCCCTAAGACCTTTTCAACTTCATCGCTAATAGCACCCAATACAATACCATTGAATGGTAGCATTGTAGAAGATTTACCTGTAATTTGCATTGAATAGATTCTGTCTGGCACACCTTTGTAAAATTGGAATACCATATAAGATTTTTCATCAAATTCATGAGCTGCCCAAGTGAATTGATCAGATTCCCCTGTTTTAAATGGCTTACCTAATGATCCTTCGATTGCAGATTTATATTGGTGAATCCAAAACCCATTTAATTCAAATTGATTTTCAATAGCAAGTAATAATGCTGGTATCAATAATACTGCAAAGGTCGTTAAAACAATTTTAAACTTCATTGTATTATCTTGTTTTTTCGGCATAAAATGTTAAATTCACTTGCATCAGCCAAGCGCAGCTTTTGAAATCTGCGGTTTATCCGTCAGCATTTCACTTGTTGGAATTAAGCCGCCTTCTGGCGGTCAGAATTGAGCGGCGAGTTATGCCTATTCTTGGTTAAGGAATTCCTTTATTTTACCTATTTCTGTTTCAACATCATCAGTTAAACGATCAGGAAAGAATCCGGCTATTTTAGTGCGAGTACAAATATATGTATGCACAATGCTATTATCTATGTGGGCATATATTAAATATAAGAATCCAGGCCTAAATTCAAATCCACAGTCACCCAAACCCATACCTGTTTCAACTGTAATATTCTTTGTAGAAATTCCTTTAAACTTTTGTTCGACTTTAAAAAAATAGCGGACAGTATAACCTCTGTCAGAATTTGATTCTTCCCCGGTAATGAATTCTGATCCAATGCATTGGCCAAGAAATATGATTTCAGTCTTGTTTATTTCTGTTTTAAGTTCTGGACCAGGAATTACACATTTACAAGCGAAAGCCATTGGTAGCTGGAAAAGAATCAGAACTAAAACCAAAAATATTTTTTTTAGTATGGTCATATTTCACCTTTTTAAGGCAAAAGTTAATGTGTGGTTCTGTTTATCAAGTAACATTGAATGATATCCAACCAAAAATTATAAAATATGATTTGAAAATCCATATCAACATCGCTGAACCCTGTAAAGTCATTTCAAAAATTCTTCTTTGGTGAAAATATAATTTAATCAGGAAGGATCTGTAAAAGCCAATTTTATTGGGGAATTGCCATAACAAAAAAAACAAGCCACAATTTAAAAATTACACTTTGAAAAATTGATTCGGCATTATGCTTTTTTCAGGATAAGGATTGGGCCTCATCCAGCACCATGTCCATGACCTCAAGGATATAATCAATGTCTTCATCCTCAACGGTCATGGGCGGTCTTATCTTTAAAATGTTGTCATAAGGGCCTTCGCTGCCCATCAGAATCCGGTGTTCGCGCATGCGGTTTTTTACATAATCGGCCAAAGCGGTTCCGGGTTCGCGGCTCTGGCGGTCCGTCACCAGATCAAGACCTATGAAAAGTCCGCAGCCGCGGACATCTCCTATAATCTCATATTTTTTCTGCAGGTCCCGCAGCCCTGATAGAAGTTTGTCTCCCATTTTTTTGGCGTTTTCCTGCAAGTGTTCATCCTCAATAATGTTGAGCACTTCAAGACCCATGCGGCAGGACAGGGTTGAACCGCCAAAGGTGGAGAAAAATTCGGGACCCTTTGCAAAACTTTCGGCAATCTCTTTTGTCGTGACCAGAACGCCCAGGGGATGGCCGTTGCCCATGGGTTTTCCCAGGACGACGATATCGGGAACCGCCCCCTGCTGCTCAAAACCAAAGAAGTAGTCGCCAAGACGTCCCAAACCGGTTTGCACTTCATCGGCAATGCAGACACCGCCCGCTTTCCGGATTTTTTCATAGACGGCCGGCAGATAGCCTTTGGGCGGGATGATCTGGCCGCCTACACTGGGGAAGGTTTCGGCAATAAAGCCTGCAAGCTTTCCGCCGCGGGCGTTGATTTTTGCAAGGGCTCCGTCCACCAGATCCGCATACTTTTGCGCGATATCTGCTTCACCACGCCGGAAACGGCCGCGATAGCCGTCGGCCACTTCAACCAGATGCACCCAGTCCGAGGGGCCGACGCCGCCCCTGGCATTGAATTTGTAAGCTGAAATATCAATGCAGCCGGTGGTGTTGCCGTGATACCCGTGATCCGGGGTGATCATGTCCTTTCCGCCGGAATGGGCCCTGGCAATCCGTAAAGACAGTTCGTTGGCTTCGGAGCCTGAGTTGACAAAAAAGCATACCGACAGCGGTTCGGGCATACGGGAGACGATTTTTTCGGCAAAGGCGGTCTGGGCCGGGTGCAGATAGCGCGTGTTGCTGTTCATGCGCTTTAACTGGTCGGCAGCTGCGGCCTGGATGCGCGGATGGGCGTGGCCCACATGGGGAACGTTGTTATAACTGTCCAGGAAGGGTCTTCCCCATTCGTCAAACAGGTGGGTTTTCCAGCCTCGCAGGAACATGACAGGGTCGGTGTATGTCAGCTTCAGGTTCTGCCCGAATCTTGCCTTTCGTTCGGCCAGTATCCCGGTCTTGGATGGCGGCTGATAGGCAATTGTTTCAGCATCAAGGTTGAGGATGGCAGCCGGGTTGGGGTAAAGTTTGGACCAGAAATCAAGTTCATCCGGGTCCACAGCGCCGGGCCAGTTGGGGTCAATACTGATCAGGCCTGTCTGAAAGTGCAGGTGCGGGGCCCATCCTCCGTTATGTTTTTGTTCACCGATAGCGGCAAACGTCTGACCCTTTTCGATGGAATTTCCAGGTGTGAGGGTTTCAATGGATTCCGGGTTCAAATGGCCGTAAAGTGTAAAAAAGAGTTTGCCCGTTCCGGTTTCATGCCGCAGGATGATAAGACCGCCGTAATCCAGGCTGTCCTCTCGGTTCTCAACGGCATCCACGAAGGCGTTCAAGGGGGTATAAACCCGTGTGCCGGCCGGGGCAAAAATATCGACACCCATATGGACCGTTCTGCGGCCGGCGGTCTTAAAAGGCCCTTTGTAATAAGCCTTGTCTGTATAGATCAGGCGGGGTTCTGCGTAAAATCCCAAATGGAATCCTTCGGTTTCAATGCCAAGGGTGCCGGCCTCCTCAGGTGTCAGATTGAAGGGGTCCTGCGGCAGCGTGCTGTCTGTGACGGACAGGCTGACCCGTGGCAGAATAGTGAGATCCCGGCCTAAAACCTCTGCAAAGCAGCCGCGGTTTTCATCCAGCCATTGCATGATCGATGGGGCGCTGTCGTTCACCCCGAATCCGCAGGCAGCACGCAGACGCGGTGCAATCAGATCCGGGTTGACCTTTCCGGATTCCAGGAATGCCCAGGCAGGCCCCTGGGAAATCAGGACATAGGGGTCATCCGGATTTTCCCTGACCATCATCGTGGAGTTTACCACGGAAACGGCCAGGCGGAGGCGCAAAAGCGGCCAGACCATATCGATCTCTTCTGGGGATAGCGGGTAAGCGCTGTGAAACCCCTGTACCAGATTTTCCAGCGCACCTTCCGGGTCTGGATGGCCTAGTACCACGTAGGCGGCTGCAATGGCCAGATCGCAGACCACGGGGGCCGCGCACATATCCCCTAAATCAATGAGGCCTGAGATGGCAGGGGGCTTATGCAGGCTGCCGGTCACCAGGATGTTGTAATCGTTGACATCGTTATGGATGGCCTGGGCGGGCAGTCTGGCAAGATCCGGTTTGAGCACGGCAAAGTCAGCCAGGATCTTTCTGATCATCTTTTGCCGTGTATCATGGGCAATGATGTCCAGGTGATCTGCAATCCAGTCGCCGCTGGGCAGGTGCCATTTAAATTCCCGGTAAAGTCCGGGATGATCAAAATCTTTCAGCGCCTTATCCATGGCACCCATGGTTTCCCCAAGGTTGCGGATAAGGTGATTTGTTTTGGGCTTAAATCCGGCCCAGGGCTTTCCGTCAAGGTTTTCAAGCACCCAAAGAATCCGGTCACTGCCTGTCTCGTCTTTACAGGTTTCAAAGGGCTGACCATTTTTAGACGGGACAACAAACGGCAGAGGATGCATGCCAAGGTGATTCAGCGCACGGCATTGCAGGTCCACAAGATCGGTTTTGCAGCCTTCCCGCATAATTTTCAGGATATGGGTGGAATTGATCCTGAAATTCAGATCATACTCGCCGTCAAGTCGGGTAAATATGCCGTCAATTCCCCAGAGATGTCGAATCACTTCCTGCCAGTGCCTTGTCATGCGCGTCTCCATAAAGAAAATAGTTAAAAATTTTTTTCATCGCATATTTTATCATGTTGCACAATAACAAATTTTGGACCGGTTGGAACTGATTTTCATCTTTTGTTAGGGCAGCCGGGATGGCCGGGAGGGTGGGGATTGGATTGCCAGACCCGGTAGTTGAGCCGGGCCGGGTCTGGCAATCCCCATGTGGCTGATCAGTCCAGGACTTCCATGAGTTTGCCGCAGCAGGGCGGGATTCTTTCCCCTTTTTTCAATTCAACGTATTTGTTACAGGTCTGGCAGTAGCATCTACAGTCTTCATCTGCATAAACTTCAGGATAGGTTTCGCCGGTATTTTTGGAGTCCAGTCCTTCGATGGCAAACCGTGCAAATGAATCCTCAGCCGGGATGTATCTGCCCACAGGGACGATTTTTTTACTGAATCTCACACAGTCCACCAGTGTTTTCCATAATGTTTCCAGGCTTTTTTTTTCGCCCGGGGTTTCAGGGGTAAACTCAACCAGATTCTTGTTGATTTCAATTTTCATTTTTTTCTCCTTAAGGGTTAATAAAAAAAATAGCTTCTCTTCATTTGTTTAGCCTTTCAAATTCCGTACCATAGCGGTTTTTAGCAGCCTGTTTGTTCGTATCCCCCTGACCGGTTTAATAAAAAAAAGCCAGAATATAAAATAAGGGCTTGAAAAAAAGACTGCTTTTCTGATAGGATGCAACATCTGATTTACAAATCGAATTTCTCTCTCTCTATTTTTAAATTTTTCGTTTCGTTTGGTACAGTGTTGTATTGCTTTTTTTTGAAATTGATACGATTTTTTGAGACATGAATGTCTCTTGTTCGTTTTCACCTGTTTTCATAAAGTCCACACTGAGTCCATACCCTGTCCTGTCATCGCTTTAGAAGAAGTGATGAGTTTTTAAGTCATCTGGTATGATGTTTGCTTTTGCAAGTAATTAAAAAAAGAATTCAGGAGGAATGACTTATGGCCGCGTCTAAAATAGTGAAAAAAAAGAATATGAAAACACCGCAGACGATCAAACCATATTTTGCCGTAAGATCGAAAAATGAGATCTATTATCAGATGGCGTCTGTTTTCAAAGCCATTACAAAGGATGAAGACGAATTGACCCAGAAGATGCTCGGGAGTTTGATCAGCATGAAGTATCCTGATTTTTTTGTGGAAAATAAGCTTTAGATAGCATATATACAGTCTTGATGGGTTCAGTTTGAATTTGTTTTTCAATCGTTTCATACAATTTGTTAATATAAAAGAAAAGGAGATCGTAAATGGCTGAAAAAATGGGTATTTACAAATGCGGCAAATGCGGGAATATTGTACAGGTGCTTCACGGCGAAAAACCGCCGGTCATGTGCTGCGGCCAGCCCATGGACCGTCTGGTGGAAAACACAGTGGATGCGGCAAAGGAAAAACATGTTCCCGTGATTGAAAAAATGGATGGCGGGTATGTGGTGAAAGTCGGCAGTGTGGCTCATCCCATGACCAGTGAGCACTGGATTGAGTGGATTGAGATTGCCTCCGAGGATAATCTGTTTGTCCAGAGACAGATGCTGACACCGGCCAGTGAGCCCAGGGCAGAATTTAAAACCAATGCTGCAAAAGTAATTGCAAGAGCCTATTGCAACCTGCACGGTCTCTGGAAATCGTAAAAAATTCACATCTGAAAATACCCCCTGCTGTGATTTTCACGGCAGGGGGTATTTTATAAGATTAGTAAAGTTCGTTCAATTTTCCGGCAAGAAGCCTGATATGACCCATTTCTTCTTTAATGATCGCATCAATTTTGGATCTGCCGAATTTTTCCGGAACCAGTTCCTTTAGGCCAAGATAAAAGGCAATGGAATCTTTTTCAGTCTGGATGGCACAGCCTAAAATGCTTTTTAAACTGTTGTCCGGCTTTTCTTTTCTGAAAAAAACCTTTGAATCGGCGAATGCCTTGAGATAGAGGATATTTTCGTCCTCCGGGTCAAAGGTTGTTGTCTCTTTTTCCCGGGCTGTCAGGTCTTTTTTCAGATTGGCAAAGGTCATTTCATGCTCATCTTCCATCCGGGCAAGATCAAGGAGAAAATTTTTATTTTTTTCTCCCTCGACTTGTCCTGCTGCATCCCGGTAGAAAACTGCACCATTCTGCTCAATCTTAACCGCCATTTCAAATATATCATCTGCATTAAATTCGTTTGTCATGCGTTCCTCCGGGTTATCCAGATATTTAAGATAACCTTTTCTTTAGTGTTTTTGCTATTTTTACGCCAAGATCAAAACATTTGTTCAGATCATCCTCATTGGGAACATATTGAACTTTTACGCCTTCGTCAATAATGTCAAGTTTCATTTCGGCAAATTCCTTGTTCAGGATATTGACGGCTTCTCCGCTCCATCCATAGGACCCAAAGGCAACCGCAACTTTATTCTGGGGTCTTAGTCCCTTGATATAGGTCATGACGTCTGCAATGACGGGAAAGATGCTGTTGTTCAGAGTGGGTGATCCCACGGCAATGGCGCCGGCATCTATGATTTCGGTCATGATATCGCTTCTGTGCCATTTTCGTGTGTTCATGAGTCTGACATGCACATCCTGGGATTCTATGCCGCTGGTGATGGATCTGGCCATCTTTGTAGTGCTTTCCCACATGGAATCAAAAATTACGACCACCTTTTTGGTCGGTTCCTGTTTCGACCATTTGTCATAGGCTTCAATGATTTTTCCCGGGTTGTCCCGCCAGATGATGCCGTGATCCGGACAGATCATGTCTATCTTCAGGTTCATTTTGCCGACATCTTTTAAAAGGGCCTGAACCCGGGGTGAAAAATGAAGCAGGATATTGGCATAGTATTTTCTTGCATGGGGGATGATCTCATCCCCTATTTCATCATCAAAGAATTTATCCCCGGCATAATGCTGGCCAAAGGCATCGCTGGAAAACAGGATGGCATTTTCCACAAGATAAGTGAACATGCTGTCCGGCCAGTGAAGCATTCTTGTCTCAAGAAAGGAAAAAGTCCTTTTGCCGATCTTCAGTTCATCCCCGCTTCCCACAACCTTGAAATTAAACTCCCGGTTAAAATGGCTTTTCAGGTTTTTTGCCCCCATTTTTGAACAATACAGGGGTTTTTCTTCCCCGATTAAATTGAGAACTTTGGGTATGGCGCCGGAGTGGTCCATTTCCGTGTGGTTGCTGATGACGATATCAATTTTTTTGGGATCAATGATTCTGCTGATATTGGAAATGAGTTCATCACCGAATTTTTCCTTTACCGTATCAATGAGAATATTTTTTTCGCCAAGAACCAGAAATGCATTGTAGCTTGTTCCTTCATAGGTGGAATACCCATGAAAATCCCTGATATCCCAGTCGCGGCATCCTACAGAATAGATCCCATCCGCTATTTCAATGGGTTTGTACATTGTTTTTGCTGCCTCCTAAGTTCTGGTGTTAAGCCATTTTTTCAAAATTTTCCTTGTCAGCGCCGCAGATTGGGCATACCCAGTCTGCCGGCAGGTCTTTAAATGATGTCCCCGGCGCAATGCCATTGTCAGGATCCCCATTGGCAGGGTCATACACATAGCCGCATACACATTCATACTTGCTCATATTTTATCCTCCAAAAATTAATCAGTTAATATTTATCATAAATCAAAACATACCCGAATATTCGGGTTAATGCAAGAAATGCAAGTACTGTGCCTTGAAATTATATAATTCTTCCCCATAAAAAGGGTTTAAACTTGAAGCGGTTTATTATAGTATAGAACCCGCTAAATAAAAGAATATTTGATGAATAAGAGCAACTCATGAAACCTGATCTTTATATAAAAAAAACAAAAATTAATGCACCGGTTGAGACGGTTTTTTCATGGCATGAAAAAGAGGGAGCCATTGCAAGGCTGACTCCCCCCTGGGCACCCTTGAAACTGATATCCCGTAGTGGTGAAGGAATCCAAAAGGGTGTCAGGGTTACGTTCCGGATACGTCTTTTCAAAATCCCCATGCCCTGGGTGGCTGAACATATTGACTACAAGGAAAATTCCGAATTCAAGGATTGCCAGATCAAGGGGCCGTTTTCTAAATGGGAGCATACCCACCGGTTTACTCCCGATGGTGATACAGATACGATCATGGAAGACCGTGTGGAATTCAGGCTGCCTTTTGGATTTTTAAGCCGTCCCTTTTACGGATTTGCAAAAAAGGAGTTTGAAAGAATGTTCAGCTACCGGCACAGGGTGCTGAAACATGACCTTGAACATCATTCAAGGGAAACAAAGAAAAGAATCCTGGTGTCCGGCGCAAGCGGAACCATTGGAAGCGCCCTTGTCCCTTTTTTGCAGACCTGTGGTCACGAGGTGGTCCGCCTGGTCCGCAAAAACAAACATCTTAAGAAGGACGAGCTTTTCTGGGACCCTTACCGGGGGCATCTGGATTTTGAAGCGGCAGGCCCTTTTGACGCCGTCATTAATTTAAACGGCCTGGACATTTCAAGGGGGCGGTGGACAGATGCTCAGAAAAAAAAGATCCTGGATTCAAGGGTCATTCCCACCCGTCTTCTTGTGGAAAAGATGAAATCGCTTAAGAAAAAACCTGAAGTCTTTATCTCATCCTCTGCCATAGGGTTTTATGGGGAAGGAGAAGATACTTTTCTGACGGAATCTTCCGGTCCTGGAAATTGTTTTATATCCCATGTCTGCCGTGAATGGGAAGACGAGGCCGGAAAAGCCGAAACAGAAGGAATCAGGACGGTTCAGCTCAGAATCGGCATTGTCCTGACCTCTTCCGGAGGCGCCCTTGCCAGGATGGAGCTTCCGTTTAAGGCGGGATGCGGCGTCACGCTTTCCAATGGCAGTCAGTATATGAGCTGGATCAGCATGGATGATACCCTATCCTGTATTTCCCATGTGTTGAATTCAAAAACCATCAGTGGCCCTGTAAACCTGACAGCGCCTAATCCTGTCACAAACCGGGAATTTTCAGAAACATTGGCAACGGTTTTTTCCAAAAAGGTATTTTTCAGATTCCCGGGATTCCTGGCCTGGTTGTTATGGGGGGAAATGGGAAAAGAAACCCTGTTGACAAGCGCACGGGTAAAACCTGAAAAGCTTCTGGACAGCGGTTTTTCATTTCAACATGAGACACTTTTCCCAGCATTGAGACATATATTGGGAAGATAGGGTCAGATGTATAAAATTAATTTTAAAGATACATTAAAAGGCAAGATCACACACCATGAACAATAAATTGAAAATTCTTTTTTCCATATTAATGATTACGGCACTCACCTTCGGGTTTATTCATATTTATTTCCCGGCAGAGAATTACAGTTTTGAAAGGCTTCATATTTTTCTTTTCAACCTTTGCACCGGTGGAACCATCCTTTTGTATTATACCCAGAAAAAAGTCAGGATATCCGGAACGGTGCTTCTTTTTTTTTCGGGGTCGCTGGTTTATGCATTTTCAGCTTTTTTAAAATTTTATTCTCTCACCATTGCCGTATCCATTCTCTTATGTGTCCTGGTGGAGAAAATCAGGATTGAAAAATTCTCATTTTTCCCGGTTTCTTTTTTCAGTTCAAAGGAACCTGTATCTGAAAAATTTCACCAGGCATCCCTGCTTTGCCTTTCAACAGGGATTGTCATGGCCTCCATGGTGATTTTAAACAATGAGTATTTCAAATTTGTTTATATGAATAAATTGACCCTCAATACGTTTTTTCTTGGTTTTTCCTTTCCTTTGTCATTGATCTCTTTGTCCCTTGTTTTTTCCATGCTGAAAAAGATCGAAGGATCGCTCACCAAAATAATTATGGAGACCTGCTTTTGGACCATTACGCTGGGGGTCATCATCTTTTTTGTATTTATTCTGTTTGAACGGTTTATCCCCCAGATTTTTGTAACTTCCGCGCTCTTTATTGCGGTGGTGACAGTGTTTTTTCTATACGCAAAATTTGCCGACAATATCCAGCAGAAACTTTTTCTGACGTCGGGCATCGGGTTTCTGATTTTCACGGCAGTTTCAGGTATCACCTATATATTCATGCAGATGTCACCGGGCTATGATCCCTTAAAAACAAAATGGCTTTTGCACATGCATGTATTTGCTTCCCTTTATGGCTGGAACCTATGCGGCCTGTCAGTGATCTGCAGGTTTGACGATTTCCCCATCAGGCTTCACTCTCCCACGGTCATCGCTATCCACTGGCTGACAGCTCTTGTTCTTGCACCTCTTGGCGTTTTTTACGGCTGGTTTGCCATCCCGGCCATTTTAGGGTATGCTTTTATTACCCTGACCCTGTTTTTCAGCAGTAACAAAAAGGAAAGCGTGCAATGAACAACCAGGAGAAACTCAAACGCTTTTTAAGTCTTTTTACCGGCAATTCAAAAGTTCTGGTAGTCATCAATGCAGATCCCGATGCCATTGCCTCTGCCATGGCGGTGAAAAGGCTTTTGTGGCGAAAGGCCGGCGAAGTCGTTATTGCCCATTTCAACCGGATCACCCGTCCGGACAATCTTGCCATGATCGAATATACCGAACCCGGACTGGTTGACCTTAAAACGATTGAAAAAAAAGAGTTTAATGCCTTTGTCATCATAGATTCTCAGCCCGGTCACAATGAGCAGTTTTCCGGGTTTGTCTTTGATGCGGTTATTGATCATCACCCTTTGACCTTTGCTGATGCAGCGCCCTATGTGGATATCCGGTCCAATTACGGGGCCTGCGCCACCATGATGACCGAATATCTGAAAACCAGGAAAATCAAACCTTCTGCAAAACTTGCCGCCGCCCTAATGCTGGGGATTAAAACAGATACGGCTGATTTTACCCGGGGGGCAAGCCTGAAAGATATCAAGGCATTTCAGTATCTGTATCAATTTGCAGACAATAATATCGTCACAAAGGTGGAAAGGGCAACGCTAACCCAGGAGGATCTTGATTTTCTGGGCATGGCCATCAAACACAGAAAAGTCATTAATAACCGGGTATTTTTTCATGCCGGAAATATTTCAAAACCAGATGAACTGGTGGTTGTGGCTGATTTTTTTCTGACCCTGTCAAAGGTAAACTGGAGCATCATATCAGGGATCTATGAAGAAAAACTCATTATTGTCATCCGCAACGACGGCCTGAGAAAAGGCGCGGGCAATACAGCCAAAGAGGCTTTTTCCGCATTCGGCTCTGCCGGTGGACATAAAACCATGGCCAGAGCTGAACTTGAATTAAAACTTGTAAAAAAGCAAACCCGAACCCTCAGCAAAAAAGTCATTAAAGAGTGGATCATATCCGTAATTGAAAAAACAGCCGGGAAAAAAATCGAATAGTTTTTAGAAAAATGTCTACCAAAGCAATGAAACCTGACAGGGAACACGCACTGTTTACAAGCGAGCAGCGATACCGGACCCTTGTGGAAACCATGGGAGACGGCTTGAGCGAAATTGATGAAAACCAGGTGACAACCTATGCCAATGAGATGCTCTGCCGGATGTGGGGACGGCCAAGGGAGGAGATTATTGGTATGAAAGTCGATCAGTTCCTGGATGATGAGAACAAAAAGATCCTTTTAGATCAGCTTGAAAAAAGAAGAAAAGGAGGCAGGGGCCCTTATGAGATTGTCTGGATAACAAAGGACGGATCAAGGCTTCATACCATCATGACCCCCACGCCTTATTTTGATGCCGAGGGTAATTTTAAAGGCAGCTTTGCCGTTATCACGGATATTTCAAAACAGAAAAAGGAAAAAGACCTTCTAGAGGAAAGGGTTAAGGAAAGAACCATGGAGCTTGAAAATAAGACCCAAAGCCTTGAAGAAGTAAATACAGCCCTGCGGGTCCTGTTAAAAAAAAGAGAAGAGGATAAAACCCAGCTGGAAGAGCGAATGCTGCTGAATGTCCGGGAGCTTGTCATTCCCTATATCGAGAGAATGCGTGAATCAAATCCGGATGAACGGCAAAAAGGATGTCTCGACATCATGGAATCCACACTGAATGATATTGTTTCGCCGTTTCTCCACAGGCTGTCCCTTAAGTATTTAAACCTCACCCCGTCTGAAATCCAGGTGGCCAATATGGTCAAGTTCGGGAAAACCACCAAGGAAATCGCAGGAATTTTAAACCTGTCCGACAAAACCGTTGAATTTTACCGTAAGAGCATGCGTAAAAAAATCGGAATTACCAACCAGAGCATCAACCTGAGAACATTCTTGTCTTCTTTAAAATAACAGGTATATTTTATACCTGGTCCATACCTGGAATATACCTCTTGTGGATCTGTTTTTCTCAGGGTATTGATTAATACAATAAAAAAAGAAAGGATAAGGTAAATGAATGATCAGGAGTATTGGAACCCGGTTCTTGAGACGCTGCCCCGGGAAAAGTTGAGGATATTGCAGTTTAAAAAATTCAAACGCATACTGACCTGGGCCTATACCCGATCAAAATTTCACAGGGCATTGTATGATAAGGCCGGGTTAACGCCTGAAGATGTCCGCTCCTTTGAGGATATCAAAAGAATCCCAAAAGTTGAAAAATCCATGATGCGGGGCATCCAGAACAAAGATCCTTTCCCTTATGGGGATGCGCTCTGCGTTCCCTTGGAAGAGGTTTCAACCTTCCGCCAGACCAGCGGCACCACAGGCCAGCCCGTGTATCAGCCCGATACCTGGCAGGACTGGGAATGGTGGTCCGAGTGCTGGTCCTTTGTCCTGTGGTCCCAGGGATACCGCCCCAGCGACAGGGTATTTCTTCCCTTTGGATATAATATTTTTGTGGCCTTCTGGGCTGGGCATTATGCAGCTGAAAAGCTCGGCTGCGAAGTTGTTCCCGGCGGTGTTCTGGACACCCAGGCCCGTATTTTGAAAATACAGGAATTAAAGGCCACTGCCATGATGGCCACCCCCACCTATGTGCTGAATATGGCGGATGTGGCAAAAAACAAGATGGGTATCGATCCGGCATTGCTTTCCATCAACAAGATTACCTGCGCCGGAGAGCCGGGAGCCGGGATTGCCAGCACCAAAAAAAGAATGGAAGCGGCCTGGGGCGCCAAAGTTTTTGACCACTCCGGGGCCACGGAAATAGGGGCCTGGTCCTATGAATGCAGCAAACAGCCCTGCGGCATGCATGTGAATGAAGCCATGTTTCTTGTGGAAATCGAAGACCTGGAAACCGGAGAGATCATTGAAGAGCCTGGCAGAAAAGGAAAAATGGTGATTACGGCCCTGGACAGGATTGCCCAGCCCTGTATCCGGTTTGATTCCAAGGATATTATTGAATGGGATTCTGAATCCTGCATATGCGGCCGAACCTTCAGGCTTATCCGGGGCGGCGTTATTGGCCGGGCCGATGATATCACAAAGGTCAAGGGTGTTCTCATCTCACCGGCTGCCATTGAAGAAGTGGTGAGGTCCATTAAAGGCCTTGGAGATGAATTTGAAATTATAGTGGATAAACAGGGGGATGCGGACAGGATCAAGCTCAAGGTTGAGCTCCTTCCTGAAGCCACCCGACCCGGTGTTGAAAACCTTCTTAAAGATCAGCTCAGGCTGAAGACAAACCTGGGATACCAGATCGAGTTTTATGATTACGGCACCCTGCCAAGATATGAAATTAAGGCAAAACGGTTCAAGGATCTGAGAAAAAAATATAGTGCAGAAAAGGAGTGCGGACTATGAAAACCGTCCCGGATGTTTATGAACTCAATGATCATATCCTTAAAATCAAAGGCTTGCTCATTGAACTGGAAGCCATGACCCCTTCTTTTCCAGCCTTGTCGAGAAATTCAAAAAGAGCTCTGGCAAGCATAAAAATGCTGGAGCTGAACGTCTCGGATATCATCACCCTGGACCTGACGGACAGCCACACGCCAAACCCATGAAAAATATATGAATCAAGGCTGTGAAATTGCAACCCTATGACACGATGCCATGGAAAGGAGGTAAAATCGGGGGTAAAACATCATCAGTGAAACAGGCAAGGTTTCAAAACCGTTTTTCGGCAGCACCATTAACATTTTTTAGGAGATCAATAAAATGAAGAAAATTATGTTTCTATTTTTTTTAATCTTTTGCTTGAGTGCTGTTTTTAGTCTCAACGCATTCGCTAAAACCGAACTCACATATGCGGATTTTTTCCCCCCTTCACACAAGCAAAGCCAGCTTGCGGCAAGCTGGTGTGCTGAAGTAGAAAAAAGAACCAATGGAGAAGTTGTGGTGAAATATTTCCCGGGCGGAAGTCTGGCAAAAGGGCCTCAGATATATGACGGGGTTGCCAGCGGCATAGCCGATGTCGGATTGACCGTGCTTTCTTATACTTCGGGACGCTTCCCGGTGGCTGCAGCCATTGATCTTCCCATGGGGTATAAAACCGGAACCCAGGCAACCAGGGTTGCCAATGCGGTTCTTAACAAATTTCAGCCCAAAGAATTTGATGATACCAAAATATTGTATCTTCATGCCCATGGCCCCGGGCTTCTTCACACCAACAGCAAAAAAGTGGTCACGCTGGATGATATGAAAGGTCTTAAGATCAGGGGAACCGGAACAAGCGGTGCCGTTATCAGTGCCCTTGGCGGGTCACCCGTGGGCAAACCCATGAATGAAACCTATGAATTGCTGCAGAAAGGTGTTGTGGACGGCGCCCTCTACCCCGTTGAATCCAACAAGGGATGGAAACTGGGAGAAGTTACAAAATATATGACTGAGAACTATTCCACTGCCTATTCACTTACATTTGCAGTCATGATGAACAAGGCAAAATGGAATGCATTATCACCAGCCATTCAGAATACCATTAAAGAAATCAATGCAGAATGGGTGGCTAAAACCGGGGAAGGATGGGATGAAATCGATAAGGCCGGGATGGAATTTTTCAAGGAAAAAGGTGGAGAATTAGTACCCCAGAATTCTGAGGAATCAGCAAAATGGCAGAAAGCCATGGCCCCGGTTTTTGAGGATTACATCAAAACCGCCGGCGAAAAAGGCATTGATGGTAAAGAAGTTATGGATTTTATCAAAGCAAACATGTAGTATCTGCCCTGTTTCGTGCTGAATGACTCTGTTTCAGCGTCATTCAGCACGGATTTTTTAAACTGCGGGAGAGGCACGGAAATGTTTTTATTTTTGTAGAAGAATATGGAAAACCTGTTTTATCTGTTTATATTGCTTGCCCTGGGAAAAATTTCCAGGCGTCTGAAAGCCTTTCCTGAAAATACCCCGCAGTTCCTGAATCTGTTTGTTATTTATTTTTCTTTTCCAGCCCTAGTGCTCCTGCAAACCAACAGGCTTGAGCTTAAAGCAGAACTGGCAGCTCTTGCCGTCATTCCATGGGTGCTGGTTCTTTTGTCCGTTTTTATGGTCAGGATTATTTCAGGGGTTTTAAAATGGGACAGAAAATTGACGGGTGCGGTTATGTTGTCCATGGCGCTGGGGAACACCTCTTTTTTTGGTTTCCCCGCCGTCACTTCTTTTTTTGGTGAGGATTATCTTTCCTATGCCGTCATTTATGACCAGTTCGGATCATTTCTTGCTCTTGCAATTTTTGGGACCATTGTTGTGTCGGTGTATGGAACCGGAGATAAAATTTCCATAAGGCGAATTTGCAAAAGAATAATCAGCTTCCCTCCATTTTTGGCCTTGCTCATGGGCATCTCACTGATGAAAACCACCTATCCGTCAATCGTGATTAAAATTCTGGAAGGATTGTCCGCAACCCTTATTCCTCTGGTTATTTTTTCCGTTGGGGCTCAGCTTAGACTAAGACAGCCCATGTCCAATATTAAACCCATCAGCGCAAGCATTTTTTTAAAAATGGTGGTATCCCCAGTGGCTGCCTTTCTAATTCTTTATTTGATGAATGTTAGAGGGCCTGTGTTTCAGATTTCCGTGTTTGAGGCAGCCATGCCTTCCATGGTGATGTCAGGCATTCTTGCACAATCCGGCAAGCTGAATGCTGATGTGGCCAATGCGGCCATTGGCTATGGACTTGTTCTTTCTTTTATCACCCTTCCTCTTCTCTACCAGATACTGAAGAATTATTCGTAAGATTTGTAAAAAGAGGGAGAGTTAAAATTGTGGATCACTATTTTGAACAGACTGCTGTCAGTTCGCATTTAAACAGATAAATCGGCCGGGCAAAGAAAATCATTCTGCCCGGCCTGAGAATTATTTCTTATTCTTTTTCAAATTCGTCTTTTGAAGCGCCGCAGATAGGGCAGCACCAGTCTTCGGGAAGATTATCAAAGCTGGTTCCCGCATCAATTCCGTTGTCCGGGTCTCCGTCTGCAGGGTCATATACATAACCGCAAGGTCCGCAAACATATCTGTCCATGTTAGATCTCCTTTTTTTAATGGGTTTATGGGGTCATCATGTTTTTTTATAATATTAATATGCTTCATCCATATCAAGGTCTTCCTGGGTTACCGGATGTCTGAAAAAATGATAGCACCAGGCCTGGTAGATAATGACGAGGGGGATGAATACCAGGACAACGCCGAGCATGATTTTTAATGTCAGCGGGCTTGAAGAAGCATTAAATGCAGTCAAGGAAAAACCGTTATCCATGCTGGAGGGAAACAGTCTTGGGAAGAGCCCGATAATTCCAAAGAAAGTGGCTCCTACAATGGTAAGGGCCGATGCAAACCATGCTTTGAAATAATGCTGGTTTGCGATAAAAATCCGTGTTGCAAAAAGAGCGGCCACGGTGATAACAATGACCAGGAACAGAGCCGGGGTTTTAAAATAATTCACATAGAGGTCGGTTGCAACATAGCTTGCAATAAGAAAAATGACGGCAACCGGAACAAGGATGAGCCATATCTTTTTTGAAACATTAATGGCCCTTTGCCGGAGTTCGCCTGTGGTTTTGATATTGAGCCAGTTGGCGCCATGCTGCAAAAATAATAGAACAAACAAAGCGCCTCCCAGAAGTCCGTAGGGATTCAGGAGTTTTAAGGTGTTGCCGTGATAAATACCTTTTTCATCAAAGGGAATGCCCTGAAAAATATTGGCAAAGGCGACTCCAAAGAGAAGTGCAGGCAGAAAACTGCCGAGGAAAATAAAAGTGTCCCAAAGTTTTTTCCAGCCCTTGCTGTTGATTTTTCCCCTGAATTCAAAGGCAACACCCCTGAAAATAAGGGCAAATAGAATCAGCATCAAAGGTGTGTAAAGAGAAGAGAACATGGTGGCATAGACCTTGGGGAAGGCAGCAAAGGTGACACCGCCGGCAGTGATAAGCCAGACTTCATTGCCGTCCCATAAAGGCCCGATGGAATTGATCATAACTCTTTTGTCATGGTCTGTTTTCCCAAGAAAGGGATAAAGGGTCCCGATGCCGAAATCAAACCCGTCTGTCATGAAAAACACAGCCCATAAGAGTCCCCATAAAAAAAACCATATCGATTGAAGTTCCATAGCATAACTCCTGTATTTGCTTGTTAATGTGCAGCCCCAGGGCCTTTTTTGACATACTGGGTGATAAGGTAAAACCCAACGGCCCCCAGAAGACCGTAAACCGCAATAAATCCGATAAGGGATGACAATACCTGGGTTGCCGCAATGGGCGAGACAGCTTCGGAGGTTTTTAAAATACCATAAACAATCCAGGGCTGCCGACCGACTTCAGTCACTATCCATCCCATTTCAATGGCAATGTAGGGAAGGGGGATGGAAAACAAGATCAGTTTCAGATATAAGGGGCTTTCCATGAGTTTATTTCTTCGAAACCAGCCATAGATGCTTAGCAGGATCAAAAGCGTCCCAATTCCCACCATGGTCCGAAAGCCGATAAAAACAGGCAGAACCGGGGGGCGCTCATCCTTTGGAATATCTCTCAGTCCTTTGACCTCTGCATTAAAATCATGAAACCCGAGAAAGCTTAAGAGACCGGGCAGAGAACCGATTTCAACAGTGTTTTTTTCCTCATCTTCATCGGGAACGGCAAACAGGACAATGGGGGCGCGGGTTTGTGTCTCCCAGTGGGATTCCATGGCAGCAAGCTTTGCCGGCTGTGTCTTTGCAACATTGACACCGTGAAAGTCACCGACAGCAGCCACAAAAATGGAGGACACCAGGGCCACGGGAAGAGCAATTTTAAAGGATCTCATAAAAAAATCCACATGCTGTTTTTTTAAAAGGTGATAGGCGGAAATGCCCATGATAAAAAAAGCAGCAAGAAGAAGAGCGGACGGAAGCACATGGAAGATTTGAAGAATACCGTTATAATTGAAAAGTACTGCAAAAAAATCTGTCAGTTCCGCTCTGCCGTTGCGCATGGTGTATCCCACGGGATTCTGCATAAACCCGTTGGCGGTCAGAATCCAGATGCCGGAAAGATTGCCGGCTGCAGCAACCACCCACATGACGCCCGCATGGGCCTTGGCAGACATCTTTTTCCATCCGAAAATCCAGATACCGATGAAGGTAGATTCCAGAAAAAAGGCCACAGAAGCTTCAATGGCCAGAAGTGAGCCGAAAACATCTCCCACATACTCTGAATATCTGGACCAGTTGGTGCCGAATTGAAATTCAAGGGTGATGCCTGTGACAACACCCAAAGCAAAATTAATGAGGAAAAGTTTGCCCCAGAATTTGGTCATTCTCAGATATACCATATCCCCTGTTTTAGCATATTTTGTTTCCATATATGCGATGATGATTGAAATACCGAGGGTTAGCGGTACAAAAAGAAAATGGAACATGGTGGCTGCGGCAAATTGCAGTCTTGACAGAAAAATCGGATCCATAAACTCCTCCACTTAACAATGTTTTAACCTTATGCTGCAACAAAAAATTTATAAATTACTTTTTGGGGAAAAAGCAATTCATATGCCATAAGGGAAAAGAAAGAAAAATTTAATTATAGAGCTTTAAATATCAGCACATTATATGATTTTACAGTCTATGGCAAGAAGGTTTTTTCTTTTGGGACAGTAGGGGGCATTAAAATTGAAACAATATTGTATCGGTCAAGTGAGACATAAGCATGTCCTGCGGAAGCATGAATCACTTCCGCAGCAAAGGATCTTCATCTTTTTCTGACGGTCTTGGTTTCCCAGTCTTCTACCTCGGTTGTTTCGTATATTTCCTCCCATCCGGTTATCATTCCTGCAATATGACTAAAGACAGAGTGTCCGGTGGTGATCATATAAAGGTGGATGATCAGGAAATTCAGGAGGAGAAAGGCAATCAGGGTATGGATGCCGGCAAGGACGGCAAGGGGAAAAAGCCCCTGCAGGTCATTATAAAGATAGTACAGGAGCCCTGTGAGCATCTGAACCGGCAGAAGCAAGGCTGATATCCCAAGATAGGCAAGCCTTTGAAGGGGGTTGTGTTTGGCCCCCTTTGATTTCTGGACCGGATGGGGCCTGCCCTGGAAAATATCCCAGGCATAATAGCGGACCACCAGAAAAAGTTTTTTGGTTGTGGGAATATACTGTTTCCACTCTCCGGTGGTGAGAAGCCAGAAAACAAAAAAAGCAAACAGGGTGAGCCAGGACAGGCCCAGATAATTATGAATGTTCACGGCGGTTTGAAATCCCAACAAGGAATAGGTGCCGTGAATTTCAAGACCGGTGATGACCAGGATGATGATCACAAGGGCCTGGAACCAGTGCCATAGGCGCTCAAACCGTGTATAAAGATAGATTTTAAGGGTGTTCTTATGGTTCATTTAATCCTCCCTGCCGTTACGCGTGAAAAATCGTCCAAGACCATGCAGGAAAACAGCGACAAAGGCCCCGAGGACAGAAACCCATCCAATGGTATCGACGAGGCGGAACTGGTCCCGGCCGGGCATGTACAGGTCTGTGATATTGGCCAGCCTCGATGTTTCCCGGATATGGCATTCTGTGCAGGCCAATGCATTCTCCTTGGGTGCAACCATGTGGGTAATGGGAAAGGCATAGGTGGTCTCAACATAATCAAATTCTCCTGAAAAGGGAATGTTAAGCGCTTTATTGCCCCGCTCAATGGCATCATTCATATCCAGTGTTGTCCAGTAGCCTTTGGGCCCTGAAAGTATGGGGGCCAAGAGTTTTTTATGGACTTTGTCATAGGGCTGCTTTCCCCGGTGAATTTTAAAAGGGAAAATCCGGGTCTGGGGATCGGTCTTATCGCCGACCGGATGGCTGACCTTGACAATTTTACCGGGATCAATTACGTCATCGGCGGTTGTGCTGGTCAAAGACCCGTTGAACCGGAAATATTCCGGGATCACGTTCTTTTCCCATCTGAATTCGCCTTTGATGGTCTTGTATACTGGTTTTTTGAACTCCCCTTCTTCAATATAAGGTTTGCCGTCTTTTGTCTTTCCAGCTTTTGACCAGTCCCACCACATCATGGTGGGATTCACCCGCGCATAGCTTGGAATATGGCAGGCCTGGCAGGAGACAACGTCTGTGTGGTCGTTCATCTTTGAATCATTTTTATGGGGGGCGCTGCTGTGACAGGAGACGCAGGTGATTTTCGGTGCCAGATCATCTTCAATCAGGCTTTTATGGGACTCAACAGCCGGGTTGGTATAGATCCGGCCTGAGATGTGGTGGTCCACTGTGGTATGACACCGGGTACAGGTAAAATTTTTACCATCCGTTCCCATATGTACATCCAGCATGCGATTGGGTTTTGTCAGGGAGGTGTCCAGATCCCCGTGTTTTACCCCGTCTCCGCCGCCGCCGTTAAAATGGCAGTCCCCGCAGTTTTTTCGTTCCGGAAAGGTGACCTGGCCAAGGGCTTTTTTGATATCCTGCTGAATGTCCTTTGCCATTTCATGGGCTTCAGGGTCGTCTCCTTCCAGAAAGGAGTTGACATCTGAAAAGGCTTCGTCAAAATTGAATCCCGATGCATTATGACATTTAAGACAGTTGACCTCGCCCTTGACTCCTTTTTGATTCCAGCCGGTATGACAGCTCAGGCAGCCCTTATCTTCCATTGCATTTCCAGAGATACAAAAATTGTTCACTGAGAAACCGGCCTTGCCGTACCGAAGATCATTTTTATCCTCAGATGCCAGCCATGTCCAGTGGATGGTCTTATGGAACTGGGTTGCCGCTTCGGAGTGGCAGGAAATGCAGGCTTGGGTGATGCTTTCTCCGGACGTGAAATCTTTGTTCAGGGCTTCCATTTTTTTATGGTCTGTGGTGGTCCATTGTTTGCTGTCCTTTACCGCCTGTCTGGCAAGCCTTCTGCCCAGGGCTTCTTCAGTAGTCTCCGGTGCAGAAGCAAAGACCGGGACAATAAAGCATAAAAGGGTGGCAACAGCCATTGCAGACATGCCGCACCTGAATAAAAATTTTGTTTTCATAGGCATCTCCATGGGTTGATGGGGGTGCAGCCCCCGGAAAAGGACAGGAGCCTGTCCTTTTCCTTGGATCTTATTTGCATGTGGCCGGTGACGGTGAATCTGATGCATGATCATAAAAATACGTATAAATGTCAAGAATGTCTTCATCAGATAATGAGGCCCAATATTGTGTGCAGCCGAATTCATTAAAATCTTTGGCCTCAAAAACGGTTTTCCATTCTGCCATGGTTTTAAGGGAAGGGCTCATCTTCGGGGTCGCAGATTCCACCTGGCCTGCTTCTGAACAGGATTTATAAACTTTTCGATAGGTGTATTTGCCTTTTCTGTCATTGCCTTTAGGGCCTTCTGCAGCAAAAAGAGTTGCGCCGGACACGAGGATGAATATTAAGGCTGTTAGTATAAGGGTTGATTTTTTAAACATGGGATATCTCCTGTGTATATTTTAAAATATGTCTTATCAAGGGGTTGCCGGTTTTTTGATTTCATACTGCCCATCCCCTTTAAAGGCGATCTGGGCTTCCACATAATACACTTCCTTGAGGCCCGGTCTCAGATCTTTTGCCATGTAGAAGGCTTCCCCGCTTCTGGCTCCGGTTGTACAGACAAAAACAATGGGTTTGTCTTCAGACAGGCTATTGATTTTTTTATCAAGGATTTCCACCGGTATGTTAATGGCGGTTTTAAATGACCCTTTGGCAAATTCATCTGAATCGCGGACATCTATCAGAAGGAGGGATTCCGGCTTGTCAGCCATGATGGCGGTAAAGCTGTCAAGATCAATGGCGCCTTCAACTTTGCCTGAGATTGCCGGTACGGCATTGGCAGCAGCGCCATAGGCTTTTTCCCATTCCGGGTATCCTTGCGCAAAAACCGCAACATTCTCATAACCAAGATCAATGGCCTTTTCTGCTGATTTATGGCTCAGCCTGCAGTCCAGTCCTCCGCAGTAAAACACAACCGGGGTTTTCATGTCTCTGGGCAGCTTGCCCTTGAGGTCGTCAAACTGGGTCAGGGGAATATTGATGGCTGTGGGAATGTGCCCTTTGTCATATTTGGTTATTTTGGGCCGTGAATCCACAATCAGGGCCTTATTGTCTGAAATCAGCTGGGCCACCTGCTCTGCACTTATGGAAGCATAATTCCCCTTCAGCGTTACCCATTCCGGGTATCCCTGGGGATATACCTTGACGTTTTTATATCCCAGGGCTTCGGCTTTCTGAGCGGACTTGTGGCTGAGTTTGCAGGTTTCACCTTCGCAGTAGTAAATCAGCAGGGCATTCTTGTCTTCAGGAAGCAGGTTTGTTTTCTGATCGAATTCTGAAAACGGGATGCTGACCGCTCCGGGAATATGCCCCTGGATATATTTTGTCTTATAGGGCCTTGCGTCTATCAGCATGACACTGGCGGGCATGGGAACATCCATGTGGGCTTTTACAAATTCTGCATCCACCAGGTCATGGAACATCCATGATAAATCTTCCGTTTGCGTCTCAGCGGTTTTTGCGGTTTTGGCAGGTGTGCATCCGGTCAACAGCAAAAGCCATGAAACAAGGATAAGGATCAACAGGGGTGCTATTTTTTTTTTCATGGGGTCTCCTTTATTATAAAGGTTTGGTTTAAAGTATACAGACATCCTTATCAGCAATGAGTGTGCCATGTTTTTCACGATTATTATTTCAATTTTTAACTATTTGAATTTAATAATAAAAAATATTAAACATCGATTATTTTTTTATGTATTTTGCATGATTGCAGTTGCTATTATGTTAATGATGCGTTAATTTAACTTTTAACACAGTTAACACCCAGGGAGCAGAAAATGGATATTGAAAAGCATTGGCGGCCAATCATAGATTCTGTACAGGACGGAATTATCATCGTCGATGAAAAAGGATGTTTTCTCGCAGCCAACCAGACGGCTCAGTTAATGACCGGGTATACGGAAAAAGAATTGAAAGGGCAATCCTGCAGGATTTTAAACTGCACAGGCTGTAAAATAGTTGGAAAAGGAGCGGGGAAAAACTGGTGCGGGCTTTTTTCCGAGGAGTTTGTCAGGGAAAAAAAATGTATCATCACCAACCGCCTGAACCAGGCCGTACCCATCATAAAAAATGCAACGGTTCTGTTTAATGAAAAAAATGAAATTATGGGTGCGGTTGAAACCCTGAAAGATATTTCAGAAAATATCCATTATAAAAATGAGCTCGCATCCATCAAACGGATGTACCATATTGACGACGGTTTCCAGGGCATTATCGGAAGGACGCCGGTCATGCAGAATCTGTTTGAAGGCATTGAAAGTGTAGCCTCGCTGGATACGCCTGTCATGATCCTGGGCGAGAGCGGAACGGGAAAGGAAATGGTGGCAAAAGCCCTGCATGAAACCGGGAACAGAAGTCAAAAGCCTTTCATAAAGGTCAATTGTGCGGCATTAAGTGAGAACATCCTTGAAAGTGAGCTTTTCGGACATGTCAAAGGAGCGTATACCGGTGCGGACAGCGACAGAATCGGAAGATTTGAAGCTGCCCATAAGGGCACTCTCTTTCTGGATGAAATCGGTGATATTCCGCTTTCGGTCCAGGTCAAACTTCTCAGGGTGCTGGAAGAAAAAATGATTCAACGGGTAGGGTCAAACAGGTCCATTCCCATTGATGTGAGGATCATTACGGCAACCAACAGGGATCTTGAAAAAATGATCAGCCAGGGAGGCTTCAGGGAAGATCTGTTTTTCAGGATTAATGTGTTTCCGTTGACCTGTCCTCCGCTTCGTGAACGAAAAGATGATATCACCTTGATTATCCAGCATTTTATTCATTTTCATGTTGAAAAAACAGGCAAAAACATCCTGGGGTTTACACCTGAAGCCATGCGCCTGATGGTGGCCTATACCTGGCCAGGGAATATCAGAGAGCTTAGAAACAGCATAGAATACGCCTTTGTTCTGGCCAGGGGAAAGAGTATCGGCCCGGAACATCTCCCGGAAAAGATAGCTGCTGCCAAATCTGTTCCTCCGGGACTGGTCAGTGGAATAAAGGCCAATGATGTCATAAGGGTCGGGAGGTCTGAAAAAGAAAGACTTCTTGATGCGCTTCAAAAGGCCGACGGAAATCAGAGCAGGGCTGCAGAAATTTTGGGAGTGAGCCGGATAACCGTCTGGAAACGCATAAAAAAATATGGAATACAGCTCAAATAAATTTTACTGGTTTTTCATAATGGACATACTCTGTCCTTAATGTTTCCTCAGAAATTTTATGGAACTGGCACACCCCTTGCACAACCAGTATAAAATGGCTTGTGTGCCGGTTAATGAATTTATAACGGAGAAAGGATGTATGAGCGAAATGATGTATTTTTTAATTTTTTTAGGAATTTATATTCTGGTGCAGGTTTATATCCTTCCCAAGATGGGCATATCCACCTGAATGAAGGATGCCTGTCAGGTGACAGACACAAAAAAGAAAGAAAAACAGGAAATAGGTCAGAAATAAAAGAAAAAGGCGGGCAAATCTGAAAAATAACTGCCTCTTGACGGGCCTCATTAAGTAGTCGAATGAAGCCCGTGTAAAAACGAATCAAGAGGTTGTAATGGGGCGGATACCGGGTTAAAGGCTTATCACAGCTGCATCGCAGGCAAGATCAATGAGCTCTGCAGCGGTTGCGAGCCTGCAGGATTCAGCAAGGTCTTTTTCTTCGATGAAACGAGATTTGGCACAGGGTGTACAGACCAGGATAGGAATATTATGGGCCTGGAGATGGGCCAGGGAATCATCGGCAGAATCCCCTGTGGCTGCCTTGATGTTTTCCGCAGCACCCTTTCTTGCGAGGTATACGCCGTCATCCAGAAGGAAGACGGTTACAGTCTTACCTTTTTTCTGAGCAACGGCGGCAAGAAACAAGGCCCGTGTTGCTCTGTTGGGGTTATCAGTTCCGCATGAGAGGGTAACGAGTACATTATTGGTCATTTTATTCTCCTTTAGTTGATGTAAGAAAAGAAAACTTTATCTAAACACGAGCGTGGTTTATTAATAATGAAAGTTTTGCCCCATGTAAAGCCACAGGGTGGTACATGTCATTATGGTTGCAACATGATTGGGATCTTATAAATCAGGCAGAACATTTTTGGCATGATCATTGCTCTGTCGGTATCGTTAGGTGGTATGGGGCAGAACTTATAAAATAAAGGATCTGGACATGAAAAAAGAGAATATGCTGGTTATTGCGCTTATCTGTATCGCTTTTACCGGTGTGATGATACATGATTATATAAAAGAAGGAGGGGCTGGTGAAACCGCCCTGAAAAAAACGTCTGAACAGGATCAGAAGGATGAGGGAATCCAATGGAAAGGGTATACCGATGGGATGGCACTGGCAAAAAGCCGGAACAAACACGTTTTTTTATATTTTCATGCTGACTGGTGTGCTTATTGCAAAAAAATGGAAGCCACCACATTTAAAGAAAAAAATATATGGTCTTTTTTAAATGAGAATTTTGTCAGTATTCAAGTCGATACGGAAAAAGACACTGAGATTTCAGACCAGTGGAAGGTCAGGGGACTGCCCACGGTCTGGTTTCTTAAGCCGGACGGCACAAAGCTCGACAACCTTCCGGGCTATGTGGATGAAGAGTATCTTTTCAAAGTTTTAAATTATATTCATTCAGGAAAATATGAAAAAATGAGTTTTAATGAATTCATGGAAACAGCAAAAAGGAAGTAAAGACAATGAGTTTAAAACTTTCACGCCGCAGCTTTATCAAAAGCACCTTTGCGACAGCAGGAGCGGTTATTGCCGGCACAGGGATTGGAACGGCTGCGGATTCCACGATCAAGGAAAAAAAGGAACCGCTGGCCACGCTTCTGGATATCCAAAAATGCATAGGATGTGAAGAATGCGTCCATGCCTGCCGAGAAGTCAATACAGCCAAATATCCGGAACCCCAGAAACCTTTTCCCAAAATGTATCCGAAAACAGTGCCTGTCCAGGACTGGTCAGAAAAAAGAGATATTATGGATCGACTCACCCCGTATAACTGGCTTTTTATCCAGCACGCTTCGGTAACAGTGGAGGGAGAGAACACGGAACTCACCATCCCCCGAAGATGCATGCACTGTGAGAACCCTCCCTGTGTCAAACTCTGTCCCTGGGGAGCGGCAAAACAGGAAGACAACGGACTTTCAAGGATTGATGCCGATATCTGCCTCGGCGGGTCAAAATGTAAGACGGTCTGTCCCTGGAGCATTCCCGAAAGACAGACCGGTGTGGGGCTGTATCTTGATCTTCTCCCGGCCTTTGCCGGAAATGGGGTGATGTACAAATGCGATCGCTGTTATAACAGATTGGAAAAAGGTGAGATACCGTCCTGCATTGAAGTCTGCCCCGAGAATGTCCAGACCATCGGGCCAAGAAGTGATATCATCAGACAGGCCCATGACCTTGCAAAAAAAATCAATGGATACATTTATGGTGAACATGAAAACGGAGGAACTCATACAATTTATGTATCTCCGGTTCCCTTTGACCAGTTGAATTCAAGCATTGAGACAGGAAAAGGCAAACCCCATCTGGGTCAGGTCAGGAATATGATGGCGGACGGGACAAATCTTGCAAAAGCCATGATGATTGCCCCCCTGGCCGGCCTTGTGGCTGCATTTGGAAAATTCTATCTCAGTTCAAAGGGGGACAGATAATGAAGACGTCACCAAAAAAAAGAGCATATGGTTATGGCATCGTTCTTTTTCTGATTACTCTGTCCGGTTTTGGGCAGATGCCGATTTTCAGCCGGTATTATATTGCCTCCATCCCCGGGCTGGGCTGGCTGGGTGAATTTTATACCACCCATATTTTGCATTATCTGTCGGCATTTTTGCTGATCGCACTTGCTGTATACGTTCTTTGTGATTTTATTGCCCAGGGCAAGAAATTGAAACAGATAACCGGTTCAGGATTTGTCAAAATAGGGATTATCTCCGGATTGATGATATCCGGTGGTTTTATGGTACTGAAAAACATGTCCGGTATATATTTGAACCACGCCGCTGTTATTGCATTGGATATTATCCATCTGAGCCTTTGTATGGCTCTTTTGGCAGCAAGTCTGTATACTCTTGTTTTTAACAAAAAGTGGATGAAATAAGAAAAGTTAGAGAAGTCCTATTTTTTTCATTTTTTCAACCATGCCTTCTTTATTGAAGGGTTTGATCACATAACCGTCACATTTTCCAATACAGGCCTTTACCGTATCAATGTCGGAATGGGACGTCACCATGAGAATTTTTGCTTTTTCCCGGGGTTCAAGGCCGCGCTCGTCTTCCAGCTTCCGAATGGTGGACAGCACGTCGGTTCCGCTGATGTCCGGCATGGAAATATCAAGCGTAATCAGGTTATAGAGTTTCCATTCAGTAAGAGCTGTCATGACAGCGCCAATGGCGGCTTTTCCATTGGTAACACCCTCGCATTGCCCAAATTCAGTTATGATTTTCATCATCTTTTTCCGGCTGACAAGCTCATCATCAACGACAAGAGTTCTCATAGGAAATTTTCCTTTTACTGTTTTTTGTTTATATGATTATCCAAAAAAACAAAACACGCAATAAATGTGAACCAGTTATTTGTTTTTATATTTAATGAGTTTATGTTTTTTTTCAAGCTCATTTTTTTAAAAAGGCGAGTCCGATGCCTGTGAGGATGAAAAAAGAGGCAATCAAAAATCTTAAAGAAAAAATTTCCGATAAAAAGATGATACCGCAAAGGGCAGTGATTACCGGTACCGTCAACTGAACAATGGCGGCTTTGGTGGAGCTTAACCCCTTTAATGCGGTGTACCATATCACATACCCGGCCCCGGAAGCAAGAGTGCCGGACAGGGCGGCGGCTCCAGCGCCTTTTATTGTGATAAGAACAGGAGTAGAAATTAAAAATCCAAACATAAGGACAAGAGGGATTGAGACTGTGAAATTGAAGACAGTTGCACAGAAAGGATCTGAAGCTTTTTTTCCCAGGAGGGAATATACTCCCCAGGCCACGCCGGCAATGGCCATCAGAAACGCACCAAAAGGAGATGGCGCACTTAAACCGGGGAATACAAGATAAACAAGGCCTGAAGCCGCCATGAGAAAACCTGTAAATTGAAGAACGTTCATTCTTTCTCCGGAGAGCCATCCTGAAAGAATCATGGTGGTCTGCACTGCCCCGAAAAGAATCAGCGCCCCTGTTCCCGCATCAAGACGGATGTAAGCATAGGAAAAAAACAAGGCATAGACGGTGAGCATAATGGGCATAAGCCCTTTATTTTCAGCCGGAAGGCCCTTAAGGGTGTTTTTTTTTGATACAAACATAACCCCCAGAAAAAGGGCTCCGGAACAGATACGGATGGATGTAAAGCTTGCGGCATCAATAAGGGCACCACCCAGTGCAAAACGGCACAAGATTGAATTGGCCGAAAATGCGGTCATGGCAATGGCGGTCAGCATCATGACCCTGACCTGGCTCTGGATGGCATAAGACATCATTCAAACTCCTTTTTTCAGAAAAATTTTAACTTTATCCCTGGTTGCTGATATAGTGCAGGCATCACAAAAATATCAACACAATTTAATGTGAGAGATCAGGTTTTGATCACCTCACCTCGTTTCCATAGGGTGATTTCACTCAAAACCCCGAAATCTGCCCATACAAATCAGGCGGCTCATCTTGACGGAGCCGTATTAAAAAGAAGCCCCTCCAGAAAAAAAAGAAAACCGGTTTTCATTCTTGATAAGTCAATCCAATTGTGTTAGGCGCTTTCAAGATAAGAAAAAATAATACCAAGGGGGAATAAGAAAATGTTGAAAATCGGTATAATCGGCGGATCAGGACTGGATGATCCGGATATTCTTAAAAATCCTGAAGAGCTTCGCATTTCAACCGAATATGGAGAGCCTTCCTCTTCTCTATTATCCGGTCAAATCAGTGGTGTACAAACCGTTATCCTTGCCCGGCATGGCCGAAAACACCAGTACAGCCCCACCCAGGTTACAACCGCGCCAATATTAAAGCCCTTCAGAAGGCAGGGGTAACCCATATTATTGCCACAACCGCCTGCGGCAGCCTGAGACAGGAAATCAACCGGGGGCATCTGGTGATTCTGGATCAATTCATTGATTTTACACGCTTCAGGAAAACTTCTTTTGTGGAGTCCTTTGAAAACGGCCCGGTTCATACGGCCATGGCTCACCCGTTCCATGAAGGGTTGAGAAAATGCCTTTTTGAATCCGCCCGTTACCTTGATCTGGATGTTCATGACAAGGGGTGCGTCATCACCATTGAAGGGCCGAGATTTTCAACGGTTGCAGAGTCCAGGATGTTCCGGATCTGGGGTGCGGATGTGATCAATATGTCCGTCGCCCCTGAAGTCATGCTGGCCAATGAAGCCTGTATCCCCTATGCCGCAGTGGCCATGTCAACGGACTATGACTGCTGGAAGGAAGATGAAGCCCCTGTTACCTGGGATGAAATCCTTGAGGTGTTCCATCATAATGCGGATAATGTTAAAAAACTCCTGGTAAAAGTGATTCAGGAATTTAAAGAATAAAATCAGAAAAGATTAAAAAAAGGAAAGACCAATGGATTTGAAAGAGACCATCAGAAGTATTCCGGGCTGGCCCATGGAAGGGGTCATATTCAGAGATCTTACAACACTGATGCAGAACCCTGAAGCATTCAGGGAATCATGTGATATCCTTTATGACCGGTATAAAAACATGGATATTGACAAGATCGTCGGGATTGATGCCAGGGGATTTGTGTTTGGGGCCGTTCTTGCCTATAAGCTGGGCATCGGGTTTGTTCCGGTCCGGAAAAAGGGAAAACTGCCCTGGAAAACCATCCATGAAACCTATAGCCTGGAATATGGGCAGGGCACCCTTGAAATTCATGAGGATGCAATAAAAAAAGGGGAAAAAGTCGTCATTGTTGATGATCTGATTGCCACCGGCGGTACGGTGGGAGCAACGGTCAGCCTTGCAAGAAAACTGGGCGCTCAGATTGTTGAATGTGCTTTTGTCGTTGAGCTCCCGGATCTGAAAGGAAGAGAAAAGATTAAAGACTGCAAGGTTTTTGCCCTCACGGAATTTGAAGGGGATTGATTTTTGGGTCAGGGCCGTCTTTTTTCAGCAGCAAAGCGGTAGATGATCAAACCATAGATCACAAGGTTAATCATAACCACAACCAATGCCAGCAGATGTTGAATTTGGCTTGTGAGAGCCTCAGGGTAAATAAGAGGTGTCAGATAGTGCCCTATAAAGCTTTCCGTGTATCCGGTTTTCCCTGCCCTGACAAGAAAATAATTTTCAAGATGGGTAAGCGGGCAGACGTTGCCAAAGATTTCAACAGCAGCGCCCCAGGCTGCTGCCGGAACCTGAAGAAAAGCGACCCAGGGCCGCCGCACAGCAAAAAGGGCACCTGCCGCAGCAAAGAGAATAAAGAGAAGATGGACAAGGAGTGTGGCATCGGCTGCAATAAGAAATATCATATTTCAAAGACATCTATATGTTTGCATGGCCTCACCTCTGAAAATTATAGCCCCTGTGAATACAGACGATAACTTTCAATCCTGTCTTGCAGGGTTCCTGTGTGAAGCTCCAGCAGATGGTTGTCATGGTCATAAAAATAGAGGGACAGCCCTTCACCCGGTATCCGGGTCCGTCCTTCCCGGAAGGTCACACCGGCCTTTGTCAGACGGTCTTTGTATTGGTCATATTCTGAAGCAGGTATCTTGAAGGCCACATGGTTATAATTCTGTTCAACCAGAGCTGAGCCCTCCATGAGTGCGATCCAGACGCCGCCGACCTTGAAGAATTTCTCCTTGGACAAAGAAAAAAATCTCTGTCCGCTGGAGTATGTTTCTTCTGCGCCCAGCACTGATTTCATGAAGGCGGCGGAATGATCCAGGTCTTTAACAATAAACGTGATATGGCTGATCCCTTCGATGGTCATGGTGGTTTTTGTCCGGTTATAGTTTTTTTGTATTTGAAATCAATGGATTAATATTTCATCAAGTCCAAGTCTTTTTCGTTCTTTCGGAAATTCTGCCGGATAGCCTATGGGAAGAAGGGCTACAACATAAATATTATCATCCCATCCAAATAGTTTTTTGATCCTCATTTCATCCATCAAACGGATCCAGCAGGAGCCAAGGCCAAAATCCAGAGCTCTTAATACAATATGCTCAATGGCAATTGCAACATTTGCAGCAATCCTGGGGCCGATTTCATTCTTATCAATTATTCCCATGGTCTTGGCTTTCCCCTTCAGGATGGTGACAATCCGGTCTTCAACAGCGCCTATTTCCCCCAGATCCTGAATACCTGAAACAGTTCCGTCAAGATACCCTTGAATGTCAGCACAACAGACAATGACAACCGGAGCCTTTGAAATAAACGTCTGATCATAAGCTGCCTCGGCCAACCCGGCTTTTGCCTTTTCTTCTGTAACGATTTTAAAGCGCCAGGGCTGAGCGTTGCAGCCCGAAGGCGCAAGCCGTGCAGAATTCATAAGTTCCATGAGATGGGCTTCGGGTATTGGGTCCGGCTTGAATTTTCGAATGCTTCTTCGTTGCTCAATAGCGTCTTTTGTGGTCAGCATTTATAAAAATTCCTCTATCAATGAATCCGTTTTAAAAAAAACTGTGCCAGGGTTCTCCCTCAGCCGGCATCACTCATCCGGTTTGCCAATACCTGGGTTTCAAAGTCCATGGGAACGTAGGTCAAAGAGTCTGGTATAAAGATTTTTACCGCATTCAGTTGCTGACGCTTTCATGCCTGTGGCCGGGTAGTCAACCTCAAAGATTTTCGGGGTATCGAGAACCTGATGGGCTGCCCGCATCATGGCGACTTTATATGCAGTCAGGCTGGGGCGATCTTGCTTCATATCTTCCTTTCACTGATATTCATGCGCGCCCATATTGTTTTCACCCGTTGCCGGGTATTTAACATGTAGGCAGTTTCAGGCTGTTTTGGCCAGGGTCTGTCATCCCATTCAGCCGCCTTGACCCTTAATGCCGCGCGATCGATATTGCCTTTTTCATTCATCAGAAAGCCCTCGGTCATGTTCAGATAATGATGTGCCGCTTCAGAGGACGCACTGATGTGGAAAATGACATCGTCGTCTGTAAATACTGCATGGTGCCCGGCACAGAGAAGTGTTGCGCCCAGGGTTTCAATTTTCATTAAAGAGTCAAGATATGCATCAAAATCAACCAGAAATTCGGTCTGCAGGTATCCGTCATTCTGATAACAGGCCACCGATTCCGAGGCAATGAGGATTTTTTTTTCCGGAATCCAGTAGCTGATGAAATCCCATGTGTGTCCGGGTGTGTTAAAGCCCATGAGCGCCAGATCAAAGGACAGCTCCATCTCCTGACCCGGTTGGATCAGGAGATCCATATCAAAGGGTTTAAAAGGCTGCTCATGAAGCGGATAAACCCCCATTTTCTTTAAATTTTTTGCGCCTTCAAGATTTAAGTCCTTTATCAATTGAACAGCACTTTGTTTTAATAATATTTCATGGCAGCGATCAGAACCGCCTATTATCAGGTCAGGCCAGACCTCCTTGAAATGGCTGACAGCCCCGATATGGTCGAAATGGGAATGGGTTAAAAACAAATATGCAGGGTTGCGCTTTCCCAGGATTTTTTTGATTTCGGTTTCATACTGAAGTGCAAGGGCTGTGAATCCGCCGTCAAAAAGAACAGGTACGGGTCCATCTAAAAGATAGATGGGGATGGCCGCAGGACCGATAACATAAAAATTGTCTCTGATTTTTCCATTTTTTGTAATTATCATTTTAATTGACTGTCTTTGCTGCCGCGCCGGTTGTATCCGGCAGCCATGCCTTACTCCTGAAAATTCAGCTGTTTTTAATTCCATCAGCCTTAAGATTCATAAAAGCTTACAGGGGCATATCAAATGCGCCTGGTCCTATTTTCCATTCTCCATTTTCCTTGACAAGGGTGATGACATCCTGGGCTTCATATTCCCAGAGCAAACCAAACACATAACCAACAATCCTGAACAGCGGGTTGATATTGCGAATGGTGGTGGCATTGACTTGAATTTTTGCCGATGAATCATCCACATTTAATACCTTGGTTTTTATATCAATGGGAAGTTTTTTCAGAAAATCGATTCTGTATCCACGATCACGCGCCTCGACAGATTTCATTCCAAGATAAAGGTCTACCATGTCCACGCTGTCTTCATTCATAAGGGCATCTTGGCTGAGATATCCCGCCATTGAGGGATCGAGCATGAAATAAGCTTTGGTAAAGTCCTTGACCACTTTTACGGGTGTGCCTGCCGCTGCCCATGCCGATGGCCCATGAATGCATAAAACAACAAACAAAACTACAGCTGTCAATATCAGTTTCCGGTCCTTTTCCATTGGGTCGTTCTCCTTCTTGATGTTTAGATATCCTTTTTTACCTTTTATTCTTGATAAAATGACAGGATCAATCAAGTCATTTTGATTTGATCAACCTATAGCATTCAGGACAGCCTGTTGCAAGCATTTGTCGTCAAACGGCCAGCAATGTCCCAGCTCTATTTATAAAAAATGAATTGACCTTATCATCCATCTTGATTTTGGTTTCAATAACCTTTATGGTTGTTGCGTTGCCGCAGCCGGTTAAAAAGGCTGAATCAAAAAAACTTAAGGGAAAACTCAGTGAAAAAAAATATTCTTCTGTTGAGCCTGTTTTTCATTTTTTCCAATCTGTCTGTCTGCCCGGCCCCTGCAACGGCATCGGAAAGTATCCAGGAAATCCAGTTCATGACGGAGGATTATCCGCCTTTTAATTATATCGAAGACAAAAAACTCAAGGGTATATTTGTGGAAGTGTTGGTGGCTGTTTCAAAACAGATGCAGAGTCCGCTGGCAAAGGACCAGATTTCGGTTCTGCCCTGGGCCAAAGGATATCAATCTCTGTCAGCCGGCGGGAAAAAATGCCTGTTTGGAATGGCCAGGACCAAAGAAAGGGAATCTTTGTTCAAATGGGCCGGGCCCGTGGTTCATAACCGCATTATCCTCATTGCAAAGGCTGGCAGTGATATCCATATCGATTCCATTGGCCGGATAAGAAGTATGAAAACCGGGGTTATTAAACAAGATATCTCTGAGAAAACACTGCTGGAATTGGACCTCCCGCCTGAGAGCTTTTTCTATGCCTTTGGTGACGGCGCCGTAATTGATCTCCTTCAGGGTCTGGACACTGGAATGATTGATCTCTGGGCTCATGGAGATCTGTCTGCAAGATGGCTGATCAAAAAAAAATCTTTGAACCCCCGGGATTTCAAAAGCGTTTATGTTTTAAGAGAGACCGAAGTTAATTTCGCCTTCAGCAAAGATGTGTCAAACGGTTTTGTCAGTGCATTCCAGCGTGCCCTGGAACGAGTAAAAAAAAGAGGGAGTGTTAAAAAAATTCTTCAAACGTATCTGTCTGAAGAAGTCAGCTCTTTTTGAACAGGGGATTCTATCCAAAGCGCTGAAGAACCCGTTTGCATATCAGTTGAGTTTTTTTTCAAATTCCTTAGAAGCCATTAGGTAGCGGTAACCGTACTCCATGACGGGTTCACTCTTCTGGTTGATAACTTTACATTTGATTGATGCAAACCCGCGATCAGGTTTGCTATTTGACCTTTTCAATTCAGTCCACCAGGCATTTACGGTGAGAATGTCACCTGGGCGAACTGGATTAAACATATTCACCTCATGCATACCAACACCACTCAAAATAACAGCTTCAGCCAAGGCGTCCACAACAACACGAGTACATGCAGAAAGAGTATGAAGTGAGGATGCTACAAGCCCTTTGAAAATTGAACCATTTGCAGCATTTTCATCAATATGGAAAGGTTGCGGATCAAATTGTCTAGCAAACTCAATAATCTCCTCTCTTCTAATAAACACAGGCTGGCAGAGGAGGCGTTCTCCATCTACAAGGTCTTCAAAATATTTTTTTTTCATGATTATGCCTGAATGCGTAACGGTTTTATAACTCAATTAAATCATTCCGGTCTGGTTTCTGCCGGGCAATGCTCCCATCTGTTGCTTCCATGGGGCAAAGGTATGCAAAGCAATTGTTTTCCTATCTTTATTAAAATAAACCCGGGAAATCAATCAGGGAAAACCCTGAATTTTGATAAAAAAATTAATCTTGCACCTCATTATATTCTGAAAAATTTGCCGTAAAAATATTCAGGGCTTTATAATTCAGGGTCAGGCACGGATTATCCTTTCAAATAGTGGATTTTCAAAGCTTAAAATACCATATTCAATGAAAAAGCCAAGGGGGAAATAATTGGGTTTGATTGCCGTTTCAAGGTCTGATATGGTGCAGACAAAACATTCAAAGCGGGGAATTTGATTTTTGCTTAATCTCATAAAAAGCAATAGAATGGAAATCCTGATGCAGGGGCTTTCATCAGTCCTGGCAGAGGCAGGGGGAAATCCGGTTCTGCCCCGATGGATTGCGGTCCAGTCCAGGGGAATGAAACAGTGGATTTCCCTTAACCTGGCAGAACGCCTGGGGATCTGTGCCAATATCCGGTTTGTTTTCCCGCGGCCCCTGGTGGATGAACTTTTGTCCCGTTTCAGGCCCTTTGAAAGCAGCGGAGAACCAGTGGCGGAAGATTTTTTTTTCTGGTCAGCCCTGAAGCTTATCCGGGAAAACATGTCGTTAAAGGAATTGTCCGGTATTGAAGCCTATCTCCGGGGAGATAGCGGCGATAAAAAAATGTTCCAGGTGTCTCAGAAAATTGCAGCCCTATTTGATGATTATGAAGTGTATCGCCCGGACATGCTTTTGGACTGGCAGAACCAGGGTAAAAAAGACGCCCTGAAAGATCCTTTGATGGAGTGGCAGGCGTTCTTATTTCAGAAGATGATGGAAACCTGCCCCGAACAGCACCTGGCCTTTAAGACCCATGCTTTTTTTTCCGGGTTTGAAAAAGAAAAATTCACTATGGACGGCCTGCCGCCCCAGATATCCCTTTTCGGGATGTCATCCCTGCCGGAGCTTTTTTTGCAGGTGTTTTACAAAATATCCACGGTCATGGATATCCATCTGTTTTTATTGACCCCGTCCAGCCGGTTTTTCTTTGATATCCGGTCAGACCGGGAAATGGAAAAGGCAGCCTTGAAAAAGGGAGAGGCCAATGCATTGGAATTTTTTTTTGAAGAGCCTGTGAACCCGCTTCTGTCCTGTCTTGGCGCTTCAGGCATCCGGTTTCACTCAAGCCTTGAAAATTTTCATTACCATGAACCCTTTGACGATCTCTTTTTTGACCCGCTTGACGATGCGTCCGGTTCCATGCTTTGTGTGCTTCAATCGGATATTCTGAACCTGAATCACCGTAAAGAGGGGGGCCAGACCCTGCCGCTGGCCGTTGACCCTTTTGACACCTCCATCAGCATCCATGCCTGCCATTCACCCATGCGCGAAGCCCAGATATTGAAAGACCTGTTGCTGGCGGAATTTGAAAAAGACCCGGGCCTTGATCCCCATGATATTATTGTCATGATGCCGGATATAGAGGCTTATGCACCGTTTATTGAATCTGTTTTTTCCCTTGAAACTGCCTTGCCCTTTTCCATCAGCGACCGCCGGAAAAGATCGGAGTCCGAACCCCTTGAGGCCTTTTTAAAAATCCTGGCGCTTAAGGGATCAAGGCTTGAAAAAAGCCTGGTTCTGGATCTTCTTTTGTCTGAATCCATAGCAAAAAAATTTCAGATCAGCTTGGATGATGTGGCAAGGATTGAACAGATGACCTCTGACGCAGGCATTCTCTGGGGAAAGGATGGGGATCACCGGCAGGATCTGGGGTTTGATCCTTTTTGCGAAAACACCTGGCAGTTCGGGTTTGATCGGCTTTTCATGGGCATGGCCATGCCGGAAGGGTATGACAGCCTTGTCCAGGGCATTCTGCCCTGCGAGTCCTTTGAAGGCCTTGACCTTGAAGTGCTGGGAAAACTGGCTGCCTTCTGCCATGCCCTGTTCACAGGATTGTCAAGCCTTGAAGGCGAGAAAACCACGGAAACCTGGATGCGGGTCCTAAGAAAATTGCCTTTTTCCCTGCTGGATGAAAACAATAAATCCAGCGAAGACCTTTTTTTTCTCATGGAAACCCTGGATGGGATGGAATCCGGTGCAAAAAAGGCTGGATTTACAGAGGCGGTGTCCTTTGACGTGGTTCATTCCCTCCTGGCCCAGAAGCTGGATCTCAATATTTCCCAGGGAAATTTCATGTCCGGGAACATCACCTTCTGCAATATCCTTCCCATGCGCAGCATTCCCTTTAAAATTGTAGTGCTCATGGGAATGGATGAATCTGCCTTTCCCAAAAAGGTCTTTTCCCCCGGTTTCAACCTCATGAAAAAATTTCCAAGACCAGGGGATAAAAACCAAAGGCAGGAAGACCTTTATCTTTTCCTTGAAACCCTTTTGTCAGCCAGGCAAAAACTCATCATCACCTATGCAGGGATGAGCATCAAGGACAATTCCCTGGTTCCCTGTTCCGGGGTGGTCAGCGAACTAATGGAAGTCATGGAACAGGGGTTTGTCTTTCCCGAAGGCTTCCAATACCTGTTTTTCCATCCCCTTCACCCCTTTGACACAGCCTATTTTGACGGGAAGGGTCCGTTTTTTTCCTTTTCAGGGGATAATTGCAGGATGGCAGCGGCCCTTTTACGGAAAAGACCGGAAAAGAAACCCTTTGTATGGGCCGGGGGCATGAAAAAACCAAAGGAACCGCTTTTGACCCTCCCCCTTGACGATATCATCCGGTTTTTCAGAAACCCCATTGAAGGATTTGTAAAAAATGGGCTGAACATCACCTTGAAACTCTCTGAAAAGGAAAAAGAGGACCGGGAAGCCTTCTCTCTGGCAGGACTGGACCAGTATCTCTTGGGAAGTCTGGTATTTGAGAAAAAAACAGGGCTGCCCCGTGAAACAGATCTTTATCCTGTTTTAAAGGCAATGGGAAGCCTTCCCCCCGGAAGAAAAGGCAGGTTTGAGTATGAAAAACTCATGGCCCTGGCAAATCCCCTGATCGAGAAGGCAGGAAAGATTTTTGGCATGGCGCCTCTGCCCCCTGTTACGGCTGAAATTGACGTGGATGGGGTCCTGGTTTCCGGGCAGATAAGGGATATAAGAGAAGAAGGGGCCTTTGCCATGGGGTTTGGCAGGCTCAACGGGGCAAGATTTTTGTCTGCCTGGATCAGGCATCTGTTTTTAAATGCAGCCGGGCCAAAGGGATATCCAAAGCAAACCTTTCTCATGGGAAGGGACCCCAAGGGCAAAAAACCGGTCATGACCTGCCGGTTTCCTGAACTGGCAAAGGATGCCCGTCTTTATCTGAAAGAGCTGGTTGAGATTTTTAAAATAGGCCAAAAAGGACCTTTTTATTTTTCTTGTGAAACGTCGTTTCAGTTTGCCGAAGCCTTGTCTTCTGACGGATTTGCCCTGACTGAAGAATCCGTGTCAAAGGCCATGGTAAGGGCAAAAAAATTCTGGCATGACCGGCATCAGGGGACAGGGGAAAAGAATAACCGATATATTAACCTTTGTGTTGAAGAAAACGACCCCTTTGAAAGCGTGGAAACCCTCCTGTTTTCAGGGTTTGCCGAAAACTCGGTCAAGGTTTTCCGGCCCTTGCTGGAAAACCGGGGTGAACTGCCATGAAAGCCCTTAACCCCTTTGATATTGATTTGAAAAAATCCACCCTGATCGAGGCCAGTGCCGGAACAGGGAAAACCCATACCATTACCACGCTTTACTGCCGTCTTGCAGCAGAGGGCTATCCTGTAGAATCCATCCTTGTGGTGACCTTTACGGAAGCTGCCGCCGCAGAACTGAAACTCAGAATCCGGCAAAGGCTTTTTCTGGCCCTGAAGAGTCTGTCTGACCCGGTATCGGGAGATCAGACCGAAGAAACCCGGGAGGAGCTTTCAGATTTTTTGAGCCGCCAGCCTGACCCTGCTTTGATTCAAAAAAGATTGAAACTGGCCCTCACCTGTTTTGATCAGGCCGCAATCATGACCATTCATTCCTTTTGTCTTCGGGTATTAAAGGAAAATGCCTTTGAAAGCCGCTCCCTTTTTGATATTGAGCTCATGCCGGACCGGTCTGCATTTTTGCGGCAGGCGGGATTTGATTTTTTCATGGCCCGTGTCAGTAATGGGGACCCGCTGTTTCTGAAATTTCTGGAGCTGAAAAAGATCACGCCGGAACGTTTTATTGACATGTTCAAAGCGCTTGTCTCAAGGCCGGGGATTTTCATCAAACCTATGGCTGAGCCCTGTGAGATGAATTTTGACCTTTACCGGGAAACCATAAGAAACCTCAGGGAGATTTTGATCAGCCGGGAAAAGGAGATCTGTGATCTCATCTTGAACCACCCTGGAATGGATAAAAAAAGCTACACCAAACGAAATGTCGCAGCCTGGCTTTCTCAAAGCCGCCTGAAGCTTGAACAGGAAGGCGACAATGCCCTGTTTAAAATGACCGAGGATGGTGACAGTCTGTATAAATTTACCCGGACCCGGATAAAAGAAAAAACAAAGGCCGGGGAAAGACCGCCGGAACATGGGTTCTTTAAGCTCTGCCAGGATTTGCTGGATTTTCAGCCGGCATTGGAAAAAAGCCTGATCCGCCTTAAAACAGATTTTCTGTCTTTTTTTGGCACTGAACTCGGCAAAATGAAAAAAGCCCAGGGCCTCTGTTTTTTCGACGATCTTATCAACGATCTTGCAAAGGCCCTTGAGAGTGAGGGGGCAGAGCTGCTTCAAAAGGCAGTCCGGCAAACATGGTCAGCCTGTCTCATTGATGAATTCCAGGACACAGACCCGGTCCAGTATGATATTTTTTCAAAGCTCTTTTTGACACCCGGTACCCCCTTTTTCATGATCGGAGACCCCAAACAGGCCATTTACGGGTTCAGGGGAGGGGATATCTTTGCCTATCTCAAAGCATCAAAACAGAGTGAAGAAAAATTTACCCTTGAAAAAAATTACCGGTCCTCGCCCATGCTGGTAAAGGCTGTGAATACTGTTTTTAAAATGGGTGAAACCCCTTTTTTATATGAGGGGATTGAATTTTCAAAGGTGGGCACACCCAAAGCGGCTAAAAATCTTTTATTGGAAAAAGGCAAAGCTGTTTCACCGCTTCAATTCTGTTTTATAAATCGAGACGGCATGGCCCTGGACAGGGACGGGTTCATCAGCAGGGACACAGCGGAAAAACTGGTGCCGGGTGTGGTGGCTGAGGATATACTCTGCCTTCTGCAATCTGAAAAATGCCTTTTAAACAGGAAAATTGAAGGTTCACAGCCCCAAAGGATCAGCCCCGGTGATATTGCCGTGCTGGTCCGGACCAATGTCCAGGCTGAACAGGTGCAAACGGCCCTGTCATTGAGGGGGATTCCTTCCTACCTTTCCAAAACCGGGTCGGTTTTTGATTCAAAAGAGGCCCAGGATCTCTACGATATCCTTTTAGCCGTATGTCAGCCTGAAAATAAGGGCAGTCTTCTGGCCGCCCTCTGCACTTCAGTGTTCAATTTTTCATCAAAGGACATTTTTGAGCTGGATCAACAGGAAGATGAGTTTTTTAAATGGCAGGACAGATTTCGGCAATACCGGACCCTCTGGGAAACAAAGGGATTTGTTTTTATGATCATGGCCCTGTTTCATTCGGATGAGGGGTTTTTAAAGACAGAAACGGGCCTGGACGAAAGGGGGCTGACCAATTTTTATCATCTTTCGGAACTGGTTTCAAAGGTCTGTCTTGAACAGCAGTTTTCACCCCATTATCTTTTAAAATGGTATGGCCGGCAGATATCAAAGGATGTCCGGGATGAATCAGCTGATGAATTGAGGCTTGAAAGTGATAAAAAGGCAGTCGCCATTGTCACCCTTCATAAAAGCAAGGGACTTGAATATCCTGTGGTGTATCTTCCCTTTCTTTGGGAAGGGGTAAAAAGAGCGGTAAGGGAAAACATCCTGTTCCATGACCCTGAAAAAAACCATGACCTGACCCTGGATCTGGGGTCGGAAGATATGGAAACCGCCCGGACCTGTTATGAAATGGAGGAAAGTGCAGAGCAAAGAAGGCTTTTATATGTTGCATTGACGCGGGCATCGGCCCTGTGCAGAATTATATGGGGCGGGTTCAGGTCAGTTGAGACCTCGGCTCTCGGGTCGTTATTGCATCCTGCCGGGTGCAAGGATGATCCGTCCATGACAAAGGATCTTGAAAGGCTTATGACAGATTCAGAACATGGCATTCTGCCGGAGGTTTTTGCCCGGGGATCAACGGATCGGTTCAAGGCCCGGACCGGGGAAATATTTGGATTATCTGCAAGACAGACCCGTCAAAGGATAACGGCAGGATGGAAGATGTCAAGTTTTTCAGCCCTTACCCAGTCTTTAGCCCATGCAGTTTCTGAAGATCGCCTGGGAATCGGCGATGATGAAAGATCAAAACCGGTCACCCTGGCCCTTTTTCCCAAAGGCGCCGGGGCAGGGATTTTTTTTCATTCCATATTTGAGCATCTTGATTTTGCAGGAGATCCGGCTAAAATCCCGGACCTTGTTCAATCAACAGTGGGAAGATCCGGCCTCTCAGCCCCCGGGCTTCTTGAAACAGCCTGTGAGAGCATAAAGGAAATTCTTGAGACAAGACTTATGAAAGGACCGGGCGGATTCTGCCTGAAAGATATCGGAAAACAGGATAGGATAAATGAGATGGAATTTGTCTTTCCGGTCACGCCGTTTCGAATGTCATCCGTCAAAAATGCCTTTGAAGAAGACTATGCAAAAAGGGTTTCACAGCTTTCAACCGATGAATTCAAGGGGTTCATGAAAGGGTTTATCGATCTTGTGATTCACCATCAGGGCAAATGGTATATTGTGGATTATAAGACCAATTTTCTCGGAGACACCTATGATCACTATTCACTGCAAAGCATGACAGAGGCCATGGCGGAGAATCACTATTTTCTTCAATATTATCTCTATGTGGCCGCCCTTCACAAATACCTTGAATCAAGGATAGATGCCTATGACTATAATACCCATTTCGGGGGGGTGCTCTATCTTTTCATCAGAGGGATGCATCCGGATTTCGGTCCTGAATCCGGGGTTTTTTTTGACCGCCCGCTGAAACCGGCCATTTATGGATAGTTGCTTTAATCTTTTCAAATTCAAATCCGGAGTATGGGAAAAATACCCGTCAAATGTATCTCCAGTAAAAAACATTTTGGCAGATCCTTGCCGGATAAACTATATTTACAAAAATAGAATTTTTAAAAGGACTTTACAGGTTTCAGGGTTGTTGATATGGATTTTCAAATCATATTTTATAATTGTTGGTTGGATATCATTCAAATTTGCAAGATACGCAGAACCACACATTAACTTGTTCTACACGAATAAAACTGGAGGATAAATGGATAACACATCTATAATTCTAGGTTTGGTTCACATATTTACTGCGGTATTAATAATCCTCATGAGTATTCCTTTGGTTAAAGGCAAAGTATCCATGAATAAAGTATATGGTATTCGATTCAAGAAATCGTATGAATCTGATGAGAACTGGTACAAAATAAATAAGTATGGAGGTAAGCAATTAATTTACTGGTCAATCCTACTAATAATCTTTGGAATTTGCTCATTTTTCCTTCCACTTGAAGGAAGAAAAAACCTGATCATTGTGGTTTCATGTGCACCACTTATTATAATAATACCTGCAATTCAGAGCTACATTTATTCTCGAAAACTATAACTGATAAATAATGAACCACCATCCAAAAATGGATTTCCATATTTGCTCATATTCTGTAGAACAAATTTATAAACCGGACTGCATATCGCCCTCGACAGGTTGTTTTTCCAAAGTTCCGTAGCAAGCAAAGAGCATCGTTAAACAACCATCAGTGTAGCAGCCGGTTATAATGGTGTTACTTTTACCAAAGATAAAAAGGAAAACCCATGAAATCATTGATTCTAGCCCGAATATTTCATAAAATCTAAAAAAAAGACTAGCAAAACCCCCGGAAGTA
>CAZUDE010000013.1:113071-117381 GCA_964619205.1 uncultured Desulfobacula sp. | reverse complement strand
AAGCATAACAATCGCGCTCATTGCTTTTGTCCCCTTTCAATTTGTTTTATTCCATAACCATGAAGGCCATGAAGCGCTTGAAGAAGGGTTGAACAATATGCTTTTCTTCATGCCCTTCATGATCGTCATGGTTAAACAATCCTTTTTGTCCACGGTACGCCGGATAAGCTGTCTGCCCCGGCAATCCAGTCATTACCGTCACCACCGGATAGAAAAACATCCGGTTCAATTCGCGGAGGCGAAGTTGATACTGGTTCTTTGAGGCATGCGGCAGCCCGGCAGGTGTACCATTCCTTGATCCAGACAAATCGATATCTGTATTAATTGGCTGTTTTCAAAAACAAGGGCCATGATTTTGCTCCTTTTCCTTATTTCATACTTTTAAGTTGCATCATTTCCCCAAATTCTTTAGTAAATTAATCCGGAGATTTCAATCAGGGAAAACCCTGAATTTTGAAGAAAAAATCAAATTATTTTTGGATTTTTTAAAATTCTCCAAGTCAGTCTGAAATTGCAAAAATCCGGGAATTATTTTTAAGCTGGATTTCTATACATGGATTTACCCCTGGGAGAATAGGAAGAGGTTTTTGGCGGTGTGTGTTTAACGGTGCGTTATAAATTTAAAAAATGGGAATAAACCGGTGATGGCCGTGGCAAGCCGGCTCCGGTCTGATCCCTTATTCAGTTCTTTGTTGTTATCCGTTGTTATAATCAGAAAATTTATAATTTCCTGCAATAAAATTATCTGCCACATGTTTGATGCTGTCTTCCGTGGTCATGAGCATGTCCATCTGGCGGGTGAAAAGAAGGAGGCGGCCCAGGATGTCCAGGCGGTTTTTGATCAATGAACAGGGATATTTCTGGAACCTGGCGTCGATCTTGTCTTCTTTTACATCTACGGAAAAATCATAAGATTTGAGGATCAGGGCAATGGCCCTGACCCGCCTGTTCCGCTTGATGTCATCGGCAGCGCCGCCTTTAAAGGAAAAGGTGATATAGTTTTTATTGACCGTTTCTCCGCAATAGGCATCCACAACGCTGTAATGGTATCCCACCCGTGAGCTGAAATTCACATATTTGTCGGCAATGATGGCATAGCTTCTGTCTCCGAAACGCTCGCCCACATGACCCGGGGAAAGCATCTGTTCCTGCATGACCGAAAGAAAACCTGAAAAATTGACCGGTTTCGGATCACGGAAATTGACATCCTTGTTGAGCATGCCTTCCAGCAGGGCGAGAAAGGGCACGGACCGGAGTTCATCCGCGGATATCATTCCGCGGCAGGTGTTTTCCGAATCACCGGGGTCCCCTAAGTCTTCCGGCTTTATCCCGCTGCCAAGGTCTATGATATGCAGGTCTATGGGAAGCGAAGCCAGAAGGCGGTAGGAGCATTTATAGCGTTTTGAGGCGATATCGCTGACATTGAACATTTCAATATATGAAAATTCATGGCAGAAGCGGGCGATATCATGGAGGGTGCGGCACCCGGAGGGGGTAAATTCCGGTGCTTTGGGGTTGATGAGATTGAGCGGCAGCATGAGTCTGGATATTTTTTCAAGGTGTTCGTGGACCGGTGTGCCCTTCATGTGGGAATCCTGATTCTTGACAGCGGCAACAAGTTCTGCCACCACACCTTCATAGACCCTGCCGCCATACCCGTCCACGGTGATTTCCATGCCGTCGGGAATATCCTGCAAGGCATTTTGGGCGCCAAGACCCATGAGGGTGGGTATATTAAATTCCCGGGCAAGGGCGGCCATGTGGCCGCTGATGCTCCCGGATTCCGTAATGATGGCGCTGCATTGCCGCATGACCACGGTATACTCCGGCGAGGAGTGGTGGGCAATCAGGATGGCCCTGACGGGAAAATCGGCAAGGTCCTGTTCTGATTTTACATGAAACGCCTTTCCCGTGCCTATGCCCTGGGATGCCACCTCGCTTTCGTCTATGATCACCCGGTAGCCGGGTATGGGTTTAGGCCTTTGCCGGATACCGATGGAATGGTTTGCCTCCGGCATATCGGGATCGGCCGGTGCCGGGGGCGCGGTATTGATTTTCAGGGGTCTTGACTGAAGAATGATGATCCTGCCGGCCGGATCAACTGCCCATTCAATATCCTGGGCGCATTTATAATGGGTTTCAAGCTGCCGTCCGTAACCGGCAAGCTGCCTTATCTGACCGTCATTAAGGGCCGGGGCCGATCTTTTTTCCGGGGGCACGGGAATTTCCCGGATGCCTTCTGTATTGCCGGTATTTTCCGGTTCAGGGTGACAGACAAGCTGGACTGCTTTGTCGGATATATCCCGGCTTAAAATCGGTGAGAGATCGCTTTTTTCAACCACATGGGTGTCCGGCCGGATAATGCCGTCCACAGCATATGGACCCAGCCCCCACACGGCATTGATGATGATATGGTCTTCCATGATATTATAGGGATGCCGGGTGTACATGACACCGCTGGCCACGGAATCCACCATCTTTATGCAGGCCACGGCCATGGCCAGGTCATCGTCGTTTATTCCCTTTGAAATCCGGTAGGAGATGGAGCGGGCTGAATAAAGGCTGGCAATGATGGATTTATAAGCATCTTCGATCCGGCCGGACCCGACATTGAGCAGGGTCAGATACTGCCCGGCAAAGGACAGATCACCGTCCTCCCCAATGGCGCTGCTTCTCATGGCCACACGCACATCCCGGCAAGATGAACCAGGGACCTGCCATAAGGCTTCAAAGGCCTGGTTGATATCATTCATGATGTCATGGGGAACCGGTTTTGATTTGATAAGGTCTGCCACTTCACGGCTCAGGCGGTTGAGAAGCTCTATATTTTGAATATCTTCCACATCAATGAGATTTTTTTTAGCCTGGATTTCTTCTCTCAGGTTGTTTGCATCAAGGAAATGGTTGAAAGCCCTTGCCGTGATGGCAAACCCTTCCGGAACCGGAATGTTGAGCCGGTTTTGGATCTCTCCCAGGTTTGCGCTTTTTCCGCCCACAAAGTCTGCATCTTTTTTTGATATATCACCATAGGGAATAACAAAGAACGGCGGCTCAAGCTCTTTTTTTTCATTGATCACCGATTTGATGTCCTGGTTGATTTTATCAAGGACCTGATAGAGCAGGGGGAATTTGTTGCCGGACAGCACATTGAGGTTTTTCACCATCTTAAAGGCCTGGATCATGGACCGGATCACCTGGCTTTTGATATAGGATGCGCCGAATATATGGTTGCCTTTGAGCTTTTGCTCCATATCCGCCAGGATATTGAAAAGTTCTGAATTTGCGGCCAAGAGTTCTTTAAAAAGCGTGTATTTGAATCTGAACACGGCATTGGCTTCGGCATTTTCCTCAGCCCGGTTTGAGGGTTTTCCCTCTTTTGCCTTGATGAGCCTTGAGCGTATCAGTCGTTTGAGATTTCCTATAATGGTCGGCATGGATAAAAACTCCTTTTGTTCAGTATAGTCATAAGCGATTATCATGAAAGACTCAATCAAAAAACATGCCATTGTCTGAATCTTCATTCTTCCGGCTAAAACAGGGGGGGGGTGACCTTGCCAAAGGGTTTGTAGCGCCTTTTTTTAAGGGTCTGGGTTTAATTTCTTTTGCAAGGTGTAAAGAAAGGTGACAGGTTTAAGGCACCAATCCTCTCTTTGGAAGGAGACTCATTTTTTCATTTTCCATTCAATTCCCTTTGAAATAAGGCCTCTAAAAAATTTTATCTGAACTGCATCACCATGGCATGAAACTTGGTTTGACCGCATACAGGAACCCAAAGCATGGACGCATTGCTTTGAAAATAGTTAGGGGATTGAATTTAAAAACAACATAAAATGGATATGGAGGAAATGATGAAGAAAATCAGGACGAAAATAAGTATTTTTGTTCTCATGATGTGCGCACTTCTGCCCCAGGCGGTTCTGGCCGCCGGTGAAAAAGCGGACCTGGTTATCATTGTGGCGGATACCCGTGGGCTTACAGGGATTCTGCATGCATGGGGAACGCTTTACAATGAGAGTCATCTGTATTTTTCCCTGCTCACCATTGTATTGATACCGGTGATCGGGTTAATTTTCGGAACCATTGCCGATATCGTGATGAAGACCATCGGGATTGATCTTGAACACAGAGAACTGTCGGAACATTGATATGGATTTTTTGAACTATTAATTGATGGAGGATATATTTATGGATTGGTTATATGTACTGATGCCTATTTCCGGGGTTACGATTTTCTGGCCGGGCCTTGTCATTCTTGGCGTGGGTGTGGGAATTATCGGTGGATTTTTCGGCATGGGCGGGGCGTGGATGGG
>CAZUDE010000013.1:105330-113038 GCA_964619205.1 uncultured Desulfobacula sp. | reverse complement strand
CGGTCTTAATATACTTGGGTTTCCCATGGCATTTGCCATTGGAACCGACATTGCCCACATGGCAGGGAAATCTCTGATTTCCACCATGCGTCACGGCAAATTCGGGAATGTGGATTACAAACTTGGCCTTATCATGCTGGTGGGGACCGTGGTCGGCTTTGAAGTCGGCGCCCAGATGATCATGTGGCTTGAGAGGCTCGGGAATGTGGAACTTATTGTCCGTCTGCTTTATCTTGTTCTTCTTGCCCTCATTGCCTGGATGGTGTTTCACGATGTGGCAAAAAAGAAGAAAAAAGACAGTGAAGCCCGTGCCAAGGGCCATGATGTTGATGCCTTGTCAACGGGCATAGAATGGCATAAAACCCTTCACAAAATTAAACTTTTCCCCATGATCCATTTTACGGCATCCGGGATTACCTGTACAGCATGGCTTCCCATTTTTATCAGCTTTTTTACAGGCTGGCTGGCCGGCATCCTGGGTATCGGCGGCGGTCTGATCCGCATGCCAGCGCTTCTTTATCTAATGGGTTGTCCTACTCATGTGGCTGTGGGTACAGACCTTTTTGAGGTTATGATTTCAGGTCTTTACGGGGCCTTTACCTATACCATGAAAGGCCGTACAGAACTTGTGGCTGCTGTTATCATGCTGGTGGGCGCGGCCGTCGGCGCACAGATCGGAACCGTAGCAACAAAATATATAAAAGGATACGGAATCCGTATTGCTTTCGGTCTTGCCGTTATCGGGTGTTTCTTTTCCATTGTCTTGAAACTTCTGGCCAAGGAAATTCCGAATTATGCAACTTTGCTGAATAATTCTTCAACAACGCTGGTCTTGGGCCTTGTATTCTGCATGTCGCTGTACATTACGGTGAAGATGATTCAGGGGGCAAAATTAGAGATAGCAAACAAGAAAAAATAATGACCAGATACAATAATTTAAAGAAAAAACTGATGTGAGAATCAGGCCACCTATAAGGAGAACAATATGAAGAAGTTTATCGGACTCATGCTCACAATGCTTATCCTGATGATGTTCACAGGCTGCAATGACGAGGGCAAGGTTAAACAGGGGCGTACCATCGCCTTTGATAAGGAAAAGGGGCAGGTTACGTTTATCGAGGATAAAAGCCTTGTAAAGGGTAAACCCGAATATACCATTCTTCCTCCGTCTGTCTTTTTAATCCCCAAGGATAAGACCGAAATGGGCGGGGACCCGGCACCGGGTCAGAGAATGAAGCTGGACACCGACAAAAACAGCATCACCATTTTTGATAAGGCAACTCAGCAGTTTCAGGAGATTCCCTTTACCCTTATCGAGAAAAAGGAAAAGATCAGCAAGGATGATCCTTTGGTAAAAGGCAAGAAATATCCCATTGTGGACAGGACTGCCAAAACCATAGAGATCTATTCAAGCCGTCTGAAAACCTATGTATCCTTTTCTCTTCCGGTTGAATATTTTGCCCTGCCCGATGAAACCTGGGCAGCCGGTGATGAGATCCGGATCTATTATAAGGAAGAAGGAAAATCACTGCGTCTGATGAATATCACAAAAACGGATATTTTCAAGAAATAGCAGGACTGTAAAGATTTAAGAGACAGCGGCCATGCGCCTTTGGGAAGATGCCGCTGTCTCTTATAACATATGGTATAAAAAGGTAAAAGATTCATGGATAAAGACAGATTGATTCACAAGCGGATGATTCTGGGACGGTTCTGTTCCATTGCCGCCATCCTGGCGCTGGTCAGCATTCTGGATGCATTGGCCGCATCCTATATAAAACCGGCCAATGATCTGGATATCATCACGGGACGCTCTTTCAAGATCACGGGAAATGTTTACGGCAATGTCAAAAGCATCCGTGATATCAGCGTTGTGTCGGATTCCCCGGATCTCACCCTGGAGTTTGAAAAAGACCTTTTTTCCGGCTACTGGCTTGGCACTGAAATGTGGAGAGCGGAACTTAAAGCGGCTTCTTCTTTAAAGCCGGGAAAATATAATATGAGAATTGTTTCCTCCGGCCTTACAGAGGTCAAGCCCGAGGACCGGCCGAAACTGGAAGCGCTTTTACGCTATACCGTCAATGTATATGGCGACGTCAAATCCCAGAGGCAGGGCAGCCTGTCTTTGATCAACCGGTTTACAGGTTTGCCGTCCTGGTTGCTGGCCATTGGATTTTTTTTGACGGCGCTCTCGACAGGCGCATGGATTTTTGTCATATCAGGAAAAATTGATGCTGAAATGGCTAAACAGGGTTTTGCGGAAATATACCGCGTCAGCAAAAATGCAGGCGGGCTTGAGGTTTTTTTCGGGCTGGGTAAGCGTCACGGGCTTGAGTCCGGGGAAAAGATAGGTCTTTTTGATGCCTCAGGCGATTTTTTAAAGGAAGTTGTCGTGGAGACCATCGGAAAAGAGACCTCCAGCGTGGTTGTTGACACTTTGAAAATAAAACCGGGCTTTATGGTGGCAAGGATAAATAATTATTCCATGACGGTTTCCTGAAAAAAGGCAAAGGAAGAAACATGAATAATCTGAAGGTTCTGATTGTTGATGATGAAGATGATTTCCGCGAGCTGGTGGTAAAAAGACTCATGGACAGAAAAATAAATGTTGAAGGCGCCCAGAGCGGATCAAGGGCCATGGAACTTTTAAAACAAAAAGAGTTTGACGTGGTGGTTCTGGATGTAAAAATGCCCGGTATCGACGGGATTGAAACCTTAAGATGGATAAAAGCCAACACGCCTGAGATTGAAGTCATCATGCTCACCGGCTATGTATCGGTTGAATCCGGGATCAAAGGAATGCAGCTCGGCGCCTTTGACTATGTCATAAAACCCGCCCCCATGAACGAACTTCTCGATAAAATACGACAGGCCTATGAAAAAAAACTGGGCCACAGCGTATAGCGCTTTATATATCAGGCCCCGGCGTAAGAACCGCTGCGACAGTGAAAATGAACAGGATCACATCGGTTGAAAATTCAAGGGAAAACTGAAATTCATGAATTTCTGAGATTGCCTTTAAATCCACAGCCTGTTTTTTTTCCCAGATATTGACAAAGATCAAAATTGAGGCTTATGATCCCGGAATTATAAATCAAGAGGCTTCTAAGTATGAAAACAAGCCTAAAGGCTGTTTTCCGACCCCAACATGTATTGATAAATCAACCTAATATTTCCCATTAAAGAACAAGGAGAACCCATGCGAAACCGCCTGTTGAGTGTCTGGTCCATTTTATTCCTGATGTTGTGTCTGACTTTCCTTAATCCGGCTTTTGCCGCTGGCGACCCCAATGACGCGCCGGGCAGCAAGGACCCGGATCTTTTTTCCAGGATGACCGGGTTTCATATCTACCAGTCCGAAGTCAAGGAGTTTGACCGGTATGAATTCCAGGTGGGGCCCGGCAAGATGGAAAAAATAGAAGGGCGGACGACTTTTGTGGTTTATTATGCCAACGACGGGATTACCCTGCCCAGCGGTCTTCAGATCACCCGAAATTATGTCAATGCTGCCAAAGCCGTTGGCGGAAAGGAAGTCCATGCCTTTGAGGACGGCGGGACACAGTATTCCATTATCCAGGTCATCAAGGATGACAAGGAAATCTGGGCCGAAGTATCCGGGGCAAACAACGGGATGTACAATGTCCGCATGGTTGAAAAACAACTTATGAAACAGGATGTGGTTGCCAATGCCGATGCCTTGTCCGGCAGCATTAAGGAAACCGGCCGGGTGGCCGTTTACGGCATTTATTTTGACACGGGAAAGGCTGACCTGAAGCCCGAATCCGGGCCTGCCCTGGCCGAAATCGTCAAAATGCTCAAGGCTGACGCCGGCCTGAAGATTTATGTGGTGGGTCATACCGACAATGCCGGCCAGTTTGTTTATAATGTCAAGCTGTCCCAGGACCGGGCCGCCTCAGTGGTCAATGCCCTGGTGGGCAAGCACGGGATTGCTGCCGCCCGGCTCACGCCTTTTGGCGCCGGTCCGGCATGCCCCGTGGCCTCCAACAAAACCGATGAAGGCAAGGCCAAAAACCGCCGGGTTGAACTGGTTGCCCAGTAATATGATGAAATTCAAACAGATTCTTTTTTGCATATCTCTAGTCATACTGCTGTCGCCGCAATGGCTATGGGCCCAGTCACAGTACATGACTGAAAAACAGGGAACCTATTTATTTTATAACAATATCAAGTCAAAAGGTGCGGAATATGATGCCTTTGGCCATAATGTAAAAACCGTGTCTGATTATTTTTATCAAACCATACCTGTCATGAAATCCAATAAAGGGTTTGATCTTTCAGCCGTTTTGTTCGGGCAGTGGGATGATGAGTATAAAAAGAGTTCCGGAAATTACGGCATCAGGGGTGAGCTGAGGTTTGATTTCCAGCTGTTCCTCAAGGAAAACGGGAAAGAGGGCAAATGGACGGTTGAGCCGCCTTCCTGGGCCATTGACATTAACAATACCCAGACCGGTCATGGCGGAAACCTTAGAGATGGGGAACAGGGGGATTTTTTACAGCAGCTTTTTGCTGTCTTTCCCATGGTTCAAAAGATTGCACCAGGCGTTGATTACTATGACTGTGAAGAGCGCACCTGCGGCAGTCTGGTGGTGTTTAATCCTGACCGCCCCTTGTACTGGCTGCCGGTAACGGTCAGGGAAGTGGTGGCGGCCAAGCTCAAATTTTACAGCACGGGCCAGGACAATAAAATGCTGTATGATTTTATAAAACCCCTGGTGGATAAAATGAGCCAGGACGAATTGAATGCCCCGGCGTTTAATCAAAGTGATGACGGCATACTGCTTGTGAACGGCAAGCGTGAAGGGTTGCAAATCATGCGGTTTAACCCGGATTACTGGGACAGGACATTGCCGTCTTCTGCGGTTCAGTTTATCACCATCATCGGTTTCAGTGAGTTTGGCCTGGGCAATAAAAATGCAGATGAACGGAAAAATTCAGATGCTGAGTTTTTAAAAAACAATGGCCATCCCAATTATGCTGATCTGGTGAAAAATTCGCTGCCCGTAAAGGATCTGGTAAAACTCATTTCAAAAAAATAACCTATAACTAATTGATAAAACATGATAAAAGGTGTCCCATGATCATTTTGAAGGTGTTCAAATATGTATTGCCGCTGATGCTTTTTTGCATTCTCGTGTCTGTCTGTCATGCCGGCCTTCCCATTTCATACCTTTCCGAACTTCCGGCTGTTCCCGGAAGCGGCTGCTTTGTCAATGGCCAGGGCGATCAGGACTTCATGGGCAAGATCGGAGGGGTCTCTGAAAGGCTGAGTCAGGAAGTGGCAGAGCGCAAAAAGATACTCAAAGAGGCTGAAAATATAAACACCAAAAAAATGCAGGAGTCCAGAATGAATCAGCCGGGTGACCTGGGTGTGGATGGGGCGGCAATGCAGAAAATGACCCGGGAAGAAAAGAAAAAAATGGGTGCAAAGATGATGGAGCAGCAGCTTGGCGTTACACCCGAAGAATTGAAAAAACTGAAGCAAACCAGCAAAGATGGCCAGCAGGGCTGGGGAAAAGCATTGATGGGCCAGATGCAGGCCGAGAATGCCATGAACCCCGAAAAAGCTGTTCAGGATCAGAAAAATGCCATGAAAACGGCTGAGCTGGCCCAGAAGATGGCAAACCTGTCTCAAAAAATACAGGCACCGCTGAGCAAATATGAACAAAAGATAAAAGAATTTGAGGATGACCCCTTAGAAAAACAGCTCAAAAAAGAGATTCAGAAAGAGGAAACTCTTCTGGCTAAAATGAAAGACACCGCAGCAAACTGCAAAGCGCTGGATGGTCAGAAAAAGAAAATTCATATTGCCCGGGAAAAATACTGCGCTGCACTGTCCCCGAGATTTCTGGATGCGCTCAATGATTTGCGCACCGGGATCATTACTGCTTTGCCCGATGCTGAGGAGATGGAAAAAACCCAGGCCCAAATCCAGCAGATTCAATTCAACGCTGTGGTTCCTTCCGAACAATTTGATATGGCCGGGTTTGGACTTGTTCAGGATTATATCAATAAACTTCTATTGGCCTACCAATATGACCTGACGGCCGGGCTATTTGTTCCCGACCCCTGTGACGGCGCCCTGGGGCGCTGATACCAGTGCAATATGAGAGTTTTCATGCGGACTTTTTTTTATTTCATACTCACGGCAGCGGCCCTGATAAATCTGTCTTTTGCGGCTGATCTGCCTTCTGATCCGGCGGCAATCCGTGCTGAAATGATTCGGATCAGGCGGAGCACCGACTGGAATGACTCAAAGTCGGTGAGCGAGGCCAATGAACAGATCCAAAAACTGACAAAGCAGCTTGAAAAACTCCGTCTGAATCAGGAAGCGGCCAAAGCCGGGGCACCGCCTGCCGGCCCGGCTGCCGGAGAGCAGGAAGAAGCACCGGTTCTTAACCGGGCCACCGTGCTGGAAAAAGTGCAGGAATCAGCAAAAAAAGGGAAAGGTTCCGGAATTGATCTTGCAGAAGACATCCGGGAACAAATCGCGCAGGTGTACGAAGAAGACCGGAGTGTTAAAATCAAAAACCCCGCCGTATTCCAGGAAGTGACCTTTCTGGTGATTGATTTTTCTCATCCCCAGGCATCTGTGATCGTCAGCCAGATGGAAAATTACAAATCCATAGAGACCCTGATTTTAAGAGGAACAGGACAGGGCATGTCCGTTGATCTTGAATCCGTTCTCACCAGGGCAAAGCACTTTCCGTTAAAAGAGCTGTATATCATCAATTTTTATAAAACGCTTTCGCGTCTTCCGGAATCAACGGGTATCTTCACCGGGCTGACAACCCTTGGCCTGTTCAATAACAGCTTAACAGAACTCCCTTTGTTCATGGGTCGTTTCAAAGCATTAACAGCTCTCTATATCGACGGAAATCCCATATCCTCCATTCTTTCAAATGTGAAAGACCTGAAGGGCTTAAAGGAGATCGGCATTGCCCGGACCAGTGTCAGCCCTGCGGAGTTGGCCCAGATAAAAAAAGCATTTCCTGATTGTAAGGTGTTGACCAAATGAATCGATTTTTTTTATTGTTGTTAACAGTCCTTTTTTTGAATGCAAATCCCGCATTTGGATTTATCACCCCCAATATCACCATCTATACCTCTTTGACAGAGGCAGGCGGACAGACGGGAGGCGAGGAGCTGACGGCCAGGCTTGCAGAACAGGTAAAAAACAATGTTAAAAAAGCATTCCCCTGTGTTGCCATATTGACCCAAAAGGATATTAAAGCCCTTCTGGATAAAGAGAGGGAAAGAGAGGTGAAGGGAGATTATTATTTCGACCCCAGCCCCAACGAATCCTTTAATAAGGAAATGGTGGAAATTGTCGATAAAGATCAACAGAAAAACCGGCAGCCTGTTCTGGATGCCGTAGGAAGCCGCTATTATATTTTTTTGAGAGTCAATTGTATCGGTCAGACAACGGTCATCAACCTTTTTTTTAAAGACAGGCAGACCCAAAAGAACGACATGGGCTTCATCTGCGAATCAAAGAATGGCGATATCGGCTCCGGACCCGTCAATGCCATGGTGGGAGATTTCGTAAAAAAACTGGCATATTTTGAGATCTGCCCCTACACAGGACCTGTGAACGTCACTGTCAGATCTGTGGTAAAAAAGAAGTCCGCCAGTGACCATCAGGTTTTCTGCAACAATACAGACGGGGTTTTCAAACAAAGCAGAAAAC
>CAZUDE010000013.1:71509-105320 GCA_964619205.1 uncultured Desulfobacula sp. | reverse complement strand
CTCTACAAGAAATATACACAGCCAGAAGAACTCGTACAATCCACCAATCCAGAACTGGTATCAAAGGCGCAAGACATCACGAGAGGCGAAAGCAGCACCCTTGAAAAAGCAACAGACCAGAGTTGGAAGCTCAAACGGATCGGCAAGCCTGATACCTATGGAGAGATGACGGCCACCATCAGTGAAAAAGAAGAAGAGCACGAAGAAGATGCCTGCCATCCCTGTTCATCCGGCAGCAGACAGGGGGGCCGGATCTACAATAAAACAACCACCATCAGTGCGTCGGTAAATGGGCTTTCAACCCGGACAAAGATATCCGGAGAAAAAGAAAACCACGATGCTGCAATCTATCTGAGGTTTGATCAGAACGGAACCTATATAATCGATATTTCAGGCTCTTCCGAAGCTGCCGACTACAAGGGGAAAATAATTGAGACTGCTGAAGGCAGCTGTGATTCAATAAACAAGACCGTGAATCTGGATGAAGGTCAGATTATGGGAAAGATCAAACATAACCGGTCCCTTCCTCTTACAGCCAAATGCGGGCCTTTTCCGGGAACTCCTTTTGATAAAAGGCTGTCAGAAAAAAAAGAGCTTAAGCTGAAGGATGCAACGGGTGAGGAAACAACCATTACCATTGATTTTGATTTGCAGCGAAAATAATTCGGGCTGATTATCGGCGGGTTTTCCGGTTGCGTCACCTCATGAACCTGTGTTAATTAGCTTGGCATGAAACAACGTGCAATAAAGAAGAAAAGCTTTTTTCTCAGGTTTGTCGGCCTTCTGGTCAAACTGGGGTTTATATTTTCAGTCATTGCCCTGGGGCTGACCACACTTTATCTTTTCGATCTGACAAAAGGGATGGAAAAACGGTTTGCAGGCCGCCTGTGGGACCTTCCTTCAAAGGTCTATTCCGATATCACCCTTTTGTATCCCGGTCAGACCCTCAACCCATCTCTTTTATCGGCAAAGCTTGGCCGTCTCGGGTATCGGGAAATATCCGGCCGTCCTGCCAGACCGGGAGAGATGCATATTTCAAAAACGTCTCTTGAACTGTATCTCCATGAATTCCACTCATCCTTTCATGATCAGAAAAGTGAACGGGTTTCCATGGGGCTTAATGGAAACCGGGTGACGGAGATTATACGGGGAGACAGAGGAACAAAAGAGGCTTTGCTGGAACTGGAACCGGAAGTATTGATGCTCTATTTCGGGCCGGACCGGGAACGAAGACAGTTGATTTCCATGGGCCAGCTGCCGAAACACATTGTCCATGCGGTGATGGCAGCCGAAGACCATGGATTTTACGACCACCACGGTATTGAAATACGGGGAATCCTGAGGGCTCTTTTCGCTAATTTGAGGGACTGGGAAATCAGCCAGGGCGGTTCCACCATCACCCAGCAGCTGGCAAAAAATTATTTTCTTACCCCGGAGCGGACCCTGACCCGGAAATTTAAGGAACTTCTCATCACCGGCATCCTGGAATATAAATTTGACAAGGACACCATCCTGGAAATGTATCTCAATGAAATATATTTCGGCCAGGAAGGGTCTGTCTCCATCAACGGAATCGGCGAGGCATCCCGGTTCTTTTTTGATAAATCCGCGGCAGACCTGTCCGTTTCTGAAGCGGCGGTCCTTGCCGGACTCATTAAAGCGCCCAACCAGTTTTCACCGCATAGGAATTTGGAGCGCTGCACAGGCCGGAGAAATGATGTGCTGGATGCCATGCATAAAAACGGGTGGATTTCCGCGGAAGCACTCATATTTGTAAAGTCCCGGCCCGTCAAACCCACGGAGTATCGCGGGTACAGTCAGCAGGCGCCTTATTTCATGGATTATCTCACCCGGCAGCTGACCAGTCTTTACAGCCGGGAGACACTCTCCAGCGAGGGGTTGTCCATCTTCACCACCATTGATACACAGGTGCAGTCGGCTGCGGAAAACGCCCTGAAAAAGGGTCTTGAACGCCTGGAATCCGTGAGACCTGCATTGAAGCGAAAAGACCCGGGGCAAAGCCTTCAGGGCGTAGTGATTGTCATGCAGCCCAAAACCGGGTATATCCTGGCCATGGCAGGGGGAAGAGATTACGGCATCAGCCAGTTCAACCGGGCCACCCAGGCCAGGCGCCAGCCGGGAAGCGCTTTCAAACCCTTTGTATACCTGGCGGCGCTGGATCAATACACATCCGTATCAACGCTTTCCAATTCTCCCCGGACATTTATGGTCAACGGTCAACCCTGGACACCGAAAAATTATGATGGACAGGCAGCCCCGCTGATCAGTTTTCGCCAGGCCCTGGCCCAGTCCCAGAACCTGGCAACGGTGAATCTGGCCTATGAGATTGGTCTTGAAAAGGTTGCAAAAACAGCAAAAATGTTTCATTTTCCTGTTCCGGACGACCCCTATCCCTCCATGGCCCTGGGAACCCTGGAAGTTGATCCTTTATCTCTGGCCCGGGCCTATTGCGTGTTTGCCGCTGACGGTGTTCTGCCTTTTCCGCTGTCCATCCGGGAAGTGGTGGATACCGCAGGCAAAACAATAGAAAGCCGCCATGCAGAAATCGAACGGTTGATAACACCGGCAAAAGCCTATATGATGAGTGATCTCATGCGGGATGTGGTTCGGGACGGCACGGCCCGGTCATTGAAACAGCTGGGAGTTGCCTGGCCCGTGGCAGGGAAAACCGGAACCACCAATGATTCACAGGATGCCTGGTTTGTTGGCTACACGCCGAACCTGGTGGCCCTGGTCTGGGTAGGATTTGACAATAATGATTCCGTGGGCGTAAGCGGCGCCGGGGCAGCGCTTCCCATCTGGGCGGATCTCATGAAAGCCTTGCCACAGTATGTTTCCGGTGAATGGCTGCCCATGCCGCCTGGCATTGAAAAATTAAAGGTATGCGTGGACAGCGGGGATATGGCCCGGGCAGATTGCTGTCCCAGGGTGGCGGAGGAAATTTTTCTTTTGGAAAACCGGCCGGAAGCCATCTGCCGTCAACACGAATGTTCATCACAACTGGAAAAGGTCTGGAATGGAATCAAAAAAATACTGCCTGCTTTTTAAATGCGCCGTTATGGGGATATGCCTGATGCTTCTGACAGGGTGTTCCATCCTGGCACCAAAACCGGAGTTGGAGAGACCCGAGGCGAGCCAGCACATCCCCCCAAAAGAAAGCCCGGCCCCAGCCGCTAAAGCAATAGAAAAACCGCCGGTGCCAAAACCGCTTTTGCCTCAAAATCAAAGGACAGAAGATCCGCCCGTGAACAATCAAAGCCCCATGGCCCTGGCTGCCCTGAATTTTTCCGAACAGGGACAGGCCTATCTGAAAAACAGAAAACCGGACGAGGCCATCCGTGCCCTGGAGCGCGCCGTCAATCTCAATCCGAAAAATGGGGAAAATTATTATTATCTTGCCGAAGCATGGCTCATGAAAGGCAATGCGGTTCAGGCAAGGGAGTTCAACCGCCTGGCAGAGATGTATGTAAAAGCCGGTCCTGAATGGATACAGAGGATTCAGTCACAGAAAGACCGGATCAGCAATTTTAAATAACGGGTTGCATATGCGAATGAACCTGTGCTAATTAAATCCCTTATGAAACAGTATGTAATAGACGGGTTGCGGCTTGAAGATTATCACAAACTCAAGGCTTATCTTGATCAGTATCTGACCCCTTCTCCCATCAGCGGAGTTTACTGGTTGGAGCTGGATCAGGATATCCTGACCCCGGTGCAGAAATCGCATACGGGTTGCCGGCCCCATGTGTTTGCCCTGATGCTGGAAGAAACTTACCTGTCCTGTGAATTTTTGGTAAGACTTGAAAAAAAAATTAAATGTGATTGTATGGCTTATGCGACCAGAGAACAAAGCAACCGGCTCATGGATCAGGTTGATGCCATTCTTGAAAAGCTTGATGTTCGCATTTAAGCATATGATTTAGGATTTCTGGATGCTGAAAATAATTCCCCTGGGCGGCCTTGGCGAAATCGGATTGAATATGATGGTGGTTGAATATGATGATGTCATCTTCATCATTGATGCCGGGCTCATGTTCCCTGAAGATTATATGCTGGGTGTAGACATTGTCATCCCGGCCATGGATTATATCCGGGAAAACAAGGATAAGGTCCAGGCCGTCATTATTACCCATGCCCACGAAGACCATATCGGCGCTCTGCCTTATCTGTTAAAGGAAATCAGGCTTCCGGTGTATGGAACCGCATTTACCCTGGGCATTGTCAGAAACAAGCTCATCGAGTTTGATCTGAACAAATATATTGATCTGAACCTTGTCAACCCCGGTGATACCCTGACCATAGAACCCTTTGAAATTGAATTTATCCGGGTGAGTCACAGCACGGTGGACGGCGTGGGGCTTGCCATCAAAACCCCTGAGGGTGTGGTGATCCATACCGGTGATTTCAGGATCAGCCATGATGCCGATCCCCTGAAAAACACCGATATTTCAACTTTTGCAAGATTCGGGGAAGCAGGCGTCCTGGCCTTGTTGTCCGATTCCACCAATGTGGAGGTGGAAGGCTACACCATGAGTGAACAGGAAGTGGCAAAGAATCTTGAGAAATTTATCATTGCCGCCCCGGGCCGGGTGGTGGTGGCCCTGTTTGCCTCAAATGTATTCAGGATACAGCAGATCATTGATATGGCCGTCCGCAGTCACAGAAAAGTGATTTTCAACGGCCGGAGCATGGATCAGATTATTGCCGTGGCCACGGAACTGGGATACATTCACAGCCCTCCCAATACCATTGTGGATGTGAAACAGGTGAATAAATTGCGGGATGATGAAATTGTCATCATCACCACGGGCAGCCAGGGAGAGCCCATGTCAGCCCTGGTCCGGATGGCTTCGGGCATTCACAAGCACATCAATATCAAAAAGGGCGATTGTGTGATCCTGTCCTCTAAATATATCCCGGGAAATGAAAAAGCCATTTCCAACATTATCAACAAACTCTACCGCCGGGGAGCGGATGTGGTCTATTCAAAGATTGCCCAGATCCACACTTCGGGTCATGCCCACCAGGAAGAATTAAAACTCATGCTCAACCTTACCAAGCCCAGGTATTTCATCCCCATTCACGGGGAATACCGGCATCTGGTGGTCCATGCAAGACTGGCCGAAGGCCTGGGCATGTCAAGGGAAAACGTCCTGGTGGTGGAAGACGGCAAAATCATTGCCTTTGATGAGACCGGCGGCAGAATAGAAGGCAGCGTCCATACAGGCAGAATCCTTGTGGACGGAAAAGGCATCGGGGATGTGGGCCGCAGCGTGTTGAAGGAACGCCGGGAATTGTCCGAAGGCGGTCTGGTTGTGGTCACCATGATCATTGACGAGGAAACCGGGGTGGTATTGTATGGGCCGGAACTGATTTCCAAAGGCTTTGTCTTTGATGCCGCCACCGGATACCTGGTGGATGATGCCCAGTGCGTGATCCTTGAAATCGTGGAAGAAATCGAGGCCGGACGGGAAGACCGGGTAGACCTGCTCCGCAAAAAACTCCAGAAGGCCCTGAAGCAGTATTTTGCCTTTGCCATCAACCGAAAGCCCCTGATTGTTCCGGTGATTATCGAAGTATGAAAAAAGAACTTACTGCCATTCTTTTTTTATTTCTTGTCATTCTTTCCTCTGTCAGCCTGTTTTCCTATCATGCCGCAGACCCCTGCGTGGGAAACGGTTTTCTTACAATCCCAAAAACCATACATAATGCATTCGGGCTTTTAGGTGCCCATATGGCCGGGTTTTTCATCTTTCTTTTCGGCCTGGGCGCTTTCTGGCTGCCCGTGATCCTAAGTCTTACCGGTATCTGGTTTCTCAAGGGGAGATCTGGAAAAATCATCGGCCTGACCTTTTTAGGCGGTTTTTTTCTGATGATCTGCACCGGCGGGCTGCTCTTTTTAGTCAAAACCGAATACATGGCCCTTGGCACCCGTATTTCATCCGGCGGTGTCATGGGTATTTCAATTGCTGCGTTTCTCCTGAAATATGCCAATATTGCGGGTTGTGTCATCATCCTGATATTTTTCACACTGGTGGGGTTTATCCTGACCACAGGTGTATCCCTGATTACCCTGATTGCCTTTTTCAATAAGAAGACGGGTGAAGTGGCAAAAGAAATACAGGAGGATTTCCAGGAGCTCATCGATTTTATAAACGGCAAATATGCTCACTGGGTTAAGGAAAAGGAGGAACAAAAAAAACAGATCGATATTACACCGGCCCGTGAAAAAGAAGAGCCTTTTATAAAACTGCCTGAAAAACTCCCGGAAAGGAAAGAGCTGCCGGAGATTGACCCTTATTTTGAACCGGAAATCATTACGGTTGAACCGGATGGTTCCGATTTCATTCCGGAACCTGTTTTTAAAGACATCCGGGAAAAAATTGAATTCAAGCTGCCCCTGATTTCATTTTTAGATGAGAAGAAAAAAGTCAAAAAAAATATCGACACAGATCTTCTCAGGGAAAAAGCCAAGATTTTGGAAAGCAAACTCAATGACTTCAATGTGTTCGGGGAAGTGGTGGAGATCCTCCCCGGCCCTGTGATCACCACCTTTGAATATAAGCCTGCACCTGGGATCAAGATCAGCAAGATTGCCGGGTTGTCCGATGATCTTGCCCTTGCCCTGAGCGCCATCAGCATCCGGATTGTGGCCCCTATCCCGGGCCGGGATGTGGTGGGGATTGAAATCCCCAATGATGAAAGGGAAATCGTCAATTTAAGGGAATTAATCGGGTCCAGGGAGTTTGCCCAGTCGACCTCCATGATGACCCTGGGGCTTGGAAAAGACCTTCTGGGTAAACCTGTGGTCACCAAAATGGATTCCATGCCCCATCTTCTCATTGCCGGGGCAACCGGAACCGGGAAAAGCGTGGGGCTGAACTCCATGATCATCAGTCTCTTATATAAGGCCACGCCCGATGACGTCAAAATGATCATGATTGATCCCAAAAGAATAGAACTTTCCGTGTATAATGATATCCCCCACCTTATATCTCCTGTGGTGACGGATATGAAAAAAGCCACCAATGCCCTTTTCTGGGCAGTCAGGGAAATGGAGCGCCGGTATGAAGTCCTGGAACAGACAGGTTTTCGGAATATTGTTCAGTACAATGCCATGGTGGCCTCAAGGTCTGTAAAAACTGCCCAGGAACCGGAAGATGAAATAAAGCCTGAAAAGCTGCCCTATATTATCGTGATTGTGGATGAGCTGGCAGACCTCATGATGGTGGCGTCCAAAGATGTGGAGTTCGCCCTGACAAGGCTTGCCCAGATGGCCAGGGCAGCCGGCATACACCTCATCGTGGCCACCCAGCGGCCCTCGGTGGATGTATTGACGGGCAGCATCAAAGCCAATTTTCCCACCCGGATTTCCTTTCAGGTGTCTTCCAAGGTGGATGCCAGAACCATATTTGACGGCGGCGGCCCTGAAAGCCTGCTGGGCAACGGGGATATGCTGTTCTGCCCGCCGGGGACAGGAAAGCTGGTCCGTATCCAGGGGGCTTATATTTCCGAGCCCGAGATTGCTAAGATCACAAGGTTTTTAAAAGATCAGAGGGAGCCGGATTATCTGGATGACATTACCCTGACCGGTGACGGAGATGATGAGGAAGTCAAGGAATTTGAAGACTCGGATTATGATGATAAATATGATGAGGCCGTGGCCCTTGTGACCCAGACCCGCCAGGCTTCCATTTCCTATGTGCAGCGGCGTCTCCGCATCGGCTATAACAGGGCGGCAAGGCTCATTGAAATGATGGAGCATGAGGGCATTGTGGGTCCCCAGATCGGCTCCAAACCAAGGGAAATCCTGGTAAGAAGCTATGATGAAGATTGATTTTGATTTCTGGCGCCGCATCAAGGGATTCATGGATGAAGACGAAGCAAAAAGGCTCCACTGCCTTTCGCTTCAGGCGGCTGAAGCAGGTCCTGTTCTTGAAATCGGAAGCTATTGCGGAAAATCGGCCTATATCATCGGTTCTGCCTGCAAAGAAAAAAATTCCATCCTCTATTCCATTGATCATCATAAGGGATCTGAAGAACAGCAGCCTGGAGAAGACTATTTTGACCCGGACCTGTTTGATCCGGCATCAGACGCCATAAACACCTTTCCCTTTTTCAGAAAAACACTGGAAGAAGCAGGTCTTGAAGAGGTTGTCATCCCCATTGTTGCAGCTTCCAGGACAGTTGGAAAAATGTGGCAGACACAGCTTTCCATGGTGTTTATAGACGGCGGTCATTCCTTTGAGGCAGCATATTCAGACTACCGGACCTGGGGCGGTCATATTCAATCCAAAGGCTTTCTGGTCATCCATGATATCTTTGATGACCCGGAAAAAGGGGGGCAGGCCCCCCGCCAGGTGTATGAAGCTGCATTGTCCTCCAATGATTACGAAGCCCTTGAAATAACAAAAACCCTTGGCGTATTGAAACGAAAATAAAAAAGGCCGGTGTACGGATATGGATAAAACAATACAGATCAATGAAGCACTTGAAAAAATCAAAATCTATTATCTTGAAATGCTGCCCTTTAACAAAGTCCTGGGGATTAACATCGACCTTCTGGATTATGAAACCGGAAATGCCGTCACAAGCTTTAACATGAAACAGGATCTTATCGGAAATCCTGTAGCAGGCATTCTGCACGGCGGGGTCACAGCCTCGGTCATTGACCTTACCGGTGGGCTTTCAGCTCTTTTGTCCTGTGCCAGATACCACCAGAATAAACCCCTTGATGTGATAGAAAAAAAGCTTATTTCTTCCGCCACCATTGATATGCGGGTGGATTATCTAAGGCCGGGCAGGGGCACATCCTTTAAATGCCTGAGCCGGGTGATCCGGGCGGGCTCCAGGATTGTGGTGGCTAAAATCGATCTCTATAATGAAACCGATGTCCGCATTGCCACCGGAACCGCCACCTATCTCATTGGATAAAGCCGATTCCTTTTTTTTAGCCGGATTCTGACAGCTATGTTTTAACCATATGAAATAAAAGCAAAAAATCCTTTTATTTCTTTTCTAATCTTGACTTTAAACATCAGTTCTTCTATAAGAGGTCGGGTGATAAACATTGTATTGAACAGGACAAATTAACACGAAAAAGAAACCGCAATAATATGAGAAAGAAATTATATCAAACCACTGAAGGCAAAATCCTTTTCACCGGAATTCTCCTTTCCGTATTGCTCCTGATGGCCATTGGATATTTTGTTGTTATCGACCTTGAGATGGCAAAAATTCTGGTATATACTTTTTTTGCCCACACTTTCGGCGGCCGAGCCGCAGGGATAGGGATCTGCATCATGCATGATTTCGGCCCCCTGGCAACCATTGCGTATAATTTTTATCTTGAAGTATTGATTGTCTGTTTTACCTATTCGATTTTTGTTCTCACGGTTAACAATTATGTTCAGATACCCTGGCTGCGAAAGATGATGGAAAGGATTACCAATAATGCGCTCCAGCAAAAAGACAAGATTGAGGCCTATGGCTGGATCGGTATTTTTCTCTTTGTCATGGCCCCCTTTTTCATGACAGGTCCGGTGGTGGGCTCTGTCATCGGGTATATGATCAGGATACCCCTGGTCAAGAATCTTGGAGCCACCTTTGGAGGCACCCTTGCCGCCATTGTTATCTGGTTTTTCTGCTTTGATTTCATGGAGCAGCGCTTCCATGTGATTCAGTATGTGTTTGCCGTGATTGTCATCATTGTCATTCTGTCCAAATATAAAAGCATTAAAAATTTTCTCTTTGGCACAAAGGACTGATTTCTTTAGAAGAGATTATCTTTTCTTTTTCTCAATTATCATGCAGCCGGTTTGATCTGGGGACAAAGCCAAAGCCGATGCCCGCAACAGCCCCGTTGATCATCCCCCGGATGTGGTTGATCTGCATGAGGTTTTTCAGACAATCCTGTTTGTCTGCGGGCAGGTTGTTTCTATCTGCCCATGGGATGGATCAGCCAAAAGGTGAAGATTGTCAGAGTTATAAAAGCATAGACAGATTCCGGTAATGTCATTTTTTTAAGCTGAACCGCGCAGGCCTTGTATTCAGCCGTCCGGATATTTCAGCATTTTTTCCACAATAAATTATATTTTCACAAAAGCTGATTTTTGAAACGCCTTTACAAGCATTTGAGATATTGATACGGAGTCTTTGTTCAGTTTTTTAATAATATACCAGGAGGAAAACATGCTGTTCGCAGTGATATTTAAAGACAAACCAAGCCATGGAGAGGTCCGTGCGGCAAATCTCCAGTCTCACATTGAGTGGCTTGAGCATAACAGGGAGGTCGTCCCGGTGGGCGGCTCCCTTCGCCATGAGCCCTCGCAGGTGCCTGTCGGCGGCCTGTGGATCGCTGAGGCGGAATCAAAACTGCAACTTGAAGCCTTGCTGAAGACAGATCCGTTCTATGTCGCGGGTCTTCGGCAAAGCTATGAAATTCTGCATTGGTCCAAGGCCAATGCAGAGCGCAAGGTTCAAATCTGAGATCTGATTTTTTAAAGAAAAAGCTTTTAAAGACCAGGCAGATTACCTTGAAACCAGGTATGACACATAGGCGTTGGCCGGATCGGTTTTCACCTCTTGGGGTGAACCTGCCTGGGCGATTCTGCCGTGCTCGTAAATGATAATTTTATCTGAGACGGCAGCAGCCTCTTCAAAATCATGGGTCACAAGGATGGCGGGAATATGAAAGATTTCTCTCACCTCTTTTAAAAATTTTCTCATCTCAAGACGGAGGGGACGGTCCAGCGCTGAAAAGGGCTCATCCAGAAGCAGCATTCTGGGCCGACGGATCAAGGCCCGGGCAAAAGCCACCCGCTGTTTCTGCCCTCCGGAGATTTCACAGGGGAATCTTTTTTCAAGCCCGTTCAGTTTAAAGGAATGAAGCATTCCCAAAGCCCGGTCCAGCTTTTCTTTTGAAGGAAGATCGGGCGCCCCATAAAGAATATTATCCAGCACCGTCATGTGCGGGAACAGGGCCAGGTCCTGGAAAACATAACCGAAAAGCCTTTTTTGGGGGGGCAGATCCGTTCCTGAAACGCTGTCAAAATACAGGGTGTCATCCAGTTTTATAAAACCTTTGTCAGGCTTTGCCAGGCCTGCAATCAACTGGAGGGTCATGGATTTGCCTGCACCGGAAAATCCGAACAGGACTGCCGGCCCATTGTTGATCCGCCATTCGACATCCAGTGAAAACCCGTTGACTTTTTTCTGAAGATTGATGTGAAGGCTCATCAGATCATTTTTTTTGTGAATCGGTTGGCAAGATAGAGAAAAAATCCCGAGATCAGGGTCATAATCAGAACCAGCGCCTTCGCCCTGTCCCATTCGCCGCTGCCGGACAGGCTGTAGATGGCAATGGGCATGGTATCGGTCCTGCCCGGAAGGTTTCCGGCCAGCATGAGGGTGGCCCCGAATTCACCCATGGACCGGGCAAAGGAAAGCACGGCACCTGCAATAATTCCCCTTTTTGCAAGGGGAAGAATCACCTTTAATACAGTGCTGATTTCCGAATGGCCCAGGGTATAGGAGGCATTGATCAGGTTTTTATCCACAGACTCAAGGGCGGCCCGTGCGGTTTTGATCATCAGGGGCAGGGCCACCACATAAGAGGCGAGGACGGCCGCATACCAGGTAAACATGATACTCCAGCCGGTCCATTGATAGATGAAGCTGCCCAAAAACCCGTTTCTGCCGAAAATCAGGATCAGATAATAGCCCGTGACCGTGGGCGGCAGAACCAGGGGCAGGGTAAAGAGCATATCCAGCACCTCCCGTCCCCTGAACTCTTTTTGGGCCAGAAAGTAGGCAATGGGTATTCCGGACAATAGGATCAGAAGCGTTGACAGGCAGGCCACCTGCAAGGACAGACGGATGGAGAAAAAAATCGATTCCATGAGCAGTCCCTATGGTTTATCTTTAAACCCATTTTTTTTCAGCACAGCCTGGCCTTTGCCGGACAGCACCAGAGCAATAAACACCTTTGCCTCAGGCTCATGTTTCGATCCCTTGACCACGGCAATGGGGTAAACAACCTGTTTATGGCTGGTTTCAGGAGCAGTCGCCACGATCTTCACCTCCTTTGAAAGGGCAACCGCGTCGGTGGCATAGACAACTCCGGCATCCACTTCGCCTCTGGCAACATAATCCAGAACCTGCCTTACATTTTCAGTGTAAATGAATTTGTTTTTGATTGATGCCGTCAGGTTGTAAAACCCAAACACTTCCTGGGCATAACGGCCTGCCGGAACACTTTTTGGATTTCCCACAGCAATCTTTTTCACCTCGGCGGCATCAAGCCCTTCAAAGGAGTTCGAATTTGCCTTTGCGTCAGACGAAACAACCAGAACAATAGCGTTCCCGGCAAAGTCGACACGGGTGCCGGTAACCATCAGCCCCTGTCTGTCAGCTTCATCCATATCCTTTTGCGCAGCAGAGGCAAACACATCCACGGGCGCGCCGCCGGCGATCTGTTTGAGAAGGTCGCCTGTTGCAGCAAAATTCATCACACAGGGTGTGCCGGTTTCGGATTCATAGAGTTTAGCGATTTCCTGAAAGGCATTTTTAAGGCTCATGGCGGCGGATACAGTAATCTCCTTTTTCTGGCCTGTGACCCCGAGGGATGAAACCATTATAAAAAGCAACGTTGTGAAAAGAAAAATCATTCCTATTTTTTGATTCATTTTCCGTATTTCAACCTCCTGATGGTGAGCCAATACCTCAAAGACCTGTTTTTAATACTTCTGAACCGGTTATCCGGTTTTTCCAAAGGAACAGGCCGGGAAACGGCAGGGTTTGCAGTTCAGGCAGAGGCCTCCGTGGCTGAGCCGTGCCAGATCTCTGGGCCCTGGTTTTTCTCCGGCCATGAGCCGCGGCAGGATCAGATCGAAAATCGTGGTCTTATGATACAGGCCGCAGGCCGGAAGCCCCATGATGGCAGTTTTCTCATGGTAGCCCAGAAGAAACATGGCTCCCGGAAGCACGGCTGCGGAATAATGGATTTCAGCAAACCCTGAATCCTCGATCCCGGCCTTTGTTACATCATCCGGGTCCACAGACATGCCGCCGGTGGTAATGATGAGATCAGTATCCTTTTCAAGATACTGCCTGATCCGGCTGCTGATCATTTCCTGGTTATCCGGCAGGATGACGGCTTCCTCCAGGGTTGCTCCTAGGTCTGTTGTCTTCTCCTTAACAATGGCCTTGAATTTATCCTTGATCAGCCCTTTATAGACCTCATCTCCGGTGATGATCAGCCTGATTTTCAAGGGCTGGAAAAGCTTGACGCTGAATATGGGGTAATTCTCTCTTGCAAAATGAACAGCAGCGTCAAGATCGCTTTTATGAATCACCAGGGGAATGGCCCTTGTCGCTGCGAGGCTCTGATTTGTCTTGACGCTGATATTGGTGTGGATGGAGGCGCACATCACATCCTGGAACATATTAAACTCTTCCAGGGCCTGAACATTCACCTTGAACAGCCCTGGATAAAGAGCCCTGAGCTCCAGTTTTCCTTCACCGGGTGATCCGGAATAAGTGATGCCCGGTCCTGAAAGTGCGGATGCAAGCTCCATGACCGCATCATCTTCATGCACCTGGTCATCTGCCAGATCAAGAACATAAAGATTGTTTTTACCCATGCGCATGAGCCTGCACAAATCACCGGCTGTTATTTTATGGCCTTTTTTAAATACAGGCCCCTTGGATTTTCCCGGTATAATCTGGGTCATGTCATGGGCAAGGGTGGTGCCCACGGCCTGTTCAACAGGTATGGTCCTGAAAGCCAGAGATTTTGTGCGTGCCGCCATTTTTTTTCCCTTGTTTGTGTAGTTTTTTTTCCACAGGTTGATAATAGGTTCCCAAAGCACAGGGCCTGCAAAGGATCAGATCATTTTTCATGACTTCCCTTTTATCCCGGACAACCTGGCCGCATTTCTGGCACACCGCCTTGAATCGCGTAGGGCCGGGCATATCCGAGGCATTTACCGTCACCCGGACTTCTTCAATGGTGAACAGATCTTTAAGGGACATCCTTTTATAGGCAAGAAGCTGCTGTTCGATTTTATCCGTTATTTCAGGGGCATATTGTTGAGCCTTGTCCCTTGAGGTTTCCCTGGATACGATCCTGAAAGCCTTGCCCGTCTCAAGGTTCACAAAGGTGGCGGCCATAATGCCGTTGTCCACAAATTTCAGCGACCGTCTGCCCAGTTTTGCGCCGGTGACAAAAGAAACAGCATCTGTGGCGCACCGGTCCATTTCCACATAAACGATGAGTTTTTTGATCTGTGGCAGCTGGCCCGGGTTATCGAGGCCGATGAGACGGCAGCCTTCCATTGCCATGCGCACACCCACAACTTGTCCGGGGCATAGGTGGCCGTGGGCGTCTGCCGATCCTTTTAAAAGGGTTTCAAAATCTTCCATGGATGCTTTCCAATGTGATCCGGTTATTATACGAAAATAACCTTATGTTATGATTAACATAAGGTCAAGGGAGAATTTATTTTTTTTTAAAATTGCCTGTTTGAGCCTGAACGCTAAAAGCATATACACGAAAGACAAAACAAGGTATAAGAGGAAAAATGATGAGGAAATAAAAGATGAAGCTTAAATCCAGCCAGATTCTTGTTGCCGACGACGGTGGCATCATCATGGGAAAGGGGCGGATGACCATCCTTGAATCCATTGACCGGACCCATTCCATCAATCAGACCGCTAAGGAGCTGAAGATGTCCTATAAGAGCGTGTGGAGCAAAATTAAATCCACTGAAGCAAATTTTGGAAAGCCCGTGGTTCTAGCCGATAAAATAACAGGGACAAAACTGACCGATGACGGGAGATCCCTGCTTGAAAAATACCGGGAATTGAAAGACCGGTGCATTGAGGCGGACGACGGTATTTTCGAGAATATTTTTGAACGCACATAACGTTATCTCCTGCATCCGGGGTGCCTTTTCAAGAGAATGGCCTTCCACCTTGTATACATCCCTGGAAAGGGAAGACGACCCCATTGCCAAATATTCCGATCCCGTGGCCTGCAAGGCGCTCTTGGACAAGATAGGTCAGACGCTCATTGACAAGAAAAATCTGGTGCAGAATTACTGGCCCAATGGGGATGCCCTGCTCCAGTCCATGAGGGCCAGTGAGATTTATTAAGCCATGGCATGGGATAACGGCGCATGGAAACTTCATGAGGAAAACCACCCTGTCATTAAACAAAAAAACCGCTGAAATAATTTAACGCGTGGGCCTTCCCGGATTTGAGAATTAAAAAGGTGGACCAGTTGTCCGGCGGCACCTCTCTTCTGGCCCTTGCCAATCTTTATTTTTCACGAAAAAAGTATTAGACGGCCATCCTTTTTTTTGCCCGCACAGATAAAAATGCCACAGCAGCCTTGCCGCCACTGCTCTTAGGGGCTTCCATGCATTGCTTGCCGCCTTTATCTCTTCCCATGTTGGTTTTTTCGGCAACCCTTTCAGCCGCTGAAAAGCAACCTCCAGCGCAAGATCCCCTTTGGGCCAGATATCGGGCCGGCCCAGGGCCATCAGAAGATATATGTCTGCAGTCCATGGTCCAATCCCTTTGACCGTCATCAGCCTTGCTTTTGCCTCCCGGTCATCCAGCTCACTCAAACCGGTCAAATCAAGGCTTTGATCCATGATTGCGCAGGCCAGGGCTCGGCCGTAACGCATTTTTTGCCGGCTGAACCCGATCTGCCTTAAATTTTCATCATTAAGGGTTAAAAAATTTTCAGGCGCCAATGGGTTTATCGCCTGTTGCAGTTTGGTGTAGGCCGCTTTTGCCGAGGCCAGCGACACCTGCTGTTCAAGAATGATATGGATCAGGGTATGAAATCCCTCTTCTCTTTCCCAGAGCGGCGGCGGTCCATACGCTGAGACAATCCCTGCAAAGCCTTCATCCCTTTTGGCCAGCTCTTCTACCCCTGTCATTAATCTGTAATAGTTTAACCGTTTATTCATTTCCGGTCCAAAATACCCGGTAAGGGAAGGATTCAACCAAATACCTCGTTCATTTTTATCAACAGATTGATATCCCCTTTAACCGTATATTTTTGTTCCATAAACATCTGGGGTCCATCAGCCTTTTTTGTGACAATATCCATCCAGACCTCAAAGGGCGTGGTGATTGTAATGTCCGGTTTTTCAGCTGATCCTGGGCTGCAATTGATTTTATTATTATTGATCGTAAAATGGCAGGTGCCCTCCTTTTCACCTGTAAAAACGAATTGGTAACATCCTTTAAACCCTTCTGCTTTTTTAGGATTAAACCCTTCTTTCATCAGTGCCAGGAAGGATTCCAGGGAATTGGGCCTTGGTACCAGTCCCAGCTTGTTAAATTCTTTGGGTGTTACCCCTTCGTCAATGCAGGTTTGCCAGAAAATATTGCCAAGGGGCGCCATGGTTTTAAAATCAGAGGTAGGCGTACTGATTGTCTTCATTGTCCCGTCAGATATGACCTTGTTTTTGATCAGTTCCCTTCCTCCCCGGGTTACAGCGTCCAGAACGGATTTGACCAAAGGATCATCAGTATTCATCGCCAGGGTTTCGGCTCCGGGAATATAAATTTCAGCGATTAGATGCTTCCCGTATAGATGATTCATATAGGCGCTTAACTGTTTAAAAACCGAATATTCAGGGAAACCGGCAACAGAAAGGGCCACAACAGGGGGCGGCACCTGTCTCAACGGATGCCCTGTTACCCCTTTTTTAAATTCAAGGAAGGGTTGTACAAACGGCAGGGTGCGCTCAATAAAAGTTTTCAGATTTGCGTTGAGTGTATAGTGAAACAGCGGCGTTGCCATGATACACATATCGCTGGCCATGTATCTGGGAAAAATCGTCTTGCTCATTTCATCGCGATGCACACATTCGCCAGGCGTTTTGGTCCAGCAGGTAAAACATCCAATGCAATAATTGATCTTTTTTTTAAAAATATTAACAACCTCAACCTCGGCTCCTTCTTGTTTCATCCCTTTAACCAAATGATTCAAAATCAACTCGGTTTTGCTCTCACCGCCCACCCGGGCACTTGAATTAATCGCAAATACTTTCATGAAAGCCTCCTTTGCTTTACAGTCCGTCAGCATTTTAACATTTCCAGGAGTGTGTCCAGCCTAGTGTTATGCATGTATCATTATATTGATTATAAGATCAAATAGATATGTTTTAAAAAAATCCGTAAATATTGACATGGATCAATTTATTTTTAATCTGGAAATGATAGTAAGAAGCTGGAATCAAACTATTGGGGTCAACCGCAAAATGAGAAAAAAAATTCAATTCTATATTTCCGGGTATCAGCACCTTGCAAGAAGATCTGTACAGATTATATTTTTGATGGTGGTGATCAACATCGGGATCAGGTTTTATCTGTTTGTTTCTCAAATTGAGGCAGGGGTAATACCTGATTTTGAAAGACCTCCCGGAGTTGAAGCGTTCCTTCCCATCAGCGCGCTGGTCAGTTTAAAGCATTTTCTCTTTACCGGAAGGATTAATGAGGTTCATCCGTCTGCACTGGTGCTTTTTTTAATCATTTGCCTGACCGCGCTGATCGCAAAAAAAGGATTTTGCGGCTGGATCTGTCCCATTGGCCTTTTATCTGATTTCCTTGGTAAGATCCATGTCTTTATTTTTAATAAAAACCTTTCAATTCCTTTCCGGCTCGATTTGATACTGCGAAGCGTAAAATACATTCTCGCAGGGTTTTTTATTTGGATCATAATTTTTAATATGCCGATGATCAGTGTTGAGCAATTCATTCAAAGCTCCTACAACCGGTTTGCCGATATTGCAATGCTCAGGTTTTTTACCCGGATTTCCGGTACCGCACAGATGGTTATACTGGTTTTGTTTCTTTTGTCGGTTGTCATCAGAAATTTCTGGTGCCGGTATCTTTGTCCGTATGGAGCCATTCTAGGCATTATCAGCTTTGTCAGTCTGGGCAAAATCAAACGGAATTCAGCCAATTGCACGGAATGCGGCAAATGTGAAAGAACCTGTCCGGCCATCATAAAAATCAGGCAGAAATCACTGATTCATTCATCTGAATGTACAGCATGTATGACGTGCGTACAAAACTGTCCTGAAAAAAATGCCATTGGGTTTTTCTTTTTAACACATAAAGTTCCGGTCAACCAGGTGTTGCTTGCATTGACATTGATTCTAATTTTTACCCTGGGGATTTCCATGGCAAGGATATCAGGGAATTGGCAGAACAAGGTGTCAAAAATCGAGTACCTTCATTATGGCATGCAAACCGCCCGCCAGGGTCGATAGGAGAATGAAATGAAAAAATTACCTGTAAAGGGGCGCACCCTGGTTCTGTTCGCCTTGATACTGCCGCTGTTTGTGCTTTTTGTCTATGTGTCCTTACGGTCGGGTCCGCTTGCACCGGTATCTGTGACGGTGAGCACGGTGGGAAATCGATCCATTTCGCCGGCACTCTTCGGGATCGGCAGCATTGAGGCACGTTTTACACACAGGATTGGACCCACTGTTGCAGGACGGGTTAAACGGTTAGCCGTGAGTGTAGGGGATCATGTCAGAGCCGGACAGATACTTGGTGAAATGGACCCGGTTGATTTAGACGAACGTATCCGTTCTCAGGGGGCGGCAATCAATCGTGCTGAGGCACAACTGCATGAAGCCGAGGCCCGCCTTGCCTATGCCCAGGCCCAGGCCCGGCGCTATGATAAATTGAGGGCATCGGACACCGTCAGTGAAGAAATTGCTGCCGGTAAAAAACATGAGCTGCGGCTGGCCGAGGCTGGTCTTAACGTTGCGAAAGGCGAATTGGCCCGCATCCGTTTCGACCGCCAGGCATTGGATGCACAGCGTAACACCCTTAACTTGATTTCACCGGTTGATGGTTTGGTTGCCGAACGTTCTGTAGATCCAGGCACGACTGTAGTAGCAGGTCAAACAGTGGTAGAGCTGATCGACCCAAAGAACCTATGGGTCAATGTGCGTTTTGACCAGATCAGTGCCCATGGCCTGAAAGAAAATTTACCGGCTCAGATTATGCTGCATTCGCATAACGGGCAAGCCCTGTCTGGTCGAGTGCTCCGGTTGGAGCCATTGGCAGATATGGTAACCGAAGAAATGCTGGCCAAGGTTGTGTTTGATCAGCTTCCCGAACCGCTGCCACCCGTTGGGGAACTGGCCGAAGTCACCCTCACCTTGTCTGCGCTGCCGCCTGCACCCGTTATCCTCAATGCCGCCATCCACCGTATTGATGGCCGGTTGGGGGTGTGGCAGGTAATGAACAAAAAGCTTTATTTTACTCCTGTCTCTCCAGGCATTGCCGATTTAGAAGGCAATGTGCAGATCCTTTCAGGACTCAAAGCCGGAGATCAGGTAGTAATGTACAGCATAAAAACTTTAAACACGCATAACCGTATACGAGTTGTTGACTCTATTGCGGAGACAAAACGATGATCAGCCTTGCAGGCCGGGATATAATGCATGCCTGGGGCAAGTTTGTCTTTACCGGTTTGGGCCTTGGGCTGTTGATTGGTGTTACGCTGTCCATGGCGGGGATCTACCGCGGGATGGTGGATGATGCCAAGGCCTTGCTGGACAACAGCGGTGCCGACCTCTGGGTGGTCCAAAAGGACACCCTCGGCCCCTATGCCGAACCATCAAGCATCTATGATGATACCTGGCGGGTCATACACGGTATAAAAGGGGTCAGCCGGACAGCCAATGTTACCTATCTCACGATGCAGGTGCGAAAGGGTGAACGCGACGTCCGCGCCATGGTCACCGGGATCATGGCCGGTGGCACCGGCACAGCGGGCTGGCCGCCGTATCTCATTTCCGGAAGGCACATCACCCGTGGCCATTACGAAGCAGTGGCTGATATCACTGCCGGATTCAAGATAGGTGAACGTCTTCAGATCCGGCGCAATCACTACACAGTGGTTGGTCTAACCAGAAGAATGGTATCCTCAAATGGAGATCCCATGGTGTTCATCCCACTGAAAGATGCCCAGGAAGCCCAGTTTCTCAAGGACAATGATGGTATTCTGCAGCAGCATCGTCGTACCGGGCAAAACCCTGCCTTCAGGCAACCCGGGGTTCTTGATGCAGTGATCGCTTCACAAAACAAAAACCCTTATGTCAATGCCATTCTGGTGCAGCTTGATTCGGTCTACAGGGCAGAGGAAGTGGCTGAAACGATCCGCCGCTGGAAACGCCTGACGGTTCATACGCGCAGCCAGATGGAGGAGATACTGGTGGGCAAACTGATCGCCACTTCAGCAAAACAGATAGGTATGTTTTTAGTGATCCTCTCAATTGTCAGCGCAGCCATTGTCGCTTTTATTATCTATACCCTGACACTCGGAAAAATCCGTGAAATAGCGGTTCTCAAATTGATCGGCACCCCGAACCGCACCATTGCCGGCCTGATCATGCAACAAGCCGTGGCTCTCGGCATTATCGGTTTCGTGGTGGGCAAGATTACTGCCACATTGGTGATGGCCCCCATTTTCCCCAAATATGTATTACTGGAACCCCTCGACTCCATCAGGGGATTTGTTATTGTAATCGTGATCTGCATACTATCGAGCATCTTTGCCATCCGGGCTGCGCTTAAAGTCGATCCGGCCGAGGCGATTGGCGGTTAACATGAGTGACAAAGGGATTCATATCCAAGGGTTGCGGAAGCGCTATGGCAGCGGAGATACTTCTGTTGATGCATTAAGGAAGGTCGACATGCAGGTTGCCCCTGGCGAAGTTATTGGTTTGATCGGCCCTTCGGGATCAGGCAAGAGCACATTGCTCAAGTGTCTGGGAGCAGTGATCGAACCAACCGCCGGGCGCATGATCCTGGGCGGAGAAGTGATTTATGATGACGGCTGGATGGTCAAAGACTTGCGGGCACTCCGTCGGGACAAAATCGGGTTTATATTCCAGGCACCCTATCTCATCCCTTTTCTTGATGTCACGGATAACGTTGCCCTGCTTCCCATGCTGGCTGGAAAGCCTGACTCGGAAGCGCGCAGCAAGGCAAGAGACCTGCTGAAAGCACTTGATGTGGAGCGTCGTGCCCAAGCAATGCCATCACAGCTTTCCGGGGGCGAACAACAGCGGGTGGCAATTGCCAGAGGCCTGGTAAATCGTCCGCCGGTAATTCTTGCGGATGAACCCACCGCCCCACTTGATAGTGAACGTGCTCTGGCAGTAATTCGAATTTTGAACGATATGGCCGGAAAATTCGAGACTGCTGTTATCGTTGTCACTCACGATGAAAAAATCATCCCGACCTTTAAACGCATTTACCACATCAGAGATGGCGTGACCTATGAGGAAGCCGGACAGGGAATGGTCTTCTGATGCAATTGAGATGCTTTTTAGTATTATTTTTGTGATTCTTCAAGTTGCCTGATTTTTTTCCGGTCTTGGTGCGGATCCCTGTCCCACTTTTATTTATGATTAAAACCCGCTGCACCGGCCTTGCAGTTATTTGGCTCCGGTTATATAAATTTGAATGATATCCAGTCACAGAAATACAAGCTGGATAATCAATTTCGTATCAATGTCTCCAATGCCTGTAAAGATATTTTAAAAGGCGGCTGTTTTACAGCCTGTCAGCATTTTTAACAATTCCGGGGATGTGTCCTGCCAAGTGTTATGCATGTATCATTATATTCATTATAAAATCAAGCAGATATGTTTTTAAATCATCTTGTTTCTCCGGCACGTTCCTTGCTCAACTATTAAACAAAGACATTGGATATTCATTGTTTGTTTTTCATTTATTGGAAAGGAATCATGATGAAACTGTCTGCAAAGATTCGGCTGTTGAGTGTAATTTTACGATGGCGGCTGACATGGAAAAAAAAGGATCTGGAGTATAAACCCAAGGGCGTTGATAATCCAAAATTCATGACAGCCATGGACGCGGTCCGCCTGATAGCTGACGGGGCCACAACGTTTTCCTGCGGCATGGCCGGGAATGCCCGGCCCTCGGTCTGGTTCTGGGCCATTGAACAACATTTCCGGGAAACAGGGCACCCCAGAGGGCTCACCCATATTGTTGTCGGGGCCCAGGGCGGCAGGGGCCGGATTCCGGGGACCCTGGAGGAACTGGGCCGGCATCCCGGGCTGATCACCCGGTTTGTTGCCGGTCACCATGAGACGGTCAAGTCCATACTGAAGCTGGCAGATCAGGGAGCAGTGGAGCTGCACACCCTTCCCCAGGGGATTGAGACCCTGCTTATCGAAGCCCAGGGCCGGGGTCAGTTTTTCATTGAAAGCGAAACCGGGGTCGGTACATTCCTGGATCCCAGGGTGGGCAACGGCACCGTGGTTATTCCCAAAAGAGGAAAAAGCATGTCCGAGGCTGCGGGAGAAAGGCTTAGGTATAGCTTGCCTAAAATAGACACGGCTTTTTTTATTGCCCCGGCTGCTGACCGCGAGGGCAATATATACGTGAAAAACTGTGCCCTGTTTACGGAAACCTCTGAGTCGGCTCTGGCAGCCAGGGCAAACGGAGGGAAGGTACTGGTCAGTGTGGCGGAAATCATTGAAAAGCGGCCGGATGATATTTTTCTGACCGCAGACAGGGTGGATGCAGTGGTGGTTCACCCTTACAATGAGCAGACCGTTGCAGTGCCTCAGAAAAAATTCTGGCCCATGTTCACCGAAGGTGCCAGGGTTGACCCCCACGCGGCCATGCAGGAACTTCAGTTCGTCAACCGCGTTCTGGGCATTACCCCGGTCCGGGGAAAGGTGGAAGATGCTCTGGCAAGGCTGGCCGCTACAACCTTTACCTGGTTTGTAAAAAAATGCTGCAATATCATTATCGGCGTAGGGCTTCCCGAGGAAGTCGCCCGGCTGATCCATACCGGCGGTCTGTTTAATGAGGTGACATTCATGTCTGAAACCGGCGTCATCGGAGGCCTTCCCGCACCAGGCATTTATTTCGGAGCCGGGATCAATCCCAGGGAAATCATATCTTCGGCCCAGGTTTTTCATCTATGTTATGACCATCTGGATTGTGCGGTTTTGGGGATATTAGAAGTGGACAGCCAGGGAAATGTAAACGTCTCCAGGCGGGGTGAAGGCCCCTTGAACTATGTGGGACCCGGCGGGTTTCCGGATTTTTGTGCTGCTGCCGAGACCCTTATTTTTGTGGGATCCTGGATGGCCAATGCGCAAATGGAAATCCAAGACAAAAAGCTTTGCATTATTAAACCCGGTACTCACAAATTTATCAAAAATGTCGGTGAAATCACCATGAGTGGCGAACAGGCCATGAAAAAAGGGAAAACTGTCCTGTACGTGACCAATGTGGGTGTTTTCAGGTTAACAGAAAAAGGCATGATGCTCATTGAAGTGATGCCTGGGGTTGATATTGAAAAAGACATTTTGCAGGACTGCCCCATGCATGTCATTCTGCCCGACTCCGGCCATGTTCCGGTTACCCCGGATTCCATTGTAACAGGGGATGGATTTCAGCTTCGCTGGCAGACGGCTTCCATGTAGAAAAATGGAAAGGCAATGGAATCTATTTTCAGGGCAGAAATTTCACCATTTCCCGGAGGATGAATTCAGGCTGTTCTTCCTGTAGAAAATGCCCTGCGTTTTCAACGGCGACAAGACTGGAAGTTTTGATGTCTTCATGAAGCATTTTTGCAATTTTAAAAGGGAAGAACACATCTTTTCTGCCCCAGAGAATAAGGGTGGGAAGATTTATTTTTTTTAAGTCTTTCCTTTTCTCCACCATGCGTTCGGGCGGGATGTCAATTGTTGCTGAAAAAGCTTTTCTGGTCTGTCTTGATTCAAGCCAGGGAGTCCTGAAAATATCAATGATTTCATGGGCGACCAATTTTTTGTTATAGAATCCGTTTTTAAGAACTTCCCTGAACACAAAGCGATTCAAAAACAACCAGGTCAGGGTTTTTTGTTTTAAAAGGAAGATGGATGCCCGGAGGGCAAGGGACCAGTCTGAATAGGGGCTGGTATTCATGACAATGAATTTGCCAATCCGGTCCGGATGGCGGACGGCAAAGCTCAGGCCCGGCATTCCGCCGAGATCGTGAACACAGAGATGGGCGGTTGAAAGATCAAGGGCATCAAAAAAATCAAGGATAAACCCGCGGAAAAAATCAAGATCATAGGGGGTGGTTTCAAGCTTGTCTGATGTTCCGTGTCCTGGAAGGTCCGGGGCCAGCACATAAAAATGCTTTGATAATTCCGGGATGAGATGCCGCCACAAAAGACTGCTGGAGGGCCATCCATGCAGAAGGACAAGCGCCGGGTTGGTTTTGTCTCCCTGGATCAGGGTATGAATTTTCAAATTGCTTTTTAAGGTGATGGTTTGACTTTCCATTTTTTTGCTCCTTTGATTCAGTTTTATTGGCTGGACGACCAGCCAATAAAGAGTTAAATTTTTTATCTGTCCTTTAAGAACAGGTCAACAATGGCGATTTCAATCCCCTCCCATATGATTTCATTTTGGCACAGATTTGGTTCGGTTAAAAGCTGAAGCCCCATGCCGTCTATGATCCCGGTGATGATGGCGGCCAGGGTCTGAACCGGAAGGGAGGGGGAGATTGATTGCCTGTTGCATGCGCTTTGAAGGCTTGTTTCAAGTGCTTTCCTGAATTTGCCGTAAAGGGCTGCCAGCTCAGTGTTGACAATTTCACTGTGCCGCGCCACGGCAAAACCTTCAAAAAAAAGACTGAAAAAATCAGGGTCATGCTCCATGACGCCCCGCAAAAGGTTGACAATCCCTTTTGCATAGCCCTTGGGTGTGTTGTGATGGTCAAATACGGAGGTGATCATGACAATGCTGATTTCCATATTTTCCTTGATAACACGGGCCAGCATTTCATCCTTGTTTTTAAAATAATAATGCAGGAGCCCTCTGGATACCCCGGCTTCTTTGGCCACCAGGCTGATGGTGGTGCCCATATACCCCTTTTGCGCGAGAATTTTTTTGACGGCATTGAGGATAATCTGCTCTTTTGGGTCTTTGTCGTTTGCTGGCATCAGGGTCCTTTATTTGTTTTATCATGCTCTTTGGCTGGACGGCCATCCAATAATTATCAGGGCGATGATTTTCCGTCAAGAAAAATTTTAATTTTCAGTCGGTTTTTTCATTTTCCGCATGGATTTTTTGAACTCTTCGCAGGGATCTTCATAGGAAACCCTTTGGGTAAAAAAGAGAAAATCTGCCGGCGCCACTCTATTATATCCTTCCAGATCCAGGGGAGTGAGGTATTCGGGCAGATCGGCAGGAGTTGTGCTGATTTCCCTGAAGGCAAAATTAATCTGGGTCAGATTCGGATCAATGGCCGCCACCCGGTTGATGACGCCCAGGCCGTATTCTGTATGGCCGCCGCCGATGATAACCACAAGGGGGCCTTTATGATGGTGTTTCAGCCTTGTGATGGACAGGGCCATTCTGTCATTTCGGGCCACCCAGGTATCCCAGAGTTTTGACTGCATCTGTTCGTTTCCCATGCCGCAGTGGACTACCCTGAAAATGGAAAGCATATAATCTTTATACCCCTGATCCGACAATCGGGTTGAAAAGACCTGCTCTTTTTCAATGGGGGTGATGCCGTCCATGCCCTTTCTGGTGATTCTTTTTTTCAGGGTAGTGGGAAGATCAAGCCCGGCGACTTCAAGACTATTTTCCCGGGCCACTGTCAGAAGGTCGTAATAATAGGCCCACATGTTATCGGGCTGGGTGTCCCAACCCAGTTTTTTTCTTAAGTCGGATTCTATGATTTTTGTAAGGTTTTTTGAGTGGGCAGCCTTTCCCGAATCAATGAAATTTAAAAGATCGGGCGTATCTTCCATGGAAAAGAATTCAAACCCGATAAGGGGGACAATGCCGTTTTGAATCAATTGTTTTATGACGCGCTGCTGCATGGCATGGTGATCCGGATTGTCATGCTTTTCAGACAGATAGATCACATCATGGGTGCTGATTTTTTCGATCAGGGTATCAAAATCAACGGGAACAGATGTCCGTGTATCAATGATCCTGCCAATCAGGGGGTCCTGCCGTTTTACCGGGATGCGGTTCACGGCGCAGGATTGAATCGCAACAGGGATGAAAAAAAGAAAAAAAAGCAGCCAGAGTTTGGTCATATCGTGTCTCCCAGGCAAAGTGGGTGTTTTTTGAGCCAGACATCCAGACTTTTTTGAACGGAACGGTTCATTTCAGCGGAAAACTCAGCCGTATATTTTTTTTGATACAGGTGCTGACCCATGTTTTTTGCGCCCTTGATTTCTTTTCTGCTGCCGAAAACCTTTCTGTGGCGCTGCTCAAACATGGTTTGAAATTCATTTTCAGACAATCTTTTGTAAGTATCTTTAAAAACCAGGTACTCTGAATCAAATCGTGAAGAAATCGGCCGGTTTTTCTGAAGGCGTGTGGGATAACCGTAGCAGACCATGGTGATGGGAAACACATATTGCGGCAGATCAAACAGGGCCTGGTGAATTTCATAGTGTTCCATGATATCCCCGATATAGCAGGATCCGATGCCCAGGGATTCGGCCGCAATGACTGAAGTCTGGGCTGCAATCAGGGCGTCGCAGCAGGCAAGAAAAAGATCCCCCTGTTCAGGGGTTCTGACGGGAAGATCCCTGGTTTTGCAGAATTCTTCCACCCCGGATGTTTTGAAATAATCCATCCATCTCTGATAATCGGCAAGAAAAATCAGAACCAGGGGCGCCTTTGCAATAAAGGGCTGGTGATCGCAGGTGATGGCAAGTCTGTCTTTTTTTTCCTGGTCGCTCACTTCAAGAATGGAATACAGCATCATATTGCCGGCCGTAGGGGATCGAAGGGCAGCCTGTATGATTTGATCTTTTTGTTCAGGGGTGATCTTTGTTTTTGTATAGGCGCGGATGGATTTCCGGTTTAAAATAAGGTCTAAGGTCTGGTTCATTTTATCTTTTCTCCTGAGTATAGACAAGAAAAGATCCTATCAGATCCTAGGATTTTTTAAAATAGAGAACCAGGCTTTTTCCAAAAACAGGGTTGAAGAGTTTATCCAGGAATCTTGTGAGGGGCGGGCGCGCCATTAAATCCCAGACCAGAAACCGGTGAAAAAGATTCACGGGCAAAGAGTTTGTCTTGCCCGGACCCACCAGGCATTTGAGCCACCAGAAAGGGGCGTGGAGGCTGTGGCTGTAATGGGAATAAAGAAAATCCGCGCCCGAGGATTCAATGGTTTTGATCAATTCAGTTTTTTTGTAAATCCGGACATGACCCATGTCCGTTCTGGAATATTCCCTGGATAAGATCCAGCAGACTTTTTCAGGCCAGAATCTTGGGACGCTGATGCAAAGGGTTTTTCCCGGTTTTACGATGCGGATGAGCTCGGAAACCGCTTTTGCGTCATCCTGAATATGTTCCAGGACTTCGGAGCAGATGACAAGGTCAAAGCTGTTTTCTTTAAAGGGCAGACAGGTTACATTCATGCAGGACAGATCAATGGTTCTGCAGGAAAGATCGTTCAGTTCCCGGTGAAAATCCAGTTTTTTCCGGGTTTCAATCAGGTTCTCAAATATAAAATCCCCGCCCACGCAAAGGGTGTCCTTTCTGCGACAGGCTTCAATGGTGTGCCGTCCTTCACCACAGCCGATATCCAGAACCCGTTGGCCGGGCCTGATATTCAGCCGGTCAAAATCAATGGTAAGCACGGATAATCTCCCGGTAGGCGTCTGCCGTCCGGACGGCTGTTTTTTCCCAGGTAAACTCCCTTAAGACCCGCTGATATCCTTTTTCAGCCAGGGCTTCGCGCTGGGAGGGATCATCCAGAAGTTCCAGGATGGCATCCCTGAGGGCTGACGCATTGCCGGGCGGAACGAGCTTTGCCGCATTCCCGGCCACTTCGGGCAGGGCGCCGCCGGTGGTAGAGATGACCGGAACCCGGCAGGCCATGGCTTCTCCCACGGGAAGCCCGAATCCTTCATAGAGAGAGGGCACCACGGCCAGTTCAGCCCGGGCATATTCCTTTACAAACCGGCCGTTGTCAATGCGGCCTGTAAACCGGACGTGTCTTTCCAGATCCAGTTTTTTAACAAGTTTTTCAATGCCCCCGTTTTCTTTGGGAGTCCCGATGACAATGAGTTTCAAAGGCCTGATTTTCACAATACCGTGAACCGCAAACAAAAGATGATACAGGCCTTTTAAGGGGGTATCTGCACTGTTGGTCACAATGATTCGTCCCGGCTCTTTTCTGATGGTTTCCACGGGATAAAAAAGATCTGTATCAATGCCGATGGGGATGGTCAGAAATTTTGATTCAGAGATGCTGAATTCTTTTGCAATGTCTTTTTTTGAGCTTTCAGACACTGTAATGATATGACTTAGTTTTCTGGCCACCTTTTTTTGCATGTTGATAAAGGAATACCAGCGAAGGGCCTTTAATTTTTTATAAAAGGATTTAGTGCTTTGAACGGCCAGGCGCCGGTCAACGGTCATGGGGTGATGAATGGTAGCCGTCACCGGCATGTGCCGGGCTAAAGATAAAATGCCGTAGGACAGGCATTGATTGTCATGGATGATATCAAATTTTTTCTTGGTTTCTGAGAGATGGCGTTTGACCCGCATTCCAAAGGTCAGGGGTTCGGGATATCCCATGGCCGACACATCCAGCCATTCAATGAGGTTGATGAAATCTTTGAGTTCTTCAAGGCGCGGGGTTCTGAACAGGTCTTCAGGGTTGTACAGATCCAGGGTCTTAAGCCGGGTGAGTGTCACACCGGGGTCCAGGGCAAGATCCGGCGGTCCGGAGATCACTTCAACCCGGTGTCCGAGATCTGAAAGGGCCCGGCTCAGATTCCGGATATAAACACCCTGGCCTCCGCAGTGGGGGTTGCTCCGATAGCTGATAAGGCCTATGTTGAGTGAGGTATTCATTTAAAAAGAAATATGGTGCGCCCGGCTGGAATCGAACCAGCGATCTTCAGCTTCGGAGGCTGACATCCTATCCACTGGACTACGAGCGCATGGGCCATATACTAATTGAACTTTGCCGATTGATCAAGGTCAACATCAAATTTTTCTTTGACTTCCCCTACAACGTAGAGAGAACCTGCCACACAGACCACATCCGTATCCCTGGAAGTTTTTACGGCATGGGTGACTGCTTCTTTTACATCTTGGATAATGGACACAGGGCTTTGGGTCAGCTGTTGCGCCGCGGCTTTCAATATGGCCGGTTCAAGGCTCCTGTCAATCTTAGCTTTGGTAATTATCACCCTGTCTGCCAGAGGCACCAGGTGTTCAAGCATTTTTTCATAGGGCTTGTCATCCAGAATGCCCAGGACCAGAGTCAGCGTTCTTCCTTTGAGAAAAGAAGACAGGTATTTTCCCAGGACCTTTGTGGCATGAAGATTGTGGGCCCCGTCAAGAATTACCAGGGGCTTTTCCATGACATGCTCAAGCCGTCCCGGCCACCGGGCCTGTGAAAGACCTTCTTTTACCAGGGTCTGGGTTAAATCATATCTCGGGTCCGTGCTTTTGTTTGTTTTAAAAATCAGTTCACAGGCAGCCAGGGCAAGACTCAGATTCTCTTTTTGGTGCTCACCCGCCAGGGGTTTTATCAGGCGGTCAAAATGGTTATAAAGCCCATGGAACGTGTAGGTTTCCTTGCCCGTATCCTTTCTTATGGAAAAATCTTTTTTATAAAACAGGAGATCAGCGGATTTTTCCTTGGCAATGTTTTGAAGAACCCTGCGGCCGGAAGCCTGAGATACTGCTGTGACAACAGGGATGCCCGGTTTGATGATTCCGCCTTTTTCCCATGCCAGGGCTTTGATTGTTTTGCCTAGATATTCCGTATGCTCAATGGACAGGTTGGTGATGACACTGACCTCTGGGAGAATGACATTGGTGGCATCAAATCGTCCGCCCATGCCTGTTTCAACAACTACCCAGTCCACTGCTTCTTTTGCAAAATGATAAAAGCCCATGGCCGTTGCAATCTCAAAATAGGTGGCCTTTCTTTTTCCCATGTCTGCCGTATGAACCGCTTCATAGGCCTCCGCTACCTGGTCATTGGAAATTTCCTGTCCGTTGATGATGATCCGTTCATTAAAGCGGACCAGGTGGGGAGAGGTATAAACCCCGGTTTTAAACCCTGCCTGCTGAAGGATGGATGCAATATAGACGGCAGTGGACCCCTTGCCGTTGGTGCCGGCCACATGAACTGTCTTGAATTTCCGGCAAGGGCTGTCAAGACGCTGTAAAATATCTTGAATGGTATCAAGCTCAAGCTTGATACCAAAGCGGCCAAGCTTGTATATGGTCTGAAGACATTCCTGGTAAGATATTTTTGCCATTTTCTTAAAATAAAAAACCCGGCAGAAATTTATGAAAATCAATGCCGGGTGAATTTATAATTTTTTTTAACCGTTTCTTCTGCGGGAACGTGAGGCAGCAATTCTTTGTCTTCTAACTGCTTCTCTCATCTTGCGCCGTCTGTACTGACATGGTTTTTCAAAATGTTTTTTAACTTTAAGACGTTTGAAGAGGCCGTCATTCTGGATTTTTTTCTTTAATATCCGTAATGCACGCTCAACATCATTGTCAATAACCTTGACTACAATTTCTTTCAAGAAACATCGCCCCTTTCATAGTGTATTTAAATATCCTTAAAATATTTATAACCCGGACTTGTAACAGACAAAGCAATGAAAAGCAAGTAAAAAAAGAGCCTTCCCGCCCTTTCAGGAAGGTGGAAAGGCTCTGAAAATTAAGACGGATATCAAATCCTAAAGTTTTGAAACCAGCTCATTGGTAACGGATTTAAGATCTTTTTCCCCGGCCAGGGTGATGTATTTTACATTGTCTTTTGCTGCCAGATCTCTGAAATAATAGGTAGCGGCAAGTGTTCCGGTGTTTGTATCATAGTAGATGGAATGGCGTTTATCAATGGCGGTTTCATCCTGGTCATCATTTCGTTTGGTCAATGCACCGCCGCAGACCCGGCATTTGTCACCATTGGGTTTGATGGCGTCAATAAAGATATTGTTGGGATGGTTGTTGTCTTTTTCGCAGAGACGGCGTCCCATGATCCTGTCTTTTGCAATCTTGCGGTCCAGAATCATTTCAATGACAAAATTGAGCTTGATGCCCGCTTCTTTAAGGGAGGCATCGAGTTTTTCCGCCTGGACCTTATTTCTTGGAAATCCATCCAGAAGCCAGCCTTTTTTGCAATCATCCTGTTTGATCCTGTCCAGGATCATGGGGATGGTGATTTCATCAGGAACCAGATCGCCCTTGTCGATATAGGCTTTGGCTTTTTTGCCAAGCTCTGTGCCGCCTTTGATGTTGTCACGGAAAATAGCACCGGATTCAATATGGGCGATATTGTATTTGTCTTTCAGGATGGCTCCCTGGGTTCCTTTGCCGCTTCCGTTGGGTCCGAAAAATAAAATGTTCATTCATTACTCCTTATATTGTTCATTGCAATCAACTTTGCCTGTAAATCTCACGAGTTTTAAATATAAGAGTCGATTTTATTTGTCAAGGTTTGAGAAAACCTTTGTGGCCGATCTTCAGAACCTGTTTATCTGGGTGCTCAAAGGCATCTCGGTATGGGGTCATAAGGCAAAGAAATTCTGCATCTGTGACGATATCGCCGGTTTCTTTGTTGCCAAGGGCCTTTTTTCCACCATTACCAATGCCAATTTTGACCTTAAACCCATTACCACACCAGAGGCGGATGTGGCGGCCATGATGGCTGGAAGATAGAATTAAATATTTTAAAGAAAAGGAATGAAATTACGGTTTTCTGTTATTCATTCCTTTTCTTCAGACTGATTATTTTAATTGTTAAATCCTGACACCGGAACAGGTTTAATCTTCATAAACTGCATCTTTTGGGAATTTTGCTTTTATATCCTTGGCTGTTACATCATACATTCCACAGCCGGCGACATAATCCTTTTTGCCATGTTTGACAAGAACAACATACGATACCTTGGGTGAACTTTCCTTTACTCCTGGTTTTGGCCATGCATAGGCAACCCATCCTTTTCCTGATTTTTCAACCAGTTCATTCATGGCAGCAAATAAATAAACCCCATTTACATCTCGTATTTCAAGCAGGGCGGTTCCATCAAGAGATGGTTTAATGGGATGCATGACCATGTTTCCGTCAAGGTTATGGATCCAGATATATCCTTCTCCATCTGAAAATCTGAAATCTCCCTTGGGGTCCTTGATTTTTTCAATGGCAGCAGCAGTGTCTGTAATTTCTTCAGGTTCCGGCATCAGATAGAGGCTCATGCCCGGCAATAACGGTTCGATTTCGGCCGGAGGTTTTTGCCTGATATAATGCCGTGTCTGCGCGCTTGATCAAAGAGGGGCTTTTTTCATCATGCAGCAATTGGCTGACCCCATAGCTTGCCGTGACATGATGGCCATTGCCGATGAGATCCGTTGCCGATAGATTCATCCGGATACGTTCTGAAAAAACATGGGCTTGAAACTTGTCTGTAACCGGCAGAAGAATAATAAATTCTTCGCCCCCGAAACGGGTTACCAGATCTTCAGTACGCGTATGGTTTTTCATCAGATCGGCATACCCTTTAAGGACAAGATCACCAACATCATGGCCATAGGTATCATTGATTGTTTTAAATTTATCAATATCGGTCATAATCAGCGAAAGCGGTTGTGATTTCCGGTTTGCAAGCGATACCATTTCTTCGATGCGTTCGGTGAAATAGCGCCTGTTGGCAAGCTGTGTCAGGGGATCGGTTCTTGTCAGCTCGGTAATCTTTTCATTGGCCCTCGTGAGTTCCCGATTTTTTATGTTCAGCTGCCGGGTCAGGTTATTCAATTCCTGATTGGCAGCCACCAGCCCACTGCTGAGAGATTCTATTTCATCAACATCGAGGTGTCCAAAGGCAAGTATTTGGTTCCCCGAAGGATAAAAATAGAATTGATAGCTTTGAGAGGGGCCTGTTTTAGCATCAAAACCCAGTAAATGAACCGTGTCGGAACATGCTACAGCAGTATTCAACTGAAATGTGTGATGGAAATCGAGAATCAAATCCTGGAAAGCCTTCCCAATAATATAGTTCCCTATATGAACGGCTGCGAAATGGTTTATTCGCTGTATGATTCCATTTTTATTAAGAACCATAAACAGGACAGGAGCCTGTTCATTGAGGTATTGAAGGATTTTCAAATCCGCTGACGCCGCTTCCATGTTTTTATTCCAGGACAATGGGGTTAAGCTCCTCAAGGGATGGGATATAGTGAATTCCTGTATATTGTTTCAATATGTCTTTACCACCCCGGTTGAAGGCCTGCCCTCCAACAAGGATATCCAGGTTTGTAAAATTGGATCTTACTGCATCCAATCCGGCTTTCAACGAGGGAATATTGAAATAAACACTGATGGATAATCCTACCAGAGATGGCTTTATCTCCTGTATATACTCCAGCAGATGATCCACCGGGGTATTGGCACCAAGAAAATGGCTGTCCCAGCCATTGAGCTCAAATATGTCGGCAACCATTTTTCCGCCAATCTGGTGCAGTTCGTTGGCTGTACACGAAATCACCACTTTTTTATTGTTTTTTAAAGGTCCTTTTTTAAACAGTCTCGGATACACCAAATTTAAAAGGCCTTCTGTTATGGCAGTCACCAGATGCTCTTTAGCCACCGTTATTTTATTCAATTCCCAAAGTCCCCCTATGGCGTAAAGGCTTTTTTGAAATAAATCCGTATAAAGGGTTTTGATTTCAATGTCCTGCTCAAGCAGCTTTTGAACG
>CAZUDE010000013.1:6117-71499 GCA_964619205.1 uncultured Desulfobacula sp. | reverse complement strand
GATATGTCCGCAAGCCACTCTTTTGCCATTAAGAAGAAGATTCAGGTATTCCTGATACAATTGTTCAGTAATCATGTGTTGGTTACGAGATGGCCCCCTTAGGATATGGCAATGATTGATTATGAGGAAGCATTATTATCCAAAATATCATTGTCGGTGATACTGACAAAAATCGGTATGTTAATGATCAGCCAGTTATAAAAAGGATAAATTTCCTTAAATGCTTCCGGTGTGAGTTCCTTTTTCAAGAGATCGACCCATATGTTTAAATTAGCGGCCCAGTAAGTTGTCTGGAACCCGTGGGCCCGGTAGGCCCTGAATACCCAGAGTACAGTTTCCACAAGGGTGTTCGGTTGATAATTCAAAAAAAGAGCAGCCATGAACCGTGGAAAATTCCGGTTGTTGTCTTCAGCCATTTTAAGGTTATTTTTACCGATCAGTTTTTCAATATCCGGTCGTTCCATCAACATCTGGGTGCCAATTGCCGCAAGGGTTTCCCATTTATTACAAAACTCCTGAACAAAAGAGTCGCCAGGTTGTTTTAATTTTTCCGCGCTTTTTAAAATTGTTTCTTTCATGATCACCCTCTCTGTTTAGAAACTATCCTGTTTAATTCAATTTTAAATCAACAGCAGTAAGATTTCCAGGCCAAGTTTTGACGGTATTAAATATAATGAACCTGTTTAAACGCCTGGGCAAGCTTGTCCCGGTTGATGGGTTTGACAAGGTAGGCCTCGCACCCTTCTTTGAGTGCGGCTTTAATGGTTTCATTTGAGTCGTCTGCTGAAATCATGATGATTTTTGCAGCATCTGAATGGTCTGTTCCTTTTGTTTTTTCCCATTGCCTGATTTTGGCCATGACCTGGATTCCATTGAGATCCGGCATTTCAATGTCAAGGAAGATCAGGTTATAGGGATCATTTTCATTGTGAGCCCTAACAAAAGCGTTCAGTGCTTCCAGACCATTGATGGCCATATCGCATTCTCCATATTGGGAGAGGATTTTATGGGATTTTTTTCTGGAAACAAATTCATCATCCACGATCAGAAATTTCATAAAAAGGTTGTTGACGGAATACCGGATGATGAACTCCTTTAATTCTGCACAAGTGTCATAAAGGGTGCTGAATTCTTTTTCAATGCTGAGTTTGTCCTGATTGTCAAAGGCCCGGTCAAGGGAAAAAGCGGCATCCATAATTCTTTTGCAGGAAAGGTGTTTCACCGAATCCCGGAAAGCCAGAAGAGATGCCTTGACTCTGGCAGGATCATTCTTGTCAATGCCGCGTCTGATGTCATTGAGTAAGGGGCCGTGATGGGTGTGAAAATCATCAAAGCATTCTTTAACAAGTTTTTTATCCCCGTTCATGGTCATAATCAGTTCATCAAGATTAATGATCTCTCCTTTGAAAGCCGGCGCTTCAATATCCCTTTGCTTTGCCATGCATCTGATAATGGCATCATCAAGGTCTTTTCGCTTGATGGGTTTTGTAATATAGTCATCCATGCCCGATTCAATGAACCGCTCCCTGTCTCCTTTCATGGCATTGGCTGTGAGTGCGATTATCAGGATGTGGTTTTTTGATCCGGATGATTTTTTTTCATATTCCCGGATGGCCCGGGTGGCTTCAAGACCATCCATAACCGGCATCTGCCCATCCATGAGAATCAGGTCAAATTCTTTTTCCATGAATTTTTCCACGGCTTCTTTTCCGTTCTCGGCAATGGCAATGGTGTGTCCGAGCTTCTGAAGCATGTTGAGTGCAACTTTCTGGTTCATTTTATTATCTTCGGCCAGAAGGATATTGAAATGTTCGGGAAGGGTTTCATCTGCTGCCTTTGGTTCTTCAATACCAAAACGGGTTTCCACCTGTTTTTGCTCAGGCGGTATTCCGTGGATATCCATCAGGCACTCCAGCACATGGGTCCGGTAAACCGGTTTTGAGATCTGGGCGATAAACCCGAGGGATGCCAGGGTTGTTTTGTCCAGCCGTTTACCTGTATAGGTCATGAGAATCAGATGGACCCCTTTTATATTCGGGTCGTTCAGCAGCTTTTTAGCAAGCTCTTTCCCATCCATTGCGGGCATTTCCATATCAATGAAAATCGTATCAAAGGGCTGGTTTTGAAAGGCTGCATCCATGAGTTTTTCCATTGCCATGGTGGCGTTCTGGGCGCTTTCAACCCGGCACCCCAGGGAAGAAAGATGAAGGCTTGCGGCTTTTCTGCATGCGTCGGTGTCATCAATGACAAGACATTTCAAGGTTTTGAGTTTGGGAGGGATGGCAAGGGTTTTTTCCCGGAGGCCGGTCTGCTTTTCAAAGCAGGCGGTAAACCAGAAGGTGGAACCTTCCCCTTCCTTGCTGACAACCCCGATTTCTCCTCCCATCAATTCAGCCAGCTGTTTGGAAATAGTCAAGCCAAGGCCTGTTCCGCCATATTTTCGCGTGGTGGATGCGTCCACCTGTGAAAACGTTTTAAAGAGCCGGTCGATTTGACTATCCGGGATGCCGATTCCTGTGTCAATGACCTCAAACCGGAGAGTGACCTTGTTTTTTTTTTCTCCGACAAAGGACACCCGTAAAAGAACCTGTCCTTTTTCCACAAATTTCAGGGCATTGCCGGAAAGATTGATAATGATCTGGCGAAGTCTTGTCGGATCGCCTTTCAGAAAATTGGGGACGTTTTCTTCAATCAGGCAGATGTATTCAAGATTTTTTTCCTGGGCCTTGGTTGCCATGATCTGACTGATATCATGAAGGGTCTTTCCCAGGTCAATATCAATGACTTCCATCTGCAGTTTCCCTGCCTCGATTTTTGAAAAATCCAGGATATCGTTAATAATTTTGAGCAGGGATTCCCCACTCTGGCGGATGGATTCCGCATAATCGATCTGCTCTTTAGTGAGGGGGGTTTCAAGAAGCAGGTCTGTCATTCCGAGGACGCCGTTCATGGGAGTGCGGATCTCATGGCTCATGTTTGCCAGAAACGCGCTTTTTGCAATATTGGCTGTTTCTGCTTCCTCTTTGGCCTGTTTTAAAAAAAAGGTTTGTTCTTCGATACGTTTTTCTAGATATTTCTGGGACAGCTGGCTTTGAAGATGTATGGAAATTCTTGCGATCAACAGCTCCTGAATAAAAGGTTTGGCAATGAAATCGTTGGCTCCGGCTTTGAAAATGTCGGATTCCGTCTTCTGGTTTGCCTGGGAAGTCAGAAAGATGACCGGAAGGGAACGAAGAGCAGGGTTTGCCTTGATATTTATGCAGAGTGCTTCTCCGTCCATGTTGGGCATGTTCAGATCCGTGAGGACCAAATCAATGCCGGGAGCGTCCGGCCGGGTAAGAAATGCAAGAGCCTCAACTCCGTCATTTGCCGTAGAAACCCTGAACCCTTCAGATTCCAGGGCTTTTTGGACCGTTGTCCGGATAAAACCTGAATCATCCACGACAAGAATGGCAGGAGAATCTGAACTATTCATGGTCACGCCTTTATTTTTCAAAACTGATGAGATCTGATGGTTGAAATTTTTTTATTCTTCAGTATGCAAAAACAATAGCAGATTAATATTTCAGCGTCAATACCGGCATCCTGAATTCAAACCAGTTTGGGGTTGACTTTCAGCATTTGAACCATTTATAGATATGAAGGATGATTTGATGAATCTTATTATCAAGGATATGGACATGAAGCTATTAAAAATTGATCATCTTGGGATCGCGGTTTCAAGTATTGATGCCAAGAAAAACTTCTGGACCGATGTTCTCGGATTGACCCTCGAAGGGACGGAAACCATTCAGGAACAAAAGGTCACCACAGCTTTTCTGCCCGTGGGGGAAAGCGAAGTCGAACTTCTGGAATCAACATCAGAGGACGGGCCTGTGGCAAAATACATTGAAAAAAGAGGGGAAGGGATTCAGCATGTGGCTTTCCGGGTGGAAAATATTGAAGAAGCCCTTGCCGAACTAAAGGCCAAGGGTATTGCCCTCATCGACCAGACGCCCAGGATCGGTGCGGGCGGTGCAAAGATCGCCTTTCTGCACCCCAAGGCCACATCAGGGGTTCTTGTGGAACTGTGTGAACGATAAATTTTTGATTTGAACCTAAATTAGACCGGAGGATAACCATGTCTCAAATGTCTGATCTTGATCAATGGAAAGAACTTGCTGCAAAGGAGATAAAAGGAAAATCTCCCGATGCCCTGATCCGGAAAACGCCGGAAGGCATTGATATCAAACCCTTATATACTGCCCAGGACCTTGAAACCGTAGAATTTATCAATAATCTTCCCGGTTTTGACCCCTATGTCCGCGGGATCAAGGCCACCATGTACGCAGGTCGCCCCTGGACCATCCGCCAGTATGCCGGATTTTCAACAGCCAAAGATTCCAATGCCTTTTACCGCAAGAACCTGGCCGCAGGACAGAAGGGTTTGTCCGTGGCTTTTGATCTGCCCACCCACCGGGGATATGATTCCGATCATCCGCGGGTGGCCGGCGATGTGGGAAAAGCCGGGGTAGCCATTGATTCCGTTGAAGACATGAAAATTCTCTTTGACCAGATCCCCCTGGATGAGATGTCGGTTTCCATGACCATGAACGGTGCTGTCCTTCCCATTCTTGCCGGATATATCGTGGCGGCTGAAGAGCAGGGTGTGAAGCATGACCAGCTCAACGGCACCATCCAGAACGATATTTTAAAGGAATATTTGACCCGGAACACTTATATCTACCCGCCGGGCCCGTCCATGAGAATCATTTCCGACATCATTGCATTCTGCTCGGATCATATGCCAAAATTCAACACCATCAGCATCAGCGGGTATCACATCATGGAAGCGGGTGCGGATTCAGTTCTCCAGACCGCCTTTACCCTGGCCGATGGACTTGAATATGTAAGGGCAGCCCTGGCAACAGGTCTTGATATTGATAAATTTGCTCCCCGCCTGTCTTTTTTCTTCGGGATCGGCATGAATTTTTTCATGGATATCGCCATGCTGAGAGCAGCAAGGTTTTTATGGGCCGAGATCATGGGCCGGTTCAACCCCAAAAATCCCACATCCAAAATGCTCCGCACCCATTGCCAGACCTCGGGCTGGAGCCTGACCCAGCAGGACCCGTACAACAATATCGTCCGGACCACTCTTGAATGCCTGTCTGCCGTTCTGGGAGGCACCCAGAGCCTTCATACCAATTCCTTTGATGAAGCCGTGGGCCTGCCCACGGAACTTTCTGCCCGGATTTCCAGGAACACCCAGATTCTGGTCCAGGAAGAATCCCATATCTGTGATGTGGTGGACCCCCTGGGCGGATCATATTATATTGAAACCCTGACCCAGAATATCATTGACAAGGTCCGGGTCATCTTAGAGGAAATCGAGGAACTCGGCGGCATGGCCAAAGCCATTGAGTCGGGCATGCCCAAGATGAGGATCGAAGAGGTGGCCGCACGACGTCAGGCAAGAATAGACCAGGGCAAAGATGTTATTGTCGGGGTGAATAAATATAAAATTGAGGATGAGACCCCAATCCCGGTCAGGGAAGTGTCGGATGAAGTCAGAAATGAACAGATTCAAAGACTTGAACAGATAAAACAAACCCGTGATAATCAAGCGGTTCAAAAGGCCCTGGACGATATCACAAAGGCCTGCGAAACCGGCGCCAACCTTCTGGAAGTCTGCCTGCCCGCGGTCCGGGCAAGGGCAACCGTAGGGGAGATCAGCGATGCTATGGAAAAGGTATTTAAGCGTTTTGTGGCCACCACCCAGTGTATTTCAGGCGTCTATGCCGCGGAAAGTTCCGACTCTGAGGTCATTGCATCTTTAAGAAAGCGGACCGCGGATTTTGAAAAAAAGACCGGCAGAAGACCCAGGATTCTTTTGTCCAAGATGGGACAGGACGGACATGACCGGGGTGTCAAAGTCATTGCCACGGCCTTTGCAGATTTCGGGTTTGACGTGGATCTGGGACCCATGTTCCAGACACCGGAAGAGGCGGCCCGCATGGCAGTGGAAAACGATGTCCATGTCATTGGCGTGTCAAGTCTTGCAGCCGGGCATAAAATCCTGGTGCCCAAAGTGATTGAGGAATTGAAAAAACAGGGGGCTTCCGATATTAAACTTGTTGTCGGCGGCATCATCCCGCCGGGAGATTACGAGTTTTTGAAAAATGCCGGTGCATCAGAGATTTTCGGCCCTGGAACCGTGGTGACGGATTCAGCCAATCAGACCCTGAACATTATCGGTGCATGAAAAAAGAATGATCAATATTGATCCAGATATCTATGTCCAGGGGATTCTCAGCAGCAACCGGCGCTTGATTGCCAAAACCATCACCTTGATTGAAAGCAGTCTGAAAGATCATCAGCAGGCTGCCTTCAGGGTCATGGAGAGGATCCTTCCAAAAACGGGGAGCAGCATCCGGCTGGGCATCACAGGCGTGCCCGGTGTGGGCAAAAGCACCTTTATCGAAAACCTCGGTGTTTTTCTGGCTGATCACGGCCACAAGGTTGCAGTGCTGGCCGTGGATCCTTCCAGCCGCCGCTCCGGCGGTTCCATCCTGGGGGACAAGACCCGGATGGAAAAGCTGTCTGCCCATGAAAATGCCTTTATCCGTCCTTCTCCGGCAGGGGAAACGTTAGGAGGCGTTGCGGCAAAGACCCGGGAAATCATGCTGGTCTGCGAAGCCGCCGGGTTTGATGTCATCCTCGTGGAAACCGTTGGTGTGGGACAGTCTGAAACCAGCGTGGCCTCCATGGTGGATTTTTTCCTGGTTCTCATGATCGCCGGCGCCGGCGACGAACTCCAGGGCATTAAAAAAGGCGTCCTTGAAATGGCTGACGGTATTGCCATCAATAAGGCAGACGGAGATAACCTTGCTGCCGTAAAAAAAGCGAAAAACGATCTTGAAACAGCTCTGCATTTCATCCGCCCTGAAACCCGGACCTGGTCCACCCCTGTTCTCACCTGTTCCTCTGTAGTTGAAGGGGGGACAGAGAATATCTGGGACATGGTCCTGGATCACAATCAGAAATTCAAGGCCACGGGGGAATTCAGCCTCAGGCGCAAAAAGCAGTCCCTGGAATGGATGTGGACCCTGGTGGAAGAAGGGCTGAGGAAACGGTTCCGGAACAATAAAAAAATCAATGAAAGAATCCCCGGCATTTCACAACAGGTAGAAAATGAGAAAATCTCACCGTCTGCTGCCGCGGATATACTCTTGTCATATCTATAGACGAGAAGCTCTTTTGGATCTTGGTGACCTGCAAAATGTGGAACCCATCATAAGATTACCAGACTCGCAATTTGTATAAAAGACACTCTGATTATGCTTTTTCACCAAAGGATTTGATAATGTGTTCGGAAAAACATTCAATAATTTCAGATATCGCTTTTTTTGTTTTATGAAGTACGATATTTGAAACCGGCAATACCGGCAGTCCATTTTCTATTCCTAGAATTTTTAAATCCGGCGGAACATTGCTGTGTATGATAGGGGCAATTGCAAACCCGGCCCTTACTGCATCTATGAGCCCTGATATGCTTCGGCTCACATATGCAATCCTGTAGCGTATTCCGGACTTTTCCAATGCCTCCATAGCCCAGGTCCGGAAAATGCAGTCCTCCTCAAAGACAGCGAGTGACACTGTTTTATAATTCTGCAGAACAAATCCAGGATCAGCCGCCCATACCACCGGGTCATGGGAGATCACCTGGCCGCCTTCACTGATTTGGGTACAGATTCCAATATCAAGATCACCTTTATCAACAGCTTTTTTGATTACGTCGCTGTTTTCACATCGCATTTCCACCAATACATCCGGATAGGCCAAAGCAAATCGAGCCAATAGCTTTGGCAGGATTCCAATGGTATAATGTTCTGGTGAACCAAACCGGATAAGTCCCTCTAAATCAGGCTTTGATAATGCCCGGATGGCATCGTCATGCTCTTTTACGATTCTCATGGCATATTTGATCAGAATATGGCCTTGGGTTGTCAGCGTTACTGTTTTGCCTGTTCTTTCAAACAATGCCGTCCCGATTTCATCCTCAAGCCGTTTAATCTGCATGCTTACGGCAGATTGGGATCGGTTGACCTGGACCCCTGTCCTGGTAAATCCTTTTGTCTCGGCCAAGGCGATAAACGTTCTTAAATATTCGATTTGTAAATTCAAAATGATCACATTTTTTGATTGTTTGTATCAAAACTATTCATTGGACAAATAATGATATCAGGTATAATTTAACAGTCAAGAATAAAACAAAGTAAGGATAACTAAAGGAGACAGCATGAAAATATTAATAGTTGGCGGAAAGGGTACAATCGGAACAAGGGTAAGCGCACATTTTTCAAAAAAACACGAAGTGATTATTGCAGGAAGAAATTCCGGTGATGTTACGGTGGACATGGGGGACAGCAAATCCCTTAGGGCCATGTTTGAAAAAGTGGGAAACGTTGATGCCGTGATCTGCACAGCCGGTGAAGCCAAATGGGCTGAGTTTGGTTCCATGACCGAAGATGACTTCTATATCGGTATTAAAAGTAAACTCATGGGACAGGTAAACCTGGTCAGAATCGGCAGGGATTTCATGAATCCGGGAGGCTCATTTACCCTTTCGACCGGTATCCTGGCCGATCATCCCGTTGCCATGACCACAAGCGCTGCAATGGTAAACGGTGGAATTCACAGTTTTGTCAAAGCCGCTGCCCTGGAGCTGGAAAACCATATCCGGATCAATGTCGTCTCATCCGGGCTTGTTGAGGATGCTGTGGAAAAATATGAAGCCTATTTCCCAGGTCATAATCCCATCCCCATGAAAAAAGTCGTCAATGGATTTGTAAAAAGCGTTGAGGGTAAAGGCAGTGGAGAAATCATCAGAATGTATGACAATTGCTGATTTGCTGAGCAAAAAAAGAACACCAATCTATTTTTCAATAAACTGACGGACCAGTTCAAGAATTTCTTTATTTGAACAGGGTTTGTTTATTACTGCGTCAAAACCTTGCTGATCAATAAGCCAGGGTGTCCCGGACATTCCAATAACCGGCGTTGATCTTTTAATTCTATTTCTTAGAAAATCAAGAACCTGATTGCCGCAGATACCGGGCATTTTCATATCGGTAAGAATTAAACTGTATTGATTGTTTTCGATTTTCCGGATGCCTTCTTCGCCATTCTGAGCTGTTTCAACAGCATAGCCGTTTCTGGATAGGATATATTGAAGTAGATTCAATATACTAATTTCATCATCTATTATAAGAATTTGATTCGCTGTCCGATCCTTTTCCATTATTGAGCCTGTGTTTTTGCTTTACCCTTACCTAAAACAGTTCATAGGTCAATAGATTAAAAAGCTGAAAAATATACACTATTTTGTCAGGTAAAAACCGTCATTAATTTAGAGAGGACAAATAAGTTCTCAAATTTATTTTTTTATTTTTCAACCCAAGTTTTTGTCTCATATTGTTTCGATGGGAGGTTACCGCTCGTATGGATTTGTTTAGAAGTTTTGCAATGTCTTTGTTGGTCTTTCCTTCCTTGACAAGCATGGCGACCTGAATTTCTGTAGGCGTAAGACCAAGCAAAGGATCTGATAATTTTTTTGAAAAAGGTGTGGTCATCTCCCTTATTGTAGATTCCAGGATATTGACTATTTCCTCCTGAGTTTTTTGTGTCAGGCTTTTTCGCAGCTGGTTCAGCAAGGGCTGGATAAGGGTTTTAAAATTGGCATATATGTTCGTCCCAACCTGGTTTTTATCTTCTTCTCTTTTTTCCAGAAGCACCCTTAACGCTGTATTTACATCTTCAAGAGAAGAGGTCCTCTTTTTTATTTTTTCTTCAAGCGCTTCGTTTAGTTTTTTCAGTTCCCCATCAATTTTTCTGGCTTCTGTTACGTCCCTTGCCGATCCAACTGTGCCGATCATTTCCCCGGTTTCATCAACAAAAGGGGCTTTATGCACATCAAGGAAAAGATATTCACCCCTGATATTGCCGAACTCCTCAAATTGTTGGGGCATCTTTCTTTCCATGGTAATGGCATCCGAATCCTGACATAATTCGCCAAACGTATGCCAGTTGGGATCGTTTGGATGGCTTAACCGTTCACGCTCGGCAAAAAAAAGATCTGTTTTTCCGATTGGCTCTTCAGTGTCGGCAGCATTAAGAAGATGCCGGCATATGGCATGGTTGACAAAAATAAAACGTTTTTCAAGGTCTTTTGCCCAAATCATATCAGGTACGTTGTCACACATCAGGCGGAGCATTTTGGAGAGGGGTTTGTATTTGTTTTCAGTCACCTGCAATGCGGTTTCAATTTTTTTGCGTTCTGTTATATCCTGAACTGTACCCATAACGCTGCATACCTCATCCTGATGATTTAATATCAGCTGTGTACGTTCCTGGACATATCGTATTGAACCCTCCTGCAAGACAATACGATAATCAATACAGGTTTTCTTTTTTTGATTGAGCATGACTTTGCGCTGCTTTAAGAAACCCTTCAGGTCATCAGGATGAATCACAGCTTCAAAAGCTTTAAAAGATGGTCTGAAGGATGCCGGATCCAAGCCAAAGATTTTGCATAGTTCATCGGACCATATCAGGGTCTTTTGTTCAATATTCCATTCCCAATTGCCTATCAGTGCCAGTTTTTGTATTTCACGGGCCCTGCTTTCAATTTTGCAAAGCTCTGAATGCAAAACCTCAATTTTTTGCTCCAGCTCTTTATAGGTCGGTTTTTTTGACATGGTGACTTCCGGATTTTTTAATATCATTCGAATTTTTATTTATGTTCAAAACTTTTCTGATAACCTTGGCGACCTCTTTTTTAATCAAGGGTTTTGCGACATACCCTTGAATACCCAGTTTCCCGCTTGTTTTTTCATTTATCTGGTCGCTGAAACCGGTACAGATAATTATCGGAATATCAGGCTTTACAGATTTAATTTTTTCGGCAAGCTGAGTGCCCGTCATGTTGGGCATGGTCATATCTGAAAGAATTAAATCAAATTCGTCTGGATTGGCCTTAAAAGCCTCAAAGGCTTCAATACTGCCGGTTCTTGCCGTCACATGGTAACCCAGTCGCTCAAGCATCTGTTTTCCAGTTTTAACAATCATTTCTTCATCATCAACCAGAAGGATTCTTTCAGTGCCTCCTTGAACCGGTTCAGACAGATCAGGGCTATAAGCCTCTGCAGTTTTCTTCATTATCGGCAGATAAACATGGACTTCGGTTCCCTTGCCTGGTTCACTATAAACATGGATGTCGCCTTGACAGCTTTTAACAATCCCCATAACCACTGAAAGCCCCAGTCCGGTCCCTTTTCCGGTTTCTTTTGTGGTAAAATAAGGATCGAAGATTTTATCCATTACATCTTTGTTTATGCCTATGCCCGTATCAATGACTTTCAACACGGCATAGCTTCCTTGGCGCAGATCTGAAAAGCCTTCAGGGGTGGAGTCGATTTCCGTCTGTTTGAGAGTCATTTTTAATTGACCGCCGGATTCCTGCATGGCGTGAAAGGCATTTGTGGCAAGATTCATGATAATCTGGTGAAGCTGGGTAGGGTCGGCAAACACCATATCGCAATCAGAATCAATATCTGTCTGGATGCCGATTGTTGCCGGAATCGATGATTTGAGAAGGTTGAGCGCTTCTTTGAGAATGGATTGAAGCCTCACCGGTTTAGGCTCCTGATCATTTTGCCGGCTGAATTCCAGAATTTGTTTGACAAGCTCTTTTGCCCTTAAGGAGGCTCCCAGAATCTGAATGATTTTTTCTTGTTCAGGGCTGCCTTGAGGGAGATCTTCACGGAGCATTTCAGCAAATCCGATAATTGGGAAAAGAATATTGTTAAAGTCATGGGCAATCCCCCCTGAAAGAGTTCCAATCGCTTCCATTTTTTGGGATTGCTGGAGACGGGCCATTAGTTTCAATTTTTCTTTTTCTGCGGATAATCGTTCGGAAATATCCTCAAGTATACCGATTGCACCAATTACCGAACCATGATTCGAAATAATGGGTGCAAACAGAGCACGGACCGGTATGCCGCTTCCCCCGGCTGGGGAACCATATTCGCCTTCATACTGACTTTTATGCCCAGCCAGGGCTTGGGTGATGGCAGAGAGCATCGTCTCATCTTTTATAGCTATTTTTGCGTCTAACCCAATAATTTTGTTTGGTATAGTGTCTATGATGTTACAAAGATTTTCATTGCATGCCGTTATCTTTCCAATCATATCAAAATGAATAATAGCCAATGGCGAGTTTTCAAAGAGAGACCTGAATTTTTTCTCGCTCTCGGCAAGCGTTGCCTGAGCCAGACTGCGATCCTGGATCTCCTGCACGAGTTCGGCCCGGATTTTATCATAATATAGCAGCAGGATGCCTATGGCGGCTGCGAGAAAGAGTACCGACGCGAGCAGAAAACCCCAGGGGGCAAACCAGGCAACGGGCCTGAGAAAGGCGTAATCGGCGCGATGGATACCCCAAAGAATCAATGCATAGCCTGACACCGCACGCCCGGCACCGTGAATTTGAACCTGGCGCAGAATGATAACACCGGACCAGGCATAGAGAAGACCTGTAAAAAAGGATATCGGCAGATCAGCCCAAAAGAATGGCAGGTGCATGATCTGGGCCAAAACCACCCAGCCAAGAGAAGCGCCTGCCCCGTACCGCCACCAGGAGGCAGCGGGTCTGTTTGCCAGAGCCTTTGCACCGGCCATGCAGAGAAAGGCGCCTGCCACGGTGGCCGCCTCCTGGATCACAACCATCCATGGCGGAAGAATGTGTGACACCATCAATGTCTGGACGACAAATCGCAATGAGTAGACTCCCCAGGCCGCGCTCCACAACTGCAAAAGCCTGTCCTTGTTTCCAAAATAAAGATGAAGGTAGAGAGCCGCTACCAGGAAAGACATGGTGGTTACGGCGATCAGCGCCGGAATCAGGATGGTGCTCATAAAATCTCCTCAGGATATTTAACCGATATCGTTTTTTCGTTTACGCGGTGACTTTTAAAAAATGTTTATTCATAAATGGCCCTGATATAAATTGCCTTAGTCAAGGGAGTGATTTTAGTATTTGTCGGCAATGGTTGTTTCAAGATGATATCCTAAATATCCGACAATTCAAATAGCAGTTCTTAAATAAATATATGGACGGCGTGTCGGATTTTTTCCAATCTGATAATTTGTTTTGCGATAGATTTTTTTTTATTGTATTCTTGATTCCATTTAGTCTGTCGGAAAACATATATCCATATTGGTGTTTTCATTATTGACAGTTTGCACCAAGTGTTTGCCGCTTGTGATATAATCCGCTCAAAAGGTTAAAGAGGCAAATTTAATTGTTGAATATTTAGGATACTATCTTGAAACAAACGGTCTTGTTAAGCGGGAAAATTTTCCATCTGATTATGGTATTTTTTATTTGGATGATCATTTCTGACAAAGCGGTATGTGCAGCAGAATCAAGTCTTTTTGATATAGAAAAACAAGAAATCCAAAAACTGCTCACACAAGAGGAAAAAGCCTGGTTATCCATGCATAGAACATTAAGGATTGCAGGGCCTAAATCCTTCCCGCCCTTTCATTATTATGAAGAAGACGGGACTTTAAGAGGGATGGCTTCAGATTATATTCATCTAATTTTTACCTATTTGGAGATACAGCCGGATATTCAAGGCAATATTGAATGGGCTGAAGTGCTGAAAGCAGCAGAAAAAAGAGAAATCGATCTTATCTCATGTTCTGCAAAAACCATTGAACGGGAAGTTTATCTGAGGTTTACAGAGCCATATCTGTCTTTCCCCCTGGTGGTCATCACAAAAACGGACGCGCTGTTTATTGGCGGGCCTGATGATCTGCATGGGAAAAAGGTAGCATTCATTAAAGGGTCTGCTGCCCATGAGTGGTTCATGAGTGATACTATCAATCTAATTCCGTATTTTGTAGAAACACCGCTGGACGCATTAAAAGCAGTCTCAATAGGATACGCTGAAGCTTATATTGAAAATCTGGCAGCTGCAACTTATTTGATCCAGAAGCATGGATTGGCAAATCTTAAAATTGCTGCGCCGGCAATCTATGGTAATTATGATTTATATATTGCTGTTCGAAAGGACTGGCCGGAATTGGTTTCCATTATTAACAAAATATTTGCTGTAATAACACCTCAACAGCATTCAGCAATACGCAATAGGTGGCTGTCTGTAAAATATGATCATGGTATTCGCAAATCAGATGTCATCCAATGGATTTTTGGTGTAAGCTTTATTGTCATAACCATCTTTGCCGTAATTCTGGTGTGGAACCGCCGATTAAGCAGAGAAATTCATGACCGTAAATCGGCTGAGGAGGCATTAAAGAAGAGCAAAGAGGAACTGAATAGCATATTCCGAGCTGCGCCGACAGGCATTGGATTGGTTTATAACAGGACGCTTCAACAGGTCAATGACCGAATCTGTGAAATGACCGGATACTCAAAAGATGAACTAATCGGTCAAAATGCAAGAATTTTATATCCAACCGATGAGGATTATGAATATGTCGGCAAAGAAAAGTACCGACAGATTAATGCGTATGGAACGGGTACGGTTGAGACTCTCTTCAAACGAAAAGACGGCCGGATCATTAATGTCCTGATGAGTTCAACCCCTTTTGATCCGGATGATCTTTCAGCCGGCGTTACATTTACAGCTTTGGACATTACCAAACGAAAACAGACCGAAGCACGATTAAAAAATAGTGAAGAACGCTATCGGGAATACTTTGAAGAAAATATTTCAGGAAGTTATATCTCAACCCCTGAAGGAAAACTGATTGCATGCAACAAGGAATACAAAAGAATATTCGGGTTTAGCAGTACTCAACAGGCCCTGGATTCACCTATTGGTAATTTTTTTGTAAACCCGGATGATAGACTTGAATTTGTGGCGCTTCTTAAAAAAGAAAAACAAGTGACCGGCCATAAGCCTGTTCTGAAAAAAATTGACGGAACACCCGTCCATTTGATCGAAAATGCTTCAGGAGTATTTGATGGCAATGGCGAGTTAAATCATATCAGAGGGTTTTTATTGGATGTCACTGAACAAAGAAAACTCGAATCACAGCTTTGGCAAGCACAAAGAATGGAATCCATAGGTACCCTGGCAGGCGGAATTGCCCATGATTTCAATAATATTCTTTTTCCTGTTTTGGGTCATACTGAAATATTGCTGGACGATATACCAGAGGATAACCCCATACATGACAGGCTGGAAAAAATTTATGCAGGGGCGATAAGAGCCAGGGACCTTGTAAAACAGATTCTTACATTTTCCCGTCAAGATAAATTTGAACTCACAACAATGGCATTGCAACCAGTTGTCAAGGAAGCATTAAACTTCATCAGAGCTACAATCCCTGCATCAATTGAGATAATACAGGATATCAGTATGAATTGCGGAGCCGTTAAGGCTGATTCCACTCAAATCCATCAAATCGTAATGAATCTCACAACCAATGCCTATCATGCCATGGATGAAACCGGCGGTGAATTGAAAGTGACCTTGAAAGAAATTGAGATTGATGGATCTAACCGTATAGATCCGGATATGAGCCATGGCATTTATGCCTGCCTTACGGTTTCAGATACCGGAATGGGCATGGATAAAGAAGTGACGGAAAAAATATTCGATCCTTTTTTTACGACTAAGGAAAAAGGGAAAGGCACAGGGATGGGGCTTGCAGTTGTGCATGGTATTGTCAAGAGGATGAATGGAATAATACAGGTGTGCAGTGAGCCCGGCAAAGGAACTGCATTCAATATTTATTTCCCGGTCATAGAGGAGTCTTTAGAAAATCATAATACTCAAATTAAAACACCAGTCCTGATTGGTACTGAAAAAATCTTGGTTGTAGATGATGAAGACGAAATTGTTGCTCTGGAAAAACAGATGTTAGAGAATCTGGGATATCAAGTATCCTCATTCAAGGGAAGCAAAGAAGCCTTTGAAACCTTTCGTGCCAACCCGGATGAATTTGATATGGTTATCACGGATATGGCAATGCCGAACATGTCTGGAGACAGACTGGCATCTGAATTGATTAAAATACGGCCGGATATTCCCATATTGCTTTGTACGGGATTCGGCGAACCCATGTCTGAAGAAAAGATTGCATTTCTTGGCGTTAAGGGGTTTTTAATAAAACCGATATCAATGAAAGAACTTGCCCAAAAAATTCGTGAAGTGCTGGATAAAGACAGAGGCTCCATTTAGTCGGCAAGGCGGATGCAGGCTGGGCAATCTTTGTTTTTTGACGTCGTCAGGATATCAAACCGCATTTCTAAAAGATCAACAAAAAGAAGCCTGCCGGTTAAAAGCTTTCCCTGATTCAATATGAATTTCAGGGCTTCTGTGGCCTGCAGGGTTCCGATCAGGCCGGGGGTGACCCCCATGACGGCGGCAGGCCCTTTGGATAAGGGCCGGGCGGCAGGGTAGAGACAACGATAACAGGGTGTTACACCCGGGATAATGGTCATGACCTGGCCTTCGAATTCTGAGACAGCACCGTATACCCAGGGTTTTTGGTGATGGACACAGGCTTCATTGATGGCATAACGGGTTTCATAATTATCAGAGCAATCCAGGATCACATCATACACCGGGAGGAGAGAATCAATCTGCTCTGGTGATATCAGTTTTACAGGATAGGGAGTGATGATAATGTCCGGGTTGAAGCGATTCAGGGTGAATGTGGCAGATTCCACTTTTGGTTTCCCAATATGGCCTGGCAGATGCAGGATCTGACGGTTGAGGTTGCTTATTTCAACAGCATCCGGGTCAGCAATACCGATATGACCAACACCGGCAGCCGCCAGATAAAAGGCAGCCGGAGATCCAAGACCTCCGGCTCCGATGATCAGGATTTTTGACTGCCTGATTTTTTTCTGGCCTTCCGGACCGACCTCGGTCAGCAGGATCTGTCTCTTATACCGGTCAAGGGTTGAATCAAGTTTCATGATAAAGACTATTGGAGGACGCCTTTAAAAATGGCATGTTCATGTCTGAACATGTCCTGAAACCTTAATTTTGCCCCCTCCCGCACCTGGTCGGCCTGCTCTTCAGTCAGGTTGTGGCCTTTAATCCATTTTTCAAGAAGATGGCCACCGGGCAGCCATCTTTCCATGGTTTCCCTTTCATAGACCCAGGCCTTGTCCTCTACTCCCATGGCGTTTAAATGATCCCATACCTCGTCCTTTTGACGGTCATCGCAGTATACGCACAGGACGCATTCGCCCAGCTCAAAGGCAGGGATTATTTCCCGGTCATATTTGACGGCAGGTATGGCGTGACTGTCCACGAGGGGGGACAGTTTTTGGGCCAATTCGTCAAATTCTTCCCGGGTGCCGAAAACCAGCCATTTTCCCCAGTGTGCCAGATAGGATTTATTGGTCAGGGGTCTGCCCTGGTATTGGATGTAATTGTAATCCTCCTGAACATGCTCCTTGGGAAAGATAAAAATAAAATGGGATTCTGGTTTGTCGATAATCATTTCTTCTTCCTTTTCTTTTAAAGAGCAGGAAATTATCCGGCCGCTGCCGCCGGGATGATACCGACGGTGTCACCGTCAGACAAAAGAGTGTCTGTTCCTGCCAGGGATCTTATATTGTTACCGTTGACATAAATATTAATACCATCGGCGATATTGCCATTCGGGTTCAGCACCATATCTTTTGATCCGGGCATGGCTTTGTCTATATGGATGATGAATTTTGCCATGCTGCAGTTGTCCGGCAGGGAGATCATCGCCTCTTTTTGTCCGTTATTCAGTCGGGCAAGGGCTTTTGTCAGTCTTAAGGTAATGTCCATATGAAATAAATTTTTTTTATTGGGAAAACACGCGTTTCCCTTTGTTTAAGAGATCCCTTAAAAGGGGCGGCAGCATATCGACGGTGTCGGCGAATTTAACCAGGCTTCCATATTCAGCTTCCAGCAGTTTCCGGTTTTCCTCACTGCAGTTGACCCCGATGGTTAACAGCAGGGCCCTGTTCTTTTTGCACAAGTTAATGGCTTCGGTCACAGGACATCCCCAGTTGGAGGCACCGTCCGTGATATGAATAAATACCGGTTTTTTCCTTTTGCCCCTGGATTTTTTAATCATGGTTTTAATTACTTCGCCGGAAGCAGTTTTCCCATGGGGCTGGATGGTGTAGAAATTGCCTTTTGTATGAAGTTCCGTCAGCATGCAGCGGTTTCCAACTTCATTGTATGCAAAAAGCCCTGCGGTTTTGTTGAACCGGCTTATAGCCAGAAACAGGGTCTGGAAAATTTCCTGGGTATGCTCCCATTTGTTGGCCGCTGCCATGGAACCGGTGGCATCAACAATCAGGGTAATGTCATTTAGAAATTTGAATTCATTTTTTTTGATATTAAAGACGGTTCCTGTAGTAACGGCGCGAAAGAGCCTGCGGCGGTCCAGGCTGCCGCAGGTCAGCCCCCGGTTGTAAGTGTTTTTCCGGACGGCCACGGCCTTGAACACGAATGAAAGATCCTGGAGAAGCTTTTTATTGACATAGTTTTTGGCAGGAAGGACAATCGGGTTCATCTCCACCGCCACCACCCCGTCATCATTGACGGGTTTCCTTTTTTCAGCCTTTGGTGGTTCAGGCTCTTTTTTAATCACCTTTCCCATTTTTTCTGAAAAAATAAGGTCAGGCAGGGTTAAGGATTTTTTCATTCCCTTTAACTGGTGGGATTCCTGTTTTCTTGCCTGCAAAAACACATCGGAATTGTCCACGGGCCAGAATTTGATGATGGGAAAAAGTTTCTCCCAGGTTGAGACATAGAGCCGGGCCCGGAATTCGCACCGTTCCGTGATGCCGCTGATCTTGGGGCAGTCGCGGATCAGAGCGGGGACCATTTCATTTAAGATTTGGACCGGTGTTTTATAAAATGTTTCAAGGCTTGCCCGGCCCATTGTTTTTCTGACGGAATTGTCTTTATAGGGTTCCAGGTATTTTTGTCCGCTGCGGTCAGCCGCAATTTCCCACCAGATGGCAAACAGTTCGGACAATGTGGGCGGGTGGGAGGTTGCATCCAGGCTGTTCAGGATTTGCTTTTCCCTTGATTTTTCTGTATAAACGCTGAAAATCCGGTTGTTTGAAAGGCAATCCGCATAGACGTTTTCACAGATGTTAAAATACAGATCAAATTTGTAAATAAACCGAAAGGATAAATCCAGGTTGGATTTGGCCTGTTTTCCGGCATAATCGCTCATTTCAATGCTGCGATAGGCCCGGCGAATGGTTTCACCCACAAGGGTGTCTGTCTTTGAGGCTGGGACAGGGTATTTCCCCATGACGGATTTGGGGTCAACAATCAGTTCGCTTTCAATGGTATCTTTCCATGAAACAGTACCGGCATTCCGGCCGACATGGGATACGATTTTTCTTAAGGAGATGAGAAGTTTTGTCAGTTCAATGGTTTTAACAGGAGATTTATCCCTTCGCCAGAATTCGGAATATCCGCTTTCGTCTTTGATCTTGAAACATTTAATACCTGGCTCCAGAAGGGCAGGGCAGGATTCTTTTTCCCGGCTGACTGCTTCAGAAGACTCTGTATTCATGGCTGCCTTTTTCAAGATATCCATTTTTAACATGCAAGGATAAAAGAATGGATTCAAGGGTGGCTTTGCTGGTTTGCAGGCTTGTGATCAATGCCTCTTTCAGGGTAGCGCCGGCTGCCATCATTTCGCCGATCATAAGAACGGTCCGGGTGGACACTTCCACCGGGATTTCGGAATTTCCTCTCAAGGTATTGACCGCGTCAATGATGGTGTCTGCATCGTTGCTGCTGATAAGGGTTTTTTTTATCAGGACTTCTTTTTCAACCTCATTGGGAAGATAATCCATTAAAATGATATAAAAGCGGTCCCGAAGCGCCGGGTCCAAAAGTTCGGTGCCCACAAAATCATCACCTTCATTCAGGGTGGCAAAGAAGATAACCCCTGGCGCCACTTCAAGAAGACCCAGCTCGTCCATCCATACCTGGCGGTCATCGGACAGTATGGAAAACAGCATATTCAAGGCCTTTGGATTTTCGGGGCGGTTGATTTCCTCCAGATGAATAACGCAATTGGGAGTCTGCAAGGCCTGGGGAAAAAGAAATTGTTTATAGGTTGTTTTTCCGTCTTCAAGGGCATATTCCCCAAACAACTGACCCGGCTCCGAGAGAATTCCCACCTGGAAAGTAGCCAAAGGTTTATTATTGGCAGCGGCAAACTGCCGGACAATGGAAGATTTTCCACAGCCCTGCCGACCGGCAACAAGGATATTGACCGGATGTTTTTCTGAAATTCTATGGAGTTTATTCAGGATATTCAGGGTGTCGCCGTCCACATAAAAATAAGGGTCGACTTCCGGGACCGACAGGCTGACGCTTTTTTTATAATTCAATTAGATTACCTTTAATTTTTTTAGTTGTGATTGATTCGAGGTTTTATCCTCAATCCAGGCAATCCACATTTTGACATCCAGGCCATAGGATTCCAGTATGGATTTTGCAATTTCCGCTTTTTTTTCAGGATAGCTTTCTCCCATGGGAAAGGGATAATCAATGCCAACAAGGCGATAGGACTGTCCTGCAAAAGGATGGGCAGGAAGAAGGTATACGGTTTTAAGCCCCAGGGACTGAATATATTTTCCCGTTGCCCGGATATTGTTTTCAGAATCATTGACGCCCGGCAGCATGGGTAGCCGGATATAGGTGGTCACATCTTTTCTATGGATTGTTTTTTCAAGGTTTTGAAGGATCAGGTCGTTGGACACACCGGTAAAAGCGACATGCTCTTTTCTGTCCATGTGTTTTAAGTCGTAAAGGACATAATCAGTGTAATCCAGGATTTTTTCAAGGATATTCCAGGATTGATACCCGCTGGTATCCAGGGCGGTATTGATCTCTTGTTCTTTTGCCGCCTTGAAGAGGGCAAGCACAAATTCATGCTGGGCTGTGGGTTCCCCGCCTGAAACGGTCAGCCCCCCTCCGGATTCATTATAAAAAGGTATATCCGATGAGACTTGCCGCATGACTTCATCAACCGTCATAAATTTACCGCTGACAATAAGGGCTCCAAATTCGCAGACATCCACACATTGAAAGCAGTTCAGACATTTTTCTTTATTGATCTGGATCATCTTTGACCCTATTTTTCCTTTCCAGCCTTTCTGGTCCGGATATGTCGGGGCTTTTCTGACTTCCGTCATGGCATCTGCCGGGCAGACGGTCCTGCAGTTTCCACAGTTGATGCAGTTGGGCCAGAAATGAAAGACTTCAGGATAATGCCGGACCCCTTCGGGATTGTGACACCATTTGCAGTTTAACCGGCAGCCCTTAAGAAAGACCGTGGTTCTGATGCCTGGGCCGTCATTGGAGGCAAATTTCTGGATATTGGTGATGATTCCCATATTATTCTTCATTATTGTTCCACTCCTATCAAACCGCCGATGGTTGTCTGCCAGGATCCGCCTTTGCTGATAATGTCCTTATAGTCTTCCAATTCTTCTTTGAAGATATTTGGGAAATCATCAAAATAGCCTTTTCTGCCGATATTTCCGTATTTTTTTGCGGCAAAACTATGGAAGGGAAGCAGATCGATCCCAATAATGCTTTTGCCGAGGGTTTTTGCAAATTTTACAATATCTTTGGGGTATTGCAGATCCCAAAAATTCACGGAATGAACTATGGGCAGTCTCAATCGTATCCGGATATTGCACTGGGCCAGTTTCGCAGCGTTTTCCAAGATAAGCCGGTTGGACAGACCCACCCATTTTTTATGTTTGGCATTATCCAGACATTTAATATCCAGCATGATAAGGTCAACATAGTCTAAAACAGGTTTTGTGGTATTCCAGTTGGCATGACCGCAGGTATCAAGAACCGTATGCAATCCTTCTTTTCTTGCCCTTTTCAAAAGAGCCAAAGTGATTTCCGGATGCATGAGCGGCTCGCCGCCTGAAACCGTGAATCCGCCTCCCGATGACTTATAGAAGAGGTCGTCTTTCACAACTTCGGCAAAGATATCGTCAACGGTTTTCAGAGTGCTGACCACTTTGAGGGCATCAAAGGCACAGGCCTCCACGCATTTCAGGCACCGGGTGCATTTGTCCCGGTCAATCCGCGGCGGATCAACAGCCTCGATCTCTTTTTCTTCAGGTAAGGAAGGAATGTTCTGCATTTTCTGCAAACTTGCAGGAATTGAGCCGTCTCCTCCTCATCCACCACAGCCTAAGGGGTTTTCCTTGTATCGTATCCGGGGCGGGATAATGGCTCCTTCCGGACAGGTATCAGAACAGGCACCGCATTTTGTACATTTTTCCTCATATCTGAAAAACTCCTGAAATGAATTAATATTCTCAGGATTATGACACCAGGCACAATTAAGGGGGCACCCTTTTAAAAACACGGATGTCCTGATCCCGGGTCCGTCGTTTACTGAAAAACGCTGGATATTGGTCACAAGATGCTTGATAGCTGATCCGACTGCAGGCGTCATTTTTATTCTTCCTTATAAAGAGTGTTTCAAAATAAATTAAAGCAGGTTTTTGATATCTTTCCAGGACTCACCGGCTTCAAATTTCGGGCAGGCTGCCATGGCTTTCTGTATCATTTTCCCTTTTATGGCAGTCTTTGTCTGCTGGGTTTCCGCAAGCTGCATTCTTTCAACAAGGCATACGCCGGTTGACGGGTCACCGGTGGGAGAGGGGGTTACGAATTTACATTCTTTACAGGTTGCCATAGGGTGCTCCTTTAATTAAATAAATGAATATTGGAATCATCCCCGGCCATGTTAGCCGGGGATGATTGAAACATCAATATGTTTTTCTATCCTGCTTTGATATCCTGTTCCGTGCGGGCAATGATCGTATCCTGCGAGTACCTTGCAAGATCAATAAATTTGGCACTGTAGCCTGCAATACGTACCAGCGTATCCGTATATTTTTCAGGTTCGATCTGGGCAGCTTTCATGTCATCTGTAGAGATGACGTTGAACTGGACATGATCGATGCCCAGGGAATGCCAGGTTTTCATATAGGCGTGCCAGAGATCAAAACCGGAATCGCTGTTCATGAGCACTGTTGAAAGACGTTGATTCAAAAGAATGCCTTTGTGTTTGGAAGCATTGATTTTGGACACGGATTTGAGCACAGCCGTCGGACCGTTCTTGTCACAGCCCATGTAAGGAGAGCTGCCGCCGTCATCCAGTGCTTCTCCTGCATGTCTGCCGTTGGCTGTTGCCGCTGTTTTAGGACCATTGACAATATATCCTGCAACAGACTGGGCCAGGGGCAAAGGATAGGTGCCGGAATAGGTTGTATTTCTCTTCCATTCGTCAGCCACAAGATCATAATATTTTGTGGCAACGGCATCGGCATAGGAATCGTCATTTCCAAATTTCGGGGCGTTCCAGAAGTCGATACGCATCTGTTCCTTGCCTTCCCAGTTGTTTCTCAAGGCATCCATGAGTTCGCCCATGGTGTATTTTTTCTCATCAAAGACCAGTTTTTTAATGGCAGTCATGGAGTCGATGACCACAACGCTGCCGCCGATGATATTATGCCAGGGGTTGGCCACTTCAGCCAGTTCATTGGCATCCAGGCCTTTTTCAACACATCCGTCATCAATACTGGAGATAAACGGGCAGCAAAGGTGTTTGAGCTCCATGACGCGGCCCACATCCTTGGAACGGAGGCTGAGCTCAATGGCATACCGCAATTGCAGTTTCAGGGCATTCCAGACCTGGTCAAAGCTTGTAAATTCTGCTGCGTTTCCGGTCTCAGGACCCAGTTGAACATTGGTGAAAAATTCATCAAACCCGTTTGTCAAAGCGATTTCCATAACCTTGGCCGGGTAAACGTCGGAGCCTCCTTCACTCCTGGTTTTCTGGGTTCCCCTTCGGCCTGTGATGCCGGGAGACATGCAGAGCACAAGTGCCCAATCCCGTGCAACATCTTCGGGAACATTAAAGTATTTGACCAATTGCTGGATATTCATTTCATCATTCTTAATTGAAGGGAAGCCAAATCCTTTTTTGATGCAGTTGAATACACGCTTCTTAGTTTCAACACTGCCTTTTTCATTCCATCTGAAACAGATGGATGGCTCTGTGGTCACAATGCTTTCAGCCGCTTCAAGAATGGCATTGGTGCAGTCGTTGCAGGCATCTGAGCCGTCCGGGTTGATACCGCCCAGGGTCAGGATGAACAGATCGTTGGAACCGGCAAAAAATTCTCGAAGCTGTCTTCCCTTTGTGGATCCGTGTTCAGATACTTTTAGCCTTTCACATTCGAATAGTTCAACAGCTTCTTCACGGGTCATGGGTTGTTCTGTTTTGTCAATGACACTCTTTTTAAAGAAAGGCCAGAGCATTTTGTCTTCTTTCTGTCCATATCCGCTGCTGTAACGTTCGATGGAGTGGCATAAGAGATAGGTAAACCATTTGGTCTGCATGGCATCTTTTAAGCCTCTGGCCGGATAGGCCGGGACATGGCGGCAGATATCGGAAATTTCAAGCAGCTCCGCTTTTCTTTTGGGTTCTGCTAAAAAGTTTTCAGCCATGATTTTGGCCAGCCTGGCATGTCGCTGGGCCCAGCCCACAACAGCTTTCATGGCAATGACCATTCCGGTCCACTGATCTATTTTATCTAGATAATGCAGATTCTCCGGGGCATTCCAGGGGGATTTGCGCATATTTGCATTGGCATCGACGATGTTTTTTTCAACAGCTTCAATACGTTTGAGCAGACCATCTTCAATCACAGACTCATAATTGGGGACGATGCTTGAAAATGCCGTAACAAACATGGGCGGCTGAACTGTTGTGGCAGAATACATGATCCCGATTTCTTCCGGGGTAAAGTATTTTTCCCCTTTGGTCTGGATGGTATAAGGCCTCCAGTATTCGGCAATTTCCCGCATTTCATCCTTGTGGTCGCAATACCGGCTTTCCACCATATCTACAGTGGAATAATAGGAAAGTTCGGGATACATGGGGAAATAATCGGGATGCTCGGTATTGGCCCCGACAATGAGTTCATCGTCCTGGATATGGATAGTGATATTTTTCAGTATGTTTTCAAGACCTCTGGCCCGGATGATACAATTGGGCTCCCCCACATTTTTTTTATGGGACTCGGTGATAAGCCTGGCGCGTTCGACACCGGCTTTTACTCCGGCATCTACATATTCGCCGCCGGCTACATGTTTAAAGCGGCATCTGTTTTTAAGTCTTGCGGTTCTTTCGGTTGTCGGCATGGTTTTTTCTCCTGTTTGGCATCAAAGTTATTTAATAGTGATCGAATTTTCTGATACGGTTTGATTTAAAATCCTTTATCAACTTTTCGACCTGTGATGCTGACAGGCAGCAGAGCTTTCAAATACCGGCTTGGACAGCCAGAATTTGCCCTTAGTGTCTTCCTGCTGCAGGACGCAATCCCCCTTGCCCGGTTCAAAATCCATATCCATTTCAGGAATTGGAAAGAAAAAAGCGCATTGTTCACATTTTGACATTTGATCCTCCTTGCTTTAGATTGTTCGTTTTAAACAACATATTGCAAAACTCGCTTCGGCGGATTGCAGTACCAGCCATGTTTCTAAAGAAGATTCCATTTATCTGTTTTTATTTCTTCTTGAAACATGGCAAATTACGTATACATATAAAATATTCACACACTATTTATGAAAATATAAACACAGTTTTCAAAAATTACCGCATTAACATCATGCCAGCATCAGGATATCAAACAACGCTTCTATTTAGTTATTAAATCATCTCTGATAACAACTGAGGCATATTCAATCAATATGACTTTGCTTTGTCAAGTCTTATTTTCCATTTTTTTTTAAAATTATACAAAGAAATATAAAATTTAATTTATATAATTAATATAACTATTTGTAATTATATTATATTATTTTAACAATACCTTTGAGTGAGAAAACAATAAATGCCTTGATATTGGCGTGTCCGGCTTTTTTGGTTCTAAAATATCATTATAGAATTATGCTCAAAAATTAAATTGTTGAATAAAATTCAAAATACGGTATAATCATCATTATCTATTGATCTAATTGACTTAAACCTATAAATATGGGGTTATGGAAAGCGTGGAATTCAATAAAATGCGGAGAATTAATCTGAATGGGTAACAAAAATGGTAAAAAACAAGCCATACTCAGGGCAGCACAGGAAATATTTGCAGAAAAAGGTCTTGCAAACTCAACCGTTTCTGAAATAGCAAAAAAAGCGGATGTGGTTGATTCAATCATATATCATTATTTTGAAAACAAGGAAGATCTGCTTTTTTCCTGCATCGAAGAACTGATCGAAAAATCTCATAATGAACTCTTATTCCATTTTAAAGGGCTTATGGGGCCTGTGTCACATCTTGGGAAAATGGTCTGGTTCCATCTGTACCAGAATGACTTCAGTTCCGGAGATGCAAGAATGATGAAGAATCTTCTGTTTGAATGCCGATCAAACAAAGATTTTTATAATCATTCCGGATATAAGGCGCTTCAAAGATATGCCGGTGTCATGCTGGCTATCTTAAAAAAAGGAGTGAATGAAAAATATTTCCGGGATGACCTTGAGATCGGTATAGTCAGGGATATGATATTCGGGTTTCTGGATGAAGAATCCTTAAGCTGTCTGGCTTACCAGGAGATTGATGAAACCATGTCGGATTTTGAATCTATCATGGCCCTGCTTATGGCCATGATCGGAATCGACTCTGATGAGGCTTCTCTCAATATGAATCCCAGCGCCCCGGGGGGCGCTGAAGCCGTTAAAATCGACAAAGCCTCACGGGTTCTGGATGCGGCCGTATCAATTTTTGCCCAGAAAGGGCACCGCAAGACCACCATGCTTGAGATCGCTGAAAAAGCAGGCGTGGCCGAGGGAACCATATACGAATATTTTAAAAACAAACAGGATCTTTTGTATTCCATCCCCAAAGGCAAGTTTCTGCAATATCAGGCCAGGCTGAAACGGGTATTTGATCCTAAAGATCCTCTCGAAAAATTGAGGTGCTTTATTGGTGAATATTTTCGAATCTTTTCGACAGACAGTGAATTTTTGTCGATTTTTCTGTGTGATATTAAATTGAATAAACAGTTTTATAATACTGAAGCCTTTATTGCCTTTCTCAACACCAATGAAATGCTGTATGAAATTTTAAATGAGGGAAAAGAACTCAAGGTATTCCGACCGGATCTGAACAACCGGGTATTCAGAAATTTGTTTCTGGGCAGTTTTTCCCATCTTGCCATCCGCTGGTTTGTCCTGGAGCGTGTCACCCCCCTTAAAATGATGTCTGAGCTTTCCGCCATTACCTCTCTGCTTTGCCGGGCCGTCACCCGCAAGGTGGAAAACGTGTTTGAAAATATCTGATTTTAAAATCTAACCATGAAGGGTATGAAGGACATGAAGTTTTTGTCCCCAGCCCCCTTCATGGTCTTCATGGTGATTAAAAATCTGCTGTCCTGATCTATCCGATTAAATTAAATCATAAGCAATAATTGTTATTTTTGATGAATATTCAATATGACTTTGGATAGTATTTCGGGGTGAAATATTTGTGTCGAACAGGTTTTATGTTTTTTTAAAATTAATCTAAAATTACGAATATTCATTTTATTACAGATAGTTATATGCTATATTTAATTTTCAAGCAGTCTTTTATTCATCAGATATACTAAAAAATATTAATTAAAAATGCTTGACAGTAAAAAAACAGTATGCTTGAATATTCCTCAATAATTACATATTCAAAGTATCTTTCAGATAACAGGTTGTTGGATGTGTACAAATTAACGTAAAAAAATCAGCAGGATACAGAATATATTGAGTTTGATTCCTGTTCAAAGAAGGTAAAAAAGGAGATCCCATGGCTGAGAAAATGAAAAAAGAAAAAGAGCCGGATATTACATTCTACCATCCGGATTTGCTCGAGGTTTCTGAAAATGAATTGCCTTATCTTAAAGGGTATAAATGTAAAAAATGCGGTCAGCTTGATTTTCCAAAGCTGGATCCTTGTCCCACCTGTTGGGGGGAAGAATTTGAAATGGTGCCTTTATCAAGAAAAGGAATCCTGTATAGTTTTTCCGACCTGTATATTGGGCAGCCCGGTCTGAACACCCCATATATCTGCGGATATATAGATCTTCCGGAAAATATCAGGATTTTTGCCATGCTCAAAGGCGATGTCAATACCTTTAAATGCGATGAAGAGGTTGAATTGACCACAGGACCTATCCGGATGAATGCAGACGGTCTTCCCATCACAAGTTACATGTTCCAGAAAGTTTAGGAGACAGCTATGAAATTGCAGAGAGATGTATATATCGCAGGCGTAGGTGAGACTATTTTTGGCAAGCACAAAATGGATTATGATGAGCTGGGCCGCATGGCGGCGTTTCAGGCCATTAAAGCCTCCAACATTGAAAAACCGGGCACGATCGGCAGCGCCTATGTGGGGAATGCCCATAACGGGATTGTGACCGGCCAGACCATCTTCAAAGATATCGGCATCTGCGGCACAGCTCCTATTATAAATGTCGAAAGTGCCTGTTCAGCCGGTGCCATGGCTGTTCACCTGGCTATCAAGGACGTAGCCTGCGGGCTCACGGAATTGTCCGTTGGCGTTGGTGCTGAAAATCATACCCTGCGCCGCAAAAGCGGTACTGCCTTTATGCCGGCCATGAATGATATTGAAGCGGTCCATGGCGGGGTCATGACTGGGAAATATGCCATGCGCGCCACCCGGTACATGCACGAAACCGGCGCAACCATCGAAGACCTGGCTTTGATTACCCAGAAAAACAGAAGACATGCCACTCATAATCCCCACGCCTCCTTTAAAGGGGACTACAGCATTGAAGAAATAATCAATTCCAGGATGGTGGCCTATCCTTTGACCCTTCACCAGTGCTGTGGTGTTGTGGATGGTGCCGGCGCCGTAGTGGTCTGTTCCAAAGATATGGTCAAAAAACTCGGGATTCAAAAACCGGTTAAAATCAGAGGGTCGGTGGTCACTTCCGGACCTTATCACAACAGGCCAAGGGATATTACAGGTGATGACATTACAGAGATGACCTCGGAAAAACTCTACGAAGAATCCGGGATCGGACCCAGAGAAGTGGATATCCTGGAGCTGCATGATGCATTTACTATTGCCGAACTCCTGTATTATGAATGCATGCAGCTGTGCGGAAAAGGTGAAGGCCTGAAATTTCTCAGGGACGGCCAGGCCACATACGGCGGACAATGCGTGGTCAGCCCCAGGGGCGGAATGCTGTCCTACGGCCACCCCATCGGTGCATCCGGTGCAGCCCAGATCGCAGCCAATGTCAAGCAGCTTCGGGGAGAGTGCAAGGGATACCAGGTGGAGCCCATTCCAAAAGTTGCCATGAGCCATGTGACCGGCGGCGGTCTGTCAGGCACCGAACACGCGGCCTGCACCATGCACATGATCACAAGTGACTGGTAAGATGCAGCTCTTAAGGATCTTTAAGATGGATTTTTTTAATTGATGAAGGAGATTTAAAAATGGAGACCTTTAAAGACAGGGTTGTATTGATTGAATCAGTGGGAGATGAGGTCGGCTATGCCACAGCCCTGATGATGGCAAAAAAGGGAGCAAAGCTGGCTGTCATGGATATCAACGGGAAAAATACCTCCCACATGGTATCCAAACTCAAGGAAAACAAGATTGAAGCCCTGGGTATTACCTCGGACCCGGCAGACTGTACCGGCGCAAAGCAGGCCATCGGTGCGATCATGGAAAAATACGGGAGAATTGATGTTCTGATCAACAATTCCGATCTGAGTGTGGAAAACGATATTGTCAGCACCAAGGCCCAGGCCTGGTACCAAGGTGCCAAAAACAATATTGATCCTGCATTCTTTTTATGCCGGGAAGTAATCCCCATTATGCGCAAACAGGGCTATGGCCGGATCATCAATATCGGCAGCATTGAATATTTAGGGTTGCCCCATACATCCGTATACAGCGCTGCAAAATCATCCATGCTGGGGTTTACAAGATCCCTGGCCCTGGAAACGGCCAAGGATAATATTACGGTGAACTGGGTGGTCAAGGGTAGTTTAAAGACATCCAATATGTCGCAGGAGCAGGCAGAAACACTGGCAGCGAAAGTTCCGGTTAAAAGACTGGGCACACCGGATGATGTTGCAGGTGCCGTGACCTTTTTTGCCTCTGAAACATCGAAATTTATAACAGGTCAGACCTTTTTTGTCTGTGGCGGAAAAAGTCTGTATTTTTCAATGTCGATTTAAGATCCTGTTATGATTCATCAGGATAAGGGGAGGTAAACATGGGAGTTCAGAACAGAGTTGCAATCATTACCGGGTCTGCCAGCGGAATGGGCAGGGATACGGCTTTTATGCTGGCCAAGAACGGTGCAAAGATTGTCATTAATGATATTGCAGAAGACAAAGTGGATCAGACCGCCAAAGAAATTCGGGATATGGGGTATGAAGCCATTGGAATTGTAGCGGATATTTCAAATAAGGCTGCTGTTGAATCCATGATGGCAGAGACGATTAAAGCTTTTGGGTCTGTCGATATCCTGGTAAATAATGCCGGAATGGAAAGGGCAGGCGCCATCAGAAAACTGTCCGAGCAGGACTGGGACATCACCCTGAACGTCAACCTGAAGGGGCCTTTTCTTTGCAGCCAGGCTGTTCACGGCCACATGGTGGAGCAGGGCCGGGGCAGGATTATCAATATTGCATCCAGGGCATGGCTTGGCGGCATGGGTCAGGCGCCGTATTCTTCGGCAAAGGCAGGACTTGTCGGACTGACCCGGACCCTGGCGCTTGAGCTGGGTGCCAAGGGCATCACATCCAACTGCATCGCACCCGGTCTCATTCTGACACCGCTGTGGTATGAGCTGCCGGAAAAAACAAGGACTTTTCTTGAAGCCAAACAGCCTTCCGGAAGCATTGGGGAAGGCAATGATATTGCCCATACAGTTCTTTATCTGGCCGATGATGAAACCACCTATGTGACCGGCCAGGTATTGTATGTCTGCGGCGGGAGAAGTCTATTTTCAGGTTGATGTGAAAGATATTAAGGTAAAAAAAATCAGAGCAATGGTTCCCGTATTCGGTTATATAAAAATGTCAGAACAATTTAAGGATTAGGAGGAAAAGCAATGGAAGGTGAACGTAAGAATAGATCCCTGTCTGATGTGAAGGTGCTAGATTTCACAGGAGAACTGGGTCCCTATGCTTCAAAATTGTATGCCGGACTGGGTGCGGAGGTCATTCACCTTGAACCGATTACCGGTGATCCCTTGCGAAAAAAAGGGCCTTTTTACAAAGGCGAAAAAAACAATATCGAAGCCAGTCTTCAGTTTCTGTATTATAATGGCAACAAAAAAAGTCTGGTCGTGGATCTTCACAGGGAAGAAGGCCGGAATATTTTTTTAAGGCTCATCTCAAAGATCGATATCTTTATGGAAAGCTGTGTGCCGGGGTATCTTACCAACCTCGGACTTTCCTATGAAAACTTAAAAGAAATCAATCCAAAACTGGTTCAAACCTCCATTACCCCCTATGGCAGTGTCGGTCCCTATAAAGACTATCCAGGATCTGATCTGACCTGTTCAGCCATGGGAGGGTTTTTATACCTGGCAGGGATTGATAATGAAAAACCGGTCAGGGCCTGTGATGATCAGGCTTACAGGATGGCCGAATCCTATGCGGCCGTAGGCAGTTCCATTGCCCTTCTGCACGCCAAAAGAACCGGTGAGGGCCAGTTTGTGGATGTGTCTGCCATGGAATCCGTGGGCATGGCCCTGGAAAATGCCGCCCAGTACTGGGATCTTGAAGGCAGCATCCGACGGGGCAGGGGAAAGGAAGCAGGCTCTGCAACAGTTCATCCCTGCAAAGACGGCTTTATTGCCATCGTCGCCATCATGGGAAAAAACAAGATCATGTGGGAACCGTTTGTGAAGTGGATGAAAGATGAAAATGTGGAAGACTGGCAGGTGTTTGAAGATCCAAGATGGATTGAACCGTCCTATAGAAGATCGGATGAAGGCTATTCAACTTTCTGCCGGATTTTTCACAATTTTACCATGAAACATGACAAACTGTCCCTGTATGAAAGGGGCCAGGCCAACCGCATTGCCTTATCCCCGGTCAGCAACGGCAAAGACCTTCTTGAAAACCCGCAGCTCAAACACAGAAATTTCTGGCAGACCATTGAGCACGAGAACCTTGGCGGCGAGATCACATTCCCGGGCGCACCTTATGAATTCGGCGAGCTGGACTGGCGGTTTGGTTTTCCGGCACCCAAGTTCGGAGAGCATACGGCACAGATCCTGGAAAGCCTGAACTATAACAAAGACGAGATCGCTGTTTTTTCAAAGGAGGGAATTGTCCATGTCTAATTTTGAAAAAGCATTGGAAGGGCTTGTGGTCTGCGATTTTTCCTGGGTTGGCGCAGGCCCTATTACGACCAACGTCCTGGGTCAGTGCGGGGCTGAGATCATCAAAATTGAAAGTTTAAAACGGCCTGATATTTTAAGAAAAGGCGGGCCTTTTAAAGACGGGATTGCCGACGGGCTTGAGAGAAGCGGGTATTTCGCCAACAGGAACCCCAATAAAAAATGTATCGCCCTGAACATGCGGCAGGCCAAGGCAAGGGACGTGGCCGTCCGCCTCATCGAGAAAAGTGATATCATCATCAATAATTTCCGGGTCGGCCAGATGGAAAAATGGAACCTTGGGTGGGAAGACGTAAAAAAGATCAACCCCCGCATCATCTATGTGACCATGAGCCTTCAAGGGATGGACGGACCCCACAAATCCTATATGGGATTCGGCGTCAATCTGAATGCCTTGTGCGGGTTGACGGCCCAGGCCTGTATGCCGGGCAAAAGCCCGTTTGGCACCGGCACCAATTATACGGATCATGTCATGGTCCCGACCCATACGCTTTTCGGTATCATGGCCGCCCTGCTCCAGCGGGAAAAAACAGGCCAGGGACAGACCGTTGAAATCTCGCAGCTGGAATGTGCGATTTCCATGAAGCCCATTGACAGCATGGTCTATGCAGCCAACGGTGAAATCATGGGACCCATGGGATGCAGTGATCCCAATGCCGCACCTCACGGGGTGTATACCACCCTTGGATACAGAAAATGGCTGGCCATTGCCGTATTCTCCGATGAAGAATGGAATGGCCTTCAAAAGGTCATGGGAAACCCGGCCTGGGCAAAAGATAACAAATTCGCCACCCTGGAAGCCAGAAAAGAAAATGAAGAGGAACTGGACGCCCATATCGAAGCCTGGACCCGGGATAAATATGCTGTCAAGCTGATGAAGCTCCTGGTCAAGGAAGGGGTGAAAGCCGGACTTGTCAATGATGCCAGGGCTGCTGTGGAAGATGAGCACCTGATTGAACGCGATTACTGGGCTTATCTGGATCATTCCGTAGTGGGCCGGACCCTTTACAACCGGGCTCCCATCATGTTTTCCAAAACCCCCATTGAAATGACAAAAGCAGCACCGCTCCTGGGAGAGCATACCGACGAGGTGTTGACCGGATTCCTGGGATATTCGGATAAAGAACTCGAAGCCCTGAAAAAAGCAGATGTGCTGATATAAAAAATTAAGGCGGATCAAAAAAATCTGCAAAAAAATATAAAAGAGGGACATTATGGATTTTGGAATATCTGAAGAATATATGATGCTTAAAGAAGCCATGCGGGAATTTGTAAAACGAGAGCTTCTGCCTTTGGAAAAAACCTTGCTGGAACGGGATATGAGTCTATGGTCCACACCCGGACCGCTGATTCCTAAAGAAGATACGGCACGGCTCCATGCCATTACCAAGGAACTTGGGTTCTGGGGCATTGAAGTCGAGGAAAAATTCGGCGGTCAGGGTCTGGGCATGATGGCCAAAACCCTGGTCATGGAAGAAATGTGCAAAAGCTATGTGGGATTTTCGCCCCACGGCTATATGCTGCCGCCCGATGCACCCAACCTGTATTATCTGGATGCCTGCTGCGTCGATGATCAGCGGGACAGATATTTTATTCCCTATTGCAACAATGAGCTGGATTCCGCCATGGCCGTCACCGAGCCCGATGCCGGGTCCGATGTCAGCGGTCTTAAGACCTCGGCTGTCAAAAAAGGGGACAAATGGGTGATCAACGGCACAAAAACATTTATCAGCAAATGCGATAAAGACAATGTGTTTTTTATCCTGATCGCTGTGACCAATAAAGAAGCAGCCACCAAGGACCGGTTTACGGCATTTCTGATCGACAAATCCATGCCCGGCGTCAAGGTGGGAAAAGAGATTCCCGTCATCGGTGCCATGCCGACCTGGGAGTTGATCTTAAATGATGTTGAAGTGGGCGACAACCAGATCCTGGGCGAAGTGGGCAAAGCCTTTATCCCCCTGCAGAACCGGTTCGGTGTCCGACGCATCGAGCTGGCTTCCAGATGCACGGGCATGGCGGAACGCATCATCCAGATGATGATTGACCAGGCCAACACAAGGAGCACATTCGGTAAACCCCTGGCTGAACGCCAGACCGTCCAGAACTGGATTGCCGACTCCACCATGGAGCTTGAAGCAGTCCGGTTGAGACTCTATTATGCAGCCTGGAAATCCGACCAGGGCATCACGGATTTGAGAGTTGAAGGGTCCAGCATCAAGGTCATGGCCACGGAAATGCTGTCCAACGTATCGGATCGGGCTATGCAGATGCACGGCGGTGTCGGTCTTTCAAAAGAACTCGGCATTGAATATGTGGCCCGGATGGTCAGAATCTGGCGTGTCCTGGAAGGCCCCAATGAAATTCACCGCTGGACCATTGCGCGGCAGCTTTTAAAAGAGAAAAAGCCCTATAACCCGTTCGTTGTTGTTGCTGAATAAGATTAATGACTGATCCTATGGAAATAATTTATAGTTGGAAGGAGTAGATAAAATGGGCGTAGAATTTACAAAAGAAGATCATGTGGCATATATTACCTTGAACCGGCCCGATGCCATGAATTCCCTGGACCCGGAATCCGTGACACGGCTGGCTGAAATCTGGAACGAAGTTATCAAAGATGATGATATCCGTGTGTCCGTTCTGACGGGTGCAGGCGAAAAATCTTTTTGCACCGGCACAGACATGAAAAAAACCCCGCCGCCCCAGGAATGCATGGCATCCATCTGGCTCAGGGACGGGCAGCCCATTATTCCTCATATGAGGATGTGGAAGCCCATTATCTGTGCCATCAACGGATACGCCATCGGTGGTGGGCTTGAAATGGCTCTGGCCTGCGATCTGAGAATCGCCAGCACCAAGGCAAAATTCGGTCTGACGGAAGTTAAAGTGGCCAGCCTTGCCGGGTTGAACGGTACCCAGTGCATCCCCAGAGCCATTCCCCAGGCAGTTGCCATGAAAATGCTTTTGACCGGCGAATTGATTGATGCCACAGAAGCCCACAGGGTGGGTCTGGTCAGTGATATCGTGGAACCTGCCGAACTCATGAATCTTGCCAAAAGCCTGGCCTTGAAAATTGCGGGCAATGCGCCTTTAAGTGTAAAAGCAGCCAAACAGGCAGCAGTCATGGGTCTTGAAATGCCGCTTGAGCACGGGATTGCCTTTTCTCACCTGCTCTGGGGAGCGTTAAGAGATACTGAAGACAGAAAAGAAGGCTTTACAGCATTTGCAGAAAAAAGAGCGCCCCGGTGGAAGGGCAGATAACCCTTGGAGGAGGATACAATGCATATCGTGGTACTTGCAAAGGTTGTTCCGGATTATCTGGTTCCGTCCATGGACTTTGAACTGCAGAACAGCCGTGCCCATGAAAGATATTCCCGCATGCTGGGACTTTATGATGAAAATGCCATTGAAACGGCGATCCAGCTCAAGGAGAAAACATCGGCAACCTTGTCGTTGATCTCCTTTGGGCCGGAAGGCGATGTCCAGTTTTTAAGAAAAGCCGCTGCCATGGGGGTTGATCAGCTCATCCTGGTGAAAGGGCAGTCCGATGATGCCGCAGTAATTGCCACAAACCTGATGGCTGCGGTAAAGACGCTGGGGCCGGTGGATTTGATCCTTGCAGGCCAGCAGTCTGCCGACATGGACCGGGGGGTTGTTCCCGGAATCCTGGCCCAGATGCTGGAGACACCGTTTATCCCCCAGGTGGGATATATTGACCCAAAGGACGGGGGCTGGGCCGTGACCCAGATTACGGCCACCGGGAAACGGGACCTTGAATTCAAAGGTCCGGGTGTCCTGTCCATCACCAGTATTCCGGAAAACGTTCCCCGGATACCCGTGGTCCGGGCCATATTTGCAGCAAAGAAAAAACCCGTCACCAAGCTTGAATCCGTGGACCAGGGAAAAATGCCCCTGACGGAACTGGGTGTCGAGATTCCCAAAACCAAATCCGTGTGTGAATTCATTGATGTGGAAGATATGAATGCGGCGGCAAAAATTTTGCTGACCCGGCTGACCGAGGAGAGATATATATGAAGACACTCATCATTGAAACCATAGATCCAAAAAAAATCGGCGAACTTGTGACCGTGAGTAAAAAATTCTGCGAGACTCCCGATATGATTGCCCTGGGAGAAGGTCCTGTTCCCGGAACATTCGGCAAGGTTTGGCAGGCCGGAAAAACCGTTTCCGCCAACCTGGTTGCAGATGCAGCAAAGATCATTCAAGAGGAAAAATACGACATCGTCCTCATGAGTGTGTCCACCCTGGGAACAGGGCTTGCCGGACCTTTGAGTGCTGTTCTTTCAGGCCCGGTGGTGACGGAAGTCACAGCCATTCATGAGGACATGGTTGTGGAGCGCCCCATATACGGGGGCAAAGCCATGATCAAACAAAAACTCACATCCACCCCGGCCATATTGACCATCCGCAGGAAATATTTTGAACCTGCCGTCCTTGAGGGAACCACTGCGTCTGCGCCGCTCTCACTTGCCGGTGATAAAGTCAGGCTGGTGGCAGAGAAAAACGAGCAGACCGAAGGCATCCCCCTGGAAGACGCAGCCGTGATCGTGTCCGGCGGCAGGGGCCTTGGCGACAAAGAAGGTTTTGCCCTGCTTCAGACCATGGCGGAAAAATTGAACGGTGCCGTGGGGGCATCCCGCGGAGCTGTGGATGAAGGCTGGGCCTCCCCGACCCGCCAGATCGGCCAGACCGGCAAGATTGTGGCGCCGGATGTGTATTTTGCCGTGGGCATCTCCGGGGCCAGCCAGCACCTTGCCGGCATTGCCAATTCAAAATGTGTGGTGGCCATCAATAAGGATGCGGAAGCCAATATCTTTAACCGGGCCCGGTTCGGCCTGGTATGTGATTACAAAAAAATTGTGCCCCTGCTCACCCAGGCTGTGACGGAGGGAAGATAAATGTCCCGCGTTCCCTACTGGAATATCAGCTTTGGTGTGATCATGGATCTTCTGGCCATCCCGGTCGTCATTATCCTGGTTTACGGTCTTTACCGGCAATGGCGTCTGATCCGTCAGGGCAAACTCAGGATCAATTCCGAAGTGGGCAATATCATTCAGGGCATTGCCGCATTCCGGCCGGGAGCCTTTTTTGTTAGGGGCATTATAAACGAGAGGCTGTACCGGAAACCGTTTTCCGGTATAGCCCATGGATGCGTATTTTTCGGCATGCTGGTCCTTTTTGTCGGCACCAACCTGGTGATCTTGAATATTCTGTTCGGCCTGCCGGTCTTTACCGGGGCCTTTAACCGATGGTTCATGGCCTTTGCCCTTGATCTGGCCGGTGTTCTGGCGCTTTGCGGGATTGTTTTTTTCCTGATTAGAAGGGCATTCATGCCTGATCGGCTTAAGGTGCCTGCGGCAAGGAAGGGCTTTGTTATTGCCTGTGGACTTCTGGGGGGAATCCTTTTGACGGGCTTTTTTCTTGAAGGGGCCCGCCTTGCCGCAGGCTCTCCTGAAGCCGGTTCCTTTGCCGGTAATTTGATTGCCGCAAGTCTGATCAGCCATGCCAATGCACTTTCGATCCATACCGTCACCTGGTGGGTTCATGGACTTCTGGCCCTGTCATTTATTGCCTATATTCCCTTTTCTCCCCTGGTTCATATCATTCTTGCTCCTGTGAATGCCGGGTTTGCCGATCCTGCACCGGGCGTAAAAATGGGCGTCATTGATTTTTCCTCTTTCGAAAGCGAAGATGCTGAAGAAGCGCCTCTGCTGGGTGCAGACAAATTATCCGATTTTACGCGAAAGCGATTCCTGGATTTTGCAAGCTGTGTATGGTGCGGCAGGTGCCAGGAAGCCTGCCCGGCCCATTCCACGGAAAAACCCTTGTCCCCCAAAGGGGTGATGGTCACCATGGCCCAAAGGCTTTTTGCGGGTCAACTGGACGAACCGGTGTGGGATCATGTTTCCGTGGAGGCTATTTTTAACTGCACCACCTGTGCCGCCTGCATGGAGGCCTGTCCGGTGAGTATCAACCAGCCCAAAACCATCATGAAGCTCAGGCAGAATCTGGTCATGGAGCAAAGCAAGGTTCCCGAACTCATGGGAAAAGCCGTATCCAGCCTGGAACAGCGTGCGCACCCGTTTTTCGGAACCGGGTCGGGCATTGCAGAATGGCGAAAAGATCTGGATGTGCCTTTTTTTGAGGCGGGTCAGACCGAATACCTGCTCTGGATCGGGTGTTCTGTGACCTATGAGCAGCGGGCCCAGAAGATCGGCAGGGCCATGGTCAATATCCTCGATAAGGCCGGGGTGTCCTACGGGATTCTGGAAGACTACCGCTGTACGGGTGATCCGGCCAAACAGATGGGAAATGAGTTTTTGTTTGCTGAAATTGCCCAGCAGAATATTGAAGAATTTGCCGAACTGGGTATAAAAAAAATCATCACCCTGTGTCCCCATTGCTATAACAGCTTTACCCGGCATTATTCCAAACTGGGAGGAACCTACGAAGTCATCCCCCATGGTCTTATGATTCAGATGCTCATGGATGAAGGCAAACTTGATATCGATAAGAAAAACCAGCAGATCACCTATCATGATCCCTGTTACCTAGGCCGCCGTAACGGGGAATACCTGGCGCCAAGGGCTGTAATTTCAGCGGCGGGAAACCTGGTTGAAATGTCTAGGACTAAAAATGAAAGTTTTTGCTGCGGCGGCGGCGGTGGTAATTACTGGGCCGAGGAAACAGGAAAGCGGATCAACCAGGAAAGGGCAAAGGAAGCCTTTGATACAAAGGCCGATATTATTGCAACGGCCTGTCCGTTTTGTCTTCTCATGCTGACGGACGGGTTGAAAAAAAGCACGGAAGAGACGTTGACATTTGATATTGCAGAGATTGTAGAGTCATGCCTGTCAGATGCGCCGGGGAAGTAAACCGTTATTTCAATTTCAGAATGAAACCGTACCCCGGAACAGTTGAGAAACAGCGAAAAAAGGGCAATCATGACAGTTACTGAAAGGTTTGCAGATTATATCCATCAAACGTCTTTTGAAGACATCCCGGGAGAAGTCCAGCGCTATGCCAAATTATGTCTTCTGGATTGGATCGGTGTGACCCTGGGCGGATCAAGGGAGCCGGTCAGCGATATTCTGTTGGATTTTATTGATATCGTGGGCGGAAACCCGCATGCGAGCATTATTGGTAAAGGAGTCAAAACCAATCTGATTTTTGCAGCCCTGGCCAACGGCACTCTTTCCCATGCCCTGGATTTTGACGATACCCACAAGGGTGCGGGGATTCATCCCAGCGTATGCCTTGCTCCGGCAGTATTGGCTGCTGGTGAGTATATGAAATCCAGCGGCAGGGACCTTATCACGGCCTTTGTCATCGGCTTTGAAATCGGCGCAAGAATCGGGGCAGCCGCAGGTCAGGCCCATTATGACCGTGGCTGGCATGCCACCGCCACCATCGGCCGCTTCAGTGCCACCGCCGGTGCTGCAAAACTCATGGGGCTTTCCCGTGACCAGATCATCAATGCCTTTGGTATCGCCGGGACCCAGGTGTCCGGACTTCGGGAGGTTTTCGGCACCATGAGCAAACCCTTTCATGCCGGCAAAGCGGCCATGGACGGGATGTTGTCCGTTGCCCTGGCCAAACGCAATTTTGACAGCAGTCATGAAATTTTTGAAGGACGGTTTGGTCTGAAAAATGTGTTTGCACCTGAGGCCGATGAAAAAAAACTCTTTGCCGATCTGGGCAAGGAATATCATATCATTGATATCGCGTTTAAACCCTATGCCTCGGCCCTTGCCACCCATTCAACCATTCAGGCCATTGAAGAAATGAAGGAGATGGAAGGGGTTACGGCAGACGATGTGCAGAGCATCCAGATCGAATTCGCCCCGCTTCCGTTCAGCGTGGTCAATATCAAACATCCGCGCAAGGTGCTGGAAGGAAAATTCAGCGTATATCAATGCGCAGCCCTGGCCTTTGTCAAGGGCCGGGTAAATGCAGACATGTTTACCCAGGGGTGGATTGATGATCCTGAACTGGTTGAGTTCAGGAATCGGATCAATGTTCTTTTGAATACAAATTTAAAAAATTTTGAAACCATTATTAAAGTGATCACCAAAGACGGCCGGATACTGGGAAATTTTATACGGGAATCCAAGGGGTCTGCCGAAGACCCGCTGAATTTTATTGAAATGCAGAATAAATTTATGGGTCTTGCCGAATCGGTCATTTCAAAAGAGAATGCCAAGAAAATTGTTGAAATGATCGGGCGTCTTCCTGAAATAGAAGATATAAATGAAATCATTAGCTTATGTCATCCTGTGAGGAGGAATGTATGAACAAAAAGAAAATCGGTGTATTGTTGTCCGGGTGCGGAGTCTATGACGGCAGTGAAATCCATGAAGCCGTATTGACACTCCTTTATATTGCCGAGGCCGGGGCCGAGGCAATCTGCTTTGCCCCGGATATTTCTCAGGCCCAGGTCATCAATCATTTGACCGGGGCCGAAGAAAAAGAAACCCGGAATGTCCTGAAAGAATCGGCCAGGATCGCCAGGGGAGAGATCAGGAACATCAAAGACATGAATGTGGACGATATCTCTGCCCTGATCGTGCCGGGCGGGTTTGGCGCTGCCAAAAACCTGAGCGAATTTGCTTTTAAGGGGCCGGAAGGCAAGGTCAACGCTGAAGTCGCCGACTTCCTGAAAAAAATGATGGATGCCAAAAAGCCTGTGGGTGCGCTTTGCATTGCTCCGGCCACCGTGGGTATGGCTCTAAGGGATAGATCCCCTGAACTGACCATCGGCAGCGAACCCGGCGTGATCGGGGCGCTTGCCTCCATCGGCGTGAAACACAATTTGTGCAAGGTGGATGAAATCTGTGTGGATGAGAAAAACGGTATCGTTACCGCCCCGGCCTATATGCTGGGACCCGGCATTGCAGATGTGGCCAGGGGAATCAAAAAGCTGGTTGATAAAATTGTCCAACTGGCCGGATAGTCACGCAAGGTGATATTCAGACCCTCATGATAAGGCGGTGAAAAAATGAATCAGGCAGTCCCGCAGCCCGACGTCAAAGCGATCCTGGACTGGATCAGGACCAGGGTGAATGAGAATCAGTATTTCAATTCCGAACACATTGTCCGGTATCTGACCCAGCGGATTTTTTCCATCCGGGACATCCGGCAGGTGCTTCTTTCCGGGATTATCCTGGAAATCCACAGCCATCCGCTTCGTTCTCCCGCCTTCCTGGTTCTGGGTTATTCCAATGATGAAGCCATCCATGTGGCATGCACCCGGGATAAGGATGACAACCTGATCATCCTGTATGCCTATCACCCGTCGCTGCCCACATGGGAAAATGAAAAAATAAGAACCCAGGTTAAAGGTCAATCAATGGATGCAACAAAGGATGTAAAACAAAGAAAATGTTTTTTTTGCAACAGCGAAATAGAACCCATCACCGTTGGAAATTTTGATTTCCGGTGGGAAGGGGATCTGTATGTGATCAAAAAAGTACCGGCCGGGCTTTGTGTTCAGTGCGGGGAAAAATATATTTCTGCTGAAGCCTCTGAAAAAATTGTGGCTAAAATAGAAAATGAAGCATGTATTGAAAAAGATGAAGTCCGTGTCTTTGATTATGAAATATAGTGATTCATGCTGCAACGGTGAAGGGTAGCAGTCATGAAGGGTCTTGACCTGTGCCGCGATTTTTTTTTAACCCATGGTGAACCCATGATCAAGGCAGAGTTTTCATTCCTTAAGGACCGGATGGCCGCCGGGATGGTGGGTGAGGGGTCTGAATGCCTGGGGTTTGATGATGCGGTTTCAAGGGATCATGACTGGGGCCCCGGATTCTGCCTGTGGCTGACGGATGAGGATTATCGCGAGTTCGGTCCGGAACTTCAGGCGGCTTACGAAAAATTGCCCCGGGTATTCCTGGGATTTCATCGAAAATCAGCCCGGTTAAGCGGACAGAAAACCGGTGTCTTTACAATATCCGGGTTTTTTAGACAATTTACAGGCCTTTCCCAGGCTCCGGACAATTTGAGCCAATGGATGAGCCTTTCTGATGCCTATCTGTGCACCTGCACCAGCGGAGAAGTGTTTCATGACCCGTTCGGCAGGTTTACCGATATCCGTAAGAACCTGCTTGAGTTTTACCCGGAGGATGTCCGGCGGTTTAAAATCGCGGTCAAATGCATGGTGTGCGCCCAGTCCGGGCAGTATAACATGGTGCGGTCTGCAAGACGCGGAGAACCTGTGGCTGAGGCCTTTGCGAAAAATGAATTCTGTATGGGCATCATGGATCTTGTGTTCCTGCTCAAAAAGCGATACGCACCGTTCTATAAATGGAAGCACAGGGCTGTAAAGGATCTGGGTCCCCTTGGGGAGCAGATCCATGGCGGGGTTGAAAAAGTAATGGGCAGCCCGAACCATCGTGAAACGCAAAACCTCATTGAAAGCATGTGTACTGTTGTTATTGATGAATTAAAACGTCAGGACCTCAGTCAGGCAGCCGGCAATTTCCTTTTGGATCATGGCCTTTGTGTTCAACAGTCCATCCTGGATGAAGCACTGCGGCAAAAAGATGTCTGGGGGGGATGTTGAGACAGAAGGTGCTGATAATCGGCGGCAGCTATTTTGCCGGACGGTCCCTGGTGGAATTCCTGAAAAGTGGAAAAGACAAAGAGATTTTCACCTTTAACAGGGGAAATATCCCCTTGAATCTGGAAGATGTAACCGAATTTCGCGGGGACAGGACCCAAAAGGATTCTGTCCGCAACAACCTGCCGTCAACAGACTGGGATGTGGTGATTGATTTTTGCGGGTATTCGGCTGCAGATTTAGAAACCTTAATTCAGAGCGTCACCGGTAAAATCCGGCACTATATTTTTATCAGCACAGTCAGTATCTATGACCATGGCGCCGGCCTTCCCCTGGATGAAACCTCAAAAATTTTTTCAAACCCCGGGCTTGAACCGGGGGAATATGCTGACTACATCCTGGGAAAAATCCAGGCTGAAGAATGCCTGATACGGATGTGCAGGGAAAGATCCATCCCTTGGACGATTTTAAGACCTTCCATTCTTTACGGCCGGTTTAATTATGCCCCCAGAGAAACCTATTTTTTTGATCTGATGGAAAAACAATCATTCGTTATTATCCCGGAAAAAAATCTGACCCTGTTCAATTTTATCTTTGTGGAAGATTTGTCATGCATCATCAGCCTGTGTATCCAGAATAAAAAAGTCTATGATCAGGCATTCAACACTGTATCTCCTGAATTTGTGACCTATAAAAGGTTTGTGGAAATTCTTGAAATGATATCCGGCAAACCCATACAAACAATAGAGAAATCTGTAAACGATATTATGGACCAAAGGATTGCCCTGCCTTTTCCCATGGATCACCATGAGATGTATTCAGGCTGGAAGCTTCAAGAGACTCTGGGATTTAGATTCACTCCGCTGGCTGACGGAATGGAAAAAACCTATAAATTTTATCAGTTTTTAAAGAAAAAAAGGGAGCAGTAAAATGGATGTTTATAAAAGAAGCAGGGAATTTCTGGTTAAAAGTATTCTGGACATGGAATATGCCATGTTCCGGGCCGTTAATGGAGATGTGAACGCCCCATGTCAGGAACAGCCCGACTCATTCAGAAAAATCCGGGAAAGCATTTATGATTTCTGGTCCCATGAGATGCTGGAGTCCTATTTCAAGGATCTGGTGGTTGCACAGAGGACTAACCGGAATCTTGTTTTTGAAAAATATGCCAGGATGGACAATAAAATTCCAAGGATCAATAAAAATCCATTGATTGAAAAAATAGTTGAAATTGAAGAAATCTGGCAGGATGAACTTAAAAAAAAATACCCTTATATTTACCGGAATACCTGCCGGGATACCAATGCCATGACGGATGGCAGTAATTTTAAAGTCTATCTTTCAAGTGAGCTTCAGACCTATGGGGACAAAACATTGGACAATTACTGGGCCCATATCAAAACAGCATTTGAAAATGGGGAGAACCATTCCATAGAAATGCTGAAGCAGCTTGCAAAAAAAAGCGGAATTGATAATCTGGAAAAACTTGAAACTCTTATGCAGGCAGAAGCAAACCAATGAAGTGGAACATCGGGAAAATTTTAAGTAAAAGAGAGGCGACCCACCCGGAAAAGGCCGCTCTGATTTTTGAAGACACGCCCATTAGTTATCGGGAATTGAACCGGCAATCAAACCGGGTGGCAGAGTTTTTTAGAGAAAAAGGGCTGAAAAAAGGAGACCGCATTGCTGTTGACCTGGTCAACTGCCCTGAATTTTTTGCCTGTTATTTTGCCTGTGCAAAACTGGGCCTGATTTTTGTACCCCTAAATTACCGGCTGGTTTCACTGGAATTGAAATTTCAGCTCAACCGATGCAATTGCAGACTTCTGGTATTTAATGACCAGTTTGCCGAATATATCGATCCCATTCGGGATTCCCTGGAAGTCGAAAAAGAAAATTATATCTGCGTCAGGGAAAAGGCATCCGATGCACCGTGTCCTTCATGGGCCTTGGATTATCATGAGGCCATTAAACCTTTCCCCGGCCAGGAACCGATCCCGGATAAGGTCATTGATCTGGATGATCCGTTTATTATCATGTTTACCTCAGGAGTGACCGGAAACCCCAAAGGGGCTGTCCTGACCCATGGCCAGACCTATTTCAAATGCTTCCAGATTATCAATTATACAGATATGCGGGCGGATGATGTGTTTCAGTCCCAGGCGCCTTTGTGCCATTCTGCCGGGCTTTGTGCTGTTTCCACCCCGGCCCTGTGCCGCGGGGCGACCCTTTTGATGCGGGGAAAATTCGATCCTGAAAAATTCGGTCAGGATATTGAAACCTACAAAGCCACCATTATGTTCGGACTCAGCACCATGATGAAATTTGTGCTGAAGACCGGGGTGCTTGACAGGGTTGATTTGAGCAGCGTTCGGTTTGCCTATGGCGGCGGCGAGAAAACCCATCAGTCCTTTTATGATGAACTGGATGAAAAAGGGCTTCATCTTCTTCCCGGATTCGGCCAGACCGAGAATTCCGCCATGGCCCTGATGCCGCCCGATGCACCCAAAAGCAAAATCAAGTCTGTGGGAAAGGCTAATTTTTTTACTGAACTCTGGATACAAAATGAAGCTGGCGAAAGACTCGGGCCCGGCGAAATAGGCCAGATCATGGCCATGGGACCCAATGTCATGAAGGAATACTGGGACATGCCGAATGAAACCCGCGCCACCATTGTGGACGATGTACTTCATACCGGTGATCTCGGGTATATGGACGAAGACGGGTACCTGTATATTGTGGACCGGGTCAAGGATATGTACAGAAGCGGTGCTGAAAATGTTTATCCGGCTGAAGTGGAAACCGTGCTCCAGGATCATCCGAAAATCGACCGGGTGGCCATCATCGGCGTGTCTGATGAAAAATGGGGTGAGACCGGAAAAGCCATTATCCTGTGCCATAAAGGAGAAACCATCACCCTTGAAGAAGTGGTGTCATATCTTGAGGGAAAACTTGCCGGGTTTAAATTTCCAAAATCAACCCTGCAGGTGGAATCCATGCCGATGACCGTCACCGGCAAATTGAAAAAGGGGGTGTTAAAACAACAATACAGTTAAGCCGCCCAAATCGCTTCATGTATCTTTTTTTCCGGGTTTAAGGCAGGTTTGCGGGTTTGTTTCTTTGTGTCACAGGCCCGGATAAGATGTTGAAAACCGGAAGGAAACATAATATAGTAAAAATTTATTAAAAATGGGGGTGAACCGTCCAACCCGACGGCTACTCCAAATCGATAAGGACTAAAGATGAAGATACATGAATATCAGGCAAAGGAATTGTTCAGAAAATTCAATATTCCTGTTGCCCGGAGCGGTGTTGCATTTTCAAAGGAAGAAGCGCTGAAGATATCCGTCGGCCTTGGCGGGTTTCCGGTGGTCGTAAAGGCACAGATTCATGCCGGCGGCAGGGGAAAAGGCGGTGGCGTAAAGCTTGCAGCCAACCCTGAACAGGTCATCAGCATTGCCGAACAGTTTCTGGGCATGACCCTGGTCACCCATCAGACAGGACCGGAAGGCAGGATTGTCCGGAAAGTCCTGGTTGAAGCCGGGCAGAGTATCGATAAAGAGTATTACCTCAGTATGCTGGTTGACAGGCAGACTGAAAAAATAGTGATCATGGCAAGTCAGGCAGGGGGGATTGATATTGAAAATGTAGCGGAAAAAACCCCTGAGAAAATCATCAAGGTTTTTGTGGACCCTCTTCTCGGCATCCAGGGATATCAGATGCGGGAAGTAGGATTCCGGCTCGGGTTCCCTGCACCGGCCATGAAACAGTTGTATGCATTGTTGTTTAATCTGTATAAATTTTTTGTGGAATATGATGCCTCCCTCGTGGAAATCAATCCTTTGATTCTTACATCAGAAGGTATTGTCCTGGCCCTGGATGCCAAAGTGGATTTTGATTCCAATGCCATTTACAGGCATAAGGACCTGCTGGAATTCAGGGACTTTGGGGAAGAAGACCCCATGGAAGTGGAAGCATCCCGGTATAATCTGAATTATATCAACCTGGACGGGAATGTGGGCAATATTGTCAATGGTGCCGGGCTTGCCATGGCCACCATGGACATCATCCAGAAAGCCGGGGCCACGCCTGCCAATTTCATGGATGTGGGCGGCGGCGCCAACGCCACCCAGGTTGAAAATGCCTTCAGGATCATCCTGGCAGATCCCAAGGTAAAAGCCATCCTGATCAATATTTTTGGTGGGATTCTCAGGTGTGACGTTTTTGCCAAAGGGGTAGTGGAGGCAGCCAAGAAAACCGGTCTGAACATTCCGGTGGTGGTTCGCATGGAAGGGACAAACGTGGATATGGGCAAACAGATCCTGGCCGAGTCAGGTCTCAACCTGACCAGTGCTTCCGATCTGTTGGATGCTGCGGCAAAAATAGCGGCTGCTGTCAATTAAAGGAGATGCATCATGAGTATATTTGTGAATAAGGATTCAAAGGTTATGGTTCACGGCATCACCGGAAAAGAAGGCAGCTTTCATGCCAGGGCATGCATTGAATACGGCACAAAAGTGGTGGCAGGCATTACCCCCGGAAAAGGGGGCCAGAAAATGGATGATGTGCCTGTATTTGATACCGTGGCCCAGGCTGTGAAAGAGACCGGGGCCAACACCAGCCTGATTTTTGTTCCGCCCCCATTTTGTGCAGACTCCATTGTCGAGGCAGTGGATTCGGGTGTGGCGCTCATCGTGGCAATTACAGAAGGTATTCCCATACTGGATATGCTCAAGGTCAAAAACTATCTGGCCACAAAACCCTGCCGCCTCATCGGGCCCAATTGCCCTGGGATTATTACGCCGGGTGAAGCCAAAGTCGGCATTATGCCGGGCAAGATTCATAAAAAAGGACATATCGGCGTGGTCTCGCGGTCCGGAACCCTCACCTATGAGGTGGTGGATCAGTTGACAAAAGCAGGCCTCGGCCAATCCACCTGTATCGGCATCGGAGGTGACCCCATTACCGGGACCAGTTTTATCGATGTGCTGGCGGCCTTTGAGGCGGATAATGAAACCCACGGGATCGTCATGGTGGGTGAAATCGGGGGCAATGCCGAAGAACAGGCAGCCGCCTATATCAAAGCACACCTGACCAAACCCGTGGTCGGATTTATTGCAGGCCTGACAGCCCCTCCCGGCCGAAGAATGGGGCATGCCGGGGCCATCATCTCCGGCTCCAGCGGGACGGGAGCTGCAAAAATCCAGTCTTTCAAGGAGAATGGGGTCAATACCTGTGAGAATTTAGGAGAAATAGGCCGGATTTGTAAATCAATATTTTAGCCGCATCTAAACGGTAAATATATAAGGAGGTTCTTTTGGAGAGTTATACTATTGAATCAAACAAGAAAAAGAGCAGGCTGCCGGCAAGGCTGGATTTTGCCCAGAGTGCCACAGGGCTTATCCTGGGTCTGTTCATATGGATGCACCTGTTGTTTGACAGCACTATCATTTTCGGAAAAACCGCATTCGGGTTTGTAGCCGGGATGCTGGAGCTGTCCTTTCTTTCCGATACCGGCCATGGATATCCCATTGTTGTTTTTTTTGCCGTTACCTTTATCTCCATCCTGTTCATCACCCATGCCCTGCTTGGGATGAGAAAATTTCCCAATTCCTACAAGCAGCACAGAATCATGGCAGACCAGGTGATAATGACGGACCATATGGAAACAAAACTCTGGTATATCCAGGCAGTCACCGGGTTTGTCATGTTCTTTGCCGGATCGGTTCATCTGTATACCATGTTTGCCAACCCCGGCAGTGTTGACCCGTATCTGTCGGCAGACCGGGTGATCTCAAACAATATGTGGTTTTTATATCTGATTCTCCTGGTTTGTGTCGTGCTTCACGCCAACATCGGTCTTTACCGTCTGTGTATGAAATGGGGCTGGTTTTCCGGCAAAGATGCCAAAAAATCACGAGCTAAACTGCAAGCGCTGAGAAACCGGATCATTATTTTTTATCTGGTCATCGGTGTTCTGGGGATACTGGCCTTCAGTATCATTGGTATGGGTCACAGGGACAAGGCCGGAGAGAGATACCTCAGCCAGGTGACATCATCGGCAATGCAACAAGGGCTGGAACAGACCCGATATGTTGAAGAATCAAAGGAATAAGGGGACATCTAAATGAAAGTCATATATACGGATTCACTTGTAATCGGCGGCGGCCTGGCAGGATTGAGAGTGGCCATCGCATCCATGCAGAGAGGCTTTGATACCATTGTCCTGTCATTAATTCCGGCAAAACGGTCGCATTCTGCAGCTGCCCAGGGCGGTATGCAGGCAAGCCTTGGGGCCTGTATCAAAGGCGATGGGGATGACGAAGACATCCATTTTGCCGACACAGTAAAGGGAAGCGACTGGGGATGTGATCAGGATGTGGCAAGAGCCTTTGTCAACACATCTCCCAAAGCCATCCGCCAGCTTGCAGCCTGGGGTGTGCCCTGGTCCAGGGTCAGGGCCGGGGACCGGGAAGTGGTCATCAATGGTGAAAAGGTTACAATCACGGAAAAGGCCGATGCCCATGGTCTTATTTCAGCCAGGGATTTCGGCGGAACAAAAAAATGGAGAACCTGCTTTACATCGGATGGTGCCGGTCATACCATGCTCTATGCCATGGACAACAAGGCCATCCAGATGGGGATTCCGGTCCATGAACGAAAAGAAGCCCTGGCCCTGATCCATGATGACGGAGTATGCTATGGCGCCATTGTCAGGGACCTGATTACAGGCGACCTCATTGCTTATGTGGCCAAGGCCACAACCATTGCCACGGGCGGTTATGGCAGACTCTATTCCGTTACCACCAATGCGGTGATTTCCGAAGGCATAGGAAATGCCATTGCCCTTGAAACCGGTATCGCCACCCTTGGCAACATGGAAGCCGTTCAGTTCCATCCCACAGCCATCGTGCCAGTGGGGATACTTACCACTGAAGGATGCCGCGGTGACGGCGGGCTTCTTCTGGACAGGGACGGATACAGGTTTATGCCGGATTATGAACCGGATAAAAAAGAGCTGGCATCCAGAGACGTTGTTTCCCGGAGAATGACCGAGCACATGAGAAAAGGAAAAGGGGTTCCTTCCCGGTATGGGGATCACCTCTGGCTGGATATCCGGCTTTTAGGCCGCAAACACATAGAAAAGAATCTAAGGGAAGTCAAAGAAATCTGTGAATATTTCCTAGGAATTGACCCGGTTGAAGAACTCATACCGGTCAGACCCACCCAGCATTATTCCATGGGCGGGATAAGGACCAAGCCCACAGGAGAAAGCCCGACACTCAAGGGACTTTTTTCTGCTGGTGAAGCTGCCTGCTGGGATATGCACGGGTTTAACCGCCTGGGTGGAAATTCCGTTGCAGAAACCGTTGTGGCAGGCATGATTGTCGGCGAATATGTGGCTGACCATTGCGCAGCCAATACCCTGAATATCACCACCACCACCATTGAGCACTTCTTAAATCAGGAGGAAAAGAAAATCTCCACCCTTCTTTTGAGAGAATTCGGGGAAAACCCCTTTGAATTAAAGGCTCAAATGCAGAAAATCATGATGGACAAGGTCGGTATTTTCAGAAACGGCCCGGATCTGGAAGCAGCCGTGGAAGAACTGAAGGTCTTGAACCAGAGGGCAAAGAAGATAGCGCTTCGAAACCGGATCTCGTCTTCCAACCCGGAACTGGTGGAAGCCATCCGGGTGCCGAAAATGATCAAGCTTGCCCAGTGCGTAGCTTACGGTGCCCTTCTTCGGACGGAAAGCCGAGGTGCCCATGCAAGGGAAGATTATCCTGAAAGAAATGACAAAGATTGGTTGAAAAGAACCCTGACTACCTGGAAGGAAGAAGCTGCCGATCTTCCTGAAATAAGCTATGAAGAACTGGATGTCATGAAGATGGAACTGCCTCCGGGATCAAGGGGATATGGAGTGGATAACATTGTCCATCACCCGGACACGAAAAAAAGAGCCAGCCAGATTGAAACCATAAAGGATGCCAATCCCGGTGCAGACCGGTTTGAGATTTCAGAACTCCTGAATCCCATAACCATTCCGGAAAAATTCAAAGGTAAAAACGAGCGCATAGGCAGGGGGTTTAAATAATGAGTGATAAAGGAAGAGTCTTAAAATTTCAGATATTCAGATACAATCCCCGGAAAAAGGGTGACAAGCCGCGCATGGTAACCTACGAGGTCAGGGAAGCGCCGGGGATGACGGTTTTTATAGCATTGAACGAGATCCGTGAGCAACAGGACCCGTCTTTGCAGTTTGATTTTGTCTGCAGGGCAGGCATCTGTGGTTCCTGCGCCATGATTATTAACGGTCAGCCGACACTGGCCTGCCGGACCCTGACCTCAAAATATGAAGATGGCGAGATTAAATTATTGCCCCTGCCCGGATTTGAACTCATCGGCGATTTGTCCGTCAACACGGGAAAATTCATGAGGGCCATGTCTGAACGGGTTGAATCCTGGATTCATGACGCCAATGCAGACAAGGTGGATTATAACAAACTTGAAGAGCGCATGGACCCGGATACGGCAGACCGGATTTATGAACTGGAACGCTGTGTGGAATGCGGCTGCTGTGTGTCAGCCTGCGCTACCAAGCGCATGAGGCCGGATTTTCTGTCAGCAGTTGGATTCATGCGGCTGGCCAGATTTGCTCTGGACCCCAGGGACAAACGGACGGATGAAGAATTTTATGAAATCATGGGCGATGATGATGGCGTTTTCGGGTGCATGACCCTTCTGGGGTGTGAAGACTATTGCCCCAAAGACCTTCCTCACCAGACACAGATTGCTTATCTGAGAAGGAAAATGGTCCTTGTAAAATAATTGCATTCGTCTGAAAAATGAGATAAAGAAAGAACCAGGCAGCAGGCAGATAAAGCCCTGCTGCCTGTTGCATTGTGAAAGGGCTGTATATTATGGACGGTTTTATTTATGAAAGCATGTTTCCCCTGGGTAAGGACACGACGGAATATCGTCTTTTGACCAAGGACCATGTGAGGGTAAAGGAATTTGAGGGGAAACAGGTTCTTATGATTGAACCCCAGGCCCTGGCATTACTTGCCGATCAGGCCTTCAAAGATGTGTCCCACCTTTGCCGGGCCGAACACCTGAATAATCTGAGAAAGATTATAGATGACCCGGAAAGCTCAGACAATGACCGCTATGTTGCCCTGGAGCTTTTAAAAAATGCGGTTATATCGGCAGACAGGGTTTATCCCATGTGTCAGGATACGGGAACCGCCATCATCATGGCCAAAAAAGGCCAGCAGGTCTGGACCTGGAGCGATGATGAGAAAGAATTATCAAAAGGTGTATATAAGGTTTATACTCAGAATTATCTGAGATATTCCCAGAATGCGCCCTTTACTATGTATGAGGAAAAAAATACCAAAACCAATCTGCCGGCCCAGATTGATATTTCTTCGGTCCAGGGGGATGACTATCAGTTTCTCTTTATTGCAAAAGGAGGCGGGTCTGCCAATAAGAGCAATCTTTTTCAGATGACAAAGACCGTATTAAAATCAGAAGAAAACCTGATTGATTTTATGGTGGAAAAAATGAAGGGGCTCGGTACAACCGGGTGTCCGCCATACTATATTGCCTTTGTCATAGGCGGAACATCAGTTGAAATGAACCTGAAAACAGTTAAGCTGGCCTCTGCCCGATATCTGGACGCCCTTCCTGCAAAGGGCAGCGAAACCGCCCACGCCTTCAGGGATATCGAGCTTGAAAAAAAAGTATTGCTCCGCTCACAGGGACTTGGCATCGGCGCCCAGTTCGGGGGTAAATATTTTGCCCATGCAGTCAGAATTATCCGCCTGCCAAGGCACGGGGCTTCCTGTCCCATTGGCATCGGCGTTTCCTGCTCTGCCGATCGCCAGATCAAAGGGAAAATTACAAAAGACGGGATTTTTTTAGAGCAGCTTGAAGAAAACCCCGGCAACTATTTACCGAAGAACGAGCCTGAAATGAAACCCGCCGTCCAGATTAATCTGAACCGGCCCATGGATGAAATTCGGGCGGAATTGTCCAATTATCCGGTTTCCACAAGGCTTGCGTTAAACGGAAAAATTATCGTGGCAAGGGATATTGCCCATGCCAAATTCATGGAACGCCTTGAGGCGGGAAAAGGGCTGCCCGACTACCTGAAAAATCATATTGTATATTATGCCGGGCCTGCAAAACGACCCAAAAGAGAGATCTCCGGGTCATTCGGTCCGACAACGGCCAGTCGGATGGATTCCTATGTACCGGTTTTTCAGAAGCTGGGCACCTCCATGATCATGCTGGCCAAGGGAAACAGGAGTAAAGAGGTCACCAATTCCTGCAGGGTTCACGGCGGATTTTATCTTGGGTCCATCGGAGGCCCTGCCGCTCGCCTGGGCAAAGATTTCATTAAAAAGGTTGAGATTATCGAATATGAAGAGCTCGGTATGGAAGCGGTTTATATGATCACTGTGGAAAATTTTCCTGCCTTTATTATTGTGGATGACAAAGGCAATGATTTTTATTCAGATCTTTTATAATCACACATTTAATAATTTTATTTCTCTTATATAACGGGGACTGTTTTTATTATAATCAATTTTATCCATTTATTCTCTGAATGAAATTTTAAAGCAACAGGAGATGATGATGCACAATAGAATAGAAACAGATACCATGGGAGAGGTTCATGTTCCTTTGGACCGTTACTGGGGCGCACAGACCCAGCGGTCATTGAATTTTTTCAAGATCGGGAACCATGGAATGCCGGTTGAAATCATCCGGGCGTTTGGAATCATAAAGAAGGCTGCTGCCATGGTGAATCATGATTTCGGCAGGCTGCCGCTTGAAAAAAAAGAAATGATTCTCAAAGTCTGTGATGAAATCATAAGCGGGGAGCTTAACGATCATTTCCCGCTTTCCGTTTGGCAAACCGGGTCTGGGACCCAAACCAATATGAACGTCAATGAAGTCATTGCCAACCGGGCCCATGTCCTTTCCGGTGAAACGCTTGGAAAAGGAAAACGGATGATCCATCCCAATGATGATGTCAATCAATCCCAATCCTCCAATGATACCTTTCCAACAGCCATGAGCATTGCTGCTTTCAGTATATTAAAAGAGCATACTATCCCCTGCCTGACAGTATTGAAAGCCTCTCTTCAGACCAAAGCCCTGGCCTGGAAAAATATCGTAAAAATAGGGCGTACCCATATGATGGATGCAACCCCTTTGACCCTGGGCCAGGAATTTTCAGGTTATGCGGCCATGCTGGGTCACGGTCTCAAGGCCCTTGATCTTGCCTTGCCGCATTTATCCGAGCTGGCGCTGGGAGGGACTGCCGTGGGGACAGGGTTGAATACACCCAAAGGATATGATGAAAAGGTTGCCCAAATAATTTCCGACTTGACCGGATATCCCTTTGTGACAGCGCCTAATAAATTTGAAGCGCTGGCTTGCCATGATGCCATCGTTACGGTTCATGGCGTGTTAAAGGCCCTGGCCTGCAGCCTGATGAAAATCGCCAATGACATTCGCCTGTCCGGCTCAGGACCGAGATGCGGGGTCAGCGAACTCCTCTTGCCTGGAAATGAACCCGGCTCCTCCATCATGCCGGGTAAAGTCAACCCCACCCAGATCGAAGCATTGACCATGGTGTGCGCAAAGGTCATGGGAAATGATGTGACCATCGGCATTGCCGGGTCAAACGGGCATTATGAACTCAACGTGTACAAGCCCGTCATTATTCATGCCTTTCTTGAGTCTGCCAGGCTCATGGCGGATGCAGCCCTGTCGTTTAAAAACAATTGCGTGGACGGGATTAAGCCCAACAGAGAAAAGATCGCCAAATGCCTCCAGGAATCTCTCATGCTGGTAACAGCCCTGAATCCCCACATCGGATACGAAAAGGCCGCAAAAATTGCAAAAAAGGCAGAGACTGAAAACAAAACCTTAAAACAGGCTGCCCTGGAACTCGGTATTGTCACAAATGATGAATTTGATCAATGGGTGGATCCTTCAAAAATGATCGGAAATCCATAAAAGAAGCCCGGAAAAAGATTTCCGGGCTTCTTTAAAAAATTATTCAGGGTGAGGGGTTATGAATACATACAGGCTTTATTCTCTCGGCTTTCCTTTGTTGCTTCAAGATAACATTCATATTTTTTGTCATAGGTTTTGAGGCTATTGTCACATTCGGTCATTTCAGAAACCAGATGTTTTTGTTCAAGAACCGTGCAATGATAATCAGATGATTGGCTGTTATTGTTTTTCATATCTTTTCTCCTTATACCGGAAAAAGGTTTTTTTTCATCATAAGGGTTTTAAACCTTGCGTTACCCTATAGAATAAATCTTGTCTAATTCCTGTCAATGTTTGCAAGGAATTTTAAAAAAGCATATACTTTCTATTCACCATCATATCATTGCAACAGGAGATTGATTCCATGGAAGAAAAAATAACCCTGTTTAAGCCCTATCCATTCAAAAAGGGTCAGAAAATACATATTGAGGGATCAAATCGGTCCGGGGACTGGGAAGTTATGGAGACTACCGGTTCAAAAGTGACCCTTCGCTGCCCGGTTTCAAAAAAAGAAGTGTGCTGGGACAGGTTCTGCTATTTTATTGAAGAAAAAATTTCCTCCTGGCCTGGCGCCTGACTCAAAAGCAAAGGATGAAGCAGATATGAAAATCATACTTTTAATGGCTGTGACGGCAGACGGGATGATTGCGAAAAATTCCATGCAGCCGGTGGACTGGACCGGGAAAGAGGACAAACAGTATTTTGTCCGGATCACCAGGGAGGCAGGGGTTATGATCATGGGATCAAAAACCTTTGATACCATCGGAAAAGCGCTGCCGGGTCGAAAGAATATTGTCATGACTCGGGATAAAAAAAGAAAAAGCATGGACCCGGATTTGATTTTTACGGGGAAGACACCACAACAGATTGTAAACGGTCTTATTGATCAAGGGTTTTCTTCAGCGGCCCTTATCGGGGGGTCAGTCGTGAATACCCTGTTTTTAAAGGAAGGTCTCATCGATGAAATCCACCTCACTGTGGTGCCGCGGATTTTTGGTAAGGGATTGGCCCTGTTTTCAGATCCCCTGGACATTCAGCTGGACCTCTTTGATGTGGAGAAAATCACAAAATCCCATGTTCTTCTCAAATACAGGGTGATTAAAGAATAGGGTTAAAGGGGCATTATGCCGGATAAATAAGAACTGCTTTAGTCCTTTTTTGTTGTGATGCCGTTTATAAATCCAGGGATATGTTCCAGTTCATGCCGCAGGAATAAAAGCATAGGAATGGCGAGCATCAGCCCGATAAGGCCCAGAAGAACTTCACCGATTACAAGAGAGGTGAGCGATACCACCATGGGAAGGTTCACAATACCGCTGATGATTTTTGAATTCAGAAAATATTCGAGTTTGTGAATCACAATAAGAAGCAGGAGACATGCGGCTGCCGCCCACAGCCCGAAGGAAACAAAGGCAATGATGGTCAGGATGGTATTGGAGACAAGATTTCCAACCACTGGGAAAAGGCCGCAGAAAAAAATCAGACCGATAAGCAATAGTGGGCTGGGAAGATGAAGCCCAAAAACAAGAATACTGGAAATAGCCGTATTGATGAGTGAGATAATGATCTGGCCGCCCATAACCTGTTTGAAATAAAAATAGAAAACACGAATTCGAAGTTCAACAAAAGTAAACAGGAAAAACATTAAGGTTTTTGGTTTTCCCGCAAAAACTTGACCAACCTTTCGTTTGTCATGATATAAGAGAAGATTGATGACCAGGGCAAAAATAAAATAAATTGTCACGATATAGACGGATTTGAACCGGTTCATCAGAAACTGGATTGTCTTGGTGGTTGCCGTTACCACAGCGGTCCTTACCTCTTCAGGGTCGATATAGGCTTTGAGATTCCATTTTTCACTGGCTTTTGAATAATGGGTGATGATTTCTGTCTGGAGTTTTCCGGCAATGGCCGGGAGCTTTTTTCCTATATCCGGAATAATTTTGTAAGTCATCAGGATGATGAGAAAAATGACTGCCACATAAAGGATTGAAAAAAGAAAAGCCTTTGGCAAAAAGGGAATGAAACGGCGGACGTCATTGGTCAGAAAATCCGATATCAGGTATAAAAAGAGAAAAGAAATGATAAATATTGAAAGTTTGGAAATCCAGGCTATGGCCAGGATAAAGGCCAAAAAAGAATAACCCGCAATCAACGGGTGCGTTTCAAGAATGGAATTTGGTTTTTCCCTCCATATCCTTTCTGGTTCGGAATTAAATACAGCGCTGTGTTTGGGCATATCTAAAAGATCCTGAACAGCATCATCTTCAGCCGATTTGTTCTTTTTCATATTTTTTTCCGGTATCCTTTATTCCCCATGCTTTATTTGGGATTGAAACATAGCAGAAAAATGGATTATGGTAAATAGACATGGGAAAGATCAGAAGATTATCAGGGTTTAACAAACAGTTTGGGTTGACAGGGTTGTTGAATTCATGGAAACTGGCCTTAAAAAAGGAAGATCATGGAAGATAAAAAAAAGAAAAAAAATATAGTGATCCGGATACTGGAATGGATTGCCAGGGGCTATAAAAAGGCGGCGGAAAACGGAGAACTTTGCGGGTCCTGAAACAAAAAAAGATAAGCCGCGGGTCGGCTGAACACAATATTAAGGAAATAAAAGGATATGAGCAGTGCAAAAATAAAAGAATTGTTGCAGAGGATTAATTTTATTGAATCAGATATCGATATCCAAAAACAGATCCTTGTTTCCATTCCTTCAAATAATAAAAAAGATATGGAAGCAGTGATTAAAAAAATTGCCGGTCAGAAAGAGCAGATTCGCCGTCTCAGGCTTGACATCAAAAATACGGATGAGGCTGAGTATAAAAGGATTATTGAGATTGAACAGGCGGCTGAAACTTTCCGGAAGATTTCGCAGGGTAAAAAATTTGTCTTTGTGAACACCCTGAATGAATCCGGCACCTGTTCAATTACCTTGAACGACGGCACCCGCATGGACTGCCTTGTAACGGCAAAAGAGGAAAACGGCAACTGGACAGTGCTGACTCTGGATGGAGAGACAAAACAATACCCTTCAGGGCTGGTAAAACAGGAGATTTGAAACAATGAAGTATCAATCATGGATTAAAAAAAGCCTGTGTGCGGCAGGAGCTGGTTTTATTTTTTCTGCCGGTTTATTGTTCGCATCATCCAAAGATGTAATCACCATTGAACGGTTTATTTCACCGGAGGTCTGCGGCGGATGCCATTCAGAGATTTTTGACCAATGGAAAAATTCCATGCACCACCTGTCCCACAAGGACCCTGTGTATTCGAGGGTAGCAAAATTTCTCACCAAGGGCCTGACCGATGCCGGGGAAATAAAGGAAGCTGAATCCTGTGTAAAATGTCACACTCCAGTGGGAAATCTCACAGGGTTCCCCATGAAGGTGTCGGACGACCTGTCAAAGACCCCTGAGATTGCAACCCAGGGGATTCAATGCGATTACTGCCATTCTGCCGAATCCATCACAAGGATTCACAACAATGGTCTTGTGCTGAAGCCGGGGCATGGGGAAGATGATCCAGGGGTGAAGCTCGGTCCCTTTGATGACGCAGCCCCTGATTTTCATGACGCCCGGTATTCTAAACTTCATACTGAAGCTGAAATCTGCGGCACCTGCCATGATGTGAAACATGTGGTATTTGGCACAGACCTTGAAACCACCTATACGGAATGGAAAAACAGCCCCTATCATTCAAAAGACCCGGCAAAAAACATTCCCTGCCAGGGATGCCACATGTTCCAGAAACCCGGAATTCCTGCCACAGGGTCAACTCCCCGGCCTGAAAATCCGGGTTCGGCCGCCGACGGCAGCATGGAAAGACCCCATATATTTACCCATTATTTTATTGGGGGGAATTCAGGCGTACCAGGGATGTTTGATGCCAAAGGCAAGGCAGAGATGGCGGCTGAACGGCTTCAGAATGCTGCAACCCTGTCCCTTGATGCATCAAAAATGAATGAAAAAAAACTGTTCGTCACCATAGCCAATACCGGTGCCGGGCATTCCATCCCCACCGGCGTGGCAGACCTTCGTCAGGTCTGGCTTGAAATTACGATAAAGGATAAGGACAATAAACCCCTGTTCCAGACGGGTGCCCTGAACGACAAACAGGATCTGCCGGAAAACACAGTGATTTTCAGAACGGTTTTTGGAGATGGAAAGGGAAATAAAGTCATTAATATTGCCAAGGCAAAACAGATACTGAAAGATAACCGCATCAAGGCAAAATCCAGTGTAACAGAAGTCATCACCCTGCCGTTTGTGCCTGAAAAGGGCAGCCGGATAGAGGTGCGTCTTTTGTATCGCAGCATGCCGCCGGAACTTTTGAGAATGATCCCCGAAGAGCCTTTTGAACCCTTGCCCGTAGTTGAAATGGCAAAGGTTCAAACCAAAACTTAGAACGGCCAGAAGCTGTTGTCCTGCCAGATTGTTTCCATCAGAGCTGCATCCAGGGCCATAAGTTTTTTCAGATGGGTTTTTTCCCAGGTCGCCAGCCAGTGGTAGAGCTTTTTTTCCTCAGGGTCTGTTGCCTCTTCAGACCTTTGGGAATAAAGCTTTACTGCTTTTTCCTCAAAGCCGATGGCAGCGGTAATGGCAGTGGCTTCAAACCCGGCCGCGTCAATTTTATTTTTTAAGGCTTGATCCAGAATGTCCGGTGCGCTGACAGTGCTTGCGTCGTTTTCAAAGCCGCCTGCCGTGAACCGGCTGCTGTTCATTAAGGCTTTGAACTGTTTTTCAAGAATGTTCATGTGTTCCTGTTCGTCATCGGCCAGATCCTTGAAAAAGGCTTTGATTGAATCATCCTCTGCATGTTCCATGGCTTTTTCATAAAGGGCTTTGCCTTTTCTTTCCATGAGAAAGGCATGTTTTAATATGGTCAGTGCATTTGATTTTTTCATTCTGCATCTCCTGTTTCAGGTTGAAGGGTTGTTATTTATTTAATGCAGGATAACACGATGTAAAAGACAATATCAAGGCAGATGAAAGCATTTTATCAATTGCATTATCCAGGGTTTTTTAATAGATTGCCGTATTTTGAATTTTAAAGATAAGAAAGGCCCATGACCACGTTAGAAATTATCATCATTGCCCTGGGGCTTGCCATGGATGCATCGGCCGTCTCCCTTGCCGCAGCTGCGGCGGGGTTTGCAAACGACGGAAGGGCCAGGTTCCGCCTCTCCTTTCATTTCGGGCTGTTCCAGTTTATGATGCCTGTATTGGGCTGGCTTCTGGGCATCTCCTTTGTGTCCTATTTCAAATCTTTTGACCACTGGATTGCATTTTTGCTGCTCGGTTTTGTCGGTATCCGGATGATCCGGGAAGGCATGGATAAATCTGCGGACACCCATAAAAAAGATCCTTCCCGCGGGATGACCATGGTCATGCTCAGTGTGGCGACCAGCATCGATGCCCTGGCCATCGGTCTGAGCCTCGCCATGCTGGAGGTCAATATCCTGTATCCCAGTGTCATGATCGGTGTGATCACGTCCGGGATGTCTCTTTTTGCCATAAAGATCGGCACAAAACTCGGCGTATTGTTCGGTAAAAGGATGGAAATCCTGGGCGGCCTTGTGCTTATAGCCATCGGTGCCCGCATCCTTTTTTCTCATTTGACACAGGTCTGATATCTGTTTCATCATATAAATTAAAATCCCGTCATAACCGGAAGATAAACAATAAAAAGGGATAGATCAATGGAAGCACTCAATATTATCAGCAGGGAATTAAACCTCACCAAAGAAAAGGTTTCGGCCGTTGCCGAGCTTCTGGAAGGGGGGGCGACCATCCCCTTTATCGCCCGGTACAGAAAAGAGCGGACCGGTTCTCTGGATGAAGTGGCCATCGGCATGATCCGGGACCGGATGGAGCAGCTGAAAGCCCTTGGTGAAAGAAAAACCGCCATTATCAAATCCTTGACAGAGCGTGAACTTTTAACGGATAAGCTTCTGGAAAACATCCAGGCGGCAGATTCCATGACCGGTCTTGAGGATCTCTATGAAAAATACCGGCCCAAAAAAAGAACCCGTGCCCAGGATGCCAGAGAAAAAGGTCTGGAATCCCTGGCCGAGTTTCTCTTAAAACAGTCGGACCGTGATCCCCTTTTGGAAGCAGACTTCTATATCAACCCTGAAAAAGGGGTTGAAACTGCCCGGGACGCACTTTCCGGAGCCAGGGACATTATTGCGGAGACCATGAATGAAGATGTGGATATCCGGGCGGGTATCCGGAACCTGTTTTTAAATTCAGCCATGATTCAATCCTCTGTCAAAAAGGGAAAGGAAGAAGGGGGTGCAAAATTCAAAGATTATTTTGACTGGTTGGAAAATGCATTTAAAACGCCTTCCCACAGGGTTCTTGCCATGCTCCGGGGGCAGGGAGAGGACATGCTTTCGGTTCATGTTCTGCCGGATGAAGAACAGGCCCTGGCATTGATAGAAAAAAGATATGTGAAAAACAGATCAAAATCCGCTGAAGAAGTCAGGGCAGCCATAAGGGACGGTTATAAACGCCTTTTGTCAAAATCCATGGAAAAAGAATGCATGGCCGATCTGAAGGCAAGGGCCGATGAGACGGCTGTTAATGTTTTTGCAGCCAATTTAAAGGATCTTCTTTTGTCCCCGCCCCTGGGCCGAAAAAGAATCCTTGCCCTGGACCCGGGTTTCAGAACCGGGTGCAAACTGGTCTGTCTGGATGCCCAGGGCAAGCTTTTACACCATGATGTCATCTATCTTCACGAGCCCCAGGCCGGAAAGGCAAAGGAGGTTCTCCTCAAACTGGTGAAAACCTATAGGATTGAAGCTGTAGCCATCGGCAACGGAACAGCCGGGCGCGAAACCGAAGCCTTTGTCCGGGGAATGGGTCTGGATTCAGGCATTCACATCGTAATGGTGGATGAAAGCGGGGCTTCCATTTATTCTGCTTCGGAAACGGCCAGACAGGAATTCCCGGACCAGGATATTACGGTGAGGGGAGCAGTTTCCATCGGCAGAAGGCTCATGGACCCGCTTTCTGAACTCGTCAAACTGGACCCCAAATCCATTGGCGTGGGGCAGTATCAGCATGATGTGGATCAGAAATTACTGAAAAAATCCCTGGATGACGTGGTGATCTCCTGTGTCAACAAGGTCGGGGTTGAAGTGAATACTGCGGGCCGGGAGCTGTTGTCTTGTGTGGCGGGTCTCAACGATACCATTGCCGCCAATATGATCCTTTTTCGCAATGAAAACGGCCCGTTTAAATCAAGAAAAGCATTTTTAAAAGTGCCCCGGCTCGGACCCAAAGCCTTTGAACAGGCAGCCGGGTTTTTAAGAATCCATGACGGCGATCACGCCCTTGATCGGAGCGGCATCCATCCGGAATCCTATGGCGTGGTCGAAAAAATGGCCAAAGACCTGAAGACCGGGCTTCAGGACCTTTTGATGAATACAGAAGAAATCAATAAAATTGACCTGAAGCAATATGTCACCGAATCCATCGGTCTTCCGACACTCAAAGATATCATCAAGGAGCTGGCAAGCCCCGGCCGTGATCCCAGAAAACAGTTTCAGGTCTTCAGTTTTGACGACACAATCCATGATATCAAGGATCTTGTGCCGGGCATGAAAGTCCCTGGTATCATAACCAATGTCACTGCCTTTGGCGTTTTTGTGGATATCGGCGTCCACCAGGACGGCCTCGTGCATATCAGCCAGCTGGCTGACCGGTTTGTCAAAGATCCGGGTGAAATCGTCACTGTCCGGCAGGCAGTCGTTGTCACCATCCTGGAAGTGGATGTAAAAAGAAAGCGGATCTCTCTTTCCATGAAAAAAAATAAATCTTAAGCTTGGTTTGCCATGTTCCTGGTTCACGCCTATTGGCAGGCATAGGGCCAGATGCGATTTGTGTCGGCCGGTACTAGGGTGCCGTCAATTTTCATGTAAGGCACAGGCACCTGTTTCTCTTTTGCGGGTAAATTTAACAAGGATGGTGAGTCATAAGGCGGTTCAAGTCGATAAAAGGCATTGGGGTCCATAAAATATCCATCCTTTGGTGTTACGACCACATCATCGTTAGACCATTCCGGAGATTCGCTGTAAAGGACGGCAAAATGCACTGCATCCCGGCGAATCTTTTTGCCCATGCTGCCGGTGTTCCCTGTTTTTCCAATTTCATCTCCCATCTTGACTTTGGCACCTATGGGCAGTGGCGACATCTCCCCAAGATGGGTATATTGAGAATAGGTCCATAATTTCAGGCCTGTCTGCTCCGGTGTGTGGCGAAGCATGATTTCTATCCCTTTTTTGTTGTTTTTATTTTCAAATTTTCCAACGACCACCCCGTCTGCCACCGCCCGTATGGGTGTACCCCTGGGTCTGGGAATATCAATGCCTTTGTGAAGGGCCTCGCCGGGTCGCTTGAAAGAATAATCAATGGCCCATGTCTCACTGTCGATTTCAGGGCAATTTGCTCCGTCGATAAACTCAGGCACAAGACCGGTTTCAATAACCCCTTTCTGCCTTTGAATTGCTACATTTTCAGGGCCGCCGCCACCTTTGTATTTTCCGGCCATTTTTCGGATATCATCATGTATTTGGATGGGCGGGACAAAACCGTCCAGACTTTCGCAGGGTTGGCAGGATGATAGCGGCAGTGCTTCTGAAGTCCCTGAAACCGGCAATATCAAAAATATTGCGACAACTACACAAAAAAACATCCCCAATTTCTTCATCTAATTATCTCCTGAATTCAACAATAAAATAATCTGCAAAAAAAACTCTGTTGAAAAGTGGCCATACACAGCCATCGGTCAGATATGACCAATCTTTGATTCCGACTCAACCTCTCCTGCAGACCGGCTGTATAGAGATTTTTACGCATAAAACAACCTGTTGGGCGAAATAAAAGAAGAATTTTCTGTCTGGCATGAAACTTGAGCATATCATGTTCAAGATGGTAAAAATACTGCAATGCCTGCAGCAACCCCTTTTTTACATAGAGAGACTATACAATGAAAAAAATGATTTTTAAAGCAATTATTCTGGTATTGATACTTGCCTTTCCTATTTCACCCATGGCCAACGGAAGGATGGAAGTCGGTGTGGGCACCCCCATGCCTCCCCCAGTCATATTTGCCGGGCCTCCACATGTGGTGGTAATCCCTCAGACATATGTCTATGCTGTCCCTGACGTGGATGTGGAAATCTTTTTCTTTGGAGGATGGTGGTGGCGTCCGTGGCAAGGGCGATGGTATCGTTCCCATGACTATCGTTCAGGTTGGAGCCACTATCGTGATGTTCCCTCTTTTTACAGGGACGTGCCATCTGGTTGGCGGAATGATTATAAGCAGCATCGCTGGAACGGACGCCTTTGGGATCACCAGCAAATACCTCACGAGCAAGTTGAAAAGGACTGGAACAAATGGGAAAAGGACAAACATTGGGAAAAACAAAATAATTGGGGGGTTCATGATGTGAGACCTGAAACAGGGCCCAGCCGACCATCTGACCGAGACTTGCAGCAGGATATCCGAGACCAACAACGATATGGCACAGACCGGCAACAAGATCACCGAGATCGAAAACAGCCCCCCGGGATGCGGCCGAGCCTGAACAGTCTCAACCTCAGCATTCACGGCCTCAACAAAGGGACCACGATAGAAGGAAGAATTAAAAAGGGGATAGAGAATAGATGGGGATTTCCCTGATGACCATCAAGAACAGGGGTGGTCATCAGGGTTTTATAAATTTTATTTCAAGGGTTTTGCCTTCCATTTTAGAATTGATCTTAATCCTTCCTTTGCAACCCTCTTTCCCTGAGCTTCATCAGACAATGCAAAATTTAAGGCATTGATGATATCGATGTTTCTTCTGGCTTCATCTTCAAAAGGGTCACGATTGAGAATTTTACGGAAAATCGTTCTGAATTCCTGTAGTCTGTCCTTTGTTAAAATTTTATGAAAAACAGTTTGCGGCTTTTCTGAATATCCTGATTTTTCAATACGTTTAATAAGATAGGTGAGTGTTCTTACCGTGGGCTTAAAGCCGAATGTTTTTTCCAAGGCTGCTGAAAATGCCTCAGGCTGTTGGGATTGCACTGAACTTGCCGAGGCCAATGATGCCCCTTTTGTTTTTTTCGGGTTCATAAACCTGCAGGCCTCTGCCTGTCGACACAGGTGCTCTGCCTGGAGAGCGGCCGCCTGGAGGTAGGCGCTCAAATTGTA
>CAZUDE010000013.1:0-6107 GCA_964619205.1 uncultured Desulfobacula sp. | reverse complement strand
ATATGATCCGGGAGCACATGACCGCTTCGGCTGAATACATATCGATATTTATGATCTATCTCACCCCAGGCTTCCTCCAGAATCGTCCTCAGTTGAAGCTCTATCTGAAATCCTTTGAACTCATCAGCAGCATCTGCGTTTTGACCCAGTTCTACCTGGTAATGGATGGATGAGTATCCGCTATACCTAAGGTTGAGCTTCTCAGGAATCGTCTCCCCCGGATCCACGGGCAGAATAAATGATCTTTTGTGATCCGGTTTCCGGATGAATTTCAGGATATTTTCATCGGCCAGGAGGTCAAGATAGGCTTTCAGGGTGTTGATATCGGAAAGCCGGAGACAGATCAACCGGATTCCCAGAAGATCCCCGATTCTTTTCTTATAGTTCTTTTGGCTGATTGGCGCATCATCCGCCTTGATCCGTTTATTTTCCTCATCGATTTTTTCCAGGAGGCGTTCCTTGTTCTTGATGCGGTAGATGATGGTATGAAGGCTTTCCCTGGGTGAAGCCGGATCATCTTTGATCAGACGTATCATATAGTCTGCAAGTTTTTCATATTTTCGCTTTTCTTTGAGAAACGAGATTAAAATCGCTTCTTTCTGGCGTTTTCTCATAGGGACTGTCTCCTGTGAATAGTTAATGGTTTTAATACTTACTTTGACAAAAAGCAACAATCAAGCTATTATAATAGCTGGTCTCACTTATTCATTTTTTTAGTGAAATCCGGTATTCTTTTATGGTTTGGTTTCATAAGAAAAAGGATCAGATCAGTGCAGAAATCTTTTTTAGACATTTTTAACAGTATTCTGAGTTCAATTCGCGAACCGCTTCTGGTGCTTGATTCCGACTTAAAGGCAGTAGATGCCAATCCGTCTTTTTATAAGACATTTCGCGTCACCCCTGAGGAAACAGAAGGAACATTGATCTACGATCTTGGCAACGGGCAATGGAACATCCCGAAACTCAGAGAATTGCTCGAACAGGCCCTGCCTGAAAATTCCATATACAATGATTTTGAGGTGGAGCATGATTTTGAAAGCATCGGACCCAAAATCATGCATCTGAATGCCCGGAGAATCTACCGGGATGAAAACTATTCATCATTGATCCTTCTGGCTATTGAAGATGTTACTGAGCGTGAATATTACAAACGGCATCTTGAGAAAATTGTTGAAACCCGAACCGCCGAACTGGTTATCGCAAGACAGGAGGCTGATAAAAGAAAGCAGATCGCAGAAACCGCCCTTTATGAAATAAAAATGCTGAAAGAGCAGTTGGAAGAGGAAAGAGCCTATCTGAAAGAAGAAATCAAGCTGGAACATAACCATGAGAATATTATCGGTCAGAGTGACGCATTAAAATATGTACTTTATAAAGTGGAGCAGATCGCCGCAAGTGACACCACGGTGTTGGTCCTGGGCGAGACAGGGACCGGCAAGGAACTCGTGGCCCGGGCCATTCACGGATTCAGTAAACGGAAAAACCGGTCCCTGGTAAAAGTAAATTGTGCGGCATTGCCGTCAACCCTGATTGAAAGCGAATTGTTCGGTCATGAAAAAGGAGCGTTTACAGGGTCCAATGCAAGGCAGCTGGGACGGTTTGAGGTTGCCGACGGCGCCACGCTTTTTCTGGATGAAATAGGTGAGATGCCCCTGGAATTACAGTCTAAACTGCTGCGCGTAATCCAGGATGGTGAATTTGAACGCCTGGGCAGTTCACACACCATAAGGGTGGACGCAAGGATTGTTGCCGCTACAAACCGGAATCTTGAAGAAGAAGTCCGGCAGGGCCGTTTTCGGGAGGATCTCTGGTACAGGCTCAATGTTTTCCCCATTACCATGCCGCCCTTAAGGGACCGGATAGAGGATATCCCGCTGCTGGTGGATTTTTATGTTCAAAAAATCTCCAAGCGGATGGGTAAACTCAATACAATTATTCCCAGAAGCGTGATGAACACCTTGCAGAATTATCATTGGCCCGGAAATGTGAGGGAGCTGGAGAATGTACTTGAACGCGCAGTGATAAACTCATCGGGTCCCAAATTGCACCTGGCGGATGATCTGAACAAGCCATTTGCATATTTAAGTAAAAGTCAGAAAACATTGGAAACAGTTGAGCGCGATTATATTGTCCGTATGCTGGAACAGGCCCATTGGAAAATCAGCGGGAAAAACAGCGCAGCCCAGGTTCTCGGTCTCAACCGCAGTACCCTGCGCGCCCGTATGCGAAAACTTGACATTAAAAAACCATAATTTTTTTTTATCGGGAAGGGCAGGCCGTGAACCGGAACAATGCACAAGAAAAGTTTAATCAATTGCGCAGACAGGCTGAAGAATTATTAGAAAGCCGGGGTTTTAATAAAACGTCTGTTGAGTTTAAAGATCCTCTTAAATTGATACATGAACTCCAGACCTTCCAGATTGAGCTGGAGCTTCAGAATGAGGAACTGATCCGCTCCCAGCAGGAGCTGATGAAATCCCAGACAGAATATACACAACTCTACGACTTTTCGCCGGCGGGGTATGTGTCCCTCAATTTAAAAGGATTGGTTCTGAATGCCAACCTGACCCTTGCAGATATGCTGTTGACAGAAAGAGGGTCTCTTATGAGCCAGTCGCTGTCGGCCCATATCGTTTTTGAAGACCAGGACATTTTTTACCGGCATTTGCAAGAACTTTTCAAATCAAAAGATAGGCAGCTCTGTGAACTGCGCATGAAAAAAAAGGATGGACAATTTTTTGATGTTCAGTTGGAAAGCATTGCACTTCTAGACGAAAATGAAAAACATGTGCAATATCGAACTGTGGTCACTGACATTTGTGCGCGCAAACAGGCTGAAGAAAAACTTCAACAATTCAAAAGCATCGTGTCCAATTCAACCGACCTGATGGCACTGATTGACGCCGATTTTATATTTCTTGCCGTTAACAATGCCTATCTGAAAGCATGGGCCAAAACTGCAGATGAGGTCATCGGACATTCGGTGGATGAATTTTTCGACGAAGACACATTCAAAAAATTGATCAGACCTAACGCTGAAAAAAGCATGGCAGGAAAGGATGTCCATTTCAGTGAATGGATTGAATTTGATTCCGGGAATAGCCGATACATGGATGTTCAGTATTCTCCATATATAAGCCCTGACAAAAAGACCAGGGGGTTTGTTGTCAATGCCCGTGATATTACCGCTATCAAACAGTATGAGGTTTTGTTGGAACACAGCTGGCTTCAACTGGAGACTATTCTTAACAATATCAATTCATCTATTTATATTACCGATCTGAAATCAAATAAGGTACTTTTTGTGAACAAATTCTTAAAACAGCACTATGAGGAAGACCTGATCGGTAAAGTCTGCTGGCAGTCATTGAATGAAAATCAGGATGGGCCCTGTGAATTCTGCACAAAATGGAAATTGATGGAAGCCGATGGAAATATATCAGAACCCTTTGTATCGGAAATTTACAATCAAAAGAGAAATAAATGGTATGAACTGAATAACTCAGCTATTCCATGGGTAGATGGCAATTTAGTACATCTTGGAATATCAACGGATATCACGGAACGAAAGGAGCTGGAACAAAAGCAAAAACGAATTAAATTTATTCTTGAGGAAAAAGTAAGAAAAAGAACTGCTGAATTAGAAGATATGAATGCTGCCTTGAAAGTGCTGCTGAAAAAAAGAGAAGAAGATAGAAATGAGATTGAAGCTAAGATATTTGCCAACTATAAATTTTCAATTTCTCCACTTATCGACAACTTGAGAAAAAAATCTTCTCAGGCAAGCGACCGGGATATGATCAGTATTCTTGAATCAGAGCTGAAAAATATTATTTCACCATTTTCAAGAGTACTATCCAATCAAATGGTCAATTTAACTCCCATGGAAATTCATATTGCAAATTTTATTAAACTTGGAAAATCCAATAAAGAAATTTCAGCCCTGTTGAACAGCTCTGTTCACACCATAGCCCGTCATCGAGAGAATATACGGAGAAAAACCGGCTTGAAGAATAAAAAAACCAATCTCAGGTCATTTCTGTTGACCCTTCAATAGCGGAATTTCCCATTTTCGCCATGGCTGGACATGATGCCCATATCCATCTTTTTTTGTCGATGGTCATGATAAATTGAGCCAAAAATGGTCATTTAAAACTGAGCCACTAGGGAATTGAACAGGGGTGACCGGCCACCAAAAACCGAGTAAAAGGGCCTCAACCGGAGGCAAAAACGGATTGGGTTTCCGGTTGATTTCTGCCAAACTGATCTTGATCTGGGTTGGAACTGGCTCATTTGAGCTCTGAATTTTAAAAAAATATTCAAAATCTATAATCCGGGGAATTTCTGCCTCTTGCAAAGGTCTCGAAGCACAATTCATTGTGACATGGCCTTAAGTGCAGGCCTGCTTGCCTTGCAAAAAGCATCTGGATCAGTTTGTTACAAGTTCTTGATGAAGCAAAGCATTAAGAACAGCAACCTGTTTGAGGACATACCTGCCCGCAGTTTTTGCAGCTCAGCAAAGCGAATTTAAAACTTGTCAAACTGTCCAGTCAGCAAATGCAGGGTAAGTGGGCTGGAACGGGTAATCATTTGATGGATTATTTTTTGAGACCGAGAATTGCTGTGTAAATTCTTGTTTGCTTTGCCGATAAAAAACTATATAATACACCTGATTTTCCTGCAAAATTAAAGGATTTAAGAACCAAACACGGAAAAGGTCCGGCAGCTGGCTCAAAAAGCGGGGGATTGATCTGCAAAAGGTGTCTAAATATGAACGGGGAGTATCATCCCCATTTGTAGAAAATACAGGCAAGGAGGAGCTTATGAACAATAATAAAGCCATACTGCCCGGATTGCCTGACAAGTTAAAAAAGATCCGCCAGAGCCGGGGTCTGTCCCAGGGGCAACTGGGTCAAAAACTGGGCGTTAACGTTCAGTTGATCTCCAAATATGAACGGGGGGTTGTCTGTCCGCCCACAAACATGATGGTTAAGATCGCTTCCGTATTTGACGTCAGCCTTGATTACCTGCTGCGGGACGAAGCAGACGTGGCCATCAAAAAAATCAAAAGCCGGGAACTGTTAAAACATATTGAAGAGATAGAAAAGCTGCCCGAAGAAGACCAGCTGGTTCTTACAAGCCTGCTGGACGCATTTATAAAAAACACAAGTTTGAACAGCTGGCCCGGGCCTGATTGTTTAAAGGAGACACCATGCAAACCGTAATGGATGAAAGCAGACTCAAACAGGTTTTTAAAGAAGCCCTGACAGAGATGCTGGAAGAAAAACAAACCCTTTTTCATGATATTGTCATGGATGCCATGGAAGACATCGCCCTGAGCCGTGCCATCGAGGAAGGCCATGCCTCTGGCAAGGCGACCAGACAGGAAGTTTTTGACATACTGGAAGACCGGGCGTGATCCTTAATTTTGATAAGAGTTTTACCAAAGATTTAAAAAAGCGTAAAACCGACAAGCCATTGATGGAACGGGTCCGGCAGGTCATACTGGAAGTTGAAGAGGCCAAAGACATCCACAGTATCCGTAACCTTAAAAAGCTAAAAGCCCAGGGCAACCACTACCGCATCAGGATTGGTGATTTTCGTCTGGGCCTTATCATTGAGGAAGATACCGTCTTCCTTGTCCGGTGCCTGAACAGGAGCGAGATTTATCGATTCTTTCCATAGATATTAATCTGTAATCACCTTTACAAGGGGTAAGGGCTGACTTGACCCCATTACTTTAAAATAATTTTCATTTGAAAAGAAACTTATTTATTTCTTGCGGTTTGATTAAAGAAAAATCTTGTTTTAATATTTTTTTTAATATTTGGTTAACCCTTTCATACGAATATACCCCCCCATGAGTATCTCCTATTACGAAGTCATTATGCTCTTTTGAATAATATATTTTTGCTAAATTGATAATATTGCTTTCGTCTTTTTCTATGAGTATCCCTTTATTTGTCGATAATTCAATAATTATGAACGCTCTTTGATCACCAGATATAAGGCGACTGAAAAAAAGAGGTGTTTTGTTTTCCTCACACTGCCTTAGCCCGAATATTTCATAAAATCTAAAAAAAAGACTAGCAAAACCCCCGGAAGTA
>CAZUDE010000012.1:48137-118520 GCA_964619205.1 uncultured Desulfobacula sp. | reverse complement strand
CCACATGGGTACAATAACCTGACATTTGCTTAGGATGAAAACTCGACAATCTACAGTAAAGACCGCTTTAAGCTTGAAAGCATAAAAAGGGAATCTGAAAGCGAGAAAAACGACCTGTTTTTAGAAACTTCGAAGAAATATAAAGATTCTGTTCTTCCTTTCGGTATATTGGGAACATTTGTTTTCATCTTGTTATTAGGCATGGTCCCGTCACTTCTTTTAGCAAGATTTAGCGATAATGATACTTTTGGATTTTTCTTTTTTCCAGCATTTCTTTTTATGTTTTTTACTCCAATTATTTATAATTATTTACCCTCTCCGTTTCAGAAAGATAGGGAAGTGATCGTTTCCTACACTGGAGGCGGGTCTGTAAACTTATTTAGCGGTAGCTGGCCATTTTTCCGTTTGTTTGTTTATGAGGATGGGCTTGAAATTAGGGTAATGCTTCACCGTTTTTTTATTCCTTATGATAAAATGTCAGATCCGCCAGAAAAAATAGGTTTTTTTAATCGAGGGATATTAATCGAATCAGATTTTCCAGGAGTCCCATCTGGAATAAGATATAATGGATTTGGTATGAAGAAAGTAATAAAAACCATTAAACAAAATAAAACCGACTTTACTGCAAAAGTGAGTTGATGCAGGAACGATATATGGAATGAGCCGCTACAACGTATTTGGAATATAATATTCCCTTGACTTTGAGTTGATTAAAGATAATAATCGACTCAAATATTGAGTTTATTAATAAATTAATCGACTCAAATATTAATTTCATCAAAAAGGGAATCGTCTTATCCTATGAAATACATCTGGCAACACAAATCCTGGCCAAACCTCAAATTTGACAGTGCAAAACTGTTAAAACCTTTAGGCAATATCCGGTTCAGCCAAGGGGCATTAATCACCCAGATCAAGGCGCTGGGGTTTGAAATTCAGCAAACCGCACGGGCAGATATTCTTGTCGAAGAAGCATTAAAGACGTCAGAGATCGAGGGTGAAAAGTTAGATCCCGATGCGGTTCGATCTTCTGTCGGCCGCAGACTGGGTCTGCCCGAAGCCGGGTTGAAGGTTGTAAGAGATCAAAAAGCTGAAGGCCTTGTAGAAATTTTACTGGATGCAACGGTTAATTATTCAAAAAAAATGACGTTGGAACGAATTTTGGGCTGGCATGCAGCGCTTTTTCCAACCGGTTACTCCGGCATGGTAAAAATAGCTGTAGGTCAATGGCGGAATGATGTCAAGGGTCCGATGCAGGTTGTTTCAGGGCCTATCGGACAGGAAACCATTCATTTTGAAGCACCCCCTGCAAAAAAACTGGACAAGGAAATGCAGACCTTCATATCCTGGATCAATAAAGCAGATCAATTGGATGGCATCATAAGGGCCGGGCTGGCACATATATGGTTTGTTACCATCCATCCGTTTGATGACGGCAATGGCCGTATCGCAAGAACCCTGACGGATATGCTGCTTGCAAGGGATGAAAATAATCCCAAAAGATTCTACAGCCTTTCTTCACAGATTATGGCCGAGAGAAGTGAGTATTATGAGATTTTAAAAGCCACCCAAGCAGGCCCAGGCGATATCACAGAGTGGCTGAAATGGTTTCTGGAATGCATGAACAGAGCCATACTGAATTCCAACACTTTATTGAAAAGGGTAATGACCAAAGCAAGGTTCTGGCATGAATTTGCCCAGACAAGGCTGAACGAACGCCAGACCAAAGTGATTAACCGGCTGCTTGATAGGGGTGCCGGAGGCTTTGAGGGGGGGCTGAAAAACAAAAAATATATGGGAATCGCACATACCAGCCGTGCGACCGCCCAGAGGGAACTGGCCGACCTTGTCAATAAAGGCATTTTGATCAAAATGCCGGGAGGCGGCAGGAGTGCAGGTTATGATCTTGACTGGGAGAAGTGGTCTTCGTTAAAAGAAAACAAAGATTAAAGCTTAAAAAAAGAATAATAATCGGGTAGCCGGGGGTTTTAATCCCCCAGCCCCCACAACACCCTGCATGCGGGTCCGCACAAGGCGTTTCACCAAAATTACCGGGCCGAAGCCGGGTAATGAATTTTCACCCACTGATCTTTGACAGATAGTAACCCTTGTTCTGATAGCCATTTATTGGTCATGCCGGATTGTGTTGCCATGGTTCTGGCAAGATGCCACGGCCCCCTGCGACTAATCGCTGTCATGATGGCTTGTCTTTCGGACGTTCCCAGTTTGAGAAGATTGCGAACTTTGGTCCGGGCATAGCGCCACTGTTTCCAGTAGCACATCCGTATCCGACGGCGGAGCCATTCATCTATACCCGGGATCGGTCGATAATGCTCCGATATCCCGTAATAGTTCATCCAGCCGCGTATGTATTCCGCTAACTTCTGATACCGGTACTCCATAGAACCAAACCAGCTCCTCCCGGTAAAGAGACGTAACCGCCGCTTGAATTCCAGGAAGGATTTATCACTCCATCTGATTTTACCTTTTACAAAGATAAAACCAAGGAAACCGCACTCCTCCACCGGCGCCACCTTGCTTTTCTTCTCGTTGACTTGGAGCCGCAACTCTCGTTCGAGGAACCTTCGGATACTTGCCATCACTCGTGTGCCGGCACTGATACTTTTCACCATAATGATGAAATCATCTGCATACCTGACAGAGTGGTGGCCGCGTTTTTCCAGTTCCTTGTCAAGATCATCGAGAAGGATATTAGCGAGCAGCGGTGAAAGCGGACCACCTTGGGGAACACCGGTTGGTGTTGCCTGAAGACGGTCGTTGACCATAACACCGGCCCTGAGATATTTACCGATAAGCTTAAGCACACGCTTATCTTTTACCTGGCGGGAAACTCTATCCATAAGGACATCATGATTCACCTTGTCGAAAAATTTCGACAAATCAGTATCAACGGCCACTGTGTAGCCCTGCCCTATGAATTGTTTTACCTGCCGAACACCATCATGGGCCGATCTACCCGGCCTGAAGCCGCAACTTGATTCTGAAAACAACGGATCAAACATTAACCCCATGACCTGGGCAATAGCTTGCTGGATCATTCTATCCAACACCGTTGGAATACCAAGCGGACGTTTACTTCCGTCCGGTTTCGGTATCTCAACCCGTAAAACAGGAGAAGGGGCATATGTCCCTTCAAAAAGGTCTGAACGTATTTGGGGCCATAGCTCACGAAATGCACCTGGAAATTGTTCAACGGTTACACCGTCTATTCCAGGGGCACCCTTGTTGGCCCGCACCTGTTTCCAGGCACGACGTATATTCTCTGCCGAAAGAATACGCTCCATTAGATGATTCTTTGAAAATGGTACTTCCACAGCGCGCTTGTACACTACTCCTCCATTCGGGTTCACAGTATATACAAAGCTCATGGATACCTCCTTTTCGTTTTGATGTTCGGTCCTTCACCCTGTCCGGGGCATTACCCCCGGCATTTGGCTACTATGACGTCTGCTGACTTCTGCCCCATCACCTGTCAGGTTACCCTGGTGGGCGCAATGAAACCTCTTTTGCAGATGCTGCCCTTTGTTCGTGTCTCATCACCGTCGGCAACAGCCGGTGATGCATAGACCTTGATTTCCCGGTATGGTCCGAGCCGGGATTTATTGCAAAAGATGCTCTCTGCATGCAAGACAGATCTCCCCAGATAAGAACGTGAACTGTCACTACGCAACCGCAGCATTTACCCTATCTCCTGAATCCTGGGCTTTGTCATGTTGTGCTGACTTCCCCGGAGACTAGGCCTTATATGCTGTTTCTGTTCGTCGGCTCATAGTTTTGCGCTCCAACTTCCTTCGGACGGTCCCTCGCGGTTCCGCCCTTGTTTTCGGCTAATACTTCTGCTAATGCTATATGCATCAACAGGATTCACGTATAGGGGACTTTCACCCCATAAGTTCACGCCCATGCCGGGCGTACACCAGTCGTTGCAGCGGACCGCTTGGGGCGGCTTTGCCTTCCCAAGTTCCCTCCCTGCGGTCGGCGGCCCCTGAACTCAACCGTTAAAAGGACGGCGAGAGCGGTGATGGACAATCGCCCGATAATATGTTACCGTTGTAATTTTGCAGCGCGGCCGCTCAACATCCGTTCACAGCGGCAATACAAAAACATATGAAAGAGTTCTTAATCATAACATTTCAGGGGATTGCCGCTTTTGCTGCTCTGGCAGCTGTAATAATTACGGTTCTTTTAAATTGGAACCGTTTACGAAGAAATCCAATTCTTAAACCCATTCCACTACTTGACCAGAAAATTTCCATTTTGACAATTATTTCAAGAAGGAGATTTCTGATCACAGGCGCTTTTGCTACTGGAATTATCTTTTGGATTTCAATTCATTACAAATTTACCAAGAACAGTTTTAAAAAAATTTACAATCAATTTCATCGTGCCGATAATCTGATTGTTAACAAAAAAACCGGTATCATCCATCATAAAAAGATATGTGCAGACCACTTGCCTATTGATAAAAATGTTTCAGATTTAAATGATCATTCTCCAAAGATCAGATGCCATAAATCAAAAAAAGTGTATATTCTGGATCAAATCGCACAAAATAGATCAGCAGAAGACGCCATTGAAGTTTTACTGCTTGCAGCTGAGGACAATCCGACATCAGTTCATATTTATGACAGGTTGATCAAATTGCTTGGGAAAATAAAACGTTATGAATCTATTCATTTACTATTAAAGAGTACGGAAGAAGACTTAAACCGGATCCTTTCAGGGGAAAAATGGGGAACAAAAAAGCATAAAAAATATCTGAAGGCTTTGCACCATATACAGGGGCAAAAGGAGAAAGTGTTAAAGAACGCCAGGAATAGAGCTATTGCCAAATTTGGGCCGATATGTCTCGGGGAGACTACATAAAAACAGAAAGTTTAATGCGAGGGAGGTTCGACTCCTCCAAGGCCCATTTTGTCAAGTATTTTCCGGAAAATACTTGACAAAATACTGTTAGTATTATTCTATTCTCTAAGTCAAATCTATTTAGGGTAAAAAATGAAAATATCCAAAAAAATAAAAGAAATCATAAATAAGTTCCCAACTGGTACAACCTTCAAATATAGAGAACTTGATATCTCAAATAATGAATACAGTGCTGCCACTAAAGCAATAGAAAGGCTGATCGCAGAAAAAACAATCAAACGAATATCAACTGGCGTTTTTTATAAACCCAAAAAAACAGTATTTGGTGAATTGAAACCAGGCGAAGAAAATCTGCTTCGTCCCTATCTATTTATCGGGAACAATAGGATTGCTTATATAACAGGCACAGCATTATATAACAGGATGGGGTTGACCTCTCAAGTTCCCAAAGACATAAGGGTCGCAAGCAAGGTCAAAGAAATCCGTACCCGGATCGGGAATATAAATGTCAGACGGGTAAAAAGTTATATTGACGTTACAAGTATGAATTATCACCTATTGGAAATTCTTGATGCTTTAAAAGATTTTAAACAGATACCGGACCTGGATAGAAAGGCTGCAATAAAGATATTGATTACCGCTATTATATCATTAAAAAAGAAGGAGCTTTTGCGACTTCTGCAATATGTAAAAGAATATCCGCCCAGGACCCGGGCATTTTTAGGGGCTTTGCTGGAGAAAATTAACCTGGATTTAGACCTGGCTTATTTAAAACAAAGCTTGAATCCGTTGACGGAATATAAATTAGGAATATTACCGAATATGCTGTCAACGGCAGAGCAATGGAATATAAAATAATGAGACTGCACCAAAACAAAGGCCTTTTCAGGGATGCAGTTTTAGCTGCCTCCCAGCGGTTTGGCATTCCGGAAATCTATATTGAAAAAGATTATTGGGTCACTCTGGTGCTAAATAAAATATTCCATTCAGATATGGCAGATCAAATCGTCTTCAAAGGAGGGACCTGCCTTTCAAAGTGTCATCAAATTATTCAAAGATTTTCAGAGGATATTGATCTGGTTGTATTTCGAAATAAAGATGAAAACGATAACCAGCTGAAAAAGAAAATCCGGCAGATCAGTAAAATAGTTGAAGAGATGTTACCTGAAATTTTTGTGGAAGGTTTAACCAACAAAAAAGGAAATATCAGGAAAACGGTTCATCAATACGACAGGTTTTTTGACGGTAACTTTGGGCAGGCCAGAGAACAATTGATACTTGAGATCACTTGGCTTGGGAATTATGAACCTTTTATAATTGAAACCGTTGGCAGCTATATCCTGGATCTTATGCACCAGACAGAACAGGAAACATTGATTCAAGAATATGGTCTTCAGTCATTCAAAGTTCAGTCGTTAAGCATCGAACGGACATTTTGTGAAAAAATAATGAGCTTGGTCCGCTTCTCACGAATGGATGAGCCATATCCGGCCCTATCAGATAAAATCAGGCATATATACGACCTTGATCAAATGTTGAGGAATGAATCAGTAATTTCATTTTTCAAAAGTGATAATTTTTCTAAAATGCTGCAAAAGGTTGGTGAAGACGATTTCATTAGTTATAAAAACAACAATGCATGGTTGAAAGAACACCCCTGTTCGGCAATTATCTTTAAAGATCCAGGAATGACTTGGAAACGTATTCAAAACACCTACAGAACTATTTTTAAAGATTTGGTTATTGGTGACCTGCCGAATGAAAATGATTTAATTACATCCCTTCAAAAAATTGAAAATAGAATAAAATTGTTTGACTGGAAAATTTAACCCAACCAAAAAATGAACCGGATTTCACCGGTTATTTTGAAAGCTTCACGAAGGCAAGCTTGTGAGCTTAACATTATGACGGATACAGCGAAGCAAAGCTTCAGCCGTAGTCAAAGGTGAATTTACCACCCCACTACCCCGGGCCGTTGAACATACCACTGCACGTGGACAAGCCAGTGAGTTAAACATTGGAATTGAAGAAAAGGTAAGGCCGATATGGCAAAGAGAAAAAAGAAAAAAGATACTGCACTTGCCGAACTGATCGCGGCTGCACCTTCCACGGCCCTTTCAGAGCTGATACTTAATCTGGCTGAAAACTTTCCTGAGATACGTCGAGAGTGCTTTGATTCTTTAAAAGAAAATACAGCTGTTTCCAAAATGCTTAAACGCCAGTCGGAAGGGGAAGCCATCATGTCCATATGGACTGAGCTGCTACCGGGTCTTGAGGATCTGGATGCCTATGGTGGCGGACCTTATGGGGTGGAAGACCAGGTATGGGAGTTGCTGTATGAAATTACAAAACGTCTGACTTCAAAAAAGGTCGATGAAACGTATCGACGTGAAATACTCGACTCTGTTCTACCGTTTATTAAAAGTGGAAATTCAGGAGCTGGAGATGCGCTGGATGAGCTTGCTTATACTGCCTGTTATTCCGCTACTGAATTACGGTACCTTGCCCAAAGCCTGGAAGCTATGCATGATGACTGGCAAACCCGCAATGCCCGCAGCATTTATCGGCAGATCGGGGACCATGATAAATATCTTGAGCTTCGGTTGAAGTATATGGAAGTTGGCGCTGATTACCATGATCTGGCTGAGTTTTACTGGGAAACAGGAGAAAAGGAAAAATCGATTCAGATCGCCCGAAAAGGACTTAAGAAGGCAACAGGGCGGATGGATGAATTACGAGCATTTATGGCCGAACGGGCGCAGGAGTCAGGTGACCGGACTACCTGGATCGAACTTCAGTTTGATCAAACGACAGACTGTTTAACCCTTGATAAATACAAAAAATTTAAAAAAGCGTGTAAGACAGAAGAATGGAAAGAGTATGAACCCAGACTCCTAAAAAAAATGAAAGATACAGGAAAAACCGAGCAGATGAAAATTCACATGGATCGAAAGGAATACGATAGTGTTGCGAGTCTTTTGTCAAAGAGCCGCTATCCACAGTACAATTGGGAAAGCAACACGGATGTACGCATCGCAGAAAAACTTGAAAAACGCTACCCTGAAAAAGTGCTGAAATGGTATCTTTCGGGTCTGGGTAATCTTTCTTCCAATCAAAAAAGAGAAGAATATGCGAGAAAGGCTGAAGTAATGGCTAAAGTTCGCCATATGCTGGTTGACGTGATGGGTGATGAAAGCAGATGGAAAAAGCTGGCAGTTAAAGTCAAAAATGATAATCTCAGACGTCCGGCTTTTCAGCAGGAATTTGCCGGTATTGTTCCGGGATGGAAGGCGATATAATAATGAATGAACGAATATGCCTCGGGACAGAAATCAAAACGGGGGAGGAGTTGAATGAAAAAGGATAAAAACAGACAACTCCAGCAGACCGGAAAAAAAAAGAGTTCCATTGTCCGGTCGTCGGCTGCTGAGTACCTGACATTTGTAGCGGCCAGTGGCAAAGGGGGCGTTGAGGCGGTTTATGCGGATGAAAACATCTGGCTGACCCAAAAAATGATGGGGGTTCTCTATGATGTTGAGACGCATACGATTAATTATCACCTGAAGAAGGTCTTTTCCGATAGTGAATTGCAAGAAGATTCAGTTATTCGAAATTTTCGAATAACTGCCGCAGATGGTAAAAATTACAATACCAAACACTACAATCTATCGGCCATCATCGCCCTAGGCTACAAGGTTAACTCAGAACGCGCCGTGCAGTTCCGGAAATGGGCCACAGCGATTATTCAGGAGTTCACCATCAAAGGCTATACAATGGATGATGAACGACTGAAAAATGACGGTTCTGTCCTTGGTAGACAATATTTTGAACAGCAACTGCAGCGTATCCGGGAAATCCGTCTGAGTGAGCGTAAGTTCTATCAGAAAATTACCGACATCTATGCGACGTCCATTGATTATGATCTAACGGCCCAAGCCACAAAGCGTTTTTTTGCGGCAGTACAAAACAAGCTGCATTGGGCAATCCACGGTCAGACGGCCGCGGAAGTGATTGTGGACCGTGCGGATCACAAGAAAGACAATATGGGACTGACCACCTGGAAAGATGCTCCAAAAGGTAAAATTCAAAAATTCGATGTCAGCGTAGCCAAAAACTATCTGACTGAAAATGAAATGGCGCAATTGCAACGCTTGGTTTCTGCCTACCTGGACATTGCCGAAGATATGGCACTGCGGCAAATCCCAATGACGATGCAAGACTGGGAAAAACGCCTCAACAGGTTCATCGAAGCGACAGACCGGGAAATCCTGCAGGATGCAGGCAAAGTCACAGCAGAAATTGCCAAGGCCCATGCTGAAAGTGAATTTGAAAAATACCGGATCATTCAAGATCGTCTTTTTGAAAGCGATTTCGACCGGATAATCAAGCAGTTGGAACAAAAAAATGAGGATACCGAATAGCAATTTTCAGGTATCGGGGGATTCCAACAAGCCAAATGAAGACGGATAAACCGCTTATTTGGGAAGTTCAACAGGTCGCTCCGCTACGCTACGCAACCTGTTGAACGCCCTATCTAACGGGGAACCCGCATTGAGCGATTGGCCCCCATGCCGCTGCGCGTCCTGTGAACCAATCGCTCAACACGACAAATTTACACTCATAATCGAGCGAGCTCATTATCAGTGACAAATTTGCCCCTGAGCTCAACCGTTATAATTTAAAATAAGGAAACAAATCCCTATGAAAGAAAAGAAAGTTGTTGTTGGATTCTGGTTTAGACTTCTCGCTGATATCATTGATGCAATTATCTTAGGAGTATTTGGATTTTTATTGGTAATTCCATTCAAAGGAATTTTTTATAAACTTGGGGAAAATGGCCTTTTCATTGGGCTTTTTATTACCTTTCTTTATACAGGTATTTTGCAAAGCCATATAGGCAGAGGACAAAGCCTTGCCAAGAAAATGTTAAAAATTCAAGTTCTCAACTTAGATGGTACATATTTAAGTTTACCTAAATCATTTTTACGATACTCTGTGATTGCATTAATCTTTTATAATTCATGGATATGGATGGCTCTTTCCTCATCATTTCCATTCTTGAACAATATTATTATCCAGTCAGCCTTCACCTATTTTATAGTTTTTTTATTTTTAGGTGTAACTATTTTAGTTGTTTTTCACCCACTTAAAAGGGGCATACATGATTTACTTGCAAAAAGTATTGTAGTGCGGAAAGAGGCCTTTGAAGTGGAAAAGATAGATTCATTAAATATTAAATCAAAGGTAAATCGAGCCTTTGTCATTTGGGGGACTTGTTGTATCCTGTTAGTCGGTTTTTCTTTTTATATGATCGCAAAACTAAACAATTCTATGCCCTTGTTACAAGAGCTAACCAAAATTCAAAAAATTGTTGGGAATCAAACAGAATTTAGTAATATCTCTGCAAGCCATAATTGGAGAAGCTTTACAAATTCAGAAGGCATTGAAACAAAAACGACGAGTATCCTTATACGGCCTTTTTTGCATAAAAAAGAATTTGATAATGAAGCATTTAAAATGGAAGAAGTACAAAAAGCCGTCAAAGTTGTTGTGAAATCTTATTCAAAATTGGACGAATGCAATTTTATAAATGTTCAAGTCCGAACTGGGTTTAATATAGGAATAAGCTCTCTTTATACAACGGATAACATAGTCTTTGATAATAAAGGGAATCTTCTAAATCACGAAAAAGAAAAGAATAAAAGTATTAAAATCGGTAGCTAAAAAAATTATAACTTTTCGCTGCAGCGGACTGCCGGGAGATAGTCGCCCCCAGTTCCCTCGGCCTGAAGGCCTCGGCAGCCCCTGAGCTCAACCGTTAAAAGGACGGCGAGAGCGGGGATGGACAATCGCCCGATAATATGTTACCGCTGTAATTTTTGCAGCGCGGTCGCTCAACCTTCGTTCAAAAGCAAAAACACTATACGTATAAAACCTTTTTATTGACTTTCTATTTATAAGTCATATAATTAATCAAAAAAATAAATATATATTTGTATTAGTTCGAAAAATTAACCAAATTTATTAGTCACTATTTAAGTTATGCCACTATCAATTATAGAATATTTAGAACGAGGCCCTTCAACTTCGAAAGAAATCCAGGCAGCGACTGGCCTAAGCCAGACCACCATTGCTCGAAAAATTAGAAAAATGGAAGATCGAATTATCGCTATCCCAGAGGGGCGCACAGTAAAATATGCTGCAATGCGTAACGCATTTAATAGTGGAAATAATTTTCCATTGAGTATTATTGATGAAGTTGGCAAGCCACACTTAATTGCCCATATCCGCCCATTGATTCATGGAGGGTTCTTTGTTGAACTTATTAAAGACATCTCATTTTTATTGCTTGGTGAGAGTCGAATCGGTTTGTATGAGGATCTGCCTTATTTTCTTTATGATCTAAGGCCACAAGGTTTTTTGGGACGGCAGGTTGCCAAAAGGATCGCATCACAATGTGATGATTTTCCATCAGATCCAAGAAACTGGAATAGCAATCACATTGGTCGATATCTTATTTCAAATGGTGATGATCTCCCTGGTAACCTTATATTCGGTGATCGTGGTTTGATTGGGGCCGGACCACAATTTTTACTTGCTACAGAAGAGGATTATCCCGATCTTGCCCAAAAAGCGATTGAAGGGGAGATCGTTGGATCATCTGCCGGCGGGGAACAAACTAAGTTCACAGCCTTTAATGAGAATTCCGAATGCCATGTAATTGTTAAATTTTCACCCAAAGACAATAATGAAATTGCTACACGATGGCGCGATATTTTAATCACTGAATATCACGCGGCTGTAGTGATTAATGCACGGATCTTTTCAGCTGCAATACCAGGCCTGATTGATATAAACGGCCAGCTGTTTCTGGAATCTCAACGTTTTGATAGAATCGGTGCACTTGGACGCAGGTCCATGATATCCCTTCAAACTATTGACTCAGAATTTACAGGCTTGGGGGGCAATTGGCCAAAGGTGATGAAAGACTTGTTGAAAAAGAACTTGGTAAGCAGTGAAGATAGTCTTCATGCAGAATCTTTATGGTGGTTTGGCCGACTTATAAACAATTCTGACATGCATTTAGGCAATTTGAGCTTATCGATAAATAAGGATATTTTCAGATTATTGCCCATTTATGATATGTGCTCGATGGGCTTTGCCCCTAAAATCAGTGGAGAAGTGCCACCTTTTTCTTTTGGCCTTCCGGATCTGAATAGTATCAGTTTGACTGAAGATCAGCGCGAAATTGTAATAGAGGCTGCTTATGAATTCTGGGAAAACGTTTCAATGGATAGCAAAATTTCTGATCAGTTCAGAGCATATTTACAGGAAGGCAATCCTGTTAAGCCTTTGGTTTCTAATACAAATACAAGGTTGCGATAATTCACCTGAATTTAATTGCTATCCCATATTTGATTCCAACCAGAAAATGAACCGGATGAAACCGTTTATTTTAGTGCTGCACTTGGCTGAAGCAAGTGAACTTAACATTCACAGCGGTTTACGAGAACCAACACTGCGTAGATTTTTCAGCATTTCCGAAGGACCCCTTGACAATATATTGCCAAGCCGTTATTTTGCGATAAGTGTTAATTTGAAATAAAAAAAATGTTAATTCAAAAATTGAAATAACAACATGAACAGAGACCTACAAGGCCGCTATATTACTATCTCGACAGTTGGAGAAAAGGCTCAAGCCTTTATTCCTGCTGCACTACCGCCAAAACCACCGATAAAATGGTCATCCGAACTTAGGGAGAAATTTGACCAGGCTCTGTTGGCTCTCGGTCGTCTTGACAGCGTCTCTGTTTTACTTCCGGACACATCGCTTTTCCTTTATATGTATGTGAGCAAGGAAGCGGTGCTATCGTCCATGATTGAAGGGACTCAGTCATCTCTTTCCGACCTGCTGCTGTTTGAATTCAAGCATCAACCCGGAGTTCCTTTGGATGACGTTCAGGAAGTCAGCAACTATGTGGCGGCCCTTCATCATGGTCTTAAACGACTTGGAGAGGACTTTCCTCTTTCTCTCAGACTGCTTAAAGAAATTCATAGTGTTCTGCTATCGAAGGGTCGTGGTAAAGACTGTGATCCCGGCGAGTTTCGGAAAAGCCAGAACTGGATTGGTGGAAGCCGTCCCGGTAATGCGGCTTTTATACCTCCACCCCCTGAATATGTTCAGGAATGCATGGGAAAGCTGGAGCTATTTCTGCATGATCAACCGAACAAAACTCCGGTGTTGATCAAGGCTGCATTGGCTCACGCCCAATTCGAAACCATCCACCCGTTCCTTGATGGCAATGGTCGTCTCGGGCGTCTGATCATCACGCTGCTGTTATGTTCTGAAAAAATCCTTAAAAAACCGATGCTGTATCTCAGTCTTTATTTCAAAATACACCGCCAACGCTATTATGAACTTCTGAACGAGGTACGGCTGACCGGTGACTGGGAGGCTTGGCTCGACTTCTTTGCCGATGCCGTTATTCATACGGCAACAAGAGCCGTTGAAACATCCCAACATTTGATGAAATTGTCCACTGAAGACGGGCTGCGCATTAACGGACTTAAACGTATATCTGGTTCGGCCCATCTCATTCATAAGGCAATGCTGGAGCGTCCAATAGGTTCGCCGAACTCGATCCAGGAAAAAACGCAGCTCTCACCAGCCACAGTAAATGCATGCCTGCGTGAACTTGAAAAGCTTGGTATCGTAAAAGAGATAACCGGACAGAAGCGTAACCGTCTTTATTCATATGTGGAGTACATACAGATCATGAACGAAGGGACCGAGTTGCCTCAATAATCGTATTCAGGCCAGATCTGTAGATCCCAGGAAAAATATAACCCCAACAAATAAAATGAATCGGATTTCACCGGTTATTTTGGCGTTATACATCAGATAGACAAACTGTGATAATCGTCGCGCTGGCTTGTCCTAATAAGTTTCCGATCGGTTACTTTTCAAGTTAATTTTATCAGAAAAATACAAAAAGTCCCTGAGCGAGAACTTTTAATTGCATTTCACTTTCAAAGCTGTTAAAAGTATCTGGTCAGAAACTTTTACATGGGAGGCAGATTGAACCCTTCAATAAAAATCAATAATCCTAAAGAATTAGGGCAACATCTCCTTAAAGAGCGTAAACGCCTCAAACTGACTCAAAAAGAGATTTCTGAGTTTAGTGATGTCGGCAGAAAATTTATTATAGAGATTGAAAAAGGTAAAGTAACGGCTCAGCTTGGAAAAGTATTTGAATTGTTGAACAGCCTTGGTCTTGAACTCCATATCATTAAACGTGGAGACAGCTGACCTTGGAGACCTTGAATATTTTTTTTGAACAAACCAGGGTCGGTTCTCTAAGCATTAATGACAGGAGACTGTTTTCATTTCAATATTCCAAGGAATGGTTGGCGTCACCTGATGCTTTTCAAATATCTATTTCTTTGCCCATGCAGGAAGATGTTGTCTCAACTGACAAAGTAAAATCATTTTTTTCCAATCTGCTGCCTGAATCTGCCGTTAGAATATTAATAGCGAGACAACTTGGGATTTCAGATAAAAATGATTTTATGCTTCTCAAACGTATTGGGGGAGAGTGCGCCGGAGCAATAACAATTCTGCCGGAAGCAGAAACACCTGAATCCCCGGATCAATACACATATCGTTTTTTATCAGACGAGCAATTAACAGCTTTGATAAAGGATATCCCCAGAAGACCTTTGCTTGCAGGTCAGGAAGGTATCCGAATATCGCTTGCAGGGGCACAGGAAAAGCTGGCACTTTTCTACAAAGATCCTTTATTTTATATCCCGGAAAATGGTGCGCCAAGTAATTTTATTTTAAAACCGAATATGGCACATTTTCAGTTTTCCGTTGAAAATGAATGCTTTTGTATGATGCTTGCCAATGCCGTTGGTTTGGCTGTCCCGCCTGTTATGATTGTTCGAAAAGAAGATCAAAAGGTTCTGTTAATTAAAAGATATGATAGAATATTTGATAATAATATTCTCAAGCGTCTTCACCAGGAAGATTTTTGTCAGGCCATGGGGCTTTCCCATGAACTGAAATATCAAGCTGATGGTGGTCCTGGTCTGAAAGCATGCTTTGATCTGGTTCGATCATACTCTGCAAATCCGATTAAGGATTTTCAGCAGCTGATGCAATGGGTATTTTTTAATTACCTGATCGGGAATATGGATGGGCATGCAAAAAACTTATCTTTTATATATCAGGCTAAGCAGATTCGATTGGCACCTTTTTATGACATGTTGTGTACGGACATATATGATGTTCTGTCACAAAAACTTGCTATGAAAATAGGTGGGGAGAACAGACCCGAATGGATAATGGAAAGACACTGGAAAGGATTTGCAGAGGAGATAAAAGTAAGTCATCTGATTCTCAAGAAAAGATTATTGGATTTTTGTCTTAAAGTGACCGGTAAAATTGACAGCACATATGAGAACTTTATAAATAGATATCAACAGAACAGCCTGTTAAAGGACATCACGGCTGCGATAAAAAAAAGGGCGGCTATAACGCTTAAACAATTCAATTCAATAAAAAAATGAACCGGGTGCGACCGGTTATTTTCAGAGTTAACAAGGACGGCGAGAGCGGTGATGGACAATCGCCCGATAATATGTTACCGCTGCAATTTTTGCAGCGCGGCCGCTCAACATACGTTCAAAAAATATAGCATTTGAGGACCGCGAAAAAATACATGAAACTGATTAAATCCGCAGGTAGATCTCCAGATCAATACCCTGTTTACGATGATGAGTATGATTGAAGACTTATGTTGAGTCAGAGTGGATAGGATGGGCATTAAGACATTTAAAATATGGGGTCTGAAAAGAACAATTGAGAACAAAGAATACCATAGTTTTTGCCGATACAGAAATTGATCCTAAAAATGGCAGAATACTTGATATCGGCAGCATAAAGGACAATAATAACATCTTCCATTCCGGTTCTGCTGACGGGTTTGCCGAATTTCTCAAAGACTCGCGTTTTTTATGCGGCCACAATATCATCAATCATGATTTAAATTATATCGGTCATATGGTTGAAAAAGCGGGAATAGATCGGGCCGATATGATTGACACGCTGTTTCTGTCTCCCCTGCTTTTCCCTGCCAGGCCCTACCATGCCCTGCTTAAAGACGATAAATTACAGACACAGGATATCAACAATCCTTTAAATGATGCCATAAAAGCAAGGGACCTTTTTCATGACGAGGTTGAAGCGTTCGAGCAGACAGACAAGGATTTAAAACAGATATTTTTCCGTCTTTTGCATGACAAACAAGAATTTCAGGGGTTTTTCAGGTATCTTGGATTCCGGGCAGATGAGACATCAGACATTGAGCCCCTGATCTTAGAAAGATTTCATTTAAAGATTTGTGACCGTGTCGACCTGACAAAAATTGTGGCAGATTTTCCAGTCGCGCTTGCCTATTGTCTTTCTCTTATCAACTCTGATGACCGCTATTCCATCACACCGCCCTGGGTATTGAAAACCTGTCCTGAAATTGAACAGGTGATGTATCTTTTAAGAAACAATCCATGCATGACAGGATGTGATTACTGCAACCAGGCATTGGATATCCACAGAGGCCTGAAAAAATTTTTCAAGTTTGATGCCTATAGGACTTACGGGGGGGAAGCCTTGCAGGAACAGGCGGTTCAGGCCGCCATCGACAGAAAGTCCATTCTTGCAGTATTTCCAACCGGGGGAGGCAAATCCATTGCATTCCAGGTACCTGCATTGATGAGCGGAGAAAATGCCAGGGGACTGACCATCGTCATCTCTCCTCTCCAGTCCTTGATGAAAGATCAGGTTGACAACCTGGAAAAGGCCGGCATTACCGATGCCGTCACAATAAATGGTCTGCTTGATCCCATTGAAAGGGCGAAATCCTTTGAACGGGTTGAAAACGGTACGGCTTCAATTCTCTATCTTTCCCCGGAATCCCTCCGTTCGAGAACGATAGAACACTTTATCCTGAAACGAAATATTGTCCGTTTTGTGATCGACGAGGCCCACTGTTTTTCCTCATGGGGGCAGGATTTCAGGGTTGACTATCTATACATAGGCGATTTTATAAAAGCCATTCAGGAAAAAAAGCATCTGGAAGACAAAATACCTGTTTCTTGTTTTACGGCAACGGCTAAACAGAAGGTGATCCAGGATATAAAAGCGTATTTTAAAGACAATTTGCAACTGGATCTTGAGATTTTTAATTCAATCGCATCCAGAACCAATCTGAAATACAAGGTTTTTTTCAAAGACAATGAAGAGGAAAAATATCATACGCTCAGGGATTTGCTTGACCGGAAAAACTGCCCCACCATTATTTATGTTTCAAGGACCTACAGGGCCTTTAAACTGGCACAACGGCTGACTGCGGACGGATACCCTGCAAAACCCTACCACGGCAAGTTGGACAAAAATGAGAAACTGGAAAACCAGGACGCCTTTATAAGGGGTGATGCCGGGATCATGGTTGCCACATCTGCTTTTGGTATGGGGGTAGACAAAAAAGATGTCGGCATGGTGATTCATTACGAAATCTCTGATTCTCTTGAAAACTATGTCCAGGAAGCCGGGCGGGCAGGAAGAGATGAAAATATCACAGCAGATTGCTTTGTTCTGTTTAATGAAGAGGATCTTGGCAAGCATTTTATCCTTTTGAATCAGACCAAGCTGAATGTCAGGGAAATCCAGCAGGTATGGAAAGCGATAAAGGATCTTACCCGTTTCCGTTCAAAAGCGTCTAATTCAGCCCTGGAAATTGCAAGAAAAGCCGGTTGGGATGATAATATTGCCGAGATAGAAACAAGGGTGAAGACTGCCATCGCAGCCCTTGAAAATGCGGGCTATCTAAAGCGAGGGCAGAATATGCCCAGGATATATGCAAACAGCATCCTGACGAAAAATGCTCAGGAAGCCATTGAACGGATAAGCGCATCTGACAGGTTTGAGGAAAAACAGAAGCAGCACGCTGTAAAGATCATCAAAAAACTGTTCTCAAGCAAAACGAGAAAACAGGCCGGTGATGAGGTCGCTGAATCAAGGATTGATTACATCTCCGATCACCTGGGGATAGTAAAAGAAGATGTCATCCATATCGTCACCCTGCTAAGAGAAGAAAAAATACTGGCTGATGCCAAAGACCTGACGGCATTTGTCAAAAAGGGAGAAAAACAAAACCGTTCTCTGGGTATTGTGAAGGATTTTGCAGACTTTGAAAATTTTTTATTGTCGCGTTTTGAGCAACAGGAAACCATTTTTCATATCAAAGAACTCAATGAGCAGGCAGAAGAAAACGGATGCAGAAATGTTAATCCCGCTGATATCAAAACAATCATCAATTTTTGGGCAATCAAAAACTGGATAAAGAAAGGCCATCATGAATATTCGAAAAATACATTTGCTGCAACCTTAACCCAGCCACAGGACTTGCTTAAATATAAACTTGAAAAACGGCATGAATTGGCGCAGTTTATTATTGAACTGTTTTATGAAAAAAGCAAAAAACAGATTAATGAAGACATCACGCAAAGATCTGGTGAGGGTGAAATTACTATTGGAGAGGATTTGACACTGATTGAGTTCTCCGTTCTTGAATTAAAGGCAGCATATGAAGGTGCGGAATCTCTTTTCAGAAAAAAAACTACAGTTGATGAAATAGAAGATACCCTGTTCTATCTGTCCAGGATAGGCGCAATAAGGATCGAAGGCGGTTTCCTGGTCGTCTACAACAGGCTGACAATTGAAAGGCTGGAAAAGGACAACAGAAGACGATACAAAAACGAGGACTATAAAAATCTGGGACAGTTTTATGAAAACAAGGTGGCGCAGATCCATATCGTGGGCGAATATGCCAGAAAGATGATCAGCGATTACAAGGCCGCCCTGCAGTTTGTGGAAGATTATTTCCAGTTAAATTATGCCTCGTTTCTTGGCCGGTATTTTAAAGGCAGCCGGGGAGACGACATCAAAAGAAATATTACGCCTGCCAAATTCAGACAGCTTTTCGGAGAGCTTTCCCCGGCCCAGTTAAGCATCATAAAGGACAATCAAACCCAGTACATGGTGGTTGCAGCAGGGCCGGGAAGCGGCAAGACAAGGGTTCTGGTTCATAAGCTGGCGTCTCTTCTTTTAATGGAAGATGTAAAACATGAGCAATTGCTCATGGTCACATTTTCAAGAGCAGCTGCGACAGAATTCAAAAAACGGCTGATCGCGCTGATAGGCAATGCTGCTAATTTTATCGAGATAAAGACATTTCATTCTTATTGTTTTGACCTGCTCGGTAAAATAGGAAGCCTCGAAAAGTCGAGCGGTATCATCAAAGAAACGATTTCTAAAATAAAGGATGGACAGGTTGAACCTGCCAGGATTGCCAAAGCGGTCCTTGTGATCGACGAAGCCCAGGATATGGACGCAGACGAATATGCCCTCATCACTGTTCTGGCCGAACAGAACCCTGACATGCGCATCATTGCCGTGGGAGATGATGACCAGAATATTTATGAATTCAGGGGATCCAGCTCAAAATATATTGAACAGCTCATTGAAGATAAAAACGCCGTCTTGCATCAACTTGTTGAAAACTATCGAAGCAGGAATAATCTTGTTGAATTTACAAACCATTTTGCAAAAAAGATCAGCCGCCGTTTAAAAAAAGATCCCATAATCGCCAGGCAGGCAGACTTCGGGAAAATCAGAATCGTCCGTTATAACAGCCGCCATCTTATCACCCCCCTTGTTCAGGACCTTGTTTCCACTCAGCTTAAGGGGACAACCTGTGTCTTGACCCACACCAATGAAGAGGCCCTGCAGGTTCAAGGCCTCCTGCTTGAGAACCAAATGCCGGCAAAGCTGATCCAGACCAATGAGGGGTTCAATCTTTATCATCTTTTAGAAATCAGATACTTTCTTGATTTGCTCAATTTTCGGGATGACACGTTTATCATCAATGACGCGTTATGGAAAACTGCCAAGAGCCGCTTATGGCATGAGTTTAGAAGCAGCTCGAAAATGGATGTCTGCATTAAAATTATCAAGGAGTTCGAGGCAGCCAACCCCCGGAAAAAATACAGATCAGATTTTGAAGTCTTTGTCAGGGAATCTAAACTGGAGGATTTTTCAGATGAACCTGACGACACCGTTTTTGTGTCCACCATGCACAAAGCCAAGGGCAGAGAGTTTGATAATGTTTTTTTAATGCTTGATCATTTCGATTTAATAAATGATGAAAAAAAACGCCTGCTGTATGTTGCCATGACAAGGGCGAAACAGAACCTGATAATCCATCTGAACGGAACCTTTATGGATGATATTTCAGTTCAGAAAATGGACCGATTCTATAATAATGAAAAACTATTTCCTCCGAATCAACTGGTTATGCATTTAAGCCATAAGGATATCTGGCTTGATTACTTTATCAGCAGGCAGCATCAGATTTCACAACTGAAAAGCGGTGATGAATTGATCGTTTGTGAAAACCGCTGCCTGGACAAAAAAAGGGGCCCTGTATTAACATTTGCAAAATCATTTTCAGACAAACTGAAAACATTCCGACAAGCCGGGTATACCCCTGATCGGGCGGTTGTTAACTATATCGTCTACTGGCAGAAAGAAGGCTCAAGCCAGGAAATACGAATTATTCTGCCCGAACTTTATTTAAAAAAGCCGGGGACAGATATAATGGAAATGGATCAGGCCTAAAAGATTTCTGGGGGAACCAGGCTTAATGCCAACAAGTCAAATACACCATTTGAACCGGTGATTTGAAACTGCTCCTCCTCCGGAATTGTAGACACGAAGTTAAGTCTCTATAATGCAAATCAAGGAAGACAAAATATGAATTCAGAAGAAAGTTTGACCAGGGCTTTAAAAGGAGCGCCGTGCTGTTATACGCTGAACCTGGGCCATCAGTTGTTGATATGGCAGAAAATATAGGTATCAACTGGGCGTGATCCTTGTGATTGCCCTTCTGATCTGGAGGCTCCTGGAACGCTCCATGCGAGAATATTTAGCAAAAAAAGACACAACTCTCGCAGGATGGGTCAGAAGAAAAACCAAAAAACCGACCTCATTCATAATGGCAACCAAGTTCATATCCATCCTGATAGTAAAACAGGAAACCCGTTGGTTTATTGCAAAGCCATTGAAACCGGTTCAACTATAGTATCTCAATGCTCTTGGGATATCTCCGGAAGCATTTGTGACGCCGCGATTGCAAATAAAATAGCAAAAATCCGCCCGCTAAAGGTGCAGAATGTCAGATGAACCATCTGCTGTTTGAGAAGTCATCCGAGACCCTGCCGAACTTCGGACACAATCCTAGACGGCACAAAAAGAAGCTGCCCTTGCAGAGGCAAAGGCCCGCAAGACAGAAGTGGCATATGACAAACTTGTCATTTATGACGATGGCATCAATGGTTCTCATCAAATCACATTCGGCAGGAGCCAAACAACAGAACAAGGCAATTTGGTGAGACTGATTGATCTGTATGTTGAAAATACCGGAAAGTTTGCCGTCGATTTCGTACTGTATTTAGAAAAAATAGGGAAAGAACCATTAGTTGATGATGAACATTTTAAAGGGTTGTTAATCAGATCCGCGCGTGAAGATCAGGTAATGCATGATACACAAGATCAGTTTTTTGATGATGTAGATTGGATGCCTGCAAAGGGATGGTTTGAACGAAACAAATTCACATTCCCGCTGAGTATGCTTGTCATATATGATTCATATATAGATTTGGGGTCCATCCCGATGTTTTTACGCAAACGATTTATCGCCCGTAAACCTTTATAAATGAAATAGCACGTAACAACTGGATGCTCGATATCCCTCCCGTAAATGCTAATGGAGTGAATGTTACTTAATCCTTCCATTTGTTTTGCACCCGGATTTGATACGGTTCTGTCCGGAGCAGCTATGGACAAGCCGAATGTCAATAGCTGTCTGTGAACGACATTGCACTCTCATCAATATCATATTGATGTAGGATATGCCATCAATGACGATGTTCGACAATTTGATTTCTTTATTAAAACCATTGAGATGAAAGACAACAGGCTCGTTCATTACATAGGTGGAAAAGATGGAAGAGGCTTAAACAACCGACCTTTACAGTGACTTTTTTTGTTTTCTTCTATGCAGACTAGGGCTGGAGCGAGAGTTTTTTTGTAATTTTATCTGCTGCCGCCTTTGTCTGATGGATGATGGGGTCCAGCTTTTTGTCGGACATGGACGCTTTGAATCCGACCACCCAGAGGGCGGGCGTGTATGCACCATAGCGTTTGATGGGAGCGGCAATGGCCCGGACACCGGAAATGTATTCTTCATCATCGGCGGCAAAACCGTTCTTCCGGACATTTTCCAATTCAGCCATATAACGATCTGAATCTATAATGGTATTGGCTGTATATCTGACCAAGGGGTTTTCATGCAGGTATTTTCTCAAATCCTTTGAGTCCATGAGGGATAAAAACAGCTTCCCTGTTGCACCGGCCTGAAGGGGAAGGGCTGTTCCGATGGGGGAAGTGATCTTAAAATCCTTTCTGGATTCAACAATATCAATCACGGTGACGCTTTCGCCGTTCTGAATCCCCAGAAAGACGGATTCCTCACATTGTTCCATCAGGTCTTCCATAATGGGCCGGGCAATTTTTTTAAAATCAATTCGTTCATAGGCGGCTTTTCCCAGTTCCAGGAGGGTCACGCCGATGACATACCGCTTTGAAACCGGATCACGGCTTATGGCACCCACTTCTTCCAAGGCGGCTGTAATCCCGTGGACCGTACTTTTGCTGATGTCCAGAAGGGTTGAAATTTCACTGATTCTCAATCCCTGAGAGTTTTTTGATACGGCATCCAGTATTTCAAAGGCCTTTTTAACAATGGGCGCCTGGTATTTTTTTATCATTGTTCACCATGATGAATTTATTTAATCTGTAATATAGCTAAAAATTAGCTTGACATACATATTATAATACTATTTATTATATCCATGTTCATTATTATGAATTTTAGAAAAATGCAATCATTAAAATGAACATCCCGCTTGCCGGGGGGATATTAAAAAAGGAGTTAATCAAGATAAGCTCTGGTTTTTAGAGCTTATTGGTTTTTTAGATTCATCAATTATCAACTAAGGAGGGTCACTATGGCGGTTGAAACCAACAAGATGTCCAGTGCCGAAAGTCTGCGTAAGACCAGAACCTACGGTAAGTTTAGATGCCATAATCCAACCTGTATGGGAAGGTTGGAACCAAAACCGGGCGATAAACAGGTAAAATGTCCGGCGTGTCAATGCGAATTCCGTGTAGCATGGATTCGTCCTGATTTTCCAAGAATCCGCGGTCCCGTCTGGGAAGTGAATAAAAAGCTTGCCGAGGCAGCATTCAAAAAGAAGATGGAGGCTAAATAATATGGCTTTAGACAGAAAAATTGCATATATTAACCTTACCACAGGAGACGTAGAGGTAAAGCCCATCCCTCTTGATGTCAGAAGAAAATTCCTTGGTGGTAGAGGACTTGATGCATATCTCTTGCTTAATCATTCAAAAAAGGGCTGTGATCCTCTGGGACCGGACAATCCACTCATCGTCAGCGGTGGTATTCTGACCGCAACCCTGGCATCTGCAACAGCCAGAACCCATGTCATGGCAAAATCTCCCTTAACAGGACTCTTAGGTTCCTGCAACATGGGCGGTTTCTTTGCACCTGAAATGGCCTGGGCAGGGTTTCATCATCTTGTCATCACAGGAAAAGCTGCAAAACCGTCTTATATTTTCATCCACAACGGGAAAATTGAAATCCGGGATGCAAAAAATATCTGGGGCAAAACCACAACCGATGCCCAATGGGCCATCCGGGACGAACTCAATGACCAGGAAGTCAAATCCCTTGTCTGCGGTCCTGCCGGTGAAAACCTGGTTGCCTTTGCCAATGTCATGACCGGAATTAAAAATGCCGGCGGAAGAACCGGAATGGGAGCCGTCATGGGTTCCAAAAACCTGAAGGCCGTTGCCTGCAGGGGAACCATGGACATCAAGATTGCCCATCCTGTTGAAGCGCTTGAATATAACAAACGGTTTATCGATCAAATCACATCTGCAAAGGTAAACAAAACCCAGGGAACATTGGGAACTCCTTTTATCTGGGGCGCCACCAATTCCTGGGGCGGGGTTCGTACCAGAAATTTCCAGTACAACCAGTGCGAATATGCTGATGATATCGAACCGGAAGCAATTGACGAAATCTGTGAAGACACCATGGGCCCTTATCACATGGCCGGGTGTTTCGGATGCCAGGTTCACTGCCGCGCCCAGTACAGAATTCCTTCCGGCCCCTTAAAAGGCAAATACGAAGAAGGTCCTGAATATACATCCCAGGGTGCCTTCGGCGGCGAAACAGATACACCCAGAGCCGAGACCGTCCTGGTGGGCAACCACCTGGTGGATCAGTACGGCATGGACAACCTTGAGACGGGGTCCCTGATTTCATGGGCCATGGAGCTGTACGAGCTGGGGATTATTACCAGCAAGGATACGGACGGATTGGACTTAAGATTCGGAAACGACGAAGCCGTGCTTGAAATGATCGAGCGCATCTGCTTTAGAAAAGGCAAAGTGGCGGACGCCATTGCCCAGGGCGGTATTCCCGCTTCCAAGATTTTCGGGAAAAATTCCTTTGATTACCTGATCCAGGTAAAGGGAATGAGCAACCTTCATTCCGATGAAAGAGCCACACCGGGTCTGGCATTGAACATTGCCACCGCCTCCCGCGGTTCCGACCATTTAAGAAGCCGGCCGGCCATCGACCTTTATCACCTGCCCGTGGATGTTTTAAGAAAAATCTACTCCAGCCCCATCCCATACAAGGGCGAGCTGTCCTCGGAGCACACTGAATATATCGGTAAACCCTGGCAGGTATTCTGGCAGGAAAACTGCTATATGGGCGTTGACTGTCTGGGTATCTGCAAATACCACACCACCTTTCTCGGCGCAACACTGCCGAATTTCGAAGACTGGCCAAAAGTTCTGTATTACAATACCGGTCTTGAATTTACACCCGAAGAGCTGTGGGACATTGCAGAACGCTGTAACATGGTAGAAAGACTTTTCAATTTAAGGGAAGGTTTGACAAGGGAAGATCTTGAAAAAGGCGATATGATCAACCATCGCTATTTTGACGAGCCCACAAGACGTGGTGCGCCAGACGTTGTCGGCACAACCATTGACAAGGAAAAATTCATCAAGATGATCGATGAATTCTACGAGCACAAAGGACTTGACAAAAAAGGTCAGCCAAAACCAAAAACCCTGAAACGGCTTGGGCTTGAAAACGAGCCCTCTCATATGCTGTAAAAATTTGAAAGGAGCTATCATGGAAAAAAAGGATAAAGTCCTGATGATAAACCCTGAAAAATGTACAGGGTGCAGATTGTGTGAACTGGTATGTGCGGTAAAACATGACGGGGCCTCAAACCCGGCCAGAAGCCGTATCAGAGTTATGAAATGGGAAATGGACGGAGTATACATCCCCATGGCCTGCCAGCAGTGCCAGGATGCGCCCTGCATGGGTGTTTGTCCGGCCCATGCGATTTCCCGCAACGATGAACTCAACAAAATCGAAGTGGATTACAATAAATGTATCGGCTGCCGCTCCTGCGTGGCAGTCTGCCCCTTCGGCGCCATGGGGTTCAATTCCATTGACAGAAAGGTCTTCAAATGCGATCTTTGCGATGGTGATCCCCAGTGCGCAAGGTTCTGTGATGTTCAGGCTGTTGAATACAAGGAAGTTGATGATGTTGCCATTCTGAAAAAACAGGAAGCTGCAAAAAAACTTTATGCCACCAGCCATAAGGTTGCATTAAAGGAAGCATAGACGTAAAATCTTTCATCAGATTTTAATATGTTATATACTGCACGTTCCGGACAATGAACCGGAACGTGCAGTTTTATTTTGAAGAGGTTTGCCATGGGAAAAAAGACAAAGAAATTTCTGATCCTCACCGGGTATTTCAAAGACGAATCCTATGGGCTTTTAGGTCCCCAGATGGCAGCCACACTCATCAGTGACAATACAGACTATGACTGCATTGTTGCGGCAGTGACCAGCGAGAATGATAAAAAAGAGCTGAGAGCCGCCCTGAACTCCTATTTTGAGGGTCAGAAAAAATTAGTGGGGTTCTCATCCCTTGGCGGAAGACCGGATTTGTTTGAATTTGCAAAAGAGTTGAAAAACGAAGGCGCCGTTACCCTCCTGGCCGGGCCCCAGGCAGGACCGGATTATAAAGGGGAAATCGGGTGGGAGTCTCGTTCCCATAGGTTCAAAGGTCTGTCCGACCATTTTTCCTTTGCCCTTCAAGGCCCGGCCCAGGCCATTCTCCCGATTCTGAAAAAAGGTATTGATACGGATATTTCCGGATTTGCCGGGGTGGTGATAAAGGATGAAACAGGCCGGATCATTGAAAACCTGGCGCCCTCCTGGGAAGACGCCTTTCTGTCAAAAGTGGACTGGAAGACCCTGCATATCCTGAAGGCCGGTGCTTTTGTCCCCCTTACCATTACAACAGCCCAGGTATTACAGCAGATCGGATGCCCCCATGCAGCCAGGGAAAAAGAAATTTTTATTGATTATCCTTTTGCTCTGCAAAAAAAAGGAGAGCCGCCGTTATTTCAAAAAATTTATCATAAAGGATGCAGTTTCTGTGATGTCGCCGTGGATAAAGGGTATATGGGGGCCATAGGTGTGGCAGCGGTCAGGGAACAACTGATATGCCTGCCCCAGGGTCCTGACGGCCGGAAGATCCCCTTTGAACTCATCAATGAAAACCCGCTGTTCAAACTTGGTGATATTTTCAGACTGGCGGAAGAATTGGCCATTGAATTATCCCAGATCAATCTTACGCTCCGGGCGGATTTTCTGCTGAAAGGGCTGACCCGGCTGGAAGAGGTTCTGGAAACGGCAAAACAGAAAGAGGTACGGATTCTTTTATCCTCCATTGGATTTGAATCCTTTGACGATACTGTTTTAAAAAACCTCAACAAGGGGGTTGACCGCAATACCAATCTTGAAGCCATAAAGGCCGTGCGCTCCTTAAAATCAAAATATCCGGCCCATCTTGGATACCTTAAGGAAGAGGGTGCCAATCACGGGTTTATTCATCCCACGCCCTGGGACAACCCGGAAATCTCCCGTCAGATTAATCAGACCATTGCCATGTACCAGTTGTCGCTGGATATCCTGCCCTATCACAGCACGCCTCTGATCATCCATCATGCGTCAGGCCTTGCCGACTGGATACGCAGGATCGAAGAAAAAGAAAAGATTGAATTTCAAAGGGTCGGCACAACCATTGGATGGTGGCGGACAAACATCGGTTCTTTGGTATGATCATAAGCAAGGGGGCTTCTGAGAAAAAGCGGCTGCAAATATTTATATTGATAAAGATGAACCCAAGGCATATTAATTAGGTATGTTTGATTATTCTTAAGGATGTACAGGTTATATGGATATTGTTTCAACCATTATTCCGGTTTTTGTCATCATTTTTCTCGGGCTCTACGCAAAACAAAAAGGCTTTTTCACACCGGATTTTCTGAACCAGGCCAATCGCCTTGTCTATTATATTGCCATCCCGGCCATGATTTTCAGCTCCATTGCAAAGGCCAGCCTGAAAACAGAAGTTCATGTTTCAGTAATCCTGATTACCCTTTTCACCCTTACGGTCATTGCCGTGGCTGCCTTTGGCATGACCCGGGTTCTGAATATGCCCAACCAGTCAAAAGGATCATTTATTCAAAGTGCCTTTCATGGAAATTTAGGATATATTGGGTTTGCCGTTGCCTTTTATTATCTGGGTAACAAGGGGTTTGTCAAAACAGCCATCATTGCCGGATTTGTCATGATTTTACAGAATATTCTGGCTGTTGCGGTGCTGCAATACCACAGTGAAAAGAATGACAATGGCCCCAACCTGGGCGATACCGTGAAAAAAACCATGGCCAACCCCGTGATTTTGTCGGCCCTGGCTGGAATTCTGTTTTCTTTTTTCAATATTCCCATGCCCCAGATCATTGACAGGTCCCTGGAGATATTAAAGGGGCTGGCATTGCCCATGGCTCTTTTGATTATCGGCGCATCTTTGTCCTTTCAAAGTCTGAAACCGAGATTTGCCAATGTTCTGATCGCCACGTTTATAAAACTTATCCTGGCCCCGGCCATTGGAATGTTATTGTTCAGAGTATTTTCCATTGCTCCGGAGCATTATCTTCCCGGATTGATTATCCTGTCCTCACCCACTGCCACCCTCTCCTATATTATGGCAAAGGAAATCGGTGGTGACCCTGATTTTGCCGTGGCCGTCATCTCCATCTGCACACTGCTTTCCAGCCTGACCTATGGATTCTGGTTGAGTATGGTGTAAAAACGCTGTCCTTTTCAGGATGCAACAAAAAAAATGCAGTGCATGGTTTTTATTGCGCAAATTTTTCTTAAACAGGTTCATAAAATTGATTGAAAATTCTATTGGGAGATTGCCGGTTGTAAAAATCACAAATGATTTTAGAGGGTTGTGAGAAATAGAAAATAAATAGAGCCGGCCGGCAGAATTGGCATGATTATCGCTATGGAAACCCTGAAATGTTTGCAGAAAAAAAATTGCCAAAGGAGATAATTGATTATGGATAAAGAAGTTTTCAGTTTATGTTTCATGTGTTCCGTCCGGTGCCCTATCAGGGTAAAGGTCAAGGATGGTCATGTGACCTGGATCGAAGGAAATCCTCACGTGGCGGGCATAGACGGCAGCCTTTGCCCCAGAGGATCGGCAGGGATTTCCATGCTGTATGATGACCAGCGGGTGCAGTCCCCGCTCATCAGGGTTGGTGAGCGAGGTTCTGGAAACTGGAGAAAGGCATCCTGGGATGAGGCCATTGATTATGTGGCAACAGGGCTCAAAGGGATCATGGACAAGACAGGCGGGCACAGCATTGCGCTTTGTGAAAGAACCCAGCTTGCCACCCATGTCAGCAAAACCTTTTTAAAGGCGCTCGGGTCCCCCAATCATTTTACCCATGATGCCCTGTGCAAAGGCAGCGTCAATACGGCCTGCCGATCTCTTTTCGGGTATAATGACGGTGAGATCGGCATCCATTACGGCGAGACAAAACACATTGTTCTATACGGCAGAAACATCTTTGAAGCCCTGGCTGTAAAAGAAGTCAAAACGCTGATGAGCGCCCTGGAAAAAGGTGCGAAACTGACTTATATCGATCCCAGGGTAACGGTTACCGCATCCAAGGCCCACCGTTACTGGATGATCCGGCCGGGAACTGATCTGGCGCTGAATTATGCCCTGATTCATGTCATATTAAAGGAAAGACTGTATGATGCGGGCTTTGTTTCAAAATGGGTCCACGGGGTCAATGAACTCCGGGATTTTGTAGAAGCCTATACACCGGAATGGGCTGAAAAGGAAACCGGGATTGCTTCGGAAGAAATCATTGCCCTTGCCAGGGAAATAAGCAAGGAGAAGCCTTCGGTCATTTTCCATTATGGATACCGTGGGGCCAGCCACCAGAATGAAATCTATATGCGCCGGTCCATCCTCATGCTGAACGCCCTCATGGGAAGTGTGGAAGCCAAAGGCGGCATCTTCTTTAAAAAAGGACCGGGGGAAATCGGCGGCAAGGCAGCCAGGAAACTGACATCCCAGGAATTTCCGAAAATCGATGTACAAAGATTTGATAAGGCCGGCACAAAGGAATTTCCGCTGCCTGATCCCAATCACGGGGTGGCTCAGGTATTTCCCTATGCCGTGCTGAATGAAGACCCATATCCCATCAAAGGCCTGATTGCCTATCGAATGGACCCGCTCATGTCCATTGCCGATACCACACAGACAAAAAAAGCCCTGGACAAGCTGGATCTCATTGTCACCATTGATATCAATTATTCGGATATTGCCTGGTATTCGGATGTGATCCTGCCTGAATCCACTTATCTCGAGCGGACAGACTGCATCCAGCAGATGAATGGACTCAAACCCCAGATGTTTTTGAGGAAAAAGGCAGTGGAACCAAGATATGACACCCTGGACGGGGCAGTTATCCTGAAAAAAATCGGTGAAAAACTAGGAATCGGTCATTATTTCCCCTATGAGACCATGGAGGATCTCGTTGCCTGGCAGCTCCAGGGGACCGGTTTTGCCATGGCGGATTTTGAGAAAAAAGGGTTTGTGGCCTATGGGTCTGACCAGATTTTCTGGGACCGGGAGAAACTTTCTTTTAAGACCCCTTCTAAAAAGATAGAATTTAAATCCTCCCTTCTGGAAAATGCCGGATTTGAGTCTTTCCCTGAATATCAGTCTGTCGAGCCCCCGAAAGATGGCCGGTTCAGACTGGTTGTCGGCCGTTCCGCCGTTCACACCCATGTCTCCACCCAGAATGTGCCTTATCTCAATGAACTGGAAAGTGAGAATAAGCTCTGGATCAATACAAAACGGGCCAGTGAACTTGGAATTAAAAACAATGCCCTTGTTGAGGTGGCCTCGTCCTGTGGAAAGGGTCGGATAAAAGCCTTTGTCACGGATTTCATCCATCCGGAGGCCGTGTTCATGCTGCATGGATTCGGGCATCAGGCCGGCCGGGCAAAGCGCTCCTTTAACAAAGGGCTTTCCGATGCACTGATCCAGGAGAATGTCTATGATAAAATAGGTGGAAGCCCAGCCTATCACGATACCTTTGTATCGGTCAAACCCCTTTAACCTCAACTGTAATATATAAGAAACCCGGAGGCGTTGAATGAGTCATTATTATCTGTTTCAGGATACCAGAACATGCATTGGGTGCCGTGCCTGTGAAATCCAGTGCAAGTCCAGTAAAAATTTGCCCAAAGGACCCAAACCCTGCCAGATCATACAGGTGGGCCCTAAATTTGTCGGCAGGCTGCCGAAAATGTCATTTATTTTCATGCCCTGTTTTCATTGTGAAAATCCGTGGTGTGTATCAGCCTGCCCCACGGGTGCCATGCAGAAAAGAGCCGGTGATGGAATCGTTTTTATTGACAAGGACCTTTGTGTGGGATGCAAAACCTGTGTGTCTGCCTGCCCCTGGGGTGCTCCCCAGTGGAATCCGGATACGGGAAAGGTTGTAAAATGCGATTATTGCAAAGACAGGATTGATGAAGGTCTGAAACCAGCCTGTGTGACCACCTGTACAACCGGTTGCCTGAAATTCGGGAATGTTGAGGATATGACCCAGGTCCGACGCGTGCGCCATGCCGAATCTGTGGCCTCCCTTGAAAACAGCAGTTTTTAGTCTGGTAAGGAGCAAGAATGGCACAAAAGGCCTGCCCGGTTCGAAACACAATTATCTACCTGTCCGGTCTGATAGAGTCCGGTTCATTAACAGATTCCCGGGAAAGACGGATCTGTGAACAGATCCTGAATTTGACAGAAGAAATAGCAGACGGTGCAGCTGGAAATGATCATCTTTTTGCCATTGATTCTTTGATCGAAGAATACCTTTGTGATAAAAGTTCAAAACAGACCCGTAAAAACGGGACTGTATTCAAAGAGATGCTTTTCGAACACAGGGAGGTTTTTCAAAGCCATATCCAAACACGAAACTGCCCCTCCCACGACTGTGCAAAACTTGCCCCTTCGCCATGCCAGATGGCATGCCCGGCCGGGATTGATATTCCAACCTATCTTACGCTAATTGCCCGGGGAGAAGATGCAAAGGCCATTGAAGTGATCCGCAGAGATAACCCGTTTCCCTGGGTCTGCGGACTCATCTGCACCCGGCCGTGTGAAATGATGTGTGTAAGGTCAAGAATTGATACACCGGTTTCCATTAAATATTTAAAGGCCTTTGCAGCAGAAAGGGCCATGTCGGATAATGCCTATATAAATCCTGAAAAAAAGGAATTCAACGGCAAAAAGGTCTGTGTCATCGGTGCGGGTCCCGGCGGGCTGACAGCGGCCTATTATCTTGCCCTCATGGGATACGGGGTCAGAGTGATTGAAGCCCTTCCCGTTTCCGGCGGCATGCTCATGGTGGGAATCCCCAGATACCGTCTGCCAAGAGAAGTGATTGACAGGGAAGTCGCCATGATTGAAGCTCTTGGGGTTGAGATTTTATACAATACCCGGTTTGGAAGGGACATTACCTATGATGAATTGAAAAATGAAGGCTTCCATGCCTTTTTTATTGCCATTGGCGCCCATAAGGCCATGGACCTTGGAATCAAAGGGGAAAAAGAATTTCCAAAGGCCCTGGAGGCCATCCAATTTTTAAAGGATGTGGCTCTGGGGGATCACCATGCACCCGGAAAACAGGTGGTGGTCATCGGCGGCGGTAATGTGGCCATTGATGCTGCCCGAACCAGTTTAAGGCTGGGGGCTCAACGTGTGACCATTGCCTATCGGCGGTCTGAAAGCCAGATGCCTGCGGATATTGAAGAAGTTGAGCAGGCAATGGAAGAAGGCATTCATTTTTCATTTTTGACGATTCCAAAAAAAATTCTTGGAAAAGGGGATAAGATCACCGGGCTTGACTGCATCAAGGCCGAGCTTATTCAAAAAGAGGGGTCTGACAGGCTGTTGCCGGTTCCTGTTTTGGGGAAGGATTTCATCATTGAAGCCGACGTTGTGATCAGCGCCATCGGTCAATACGTGGATGACAAAGGAATGGAATCCTTTGACCGGATAAACTGGACAAGGAGGGGCACCATCGAGGTTAATCATGCGGGCATGGAAACTGCCATGCCGGGCGTGTTTGCCGCAGGGGATGCCGTGTCCGGCCCTGCCACCGTGATTGAAGCCATCGGCGGCGGCAAACGGGCGGCAGAAGCCATAGACCGTTATCTGAACCACATCCCCCAGCCACGGATGCCCAAAATTCCGGTCCGGCATCATATGGAACCTCCCATGGAAATGACGGCTGACCAAAAAATGATGCTGAAACGCCCGAAAATGCTCATGCTGAATGTAGACCGTAGAAGAACTACCTTTCAGCAGGCAGAATTGGGCTATGATGAAGAAAGTGTCCGAAAAGAGGCCGGAAGATGTCTAAGATGTGATATTTGCAGAAGATGTGGAAAATGCATTGAGATCTGCCGGGATAAAATGGGAATTGATGCCCTGCAGTTCGGGTATATGGAATTTGATCATCCCACTGAAACTGATTTTCGGACTTCCCGAAAAAAATGCATTACCTGCGGCGCCTGCGCAGCCAATTGCGAAAATAATGCCATTGTTATTGAAGAAAAAGATGGCCAGCGAAATTTAAGATTATGCGGGACCCTGCTGAACAATCAGGCCATCCAGTATTGCGAAAACTGCCAAGCTGTTCTCCCTTCTGTCGAATATCTCGATTTTATTGCAAAAAAAACAGGAGACCGGGTAAAAAGAACGCAGACCCGGCTTCTATGCAATCACTGCCTGCGTCATCTCAGCGCAAAGGCAAATGTTGAAACACAACCGGTTGATCCAAAATAAAGGAAACTCTTATGCAATTTCAAAAAGGCAATAAGATCAAAGTGTTTAGAAAGTCTGAAGATGAAGCCTGGGAACCCTATATGGATGATTTTATCGGACTGCACGGCATTGTCACGGATCCGGATACCTCCATCAATGATCCGGATGCACTCATCGAGGTGAGCCTGGATGAAAAAGGCACCCATCGCCTGCCACAGGACTGCCTGGAACGGATTCTTTAACAGAAAAGAGGGCTGTATGAAGATAAAAGATCTTTTAAAGGAGGGCATTGGTTCTTTTCACACCCTCCGACAGGAAGAGAACGTGATGCAGGCAATTAAGAAAATGTCCGCCTATTCCGTGTCCGCCCTGGTGGTGAGAACAAAAACAGAATTGCACGGAATTTTCACGGAAAGGGATCTCATCCGCTGTCATATCCTTTTTCCGGAAAAGGCGATTCAGGAAATATCTGTTAAAGACGTCATGACATCACAGCTGATTGTGGCAGAACCCGGAGATACCATCGAAGAAGCCATGGGCATTATGATTCAGGCAAAGATCCGTCATCTTCCGGTTGTCTCGGATGGGCGGATCACCGGACTGATCTGTCTGGAAGACCTTGCAGGAAAACATGTGGGCGCCCTGACCCGGGAGCTTCATTATCTAAAGGATTATATTTCAGATCTTCAGGATGCAGCCCATGATTAAGATCTTTATTGATGACAGGCAAATTGATGCAAAAGAAAATCAGACCGTACTTCAGGCGGCAAGGGAAAACAAGATCAAACTTCCCCATTTATGTTACCACCCTGCACTGAAACCTTCCGGATCATGCAAGCTCTGCGGTGTGGAAGTGGTATCGCCTGGAGGCAAACAGGTGGTGATGCTGTCCTGTATCCTTAAGGTAAAAGAAAATCTTGAAGTCCGGACAGATTCCGAACAGGTTTTGGCCCATCGGAAAAAAGCCTTTAACAAACTTTTGCAGATGGCGCCGGATGCCGGGAGAATCAGACAGATGGCCCATGAATGGGGAGTGGCGGTTGCACCGCCGCAGGATGGGTGTATCCGGTGCCGACTCTGCATCCGGGTATGCAATGAGGTTATAAAGGCCCGCGCACTCAGAATGGTCACAGATGAAAACGGCACCAGGGTTGTACCTGAGCCGGGGCGCTGCATCGGATGCGGTACCTGTGCCAATCTATGTCCTACAAACCTGATCCGGGTAAGGGATCAGGAAGGCGTCCGGACTATCACCATAAAAGATGAAATTATTGGACATCTTCCCCTTGAGCGATGTGAAGGCTGCGGAAATCTCTATGCCACTGAAATTTTTCTCAAACACGTTGAAAACAGCATGCATCCCCCCCACCCGGATACAAAAGACCATCCCCATCTCTGTCCATCCTGCATCAAACTGTTGTCAAACAGGGCTGTCACGGAAAGAGAAAAAATAAAAAAATAAAGGCCCATAAAAAAGAATGATTCTTGAAACCCAAAGATCAAGACCCTATAATAGTTCATTCATAATTGGCTCCCTCCCTTAGAAAAGGTAAAAAGGAAAATGGCCCTGTTTTTAAAAAATAGATGGAACTTTTTTCCAATACCGGCAGCAGCAGCGGGTTTCATACTGCTTCTGCCGACCGATGCCTGCGCAATCCAGCTTCATTTAACCTCAGAAGGGATTATTACCCACCAGATGGGACACCTTTTTTTTCTTATTTCCATGGTGGTCCTGATGTTTACCCTTTCGGGCAAGGGGCTTGATAAACAGAAAGGCTGGCGCCTGATCCGCTATTCAGCCTTCTTTTTTATCCTCTGGAACATGGATGCCGGAATAGCGCATTTCCTTGACAATCAGATCCATGTCGCAGAAATTGAAAACATATCATTCAGCTTGATGCGGATGAAAGTTCATAATGATTCCCCGATCCTTTTCTGGGTCTATTATGTATTAAAACTGGACCATCTTTTAGCTGTGCCTGCCATGCTGCTTTTTTTCAAGGGCATTTCCTGTCTGGTTGAAGAACAACAGAACATGCCCATAAAAAAGGAAAATCCATGACCGGTTCATTTATTCCCATACTGGCCGTGGATGTCCTTGGGTCAGTGGCCATGATGATTCTCGCACTTCTCTGCCTTCACAAGGCAAGGATATTAAGGGGGATGGATACCGACAATGCCGTTTTCCTATATCTCATGTGGATCAGCACAGGATTTTCAGTTTTTGCCGTATCAAGGTCTTTTGGGCATATCCTGAAACAGTTTTTAATCCTTACCGGCAATCCAGAGGCCTGGCGCGCCATCAGCCCGTATTCCGGGGGCGTGAATACCGTATCCTTCATGATGGTCGGTCTGATAACACTTTTCTTTAACCAGACCTGGAAGATTAATGAAAAAATATTTTCCGGCAGAAAAAGGCTTGAAGAGGCTCATGACAAACTTAAATATCTGAACCAGACCCTGGAGCAAAAGGTGGTCGAGAGAACCGAGCGCTTAACCAGCAGTGAATATAAGGCCCGCCGGATTTTCGAGCATTCTCTGGATACCATTCTTGTTACGGATGAAAAATTTAAGATCTCCGAAATCAACCAGGCCGGCGTGACCCTGACCGGATATGAAAGAAAGGAGATGCTGGAAAAAAAGATGGAAATAAAAGATTTTCTGGAAAAGCCGTCGGAATGGGATAGAATCCATGGATTACTGGAGGTCCGTGAATATATTGTGAACGAGGAAACCGATTTTTTAAGACCGGACCATTCCCTTGCCCGGGTATTGATCACAGGGGGTGTGGATTACGGCGCATTCGGCTGCGGAAAAAGCTTTCATTTTATTATCAAGGATATTAATGATAAAAAACAGATGGAACAGCAGATTGCCCAGGCCGACAAACTCGCGGCCATGGGTGAATTGTCAGCCGGGGTTGCCCATGAGATCAATAACCCTCTGGGGATCATTCTCGGCTATACCCAGCTTCTGTTGAAAGAAAACTCCGGGTTTGAAGAAGATCTCAAAACCATTGAAAAGCATGTGAAAAATTGCAGGGATGTGGTTTCCGATCTTCTCTCCTTTTCCAGGAAAGGATCTCTGGAAATGGGTCGGGTGGATGTGACAAAAGTAATCAATGATGTGATCAAATTTTTGTCCAATCACACGGATTTCAGGAATGTGGAAATAAAACTGGACTTTTTTTTACAGACACCATTGATCGTCAATGGCAATGAGCAGGAACTGGCACAGGTGATCATCAACCTCATGATCAATGCCTCACACGCAGTTGAGAAAAAGGGCCGAATTGAAATTTCAACACAAAAAACAGATGATGATAAAATCCATATAACCGTAAAGGACAATGGTATGGGAATTCGAAAAAGATATCTGTCACGCATATTTGATCCTTTTTTTACTACGAAGCCTGTTGGGCAGGGCACGGGTCTCGGCTTGTCCGTGGGATACGGTATTATCCGAAGGCACGGCGGGGATATCACGGCAAGAAACCGGAAACAAAAAGGAGCTGCCTTCACCATAATTCTTCCGGCTGCCCGGCCGGATGATTCAGCATAGAAAACAGGTTTAAAACACAGACCCCGGAATAAACAGGAGAGAAGATCCATGACAGCAAAAATACTGGTGGTGGATGATGAAAAAGACATGACCCGGCTTTTGCAGCGAACCCTTGAACCAGAGCTGGATTGCAGGGTCACCGTGACCTTTTCAGGGGAAATGGCGCTGGACATTCTTCATCAGGCATCCTTTGATCTTGTCATCTGTGATGTCAAGATGCCGGGTATGGATGGGTTTGAATTGCTTAACCGGATCAGAACCGCCCACCCCGAGCTAACCGTGGTCATGCTCACGGCCTTCGGGAATATCGAATCAGCCGTCAAGGCCATTAAGACAGGCGCCTACGATTTTATCGCCAAACCCTTTGAAAGGGATGAAATTATTTTTAAAATTCAAAAAGCGCTTGAAAGAAGCCTCCTGTTAAAAGAAAATAGGCGTCTTTTGAAAGACAGGGAAGACAGACCCCATGAACTGATCGGAAAAAGCGGACCCATGCAGAAGGTCTTTGACCAGATCCGGATGGTGGCGTCAAGCGATGTAACAGTACTGATCACCGGCGAGTCCGGAACCGGAAAGGATTTGACGGCAAGATCCATCCATGCTCTGAGCCCAAGAAAAGATGAGGCGTTTATATCTGTTAACTGCCCCACCATCCCGGAGTTCATTCTGGAAAGCGAATTGTTCGGGTATAAAAAAGGGGCCTTTACCAATGCTGCCCAGGACAGAGACGGTCTTTTCCAGGAAGCGGACAAGGGAACGATTTTCCTGGATGAAATCGGAGATATCGGCCCTTCCATTCAGACCAAACTCTTGAGAGTCCTTCAGGAAAAGGAAATAAAACCTCTTGGGGAAACCAAAATCAGAAAAGTGGATGTCCGGATCATTGCCTCCACCAACAGAAATCTTAGACAGAAAATGGCTGACAATGAATTCAGGCAGGATTTTTTCTACCGCCTCAATGTGCTTCCCATTGAACTGCCGCCTTTGAGGGACAGGATAATCGATATCCCCCTCATTGCAGAACACCTTGTGGCCAAACACTGCGAAAAAATGAAAAAAGAACCGAAAACCATTTCCGAAGAGGTGATGGATCTTTTAATGAAACAACTCTGGCCGGGAAATGTAAGGGAGCTGGAAAATATTCTGGTTCAGGGAATCCTGTACTCAAAGGAAGACATTTTACATTTATCCGATATCCCCATTAAGGGGGGGGATCAGGAAAAAAAAAGGGTGACGGGCTTTGACGGGTCCGGCATGGCATCCCTGTCCTATAAGAAGGCAAAGGAAAGGATTCTTAAAGAGTTCAACCACACCTATATCGGGGCCAGGCTGTCCATGGCCGGCGGCAATATTACCCGCGCTGCAGGACTCTGTGAGATGGATCGACAGGCCCTTCAACAGATTATGAAAAGATATGACATTGACCCGGATCAATTCCGGTGAATGGTGGAAGTTCAGGGGCCGCCGACCGCAGGAAAGATTTTTCAGGCTGGTGATTCATTCTTCTGCCCTGTCATCCTGGCGTTCAGTTCCGAATACCATGAAAATCGGTTTATCAGGACTGAACAAATGATCCGAACCCCGATATAGATCAGCAGAAAAGATGCAAAATAATGGATGCTGCTTCCAAGGAGGGGAAGGTTCATGGACAGCTCAAGGGGAGCATCGGAAAACCGAAGATCCATCCAGGCAAGGGCAAAGGGCATGGGCCAGATGGAGACGCAGAAAATGGCCGCGCCCAGGGAGAAGGAATGACCAAAGGCGTCCAGGGCCTGACGATTCACGGCTTTATAGCTTTCTTTATCCCCCATCATTAGGGCTTTTTCGGAAAGAAGGTGGTGCCGGTCCATTTCTTTCTGGATTTTTCTTAGATATTTTCTGTTTAAAAATTTAACGCCCATGGCGGAAATATCTCCCAGGATAAAACAGTAAAGGGCAAGGATTGCCGTTCCAAAAACGTATCCGGCGGCAGGAGATGATGATACCAGCCGAAAAGGGGCGATAAAAAAAGGATCAAAAAACATGAGCAACGGGATGATTGAATTCATATAAAAGCTCCGGGCTTTCGACCCGGAGCCCTCCTTTAAAGGCCTTAAAGACCGGTTAACCTATCCGAACATTTTGATATTGAAAAAACCTCTTAATACATAATCAACACCGACATACAAGGCAAGAACGATAAAAAGACGTTTGAGCCAGAGATCTGAAAAATATTTTGAAGTTCGCGGCCCGACCACGGAACCCACGGCAATACCCACCATTTCAAGTCCAATCAGGGCCCAGTCAAACTGAACACCCTTGGAAATCAGGGTTACGATGCTGGTGATCATGCTGATGAGAACTGCCAGGGCCGATGTTCCGGCCGCCAGATACATGGGCAGCTCGGCCACGCTTGTCAAAAAAGGAACCAGAAGAAAGCCGCCGCCTACTCCCAGGAATGCGGCCACAGCAGAAATCACAACACCGCCCACAAGGGGAATCAGCGGATTAAATTTAAATTCAACCCCATAAAAGGTAAAGCATACCTGGGTAAGGGAGAATTTTGTTACCTTGACACCCAGTGATGCCAGGTCCACCTTTTCCCCGCTTTTCTGTTTTTTAACTGTTTCTTCAAAGGCTTCTGCTGCTGCTTTGGCTTTCTTTTTACCGGCCTGCCCCTTGGACGAGGTCTCATAGAAAAGATAAACACCCAGGGCTAAAACAAAGAGCCCGAAATATCCCTGGTACTGGGAAAAAGAAATCTTACCCGCGGTGAGGGAAACAGACCCCCAGGCGCCGAGGATGGAGCCGATGCCGAGGGCTATGGCCAGCGGAAGGACAAGACGCCCCATACGATAATAATTAAAAGATGAAATAAGGGCGGACAATCCCACCAGATACTGATTGGACCCCCGGATGGAGTCGGTAATGGCTTTGTTCAAGGCAGGGGCAGTTTCCTTAAACGATTTGGCATATCCGCCAAGTCCGAAAACCGTCATGTGTCCAACACCGGCCATAACCCCGCCAAAGGCTCCTACGGTGGAGAAAATCCAGCCCACCCACATGGCCCAGAAAAAGGCCACAACAAGATTGACCTGGGGTCCGCCCGGGATGCCGAGAAAGCCAACAGGCTTGCTTGCATCAATCTGGCCTTTTTCCATACCTGCCGGGGCCGTAGCAATGGCATCCTGAAGTTTCCCTGCAAAGGCAGGCTCCATCCATATTCCGGTCGCAACCACCAGAAAAGCAATTAAAATTAGAATTCTGTAATTCTTAGTCACCCTACACCTCCGTAAAATTATTTGTCATTCATACCTGCTGCTTAAATTTTCGATCCAAATTCTAAGAAGGTCTTTAAAGCAATCCCTGTGCCAGGGAATGACCCAAAACCAGGGAATCCGAACCATCAGAGCTTTAAATAGCAATAACAAAGGGTTTATTAATTTGATGTTCCCTTATGGATTTCAATGCAAGGCTTTCACAAGAACCTTATGGTGCAAGAATATTTATGCGGTTAAATCAAAAAAGGCCGATATATTCAATCGTTGAGTCAGTTAGCAGTAAAGGCAAGAAAATGTTTCAGCGCAATCTTTTTAATGCATAGTGTTTTAAAGGTGATATGCGGGGGAAAAAGGTGTGAACCAAGGCTGAAACCCGGAAGAGTTCCAGCCTTGGGATTCGATATTATTTATACAGAAGATTGGGCAGAAAAAGAACAATCTTCGGAAAGGCTATCATCAGCATGGTGCCGACAACAACAGCGATCAGGAAAGGGAAGATGCCTTTGAATATGGTTTCAAGGGGGATTTCATCCTTCAGTATGTTTTTTGCAACCCCGTACACCACATACACATTGATACCGACGGGCGGGGTGATGACCCCCATTTCAGTGACCAGAACGATAATGAGACCGAACCAGATGGGATCATACCCCAGGGTCTGGACAACCGGGAAAAAAATCGGGACGGTCAGGGTAACAAAGGCCAAAGAATCCATGAAACAGCCGCCGATAAAATATATACCGATAATGACCGCCATGACAAGGACGGGTGCCATGTTCAGCTCGCTGACCCATCCGGCGATTTCAAAGGGAATCCGGGTAATGGCCAGAAATTTTCCAAAAATGACGGCCCCCGTGATCAGCATGAGGACCATGCAGGAAGTTCTTAATGTTTCCATAAGGGATTTGATAAAAGCGGCCCAGGTGATCTGTCGTCTGACCATTGAAAGCATTAATATGGCAAAGGCTCCGACCCCGGCACCTTCCGTTGGTGTAAAAAGCCCGATAAAAATACCGCCGATGACCGTAACAAAAATGATCAGGGTTTCGCTGAGTCCCAAAAGGGCCTTGAATCTTGCGGCCCATGAAAAATTTTCACCGGCAGGTCCAAGTTCAGGGTAGATCCTGCACATAATATAGATGGTGATGATAAATAATAAACAGATGATCAGGGCAGGAATAATCCCGGACATAAAAAGTGCGCCGATGGATTGCTCAGTAAGAATACCGTAAATGATCATGACAACGCTGGGGGGCATGATCATACCGATGCCGCCGCCGGAAGCCACAGACCCGGTAGCCAGGGCATCATCATAATTATAGCGTTTCATTTCCGGAAGCCCTACTGTTGCCATTGTTGCGGCAGTTGCAGGGCTGGAACCGCAGATGGCCCCAAAGGCTGTACAGGCGGTAACCGTTGCCATGGCAAGCCCGCCTCGGGTGCTTCCCAAAAATTTGTAGGCCGCACTATAAAGTCGTTTGCTGATACCGGAGTTGAACCCTAGCTGACCCATGAGGATGAACAGGGGAATGGTGGTTAAATCGTAAGATGAAAAAGTCTCATACACGTTTCTTGACAGAAGGGCCAGGCCGGCGTTTGGGGTGACCAGGGTGCTGAATCCAACAAATCCGACGATGCCCATGACAAAAGCAACGGGCATTTCTGTAAAAAACATGAGGATCATGATGATAAGGCCGATAATGCCGATCATAGTTGGAGTCATTTTGTTTAAATTTTCCTCAGTTTCATAATGTTTTCAAAAATTGTCTCTATAATGGTCACAGAGAACACCAGAAGACCACAGGCAATAAGATACACAAGATAGTGAATGGGAAATTGCAGGTTCATGGAAACTTCCCCGGTCTTGTCAAGTTCTTTTGCATAAAGAAACATCTGCCAGGTGATAAGGCTGAAAAGGAACAGGGTCAGGGCCTGGGTGATGATCTTGATGCCGATCTGAATTTTTTTTGGAAGCAGACGAATCAGAATCTCCACTCCCACATGCCCTTCAACCTTATGGGTGTAAGGCAAGGCGGCAGCAACAATGATGGCGGCTAAAAATCCAATAATTTCGATGGCACCGAAAATCGGATACTTAAAGAACCGGCCGACGACATCAAACACCGTCAGGGTCATCATGGCTACGATGGCAACACAGCCTATAATTTTTAGAATATCGGAAAATTTATCCAGGGTTTTAGAAAAAATGGTCATATATTAATCCTGCTGATTTTTGTAAATTCATACTGAATGGCTTACAACAAGGTCAGCCATTCAGTATGAAGGATGTTTAAATCTTACATGCTTGTCTTAATGAAAGCAACAACTGCTTTTCCATCAATGCCTTTATCGGTAACGGCTTTGATATATTCATCAACCACAGGTGTCATGGCTTTTTCCCATTTTGCAGATTCTTCAGCAGACTGGGGTATTAATTCCCCCCCTTTTTCTTTTAAAAAGGCAATACCGTCTTTGTCAATCTGATCCCAGCTTTCGCCATGTTTTGCAGCCCATTCTTTATTGATCTCTTTAATAGTGTTCTGAACTGCCGGTGACAATGCGTTCCATTTTGCCTTGTTCATGAACACGGCAAAGGTTGTGGTATATGCTGTGGAATAGTTTTCCGTGACATATTTCACAACTTCACCAAGTTTCCAGCCCTTATTGGCTTCCAGGGGATGGAGAGATCCGTCCACAACACCTTTTTGCAGGAGTTCATAGCTTTCATTCATGGGTTTGCCCACCGGTGATCCGCCAAGGGCACTGATGATGCTTCCGCTGGCGCCGGTTGTTCTTATTTTCAGACCTTTTATGTCATCCAGGGTGGCCACTTTTTTAGTCGTTGTATTGAGAAGTCCGGGACCATGGGCATGAAGGTACATGATTTTTGTATCATCAAATTCTTTGGGTTGGAATTTTTCAAGAACCGCGTTGGCAACTTTGGTTGCCTGGACGCCGGTTTTATAACCCATGGGAAGATCAATGGCTTCGGCAACGGGGAATCGTCCGCCGGGATAGGCAAGAACGGTAAATCCAATGTCGGCGATTCCGCTGACAACGCCGTCATAGGTCTGGGGAGCTTTTACCAGGGCTGATGCCGGAAAAAATTTAACAACCACTTCGCCATTGGTTCTTTTTTCTACTTCAGCACACCAGCTCTCTGCAAGCTGGCTTTGACCATGTGTGGGAGGAAAGAAACTTGCGTAGGTGAGTTCGGTTTTTGCAAATGCATTAAAGCTAAAAAGTGCACTCAGGCAAATGATCAAAAAAGCCAGTAACGTTATTCTTTTCATTTTGTTGACCTCCTAAAAATGTTTGTGGTGGAGCCAAAAACTAATGTGTAACCCTGCATTTATACTTTTTAATTTATTTTGTTTGCCCCGTCACCCCCTTTCCATCAACCCTATATATTATTAGTGTTACAATGTAACTATAAATCAGCTATAATCATTAACTATATTTAAAAGAAAGAAACCATGTCAAGGAAAAAAATGGATTTGGAAGACAAAACGACAAACAATATGGTTGATAAATCAACTACTTAAATTCGGTTACGATTTGTTCATTAATTATTGCAACATACTGCTATTATGGTGTTTATAGCTATAATGCAGTTATTATTCAATTAATCTATCGATAATGATAACTGTTTTGTTTTAAACGGAAAATTGGTTTTTATGCATAATTTTTGATATGAATATAGTTGATATGACAACTTTTATTTGAAATAGTTTTTTTGTTAAGTGCCTTGATTTTTTTCAGTTCTTCCAATTAAAGAGGGAAAGCCAATATTTATTTAGATGATCACCGAGACTAAAAAGAATTAAAAAAAACTTGACATGTAGCTGCAATGTATCTATTAGGTATCTAAGTAATAGCTGGGGATCTTATACCGGCTAACATACAGGAGTTTTAAGCAACATGGCAATAAGCAATGAGAAAGATGAAAAAGTTGAACCGGATTTTACTCGCCGAAAAGTCAAGTTTGAAGTTTACGGTGAGGAGATGATTGAGAAAACGGTCAACTCCAGCGGGAACAGCGGACGGGTCTATCTGCCTCCGGAATGGATCGGCACAAAGGTTAAGGTTATTAAATGTTGATAGATAAACGTCCAGAAAAAAGCCGGGCACTTCCCGGTTGGATTGAGATCAAAAACAATCCGGACCGGACTGCAATACTCTTAAAAAAAATATTAACGTTATAATATAAAAAGGAGAAAAAAATGGCGACTGTACCAGATAAAATTCAGACATGGCAGATGGTAACCCCTTTTACAAAAAACAGGGAAACCGGCGAAGTGACGCCTGGAAAACTTGAAAAAACAGAAATCCCAGTTCCTGAACTGAAAGCGGGTGAAGTGCTGGTAAAGGTTGCAGGATGCGGCGTCTGCCATACCGACCTGGGTTATTATTTTGATGGTGTACCCACTGTCAGCAAACCACCTTTAACACTGGGTCACGAGATTTCCGGAACAGTTGTGGCAGGAGATGCAGCCTGGATTGGAAAAGAAGTTATTATTCCGGCCGTTATGCCCTGCAGACAATGCCTGCTTTGCAAAACCGGAAAAGGAAACCGTTGTCTGGCCCAGAAAATGCCGGGAAACAGCATGGGTATCTATGGCGGTTTTTCAAGCCATATCCCTGTTCCCTCCATTGATCTGTGCGAGGTAAAAGACCGCGGTGATATTCCTCTGGAACACTTAGCTGTTGTAGCTGACGCTGCCACCTCACCCTATCAGGCAATTCTTCGGTCCGGGTTTAAAATGGGCGACAACGCTATTGTCATGGGTATCGGCGGGATCGGCCAGTATCTGGTGCAGGAACTCAAAGCCATGGGCGCAAACACAGTAATAGCCCTGGCCCGGCGCCAGGAACAGCTGGATAAAATGCTGAAAAACGGCGCAGACTTTGCGGTCAACATCAAAGATAAGTCTTCTAAAGATGTTGCCGGAGAAATCAAAGCCATCCAGAAATCAAAGGGGTTGCCCTCATTTGACTGGAAGCTCTTTGAAGCAACCGGTTCCAAAGCCGGTGCAGACCTGACCCTGAATCTTTTAAGTTTTACAGGAAGCCTTGTAATCGTCGGATACGGCGGATACAAAACCGAATTCATGTTCAGCCGCCTCATGGCCTTTGATGCTGATATTAAAGGAAGCTGGGGATGCCTGCCCGAATACTACCCTGTTGTCCTTGGTATGGTCACCAGCAAACGGATCAATATTGCCGATTATGTCCAGACCAGACCCATGAGCACCATTAATGAAGTTTTTGCAGAAGCGCATGCACAATCTCCCGAAAAGAGAATTGTTCTTGTTCCTGATTTTAAATAACAACATGAGGTAAATATGAAACTTGCAGGAAGGAAAGCCATTGTGACCGGCGGCAGCCGTGGTATAGGAAAAGCCGTAGCCCTGATGTTTGCAAAAGAAGGGGCGGATGTGCTGGTCAATTATCATTCAAATGATGCTGCAGCTAAAGAAACTGTTGCTGAAATTGAAAAGCTCGGCCGCAAAGGTGTGGCCGTTGCAGCTGATGTGGCAGATTACAAAAGCGCCCAGAACATGGTGGATGAATGTGTGAAACAACTTGGCGGAGTAGATATTGTTGTCAATAATGCCGGTGTTTCCAAACCCTCCATGCTGTTAAAAATGCCGGAAGCAGATTGGGATTACATCATTAATGTCCACTTGAAAGCGGCCTTTAATACAACCCAGGCCGCAGGCCGCTATATGAAAGAGAAAAATTACGGCAAGATCATCAACGTGATTTCCACAGCCGGAATTTTCGGTACCATTGGACAGATTAACTATGCATCTGCCAAGGCCGGTATCATTGGATTTACAAAATCTGCCTCCCGCGAGCTGGGAAGATACAATATCAACGTCAATGTCATCTGTCCCGGTATCACAAAAACCGAGATGACCGGCAAACTTCAGTCTGATGAAAAACTTCGCAAGATCTATGAAGGAAGGATTCAGCTGGGCCGTTTTGGAGAGCCTGAAGAAATTGCTCCGGCTTTTGTCTTCCTGGCTTCAGACGATGCCAGTTATATCACCGGCCAGGTTCTTGGAGTGGATGGCGGCTATATCGGCTGATGAACCATCAGGAAATGGTCTAAATATATTTTAATGATAACAAAAATAATAATTAAAGGAGAAGTAAAATGAGTCTTAGTTGGATGCCAAGAGAAAACGAACCAAAAGATCACAGCCTTCACAGAAACCCCCATTGGGGAACAGAAGCGCCCTGCGTTATTTACGAGAAAAAACCATTAACAGACCCCAAAGGCAATGTTGTGGAAAAACTCTATGTTTCATGGATTACCCTGAACAACCCCAAACAGTTCAACTCCTACACCACAGACATGGTAAAAGGCGTAATTGCAGGGTTTGAAAATGCATCTCTGGACAGAGAAGTCGTAGCCGTTGTTTTCACCGGCACAGGCCCCTATGCGTTCTGCACCGGCGGCAACACAAAAGAATACTCTGAGTTCTACTCAAAAAGATGTGACGAATACGGACAGTACATGGAGCTTTTCAACCACATGGTAGATTCCATCCTTGCCTGCAAAAAACCGGTTATCTGCCGCGTAAACGGTATGAGAGTCGCCGGTGGCCAGGAAATCGGTCTTGCCTGTGACCTTGCCGTATCTTCCGATCTTGCCATTTTCGGCCAGGCAGGCCCGAAACACGGTTCTGCTCCTGCCGGCGGTTCTTCCGACTTCCTTCCCTGGTTCCTTTCTGCTGAAAACGCAATGTACAACTGCGTATCCTGCGAAATGTGGTCAGCTTATAAAATGAAAGCCTTGGGCATGATTTCCAAAGTTGTTCCTGTATTGAAAGTGGATGGCAAATGGGTACGGAACCCAACCATCGTAACCGACAAATATATTGAAGACGGCGAAATTGTTTACGGCGAATCCAAAACAGGTGATGACCTCAAGGCAGGCCGTGATTTCCTGAAACAACATCAGGCCAATGCAGATTTCGAACTTTTAGACAAAGAAGTCAACGCCATCATCTGGAAATTTGCCAACCTGTTCCCGGGCTGCCTGATCAAATCCATTGACGGCATCCGCCAGAAAAAGAAATTCTTCTGGGATACCATGAAAAACGATCACAGACATTGGCTGGCCTCCAATATGTCAGGTGAAGCCTTCCTTGGATTCGGCGCCTTCAATACCAAGAAAATCACCGGCCAGGATACCATTGATTTCATCAAATTCCGCCAGAATGTTGCAGATTCCAAGCTGTGGGACGATGAGATGTTTGCTTCCGTATTGGGCAAACCCCAGAAATAAGGGTGTTTATTCTGATATATCATCAGAGATAATGATCATCTGAATTTAACGCAAATTATGGTTCAGGGCCGGCTTTTTAAGGTTCTGAACCATAATCATTTTTAAGGACGAATGAAAAAATGGAAAGGGCAATGCTCTGGTTTAAATGTGCGGCCATGAATGATCCTGTAAGACCTGTAATTAAACGACAGGCGATTGTGGGCTGGGAAGCAAAGAACCGCAGGGTGGATCTCACCATTGAAGGGCCTTTAAAGGGAGATGAACTCTTAAAACGCATGAAAGGCTGGTTTACAGCAGACGTATACGAGGTCATTGAGATTTTCAAGCAATACGGAAAATTGAAAGTCCTGGATGATGTGGATCTTGTGGTGGAAACCAAAGGCACAGATGAGATGGAGCAACTTAAAAAGCATCTGGCCGATGCATTCCAGGACGAAGTCTGGGTTGAACCCATATCAAGAAAAAAGCTTTCCTGAATCACAGAGGAAAAGGCCGTGATATAAAAGAGGTAAAGATGGATATCATTGAATTAATGAACAAAAGAAAAAGCGCCCGGCATTATCTGGATAAACCGGTTTCCCGCGCTGATATCGAGAACGTGATCCACTGCGCGGGACAGGCCCCTTCAGCCATTAACCTGCAGCCCTGGGAATATGTGGTGGTCTATGGCGAGGAAAAAGACAGGCTGGCCCGACGCCTGAAAAAAGTGCATGCCGCAAGAAAGGTGGCCTGCGGGCCGGGGACCTCATCCCCCCTGCCTGAAAAAATCACAAACCGCAGCAGAAAAGCATCCAAGGCCATGAAGCCTGATGTCGACCGGCTGAATATTCCGTTCAATCAGTTTGTTGAAGAGGGTAGCTGCTCATTTTATGGGGCTCCCGTAGGGATCATCGTGCTCATGGATACGCTGTTTCCCAAAATCCGGTATCTGGATGTGGGTCTGTCCGTATCCTATCTTCTTCTGGCTGCCGAGGCCAAGGGGCTTGCCACCTGCCCCATCGGACTTGTTACGGAATATGGGGATGAGATCCGGGAGGCTTTGAATATCCCCGGGGAAAAAGAAGTCCTTCTGACCATTGCCCTTGGCTATGAAGATATGTCTGACCCAGCAGCAGGGTTTAAGCCGGAACGGGAACCGATCAGCGAAATTCTGACCTGGTTTGAATAATCATCACAGGAGAAAAAAAGCATCATGATTGTACGGAATCTAAATGATAAAGAAGTGCTGGAAACAACCTACCGGGCCCATGGGGGGGCCATTGCCCAAATGATCCTGGATCGCAGGACCCTTCAGGAGCTGGGGTTTTTAGCCATTGCCAGACTTGAGCCGGGAAAGGAAATTGAATCCCATGTGGACCCCATGGAGGAAATTTATTTTGTGGCAAGCGGCACAGGGATCATGCGGGTGGATGATGAAGAAAAACAGGTCAACCCTGGGGATGCCACCTGGATTCCAACGGGCTCTTCCCACAGTCTCCTGAACAATGGGACCGAAATCCTGGTGATCCTGGTGGTGGCTTCCATGTGGTAAAAAATTCAGGTTTTTCCCTTGACACGTAGTTATTTTGTAGCTTATATATAGTTACATTGTACCGGATATGATAGGGGCTTATTTTCGTTAAAGATGACTTTTTAATCCGGTATTAAAGATTTATAGCCAAGGATTTTGACAAAAGGGGTATAAAAATGAGGTATGCAGAGACAGGGTTTAATCTGGAAGTGGATTTAACCCGAGGAAACATTGAGAAGATCGCAACAGACCCTAAGGAAACAGAGCTTTATCTGGGGGGTCTGGGTACTAACGCCAAGATATTGTGGGACAGGGTTCCGCCAGAGGTTGAACCTTTTTCTCCGGAAAACCTGTTGATTTTTGGTGCCGGTCTTTTATGCGGCACGCCTGCCACCGGATGTAACCGTACCATTGTATCCACCATTTCACCCCAGACAAGGCTCATGGCATTTTCCATGATGGGTGGATTCTGGGCACCGGAATTGAAATATGCCGGGTATGACAAGGTCATTCTTCGCGGCAAGTCCCCGAAACTGGTCTATCTGTGGATCAATAACGACAAGGTTGAGATCCGGGATGCATCACATCTGAAGGGTAAAGGATCCATTGAAACCGCGGAAATCATAAAAAAAGAATTAAATCAGCCCAAGGCCCAGGTCGCGGCCATTGGCATGGCCGGTGAAAATAGAGTCTTTTTTGCCTCCATTGAACAGGGAAGATCCAGCGCCAGCCGGGGCGGTATCGGTGCTGTCATGGGTGATAAAAACGTAAAAGCCATTGTGGTTCGCGGCACAAAAGACATCAATCTTGCAAAACCGGAAGAATTCCTTGGGCTTTGCAATGACGTGCTCAAATATATCAAACACCGGGAAAGCAATCCCATCCCTGGTGTCATGCCGATTCTCGCAGGACTTGGATCTCCCCAGGAAATGAAAGTGCATGATGAAAAATGGCATACGGAAAATTTCATGTGGGGAAATTCCAGGGTCAGGAGAAAAGATTTCTGGAATGAGGAAATCGAAGAAAAATGGACAGAAACCCTTGAAAATTCAAGAACCCGCCTCATCAGTTGTTTTAACTGCCCCATGAAATGCGGGGCCACCATCAGCTTGCCCGGACTTCCCACCTATATGATGAAATGTTTTACCAAACTGACCTATACCATGGGTGCTTTTTCAGATCTGGAGTTTGGTTTAAGGATCGCCCAAAAAGCAACAGAATACGGCCTTGACGGATTCTCAGCACCCCAGGTCATGGCCTTTGCACTGGAACTCCTTGAAAATGGAATTTTAAAACAGGATGATTTCTCTGGAATGCCCGAAGACAACGAAGGAAAATTTTTCTGGCTCCTGGACAGAATCGTCCGGAGGGAAGGCATCGGCAATATTCTGGCCAACGGCACCTACTGGGCTGCCAAAGAAATAGGAAACGGCGCAGACGCCTATGCACACAATAATATCAAAAAGCATGAACAGCTGCCCCTGAAACTTTCCATGCTCAATCCAATCTACTTTCTCATGTACTGCACGGGTGAGAAGATCAACATCACCCAGATCGAAGGCCAGTTTCCCCAGGCGCCTTTCCCAACATTGGAAGAAAGAGAAGCCTTTGTAAAAGACTGGATCCAGGTACCGGATGAAAAGTTCAAGCAGTATTTTCTGGACTGGGAAATCCGGGGAGAAAAATCCATGCCCTTCTATCCGACGGTTGATATGTGCTGTGACATTGTTGACTGGCAGGAAAAAATGCACTATATCGATGACGCCCTGGGCCAGTGCGCCGGGTTGTCCTCTTTCCCATTGAAACCGCCGTACCATATTCATAATTATCCCAAATTCATTTCTTCCGGTGCCGGTATAGATATGGATGAAGAAAAACTGACAAAGGCTGCACACAGATACAGAAACCTTGTCAGGGCTATCAATATCAGGCTGGGCATGAGAAGAAAAGATGAAAGACCCCCGGAAAACCATTGGAAAAAAAGATTCCCTGAGCTGGAAGAAAAACTCCTGGATGCCTATTACAAGATGAAGGGCTGGAACAATGACGGCGTTCCCACAAAGGAATACCTTCAGGAAATAGGCCTGGATTATGTGGCCGAAGAGTTTGAAAAAAGAGGAATCTATACCCAGGGTGATGCCGCTTCGGCACAAAAAGAGAAAAATTAGAGGGAGGGTTTGAACCGTGAGTGGCAATAAAAAAACAAAAACAATAAAGACCATAAAAATAGATGTTGATAAATGCAATGGCTGCCGGGCCTGCGAGGTGATCTGTTCCGCCTTTCATGCAGCACCCAAATACAGCAGCAACAATCCTGCCAGATCCCGTGTCAGGATCATCCGTGACCCGTTCAGAGATCTGTATGTACCGGTTTATGCCGGGGAATATACAGCTGCTGAATGTGCAGGCCGTGATAAATACACCATAGACGGAAAAGAATATGATGAATGTTCCTTCTGCCGGGCATCCTGCCCGTCCAGGGATGAATTCAAGGAACCGGATTCAGGCCTGCCGCTGAAATGTGATATGTGCGAAGGCGAAGAAGAACCCTTGTGTGTCAAATGGTGCCTGGTGGATGCTCTGACCATTGAAGAAAGGGAAGAAGAGGTCGAGGAGCAGAAAGAACAGGAAGACCTGGAAATAGGTCTGGAATCATTGGCGACCAAATTCGGCATGGACAAGATCATGGATGCTGTTGCAAGGTTGTCAAAAAAAGAATAGGACAACTGCAGGATAGACTAGTACGGTAAAACATAAGGAAAGAAACAAAGTGGAAACATTAGCCCCCTTCATAGAAGTTATCGATGAGATAAAAGCCTCCGGCGGCGAGATCTTCAAGATGTGCTTTCAGTGCGGCCTGTGCGATTCAGTCTGCCCGTGGAACAAGGTGAGATCCTTTTCCATGAGAAAGCTGATCCGGGAAGCGGCCTTTGGGCTTTCCGAAGTCGAAGGCGAAGATATCTGGCGCTGCACCACCTGCGGCATGTGCCCGTCCCAGTGCCCGAGAGGCGTCAAACAGATCGACATCAGCGTGGCCTTAAGACGGGTGGCCTCGTCTTATGAACTTTTTCCCGCCTCGGTCAAATCCGCCCGAACGGCGAGATCCAGCCTGATCTCCGAAGGAAACCCTTTGCAGGGAGAGCGGGCCAAGCGGGCTGACTGGGCCAAGCCCCTTTCCATCAAGCCCTATAGCGAGGGCATGGAAGCGCTTTATTTTGTCGGGTGTTATCTGAGCTATGACCCCAGGATGAAAAAAGTAGCTGTGGCCACAGCCAATATCCTTAAAAAAGCCGGCGTAGAATTCGGCATTCTGGGGGAAAAGGAAAACTGCTGCGGAGAAAGCATCAGAAAAACCGGCAGCGAAGAAGTTTTTAAAAAGCTTGCCAAAGACAATATCAAAGCCTTTATCGACCACGGGGTCAAAAAGGTGATTGTCTCTTCCCCGCACTGCTACCATACCTTTAAAAACGAATATCCGGAGTTTATGGTTCATTTTGACATTGTCCACATCAACCAGTTCATCCAGCAGTTGTTTGAGGAAGGACGACTGACCCTGAAGGGTGAACTGCCAAAAACCGTTACCTATCATGATCCCTGTTATCTGGGCAGGCACAACGGGGTCTATGATGAACCCAGGAACGTCCTGCAACGGGTATCCGGGTTAAAATTGGTGGAGATGGAAAACAATAAGAAAAACAGCCTTTGCTGCGGCGGCGGCGGGGGACGGATCTGGATGGACACGCCCCAGGAAGAAAGATTTTCAGACATCAGATTGAAACAGGCCAGGGAAGCAGGGGCGCAGGTTCTGGCCACCTCATGTCCCTACTGCATCACGAACTTTGAAGAAAGCCGCCTGAACCTTGCCTATGAAAATGTCATTGAGGTCAAGGACATCGCAGAAATCATCAGTGATCTGATCTAACATAAGCATCAGCGGGTCATAAAGACCTTAAAGCATATATGATGAGGAGATAGAAAGTGGAAAACGAAGTATTGCCGACAGAAATCATACAACAATTTGCAACCGGACTTGGCGACAGGAATTTTGGAGACGTCATGGTGGTGGGCGGGGGAGTCAGCGGTATCCAGGCCTCCCTTGACCTTGCCACGGCCGGGTTCAAGGTATATCTCGTGGAAAAAGGCCCCAGCATCGGCGGTCACATGGCCCAGCTGGACAAGACCTTTCCCACCAATGACTGCTCGATGTGAATTCTCTCTCCCAAACTGGTCGAGGTCGGCCGGCATCCAAACATCGAGATTCTGACATTTACTGAAGTAGACACTGTGGAAGGTGAAAAGGGGAACTTTTCCGTCACCCTTAAAACCCGTCCCCGGTATATCATAGAAGACAAGTGCACAGGCTGTACCACCTGTGTCAAATACTGCCCGGTGGAATACCCGGACAAATTCAACCAGGAAATTTCCATGAACAAGGCGGTTCATGTGTATTTTTCCCAGGCCATACCGCTGGTGGCATATATAGATGACAGCTGCCTTTTCTTAAAGGAAGGCAAATGCGATATCTGCCGGGGCGTGTGCAAAATGGATGCCATTGACTTCAAACAGACCCCCAAAAAGGTCGATGTCAATGTGGGCGCCATTATTTTATCTGCCGGCATCACCCCCTTTGACCCCTCGGTCAAGGAAGAATACCGGTATAAAGAATTTGAAAACGTGGTCACCAGCATGGATTACGAACGGCTTTTGTCCTCCACAGGTCCCTACGAGGGAAAAGTCCTGAGAAAAACCGATAAAAAACACCCCAAAAAGATTGCCTGGATCCAGTGCGTGGGCTCTCGGAGGGTCACGCCGGGAGACAACAGCTATTGCTCAGGGGTCTGCTGCACCTATACCCAGAAACAGGTCATTCTCACTAAAGACCATGACACGGAAGCCGAATGCACCATCTTCCACAATGATATCCGGTCCTTTGGAAAAGATTTTGAACGGTATTTCCAGAGAGCCGAAGCTTACCCGGGTGTAGAATTCATCCGGTCCTATGCTGCCGTAACACGGGAAATCCCCGGGTCAAAAAACGTGGTGGTCAGATACGCCACCCCACAGGACGGAGTCAAAGAAAAAGAATTTGACATGGTGGTCCTGTCCGTAGGTCTCAACCCCCCGGCTGCCTATAAAGAAATCTCACAGAAATTCGGCATTGATTTAAACAGCCACGGGTTTGCCAAAATAGAATCCTCCAACCCGGTAAAGACCAATAGACCGGGCATCTTTGTCAGCGGCGCCTTCCAGGGCCCGACAGACATTCCGGAATCCGTCTTTACCGCCTGCGGCGCCGGGTCACAGACCGGGGAACTCCTGGATTACAGAAGAGGTAAACTCAGCACCCAGCGCGTGTACCCGGATGAACGGGACGTGTCCCAGGAAGAGCCCAGGATCGGGGTCTTTGTCTGTCATTGCGGAGCCAATATCTCCAGCGTCGTCAATGTCCCCGATACTGTAGACTATGCCCTGACCCTGCCCAATGTGGTCTATGCCAAACAGCAGATTTTTTCCTGCGCCACCAACTCGGCCAAAGAAATCACGGATCTGGCCAAGGAAAAGGGTCTCAACCGCGTGGTCATTGCCGCCTGCTCCCCCAGGACCCTTGAACCCCTGTTCAGGGATACTTTAAGGGAAGCCGGACTCAACCAGTATTATCTGGACATGGCCAATATCAGGGAACACTGCTCCTGGGTCCACTCCAAACAAAAGGATGAGGCCACAAAAAAGGCCCAGGACATAGTGAGAATGTCCGTGGCCCGGGCCTCCTGTCTTGAACCCCTCCAGGAGTTCGATCTGCCCGTCAACAAGACGGCCCTTGTTGTAGGCGGCGGCATTGCCGGCATGACCTGTGCTCTCTCCATTGCCAGACAGGGCCATGAAGTCCATATCGTGGAAAAAGGGAAGGATCTCGGCGGCATGGCCAGGCGGCTGCACACCACCCTTGAAGGTCTGGACGTTCAGACCTATCTCGACAACCTGATTCATGAAGTCTATAAAAACCCCCTCATCCACGTGTCCCATGAGGCCACTATTAAAGATGTAGCCGGCTATCTCGGCAATTTTACCACCACCCTGGAAACCGAAGGCCGCATCAAGGAAATCAAGCATGGAGCATCGGTTCTGGCCATTGGAGCGGAAGAATACAAACCAGACGAATATCTCTATGGCCAAAATGAAAACGTCTTCACCCACATGGAACTGGGTCAGGAGATTGCCAAGGGCAATGAAACCGTCCTGAACGCAGAAACGCTTGTCATGATCCAGTGCGTGGGCTGCAGAAATGAAGACAGGAATTACTGTTCCAGGGTCTGCTGCGGTCATGCCGTCAAAAACGCCCTGAAACTCAAAAAACATAACCCGGACATGCGGATTTATATCCTGTTCAGGGATGTCAGGACATACGGGTTCAGGGAAGATGCCTACCGCGAAGCCTCGGAAAACGATGTCAAATTCATCCGGTATGAACCTGAAGACAAGCCCGTTGTGGAAGAAGTCAAAGAAGGCAAAAAAACGGTTCTGCGCGTGACCGTGCCCGACTATATCCTGGGCAAGAAACTGGAGCTGGATGCCGATGTGCTTTCTTTGGCAGCTGCCATCATCCCGTCAGAGTCCACCAAGGAAATAGCCAACCTCTTTAAGGTCACCTTGAGCCCAGACGGGTATTTTAAAGAAGCCCATGTCAAGCTCAAACCTGTGGAATTTGCAACAGATGGGGTATTCCTCTGCGGAACGGCCCATTATCCCAAACATGTGCCGGAAACCATCAACCAGGCTTACGGCGCAGCCGGAAGGGTTCTCACCCTCCTGTCCAGAGATACGGTTGTGGCCTCGGGTTCCGTGGCCAAAGTGACTGAGTTTGACTGCGTATCCTGCGGTGCCTGCATCACGGCCTGTACCTACGGGGCCATTGAATTTGTCGACACCCCCAAAGGGAACAAGGCCTGGGTCAACCCCATCCTGTGCAAAGGAGACGGGCTGTGCAATGCCAAATGCCCGACCAATGCCATCATCCTCAAGCATTTTACCAATGATGCCCTCCAGCACCAGATTGATGCGGCTGTCCTGGAAGACATCGATGCAGTCACAGAAGAGGTGTAATATGAAACTGATCAACAAAGGAGGCGGCAACAAATGAGTGCAGCTCTTGAATTTAAACCGAAAATCCTCGGATTTGTCTGCCATTGGTGAGCATACGGTGCTGCGGATTTGGCTGGAGTTTCCAGACTACAATATACCAATGAAATCAGGCTCATTCGGGTCATGTGCTCCGGACGCGTGGATCTTGATTTTATCCTCAGGGCCTTTGCCAAAGGCCAGGACGGCGTCTTTATCGGCGGATGCAAACTGGATGAATGCAATTATGTCACCCACGGCAATTATGATGCCTTGAGCAATTCATACCTGGCCAAAAAAATCCTGACCCATATCGGCATCAACCCGGACCGGCTCAGGATCGAATTTATGTCCGGTGCCGACGGACAGCTCCTGGCGGAAAAAACCGATGAATTTACCCATCAGATCAGGGGTCTCGGTGCCCTTGGCGCCAGCGAAGGGGTGAGTAAACAGGACGTAACCTTCAACCTTGAAGCGGCCCAGAGACTTGTTCCCTATATGCGGCTGGTGGAAAGGGAACGGCTCCGGGTGCCTGTAAAAACCAAAAAAGCCTATAAAGACTTTTTTGAAAGCGAGAGCGTCAACCAGCTCTTTGACAAAATATTTTCAGAACAGCTGGCCATCAGCCGAATCATGCTGCTGCTCAAGGACAACCCTTTGACCACCAGCGCCATCTCGGAAAAGCTCGGTTTAAAACCCTCGGATGTATCCCGGCATATGATCAGCTCCTCCCGCCACAGCATGGTGAGGTATGATACGGACAGCAAATGCTATACCCTGGTTCAGGCATGATAAGGAAAACATGTTATGGAAATTGAGAAAATAGATCAGATCATTGACAAGCACAACGGCGAGGCCAGCAACCTCTTGCAGATCATGCTGGAGCTTCAGAGCAGCAATAACTGGCTTCCCAAACACGCCCTCAAACGGGTCAGCGAAAGGCTGGAGGTTCCCTTAACCCGGATCCAGCATATTGCCACCTTTTACAAAGCCTTTTCCCTGGTCCCAAAAGGCCGGCACAAGGTTCATATCTGCGTGGGAACCGCCTGTCACGTCCGCGGTGCCACCCGTATCCTGGACACTGTGGAAGATGCCACAGGCATTAAGCCCGGAGAAACAGACCTGGATCTCAAGTTCAGTCTGGAAACCGTCAACTGCCTTGGCTGCTGCGCTCTCGGACCTGTCATGGAAGTGGACGGCAAAGTCCATGGAAAAATGTCGCCGGTCAAAACGGCAGAAGCCTTAAAATTATATGAGTAGGGGAAAATTATGGCGCGGTTAAATACGCCTGAAGAATTAAACAGTTTCAGGCAAGAGCTATTATCAAAAAAAGATCCGAACAATCACTGCATCTCCATCTGTGCCGGGGCCGGTTGTGTGGCCTCAGGCGCCGATGAAGTGATAGCGGCATTTAAAACAGAAATAGAGGCACGGGGCCTTGCGGCAGTTGTTGAAACCAAAGGCACAGGCTGCCCGGGCTTCTGCGAACAGGGTCCCGTCGTGGTCATCTACCCGGAAGAGATCTGCTATCTCCACGTCCAGGCTGCGGATGTCCCTGAAATCCTGGATTTGACCATCAAGGAAAAAAAGGTCATTGAACGCCTCCTGTATAAAGATCCTGCCACAGGAGAAAGGCCGGTCAAGGAATCGGATATCTCCTTTTACAAAAGCCAGCAGAGAACGGTTCTCTGTAACAACATCAAGGTAGACTCCAAAAGCATAGACGACTATATCTCCATCGGCGGGTATACTGCCTTGGCCAAAGCCCTGGGCAGCATGACCGACCTTGACGTCCTGGAAGAAGTCAAAAAAGCCAATCTTCGGGGCCGCGGCGGTGCCGGGTTCCCGGCCGGCGTCAAATGGGAAGGTTCCAGAAACGCCCCTGAACCCGTTAAATATGTGATCGTCAATGCTGATGAAGGAGATCCGGGCGCCTTTATGGACCGGGCCCTTCTCGAAGGAAATCCCCATTCCATATTAGAAGGCCTCATCCTCGGCGGGTATGCGGTCAAAGCCAATGAAGGATATTTTTATGTCCGCCAGGAATATCCCCTGGCCGTCATCAACATCCACCACGCCATCAAACAGGCTGAAGCCTACGGCCTTATCGGGGAAAACATCCTGGGCTCAGGCTTTAATTTTAAGGTCCATGTCCACCAAGGTGCCGGAGCTTTTGTCTGCGGCGAGTCCACAGCACTGATGGCCTCCCTTGAAGGCAAGGCCGGAGAACCCAGACCCAAATATGTCCGATCCAATGTCAAAGGCCTCTGGGAAAGACCTTCCGTACTCAATAACGTTGAAACCTGGGCCAATGTGCCCCTGATCATCAATAACGGGTCTGACTGGTTCACCTCCATCGGAACCGAATCCAGCAAAGGCACCAAGATCTTCTCTCTCGTCGGCAAGATCACCAATACAGGGCTGGTTGAAGTGCCCATGGGCATGACCCTGAAGGAAATCATCTACAAGATCGGCGGCGGCATCCCCAATGGAAAAAAATTCAAGGCTGTCCAGACCGGCGGACCCTCCGGCGGCTGCATCCCGGAAAATCTCCTGGATCTCCCCGTTGGGTTTGACGAGTTGACCAAGGCCGGTTCCATGATGGGTTCCGGCGGTATGATCGTCCTGGATGAAGACACCTGCATGGTGGATGTGGCAAGGTATTTTATCGAGTTCCTCACGGACGAATCCTGCGGCAAATGCGTTCCCTGCAGGGAAGGCCTTCGCCAGATGCACAGAATTTTGACCAACATCACCAAAGGCAAAGGCAAGCCGGGAGACATCGAGCTGTTGGAAGAACTGTCCGAGACGGCCGTGGAAGCATCCCTCTGCGCCCTGGGCAAAAGCGCTCCCAACCCGTTCCTTTCCACCCTGAAATACTTCAGGGACGAGTATGAGGCCCACATCAAGGAAAACCGTTGCCCGGCGCTCTCCTGCAAGGAACTGATCACCTTCTACATTGATCCTGAAAAATGCATGGCATGCGGCACCTGCAGAAAACAATGCCCGGCCGAAGCCGTCAATGGTGACAAAAAAATCATTCACATCATTGACCAGGAAAAATGTACCAAGTGCGGCACGTGCTTTGAAGTCTGCCCCACAAAATTTGCCGCCGTGACCAAGCTGTCCGGCGTACCGGTCCCTGCACCCATCCCTGAGGAACAAAGAACGATTAAAAAAAAGAGTAAAGACAATGAATGATATCGAATTTGAGATAGACGGGAAAAAAGTAACCGCATCCAAAGGCATGACGGTCCTTGAAACGGCACAGAAAGAAGGAATATACATCCCCACCCTCTGCCACCATGAAAAACTCGAACCCTTCGGCGGCTGCCGGGTCTGCATCGTTGAAGTGGAAATCAGGGGCTGGACCAAGCTTGTTGTGTCCTGCGTGTATCCTGCCGAGAAGAACATCATCGTCCGGACCCGGTCTCCCAAAGTGGACCGGATACGCAAAACCATCATAGAGCTTTTGATGGCCCATGCGCCCGACGCGCCCCAGCTCCTGGAAATGGCCAAGGTCTATGGCGCCGAACCCACCCGGTATGAAAAAGACCCCTCGTTCTGCGTCCACTGCGGCCTCTGCGTGCGGTACTGCGCCGAGGTGGCAAAGAAAAACGCCCTTGGGTTTGTGGACCGTGGGGTCCATAAAGAGATCAGCTTTATCCCGGAGATCGCAGCCAAAGAATGCCACGCCTGCAAGGAGTGCTTCCCCCTGTGCCCGACCTCCTATCTCCAGGCCGTGTTTGTCCTGACTGAGGCGCTCTCGTTCCCTGATGCCGCGGTAAAGAAATAGGGTTTAAGGCATAGCATTTTTTTTATTCAGGGGGTAAAGGATCAAAAAAACAGTGGGCCCAGGAAATAATACCAAAATATATCCGGTAGTCCGGTATGAAAAAAGGGCTTACACCAGGGATTCATTAGAGCTGATTGGGGAAGAGCCCCTCATGATCCGGGTGGATGATAAATCCTATTCCGTGGTCATGCGGACACCCGGGGAAGAAGAGGCCCATGCAGTGGGTCTCTGTCTTGGAGAAGGGCTGATTGATTCGGTGGATGATTTGACAACCATTGGCTATGATCGGGACATTGATCCCAATCTCATTGATATCTGGCTGACACCGGAACGCCGCAAACTTATCCCGAATCTTCTCAAGCGCAAGACTTATGTCAGCCAGACCAGTTGCGGTATCTGCGGGAAAAAAATGCTGGAGGATCTCAACCAGGCTTTAAAACCCATTGAAAACGGATACCAGATTGAGATCAGTCAAGTCTTTAAATGTTTGAAAGCGCTTACTGAAAAACAGAGCATTTATCCCAGAACCCGGGGGTCCCATGCTGCCCTGATATTTGATGATTCCCTCAACGTGGCCTCGTTTTCCGAGGATGTGGGACGGCATAACGCTCTGGATAAGTCCATCGGCAAGCTTTTCATGGACCGGACACTGAAACATGCAAGGCTTCTTGTCTTATCCTCCCGGATCAGTTATGAACTGGTCCAGAAGGCGGCAAGGGCAAAACTGTCCATGATCATCAGCAAATCAAGGCCCACGGCACTGGCGGTTGAGATGGGAAAATCCTTGAACATGACCCTTGCCTGTGCGTTTGAGTCTAAAAGCCTGATCATTTTCAGTGGTGAAAACCGTATCAAAATGGAATGAGCCGGAAACAAAAATTGATTTTTAAGAAAATGACCGAACCTAAATAAAATGTAATTATGAGGAGGACAATTTGAAAATTCTCACAACCGTAAAAAAAGTAGTTGATGTGGAATTGAACATCCACATTAAGGATGGCGCCATTGTGGAAGACGGGCTTTTGTATGTGATCAATGCCTGGGATGAAAATGCAGTGGAGGCGGCTGTTCAGCTGAAAGAAAAAAACAATGCTGAAACCACCCTGGTGAGCCTTGGCGGGGGCGACAATGCGGATATTATCCGTAAATGCTATGCCATGGGCATTGATGAGGGGATTCATGTGGATGATCCGGCTCTTGAAAAAGCAGATTCGTTTGTTTATGCCAATGTCCTTAAAAAAATAGTTGAAAAAGGCGGCTATGACCTTGTGATCACCGGGAAACAGGCCCAGGATACAGACAGCGGCCAGACCGGCATCATGCTGGCCGAATCCCTTGGATATCCCTGTGTCAGCAATGTGGTGTCCATTGACGTCATGGATGACAGCCATATAAAGGTATCCCGTCTGGGAGATACCGGAACCGAGATCATCGAACTTGCCCTGCCGGCCGTTATTACCGTCAGTGACAGCATTAATGAGCCCCGCCTGCCTGCCATGCGCGGGATCATGATGGCCAAGAAAAAGAAAATCGATTCCATGGACCTTGCTGGTCTTGGAACTTCAGGTGCAGACGTTGGAAGCAGTGCCTTAAAATCAGAAGTTGTTGAATTCATGGCATCCAAAACAAGAAAGGCCGGACGCAAATTTGAAGGCGATGCCGCATCGGTGGTTGCCGAAGTTGTGGGTCTTCTGGCTTCTGAAGCAAAGGTTTTCTAACACTAACGGATATTTGTAAAGGAAATACATATTATGGCTAAAATACTTGTAATCGCAGATATTAAACAGGGCATACTCAAAGGCAGTACCTTTGAGCTTTTATCAAAGGCCAGAGCAATCGGCGCAGAAACAGCGGTGGTTGCAGTTGGCAACAATATTTCATCACTGGCCGCAGATCTTGCCAAGGCAGGTTCCGACACCCAATACATTGCTGATGATGTAAGTCTTGAACTCTTTTCCGCAGGCCCTTTTGCATCCTGTGTCACTGACGCGGCAAAACAGTTTGATGCCGACATGATCTGGTTTGGTTTTTCAGAAGGCGGCAAAGCAGTTGCCCCGAGAGTTGCCGCCCAGCTGAGTGCAGCCTGTGCAACGGAAATCACCGATGTGAAACTGTCCGGCGGCGGCATTGAAATCGTCCGGCCGGCTATTGCCAACAAGGTCATGCAGCGCGTAAAAGTAAACACCAAACAACTAGTGGCCGTTATCCGAGCCGGTGCATTTGAGGCCACAGAGGGCAATTCAGGGAAAGAAAATGTCGTCAAACTCTCCATCCCGGCAGCAGATTTAAAAGCCGTGATCAAAGAAATTCTTTCTGATGCCACGGGCGAGATTGATCTTGCTGATGCCGACATTGTTGTCTCTGTGGGCCGCGGTGCCAAAGACCAGGCCGGGGTTGACCTTGTAAAAGAACTGGCCAATGATCTGAAGGCCGGGTTCGGCTCTTCCCGCGCCATGGTGGACGGCGGTTTCATGGCCCACAACAAGCAGGTTGGACAGACCGGAAAAATAGTTGCGCCAACCCTTTACATGGCCATGGGAATTTCCGGTGCCATCCAGCATCTGGCCGGTATGAACGGATCAAAGGTCATCCTTGCCGTGAATAAAGATCCGGAAGCCCCGATTTTCAACGTGGCAGACTATGGCATTGTCGGTGACCTGTTTGAAGTGGTGCCGATACTTCGAGAAGAACTTAAAAAAATCAGAAAATAGGACGAGGTCCCCATGAATCCCCTTTTGATGTGTATTCTGCTGATTATTGCCCTAGCAATCTTCGGCCGCACCATGGTTCAAAAAATTCAATTGCTCATGGCTTTGGAACCTGCAGACAGAACCGGTCAGATTATGGAACGGCTAAAGAATGTGATGATTATCGCCATGGGCCAGAAACGCCTTGTGGGCCGCAAAAAAGAATTTGCCTCAGGCTTGATGCATGCCTTTATCTTCTGGGGATTCTGCGTCCTTTTGATCCGGAGCATTACCCTATATGGTGAAGGCTTTGTGGAAGGATTTCAGCTGCCGATATTCAATGAAAAATACCTTGTGGGATATCTTTATGTCGGGTTGAAAGACATCATGGAAGGCATTGTGCTTATCATGGCCGCCTATGCCATTTTCCGGCGGGCCGTTATCAAGCCGGAACGGCTTCACAATACCTGGGAAGCCTATTTTGTCCTCTGCATGATCGTGACCCTGATGATTTCCGATCTCCTCCTGGACGGCGCCCGGTACAATCTGATCACTCTTCATAACAATCCGGACCACCTTCATTATTTCAACAATATCAGCTATGGCCATGAATTTATCTGGACCCCGGTCGCCGTTGCAGCCGCCTCCCTGATATCCCCCCTGGGGGTGGAAGCCACCGGCTATGTCATGGTTGCCATGTTCTGGCTGCATATCATTACCCAGCTGACCTTTTTGAATTTTCTGCCCATTGGAAAACATTTCCATGTCATCACCTCCCTTCCCAATGTGTTTTTAAAATCCCTGGGATACCCCCATGAAAAGGCAAAGGTCCTGGACCTGGAAAATGAAGCGGCCTGGGAAGATGAAAGCCTTGGCATGAATCACATTCACCAGCTTAACTGGAAACAGGGTCTTGATCTTTACACCTGTACCGAATGCGGCCGGTGCAAGGAAGTCTGTCCTGCCTTTTCTACGGACAAACCCCTGAACCTCTACGATTTCAATCAGGATTTGAAACACGAACTCTATGCCAATAGCGACAAGGTCATCAAACGCAAAAAACTCTCCCTTGCCCTGGCCAATGAAGCGGATGAGGCCAAAAAGGAAGATATCAAGTCCCGGATGGCTGAGCTCAAAAGCGAAAAAACCCTGGTGGGCGATGTGATAAAGGAAGACACCCTCTGGGCCTGCACCACCTGCCGGGCCTGTGAAGAAGTCTGTCCAGTTACCATTGAACATGTTCCCCGCATCATTGCCTTAAGGCAGGGCCAGACCCTTATGGCTGAAGCCTATCCCAAGGAGTTGAATGCAGCCCTCAAAGGTCTTGAGCGCAACGGAAATCCCTGGGGTATCGGCTATGACAAACGGGCTGACTGGGCCGAAGGTCTGGGTGTAAAGATGATGGCCGAGGATTCGGAAGTGGATTATCTCTTATGGGTAGGCTGTGCCGGGTCCTTTGACGATCGTACCAAAAAAGTATCCGTGGCCCTGGTCAAGATTCTCCAGAGGGCCGGGATCAATTTTGCCATCCTGGGGACCGAGGAAAAATGTACAGGTGATTTTGCAAGACGCGCAGGCAATGAAATGATGTACCAGATGATGGCCCAGGAAAACATTGAAACCCTGAACACTTACAAGGTCAAAAAGATCATTGCGGCCTGCCCCCATTGCCTCAACACCTTAAAGCACGAATATCCGCAGCTGGGCGGCAATTATGAAGTGATCCACCATACCGTATTTATAGAAGGCCTGGTAAGGTCCGGCAAAATCAAACTGAACAAAACCCTTGAAGGTTCCCTCACCTACCATGATCCCTGCTACCTTGGCCGGTATAATTCGGTTTACGATGAGCCCCGATTCCTTCTTTCAGGCGTCTCCAAAGGCGGGTTCAAGGAGCTGGACCGCCATGCCAGTGAAAGTTTCTGCTGTGGGGCGGGAGGTGCCAGGATGTGGCTGGAAGAAACCATTGGCAAACGCATCAACCTGGCCCGTGCCGAGGAAATTGCAGGCAAGGATGTCTCAACCGTGGCTGTGGGCTGCCCCTTCTGCCTCACCATGGTGGAAGACGGCATGAAGGAACTGGGCAGGGAAGAACAGATCAAAACCCAGGATATCGCAGAACTCGTTGCCAGGAACATGGCCTGATAGTAAGTTTGCCGTTGCATAAAAAGCAGCCCGTTGGATGACTCCTCTTCTCATCCAAAGGGCTGCTTTTCATTTCATGACTGAATAAATATTTTTTGCCTGTATTGACAATCCAACAGGACAGATTTATATGCTTGTTTCGGTGAAGCTCCAACCTTAAATAAGGATATCTATCATGTCTGACATAGCGTTACAATCGTCAAAAGAAAAAATCAGTTTTCCCTGGAAAAGAACATTTTTCATCATTCTGGGAATTGCTTTGTTCCTTATCATTTATTTTTGCCCGGCCTGGCCGGATGCCATTGATCCCAAAGGCAATCACTTTATTTTGACCAAAGAGGGAAAAGGCTCCCTGGCTGTCTTTGCCCTGGCAGCCACCTGGTGGATCTTCGAGGTTCTGCCGATTGGCGTTACCGGTATTGCCATCGGTGTTTCCCAGGCCATGTTTCTCATCCGTAAACCTGAAATCGCCTTTAAGGATTTTATGGATCCTTCCGTCCTTTTCATCCTGGGTTCCATTGTTATCGGCCTGACATTTACCAAGAGCGGACTGACCCGGCGGATGGCTTACAAGATGCTCTCCGTTGTCGGTGAGAAAACAAGCATGATCTATCTGGGCTGTTTTGTCATGACAGCGGCCCTGACCCATTTGATGGCCCATACGGCGGTAGCGGCAACAATGTTCCCCTTGCTTCTGGCGATCCATTCCCTATACTCGGAGGATGAGAAGCCCACCAAATTCGGTAAGGGATTGTTCATCGGCATGGCCTATGTCGCGGGCGCCGGCAGCATTATTACCCTGCTCGGTGCCGCGCGCGGCGCCGTGGCCATCGGTTTTTTCAAGGAAATGACGGGCAAGGAGATCAGTTTTTTCGAGCTGACCTATTATATGGCTCCCATTGGCTGGCTCATGGTCCTTATTATCTGGGGCCTCATGCTGGTTCTCTGTAAACCGGAAAAAGACATTATACCGGGGCTGAAGGAGAAGGCCAAAAGGATGTATTCGGAATTGGGAGGATGGGGAAGAAATGAGATTTTGACCCTGATTATAACCTTGGCCGTCATTGTAACCATTGCCTTGAAAAACTGGGTTCCCGCGTTAAAGACAATTGATAAAACAGCCATTCTCCTGACTTCCACCCTGCTGTTTTTTATTTTGAATATCCTTAAAATTGATGATCTGGAAGCGATTCCCTGGAATATTATCCTGCTTTTTGGCGGGGCCATGTCCATCGGGTTCTGTCTATGGCAGACAAAAGCGGCAGAATGGTTGGCAGTGAACTGGCTCCAGCTTTTTGCCAAGGCCCCGTCAGTCGTTTTTATTCTCGGGATGGCCTTTTTTGTAATGATCATGACCAATTTTATCATGAACGTCGCAGCCATCGCCATTTCCCTTCCAGTGGCCCTGGTTATCGCCCCCTACCTGGGGGTGTCCGGAGAGGTCATCTTTTTTTCTGCCCTGATGACCGCAGGAATGCCCTTTATCCTGCTCATCGGTGCAGCTCCCAATGCCATTGCCTATACTTCCAACCAGTTTACGGCCGGAGAATTTTTTAAATTCGGTATCATTGCCAGCATTATCCTGATGATAGTGGTCTGGCTGGCCATAGCAGTCATCTGGCCTTTGATGGGGATGCAGATACTGTTAAAATAGCAATGCTCAACACCGCGGTTCAAAATAAAATGAGACGCTTTCAGGGAAATTTATAATGTTTGCCAGCGAAAAAACAAAACTTGTGGCTGCCATCAGTGTTTTACTGGTCACTGGATTTTTGATTACAAGTCTGACCAGCTATTTTGTTTCCCGGGCATCGCTGCGGGCTGAAATTTTTTCAAGCGAGCTTCCCCTGACAAGTGACAATATCTATTCTGAAATTCAAAAAGACCTGTTCCGGCCGGTTTTTATTTCGTCTCTCATGTCTACTGACACCTTTCTGCGGGACTGGGTGCTTGCAGGAGAAAGTGAAGACCGGCAGATCACCCGATACCTGAATGAAATTCAGCAAAAATACAACACCTTTACCAGTTTTTTTGTATCTGAAAAAACAAAGCTCTACTATCATTCCGATGGGGTTCTCAAGAAAGTATCCCCGGATGAGCCACGAGATGCCTGGTATTTCCGCGTCCGCGATATGAAAACAGACTATGAGATCAACATTGATCCGGATATTGCCAACAAAGACGCCATGACCATTTTTATCAATTATCGCGTATTTGATTATGATCATAACTATATCGGCGCCACCGGTGTCGGTTTGACGGTAAATGCCGTTAAAAAGCTTATAGAAACCTATCAGGGAAAATACAAACGCGCCATTTATTTTTTTGATAAAAAAGGAGAAATCAAGCTTACGGGATCAAGGTCTGATCCTTCAATCAAGCATATTTCCCAGCTTGATTTTGCACCCCGCTTCATGGGAAAACCCGATATCATTTCCGATACTTCATTTACCTATCGAAAAGACGGAGAGGCCGTTCATGCCAATATCCGCTATGTGGAGGAATTTGGATGGTATCTGGTTGTGGAACAACCGGAAAAAGATATAGTCAGGCAGATTTTTATCACACTTATCATGAATCTTTTCATCTGCGTGGGGATCACCATCATCGTCCTGATCCTTGTGAATCTTTCTGTAACCGCTTATCAGAAACGGATTGAAACATTGCGGGGCATTGTCCCGATCTGCTCTTTCTGCAAACAGATACGAGATGACAAGGGATATTGGAACCGGGTGGAAGCCTATGTGGCAAAATACACCGATGCAAAGTTCAGCCACTCCGTCTGCCCCGCCTGCATGAAAGAGCATTACCCTGTGGAGTATGCCGCGATTCAGAAAAAGAAAAACACACCGGCTCCATAACTCCAGATCAGACCTGATCTAACAACCCCGGCAGACAGATTGTGTGAGACAGCCATGCCTTGAATAAATCAAATGTGAACGTTTGACCACATTATAAAACTGGGGTAGAAACCATCAAAAGGCTGGAGAAGACCTGTTTCCTTTGGAACTGAAGCACGTTGCCGCTGAGCTGGAATAGTAAAAAAATAATTAGTTGATTCCAAGCCGTTATCCATCCCTGGCCCGGAATTGGCGTTGTCTCCTGCCAATGCCTCCGGAATTATATGGATTGTTTTTTTAACATAAAGAAACGAGGAATGGTTTATGTCTGGAAAAGTTTCAAAGAAATTGGACACGGTTTTAACCCATATCGAAGAGTGGACGCTTTTTGCAATTGTTATGGTGACCTTGAGCGCGCTTTTTGCCAATGTGGTTTTACGGTATGGATTCAATTATACTCTGGCATGGAGCGAGGAACTGGGTCGTATCGCCATGATTTATACCACCTTTGTCGGAACAAGCCTCTCCATCAAAAGAGGAGCAGTGATCCGGATTGACGCCCTTGTCCAGATTGTTCCCGGACTTAAACCGGGTTTGTCTGTTTACTCCAATTTATTGATGCTCTTTTTTGCATGGATGATGGTCTATTACGGCTATAAGATGACGCTTATGCAGTATACCACTCATCAGGCAACCATAATCATGAAAATACCCCTTGTCGTTGTTTATGCCATAATGCCCGTCATGGGCATTATGGTGTTCATCAGAACGATTCAGGTATTAATCCACGATCATAAAACCAAAGCAAAATAAAGGGGATTTTCATGGAAACAAGTGATTTTGTAATTATGGCCATCCTGCTGGTGTCTCTGACCACCTATGTGCCTGTCTTTTTAAGCCTGTTTATTGCATCCGCTGTGGGGTTCATGTTCTATTTAAACATGCCTCTTGCACTTATGGCACAGACCTTATTTCGGAGCCTGGATAGCTTTTCTTTGATTGTGGTGTTGTTTTTCGTCCTTTGCGGCAACATCATGACCAAGGGGAAAATGGTGGAAAAACTCATTGGTTTTGCCAATTCCATGGTGAGCTTTCTGCCGGGGGGGCTGGGGATGGCCGGTGTCATCGGCTGCGGTCTTTTTGGCGCCATTTCAGGGTCCACCGTTGCAACGGTAGTGGCTCTCGGCGGGTTCATGATCCCGGCGCTTTTAAAAAACGGGTATGATGAAGATTATTCCATCGGTCTGATGACTACCTCACCCAATCTGGGTATTATTATCCCGCCCAGTATCAGTATGATTTTTTATTCCATGATCAGCAACGTGTCTCTGGAAGGGCTTTTTCTGACAGGGTTTATCCCGGGGTTTATCATTATCGCCTGCGTTTGTCTCTACACCTGGGTTCTTTACAGAAACAGGACAGATATTAAACGATTGCCGAGACCCGGTTTTGTTCAGATCATCGGAATTTTCAAGGAAGGGTTCTGGGCCATCATGCTGATCCTGATCATTTTTGGAGGAATTTTTTCCGGCATGTTCACGGCCAATGAGGCTGCCATTGTCGCCAGTGTTTATGCTTTTTTTGTCGAGCTGGTCATTTATAGATCCATGAATTTTAAAGATGTAAAAGAAGTATGCGTCAGTTCGGCTCTTACCACCGCCACCCTGCTTCTCATTGTTGCATCGGCAACCGTTTTCGGGCGCTACCTGACCTTTGAAAATCTTCCCAACCGGGTGGCGGAAATTGTTATGGCCAGCATCCATTCTCCTTTTGTCTTTCTCCTGGTCATGAACATCCTGCTTTTAATTGTGGGCATGTTCATGGATATTATTTCCGCAACCCTTATCCTCGGCCCGGTTTTTCTGCCGCTGCTCGGGGCATTTAATGTCGACCCCATGCATTTTGGTCTTCTCATGACGGTGAACCTTGCCATTGGGTATTGCACCCCGCCCATGGGGGTCAGTCTTTTTGTGGTCGGGGCCATGACCAAGAAAGATATTATTTATGTAACAAAGGCTTCCATGCCCTTTATGGTGATCCAGACCGGAGTGCTGTTTTTTTTAACCTATGTCCCGGATCTTGTCCTGTGGCTGCCAAAGCTTTTGGGATATCACGCCTGAGAACTGGGGCCAGTGACACGGCCCGGTTTTGTTTTTATTTGAGAGCATTAAATTATTTTTACGGGGCGATCTGAACCTGATCATCAAATTCCTTTGACAAAGCCAGGCTGAGGCTCTCGGCCGTTGCCTCGCTTTCGCATTCCACCATGAGTTCCCCTTGTTCTCCCACTACAAGCTTTCCATATGTTTCAACGATTTCAGCCACCATCTCCGGGGCCACTGTCCACCAGCCGCGGGTACGCATGAGAAGCTCTTTTCCTTTGAGCTTTCTTGGGGTAACCAGATCAATGTCCCTGAACCAGGATGCCCACCCGATCTGTGCCGGTGCTTTCAAGACCGGACTTACCGGATCATGATAAATACGGCACCGTCCGAACAGCCTTACGCGGATCATAGAACACCTTCCTTTGCAAGAGAGACCAGCTCCGGGTCAAAAATTGTTGAACAAGGGGAAACAGTAAGCCCGTTTTTTTGAAAGGCCAGATCCTGACAGATTTCAAAAAGCGCAAGAACCTTGTTTTCGTCCTGGCGGAATCCTTTTTTGTAAGCGCGCGAACTTGCATTTTCAAACAGGCGGAACCTTAATTCCCTTGCCGGGCGAAGTCTTTTGTCAAACCGGGAGATGCCCGCGGTTTTAATCAGCCTGGAA
>CAZUDE010000012.1:0-48127 GCA_964619205.1 uncultured Desulfobacula sp. | reverse complement strand
CAGGGCTTCCATCTGGGAAAAATAAGTCCGGGTTCGCTGAACCCCTGGATCATGGCCGAATTCATCTATCTGCTGCATGTCAGGTTTCCTTTTGCAATGAATCAAATTTTCCAGTGAGACGGGCGATATTTTTTGAAAAAATGAGGTCTGTATTCTTTTTTGAAAACCCGGCTGTTTCATACAGACGGATTTGAAAATCGATTTCGCCTTTGTGGGTAAACCAGGGCCAGTCGGTTCCGAAAATGATATGTTCCGGACCGTGGGTTTTTAAAAGATGAACAAATTCATCTTTTGAGAGCACATGGGCTGCATTGGAGGTATCGAGATAGAGATTGTCCATGGGAACAAGATGGGTTTTGATTTCATGAAAGGGAGCAGCCAGCCCTCCCATATGGGCAGCGATAAAATCAATTTTCGGAAAGCGCTTGACCAGGTCTGCAAAAAGCGAGGGGGTGGTATTATGTTCAGGCTGACTGCCAAAAAACTGATCTGCACCGAACAGGGTGTCCAGCTCCACAAAAAAGCCTGAACCCTTATGAATATTAAAATCCTGGATGAGTTGAAACATCTCAAGTGTTTTGGGGGCAGAAAGGGAAAATCTCTGGGAAAAGGAACAGAGCTTAATCCCCCTGATTTTTTTTGTTCTGAATTTTTCAAGTTCATCCCGGTTTCCGGAATAATCAGGATGAAGGGTGCCTGCTGTATAAAGAATACTGGATGTTTCTGCCAGCGCATAGAACTCATCATTGATACTGCCGACTTCTTCTGCCAGGGCCGTGGGAAGAATAAAACCTCCTGAAATCCCGGCGTTCCTCAGTTCATTTTCCAGAAACGGTACGCCGACCCTTTCTTCAGCCCCTTGGGTCTGAAGTCCCAGAACCCTGGCCATTTCCGACCTTTTTTTAACATTCAGAATCACCTTGGGGTGAAACAAATGGACATGACCATCGATTATCATTTTTTTGTCTGTGACAACTCCATATTCAAAATTACTAAACCCATGAGACCAAACAAGGTCAAAATACTTCAGGCCGGAGCCTGCTGTCAAACGGTTTGTCTGTTTATTCTCCTGAAATGGTTTTCTTGACTTTTTTTATCTATTCATAGTAGCATTCTTTTGAATTGACATCATTTTGATGTCAATTGCCTCCGGAAAAACCCGTCCCGGGAAAAAATGAAAGGAGATCATATGAAAAAATCGGTTTTTATTCTTATCGCAGTTCTTTTCACTGCATCTGTCATGATTTTAACAGCTGGCGCAGAAAACGACAATGCCGCTCTTGTAACTGCCAAATGCAGTGCATGCCATAAGATAGAAAAAGTATGCGGGCAGATCAAAGAAAAGAATGCCGAACAATGGGCCGTCACCATAAAAAGAATGGCCGGAAAAAGAGCGGGCATCAGTGATGCCGAACAAAAACAGATTTCAGACTTTCTGTCCGCTGCAAAAGATCCTAAAGTACTTTGTCCTGAATAATGCCGGCACATACGAGGTAACGCATTGATGCGGGTTCATTATTTACAGCATGTTTCGTTTGAAGGGATAGGCAGTATGGCGGCATATTTTAAAAACAAAGGCCATGCGCTGAGTTCAACCCGGCTTTATGAGAATCAGGCCCTGCCTGATCCCCATGCAATTGATTTTCTGATCGTCATGGGCGGGCCCATGGGGGTTCACGATGATCTGCAGTATCCCTGGATGAAGAAAGAAAAAGAGTTTATCAGGGCCTGCATGGATAAAGGAAAAATCGTTCTCGGAATCTGTCTGGGCGCGCAATTGATCGCCCACGTGCTGGGGGCAGGGGTCTGCAAAAATAAAGACCGGGAAATCGGCTGGTTTCCGCTGACCATTGACGATGAAATCAGGAAGACGGTTTTCAAGGATGTCTTTTCTTTCGGCCTGGAGGTTTTTCACTGGCATGGAGACACCTTTGATATACCGGAATCCGGGGTACGGATTGCCTCAAGCCCGGCCTGCAAAAACCAGGGATTTATCATTGACAACCGGATAGCCGGGTTTCAGTTTCACCTTGAAACCACGCAGGAGTCGGCCGGGGCCCTGATTGAAAACTGCGGGCATGAGCTTGATGGATCTGTTTTTGTCCAGACAAAAAAGGAATTGATGGCAGATGAAACAAAATTTATCCGGATCAATGGGGTCATGACGGCCGTCCTTGAAAGGCTGGAAAAAGGCAATTAAACACTATTATATCAATTATCTCCCAATTCATCTCCGGTAGGCCACGGGGCCCAGTGGGGTTGCCGGTTTTTTATCCCGAAATAATATAATTCCTCAGCCTTTTTTTACAATGCTCATATTGATCCGGTGCAATGAGACTGTTCAAGCAGGTTATATTTTTGATGCGCTTAAGGTATTTTAATCATGATATCAAATTTTGATAATGTTCAAATTTGTTTGTTATCCAGTCAGATTTTTTATATTTGACATATTTTTTGTTGTCGAACCATAATAAAATTCAAAAATACACAGAACCACACATTAACTTGTTGAACAAAACCGCTACGCGGAAAAGCACGGCTGACAAGGATTTCGGCCGCTGACACTCCAAGCCTGGGCACCTGTATAATTCCCCTTTATATTTACTCCCTGTTGTTCCATCATCTCCTGAACATCAACCCACAATTTTCAGGAGGCGAAAATGACGGAACTCAGACACAAATTTGAAAATCCTCTTATTTTACGGAGGTACTCACCCAAGACACGCGCGGCTTATATCAATGCCGTAAAATCACTTGCCGAATATTACCGGCGATCCCCTGATCTTCTATCCGATGACCAGGTTCAAGATTATCTGCTGTATCTGCTCAAAGAAAAACGGTTGGCCTGGCTGTTTAAGCTGCTTCCGGAATATGGGAATTATATTCTCCCGCCCAGGAAGGAGGCTGCCTGGAATACCTCATAAAGATGCCCCTGATATGAAACAAGTTGTGGCAAATATAATGGCATCAGGCCATACCAGAGGGGTGCGCCATGAAACAGGCAGCTGTTTTGCCGATCCACCCCGTTTATGCAAAACAGACGACATGAGACCCATAAAAAACAACATGTTAACTGTTTTACTAAAAACTTCTCACATTTTCTCCTTGCACAGCCGTAAGACAATCGATATAAAACCCATAGGCAAAATTACCGTGCCCCAAAACTTACAAAGTCCATGCGCATTGCCTGTGAAGATCTAAAATTGGAGCATCTTTGGATCGTATATCCAGGAGAATATGCCTACCCAGTAGAAAAAAATATTTCTGTTTTACCTTTAAGTCACATCATTGATATTGGATGATGTCATAACAACTATAAAGAAAAGAACGTATGGAGCGCTTAAACAATTTGAATAAATTTTCAACAAGAAACATTCTGCGGACAAAAAAACGGCCGTTCTGAACTTTGTGTTCAGAACGGCCGTTTGGGTTAAGAGGATACGATCAAAAAGACGCTTTATTTATTTTCAATGCCTGTGGGTTTGCGGGTCAAATCCTTATGGCACTCAATGAGGTTGCCCACCACATCCGGGTCTGCCAGTGTGGAAATATCGCCCAGGCTGTCAAACTCATCATTGGCAATCTTTCTCAAGATACGGCGCATGATTTTTCCGGACCGGGTTTTGGGCAGGGCCGGTGCAAAATGGATAATATCCGGGGTTGCGATGGGCCCGATCTCCTCCCTGACATGCAGTTTCAAGGCCTTTAGCAGTTCATCGCTGGGAGTCGAGCTGACCCGCAGGGTGACAAAGGCGTAGATGCCCTGGCCCTTGATGGCGTGGGGAAATCCGATCACCGCTGCTTCAGCTACGTCCTTATGGCTGACCAGGGCGCTTTCCACTTCTGCGGTTCCCATCCTGTGGCCGGACACATTGATGACATCATCCACGCGGCCGGTGATCCAGTAGTAACCGTCTTCATCCCTGCGGCATCCGTCGCCGGCAAAATAGTATCCGTCAAACATCTGGAAATAGACCTTTTCAAACCGTTCATGATCATTGTAAACCGTTCTCATCTGTCCGGGCCAGGGTTCTTTTAACACCAGAATTCCGTCGCAGGCCCCTTTTTGGGGTTGCCCGGTTTCATTTAAAATCTCAGGATTGACGGAAAAAAACGGCAGGGTTGCAGACCCTGGTTTCTGGTCAATGGCGTAGGGCAAGGGAGTAATCATGATGCCGCCGGTTTCTGTCTGCCACCAGGTATCCACCACCGGACATCTTTCCTTGCCCACATATTTAAAATACCATTTCCATGCTTCAGGGTTAATGGGCTCCCCAACTGATCCCAAAAGTCTTAAGGATGACAGGTCGTATTTTTCAACCCATTCTTCACCCTGGGCCATGAGCGCTCGGATGGCGGTTGGAGCGGTGTAAAACTGGTTCACCTTCCATTTGTCCACCGTGGCCCAGAACCGTCCCGGATCAGGATAGTTGGGAACCCCTTCAAACATGATACTGGTCGCCCCCTGAGAGAGCGGGCCGTAAACAATATAGCTGTGTCCGGTAACCCAGCCGATATCAGCCGTACACCAGTAGATGTCATTGTCGTGATAATCAAAAATATATTTGAATGTAATGCCGGTATAGACCATGTAACCGCCCACATTGTGCTGAACCCCTTTGGGTTTTCCGGTTGATCCGGAAGTATAGAGGATAAAGAGCGGGTCTTCCGCATCCATCCATTCTACGGGACAGTCTGCACTTTGCTTTTTGGCTTCATCATGCCACCACAGATCCCTTCCCGGTTTCATGGTTACATCAGAACCGGTGCGGTTGACCACAAAGCAGGTTTCCACAGTATGCCCGCTTTTTTCACACAGGTCCAGGGCTCTGTCTGCATTGCCTTTTAAGGGGACGGCCTTGGCTCCCCGCATGACCCCGTCCGTGGTCACAAGAACCTTGCACAGGCTGTCCAGGATGCGGTCCGACAAGGCATCGGCGGAAAAACCGCCGAAAACAATGCTGTGGATGGCGCCGATGCGTGCACAGGCCAGCATGGTGACGGCCAGTTCCGGTATCATGGGCATGTAGATGGCCACCCGGTCCCCTTTTTTCACCCCTTTTTCCTTTAAGGCATTGGCAAACCGGCAGACCTTTTCATGGAGTTGTCTGTAAGAAATTTGAAGGTCTTCCCCCGCATTGTTTCCTTCCCAGATCAGGGCGGTCTTGTCGCCCCTGTCTTTTAAATGGCGGTCCAGGCAGTTGTAGGTGATATTTGTTTTGCCGCCCCTGAACCATTCGATATGGATGGGGCCTTTTGACAGGGTGTAGTTGTAATCCCGGACCTTTTCCCATTTTTTCTCCCAAAAAAACAGATCTGCCATCTCAGCCCAGAATTCATCGGGTTTTTGAATGGAACGGTCATACAGTTTCCTGTACTCATCAATGCTTTTTATCCAGGCGTTTTTACGAAATTCATCCGGTGCATGAAATTTAAAATCGCTCATCTTCTCTCCTTTTTCAGTTTCAACCCATTATAAATCAATCCATTCATCAGGTTATAAAAACCGCGGTCAGATTTTTTCAGTCGCCGGAGTGATGATGAACCTGGCTTTCACGTCTTTTTCAGCAACCGGCGCCCTGGTCATCAGGGCCAGGGCCGCACAGACCAGAAGCAGTGAGGCGGCAAGGATATATGCCATTCTCGGGCTTGCAGTATAGGCAATGATCATCTGAGACACCCTTGGAAAGATAAACCCGCCGACCCCCCAGGCGCTGAACACCAGGCCATAGTTGACGCCGAAATTCTTTAAACCGAAAAAATCTTTGGTGGCGGACGGGAACAAGGAAAGGTTTGTGCCGTAATTAAAGCCGATGATCATGGCTGCAAGAACCAGAAGCATGACCTGGGCCGGCGTGATAAACAAAAGGGAAAAGATGATGACGGCCTGGAAAATGAGCATGATAAAAAGGGTGTTGGCCCGCCCGATACGGTCGGAAAGGATGCCGGCAACCACCCGGCCCGAGGCATTGCCGACGGCCATCAGGGCGACAACAACCCAGGCCATCCCGCCCATTCCCTGTTTGGCCATGCCTGCCACGCTGCCGATAATCATGAGACCGGCGCCGGAGGCAATACAAAAGATAATCCATAATTTGTAGAAGGTGCCGGTGCGAAGCATTCTTCCGGGTTCAAAATTTATGGCGGCCGCAGCAGCCGAGGCCTTGGTGTGGATTGTGTCCGGATGGATATATCCTTCCGGCGGATTGACCAGAAACTGGGCAAGACCGGAAACGATCACCAGAAATGCAATACCGAAAATCAGCATGGCCTGGGAAAGCCCGAATCTCTCAATCAGAAAGGTGGCCAAAGGCGCAATATATACCGATGCCAGACCAAACCCGGCCACGACAATACCGGCGATCATACCGGTTTTGGCAGGGGAAAACCATTTGATGGCAGGTGGTGTGGCCGAGGCATAACCAAATCCAAGCCCCATTCCCATGAAGATTCCAAACCCGATGATCCAGCTGATCCATGAAGTGGAAAAGGAAATCAGGATCAGGCCGAATCCTGTGAGGATGCCGCCGATGACCGCCGTAATCCTGGGGCTGAGTTTGTCCTGGACCCGGCCTGCAAAAATCATGGTAAAGGCAAAGGTCAGGCAGCAGACGGCATAGGGGTCGTTTAAGGAAGCAAGGCTCCAGCTGAAAAGTCCGTCACCCGATTCAATGGAGTCTTTGATGGTCATTTTAAAAATGCTCCAGGTATAGAGTATTCCCAGGGCAAGGTTTATTCCCAATCCTGCCATTGTTACCCGCCAGCCAAGGTTTTTGATTCGGTTCATTATTGGTATTCTCCTTTAATAAATGATTTTAATTCATTTACTGTAAGAGCAATCATTGTGCCGGACGATCAAAAATTTTTTATCTATTTGATTTTATTCTATTTATAATAAAAATTGGGATATTAAAAAGCCTAGAAGGGGTACAATAAAAGTTGTAAAAAAGAATATTCAGCCAAGAGATGATTCAACTAAACAGGGGTAACAGAGTATGTTTACAACTTTTATTGTAAAAACAACTTTTGTTGTAGATGGGGTTCAGGGGGTTTTTATGATTTCAGCTTCTGCAGTCTTTTGCTCAGGGCCTGCTGGGAGATGCCGAGGATCGCGGCCGCCTCGGACTGGTTGCCGTTGGTCTGTTTCATGGCCTTTTCCACCAGCTCCCTGGAGGCTTCTTTAAGGGTGGGAAGAGAAAAAGCCGGGTCGTCCTCAAGCCAGGGCCCTAGTCCTGATGTGATCAGGCCTTTGAACAGATCTGCCGTGATGGGCCCCTTCTTATAACGGGACATGGCGTCATAGACCATGGATTTGAGTTCCCTGATATTGCCTTTGAAAGGATAGGTTTCCATTTGCTCAATCAATGTTTTGGGGAGTTCAGGAACGGGCTTATCCAGTTCATTGGCCGCCTGACAGATAAACCGGTCCAGCAGCAGGGGCAGGTCCAGGAGACGTTCTCTCAAGGGCGGCAGGGTCAGGGTGTGGGTGGACAGTCTGTAGATCAGGTCTTTTCTGAAACAGCCTTTTTTTTCCAGGGACCAGAGGTCCAGGTTGGTGGAGGCAATGATCCTGGCATCGGAATGCCGGATCTGGTCGGAACCCAGGGGGAGATATTCTCTTTCCTGAAGGAGCCGCAGCAGTTTAACCTGTGAGGTTAAGGCAAGATCACCGATTTCATCCAGAAAAAGCGTACCCCCGGCAGCCTGCTCAATGAGCCCCTGCCTTGCTTTCTGCGCACCGGTGAAAGCCCCGGGAACATGACCGAAAAGGGTATCGGAAAACACATTGTCATCCAGCCCCGCCACATTGACCTTCACCAGTTTCCCCTTTCTTTGGCTCAAGGTATGGATGGGCAGACCGATGAGTTCTTTTCCCACACCGGTTTCCCCCAGAATAAGAACAGGCTGTGAAGACGGTGAGATGGCTTCGATATAGTGAAAGATGGAATGCATCTTTTTGTCCTGGGTGAAAATATGGGCAAAGACTCTGGGGTTTTTGATCTGGGAAAACAGCTCTCCGGACAGGGAGGCCTTGGCCATATAATCCGGGTCCCCATACTCCAGAGCCTGTTTAACAGCAGCCAGAAGCCGGTCTTCCTCCACCGGTTTGAGTACATAATCCATGGCTCCTATTTTCATGCATTTTACAGCGGTTTCCACTTCAATGGTGCCGGTAAGGACAATCACGGGAATTCTAGGATAGGTCTTGCGGATCATTTTAAGCAGGCGCTCGCCATTGATATGGGGCATGTTCAGGTCCAGGAGGATAAGGCAGGGGACCTGCCGTTCCATTTGCCGGATCACATCCCTTGAATCATTGATGGTGATGGTATTGTCCATGCCGGCCATTCTCAGGCAGGTATCCACTGCCAGAAGAATTTCAGGTTCGTCATCCACGATGAGAATGGGCCGGTCCATGGCCTGTTGTTTATTTGTCACCCCTGGTTCCAGTGCGTTCAAATTTTATTTTCCCAACGGGTCAAGGGCAGCAGTATTTTTGCCGTCAACCCTTTTCCAAATTCTGAAACAAACTCCATCATACCGTTATGATCATATACAATCTTCTCGGAAATGGAAAGCCCGAGACCTGTTCCCCCGTCATCCCTTTTGGTCGTAAAAAAAGGCTCTTTCATCTTTTTTAAATTTTCAGGAGACACACCGGGCCCTGTGTCTATCACCTCAATCACAACAAAATGATCATCCCGGGTTTTTGAAGTTTTTACATGGATGGACTGGTCCGGGTTTTCAAGGGCCTGAGAGGCATTCACCAGAAGATTGATCATCACCTGCTGCAATTTCTGAGGATGCCCTAAAATTTTGGGTAACCCTTCTTCATAATCAATGGACAGGTGGTTTGTGGCTTTCTTCAATATGGAATGGGTGAGGTCCAGTGATTTTTTGACCACCAGGTTGACATCCAGTTCCGTATCCATGTCAGCCCCGGCAGGACGTGAAAAATCCTTTAAATCGGTGATGATTCTTTTTATCCTTGCCGCACTGTCTTCAATTGACGTCAACATCAGATCAATCCTGTGGCTCAGGTCTGAATAGGGCATATTACAGACCAGTGCCTCCTTCTTCCCTGCAAAACAATTCTCCAGAACCGGGGTAAACGCCTTCCAGGCCTTTTTAAGATTAGGGGCATTGAGCATCAGGGATGTGGCCGGATTATTGATTTCATGGGCAACGCCGGCCACCAGTATCCCCAGGGATGTCATTTTATCTGCCTGGAGAAGCTGCCTCTCCCTTAAATTAGACCTTTCCATGGCAGAGATCCGTTCTTTTTCAGCTTTTGCTCCCTGCCATACAATATAAGCGGACAATATCAGAAATACGACCAGAATCCCCGAACAGGTATAAATCAAACGGTGTGTGATGGCCAGAATTTCATGCCTGACATCCTCGACATAGATTCCGGTTCCGATAATCCAACCCCAGGGGGTAAACTCTTTAACATAGGAAATTTTGGGAACGATTCTTTTTGAGTCCCCCTTCCATTGCCAAAGATAGTCCACAAATCCGGCCTTGTTTTCCTTCACGGTTTTCACCATTTCAATAAACAGCTTTTTCCCGGAAGGGTCTTCAAAGTTTGATACGTTTTTGCCCTCAAGATCCGGGCGGTAGGGATGCATGATCATATTCGGGGTCATGTCGTTTATCCAGAAATAATCTTCCAGTTCCGGGCCGTATCTGACCTGCTGCAACAGTTGAATGGCCTCAAGTTTTGCATTTTCCTGGGAAATCAAACCGCTTTGGGCTTTGGTGTAAAAAAAATTCAACCTGCTCCATTCACTTTCTGTCAAGTGCATGATGGCCTCTCTTTTACCATCCATCATGTTTTTTTCTAAAAGAGGAATAATTAAAAAGAAAATGGTGAGAATAAAAAGAAGAATGGTGAGTATTACAGGTAAAATAATCCGAACAGGAAGAGACTTCAGTGAAAAGGGTGTTTTTTTTAAATCAAGCATTGCCGGGTTTGTTTTTTGCCTTGTATTTCAAGGGTTATCCGATGATTTCCAGAACGCAACCCCCTCTTTTTTTTAAAATTATATATAAAGCATAGATCCTTTTTTTAAATATTTCCAATCATTTTTTTACACCCCGGCCCCGGCATATTTTTACAAAAAATTATGCCGGGGCCGGAGCCAGGAAAGCCGGAAGGAGTTAATAAATGGGTTTCATGGCGCTCATATGGGCCCTGAGCGTTTTGCCGATGCGTTCAACGCCGCTGTTGCGGATGGCTTCATTGACCCGGATCAGTTCAATATTGTCTACGCCTTTTTGCCGTGCATCCAGGCCTTTGCCGATGACGTCTGCATCCAGTTTTTTCATGAATCCGGAAAGCAGGGGCAAAGCTTTGTGGTTGAAGAGATAACAACCGTATTCAGCCGTGTCCGAGATAACCACATTCATTTCATAAAGTTTTTTCCGGGAAATCAGGTTGGCAATGAGGGGAAGCTCATGCAGGGATTCGTAATAGGCGGATTCTTCGCCGATCCCGGTTGAAACCATGGTGTCAAAGGCAAGTTCCACGCCTGCCTTGACCAGGGCGATCATAAGGATGCCCTTGTCAAAATAATCCTGCTCCGGGATATTTTCATCCGTGGCAGCGGAGTTTTCAAAGGCTGTTTCTCCTGTTTCTTTTCGCCATCTTAACAGATCAGCATCATCGTTTTTCCAATCCTGCATCATGGCGCTTGAAAACCGGCCGGACATAATATTGTCCATATGCTCATGGTAAAGGGGTTCAAGAATGGTTTTCAGCTCTTCGGAAAGGTTAAAGGCAAGGATTTTGGCAGGGTTGGAGAGTCGATCCATCATATGGGTGACACCGCCGTGTTTCAGAGCTTCGGTAATGGTTTCCCAGCCGTACTGGACCAGTTTTGAGGCAAACCCCGGATCAACGCCCTGTTCCAGCATTTTGTCATAGCAGAGAAGTGATCCGGTCTGGAGGACGCCGCAGAGAATGGTCTGTTCCCCCATGAGATCGGATTTGACCTCGGCTGTAAAGGAGGATTGCAGAACGCCTGCCCTGTCGCCGCCGGTACCGCAGGCATAGGCTTTGGCAAGGTCCATGCCTTCACCCCGGGGGTCGTTTTCCCTGTGAACGGCGATAAGGGTGGGCACGCCGAACCCTCTTTTGTATTCCTGTCTCACTTCGGTTCCCGGAGATTTGGGCGCCACCATGATAACCGTGATGTCTTTTCGGATCTGTATGCCTTCTTCCACAATATTGAACCCGTGGGAATAGGACAGGCAGGCATTTTTTTTCATGAGCGGCATAACGGATTCAATGACATGGGTGTGCTGTTTGTCCGGGGTCAGATTGATTAAAAGATCTGCCTTTGGAATGAGTTCTTCATAGGCGCCCACATGGAATCCGTTTTCCGCGGCGTTTTTCCAGGACTGGCGTTTTTCACGGATAGCGGCATCCCTAAGGGTATAGGACACATCAAGCCCGCTGTCCCTCAGGTTCAGGCCCTGGTGAAGGCCCTGGGCCCCGCATCCGACAATGACTATTTTTTTGCCTTTCAACGCTTCAACCCCTTTGAATTCCGAGGCATCCATGAGCCGGCACTGGGACAGCTCCTGAAGTTGCAGCCGCAATGGCAGCGAATTAAAATAATTTTGACCCATGTGTCTCTCCTTTAAAAGATTTCGTTTAATTAATATTTGTCCTGCCCTGGTTATGCCTTGAATTTTTCATTGCGTCAAATGAATCATTTGCAACATGGTGTTTCAATAATTGAAATGATTTTGCTTTACAATCTCCCGATGTTCTCCTACATATACACCATGGATATTCGAAATTTAAAACTTTTCAGGCACCTTGCCGGTACCCTGCATTTTGCAAGGACGAGCCAGGCCTGTTTTATTACACCGTCGGCACTGACGCGGGTGATCCAGCGCCTTGAGTCGGAACTGGGGGAAACGCTGTTTCTTAGAAACAACCGTTCCGTGGAACTGACCCCTGCCGGGGAGGCCTTTAAAAAATATACAGAGGATGTGCTCCGGCGATGGGAGAGGCTTCATGACGATCTGTCTTCCGACACTGTCCTGAAAGGGGAATTGTCCATCTATTGTTCGGTCACCGCAGTCTACGGCATTCTTCCCGATATCATGGCAAATTACCGGAGGGCCTATCCCCATGTCCGGATTCACCTTGAAACCGGTGACCCGGCAAAGGCCCTGGTAAAGCTTTTCAACCAGGATGCAGACATGGTGATTGCCGCCCTTCCGGATTCCCTGCCCGAAGATCTGGTGTTTCAGGTTTTGTCTGAAACTCCCCTTGTGTTTATTGCCCCCCTGAATTACCCTGAAATCATTGTTGAAAAAGAGGGAAAAACAGACTGGGAAAAGACGCCTTTGATTATCCCGGATCACGGCTTGAGCCGGGACCGCATCGACCAATGGTTTGCCAGGGAAAATTTCATTCCTTATATTTATTCCGAGGTAGCGGGAAATGAGGCCATCATTGTCATGGTCAGCCTTGGGTGCGGCCTTGGCCTTGTTCCCCGGATGGTTCTGGAAAAAAGTCCTTTTTTTGACCAGGTCCGGGTTCTGGATGAGAGCCCGGAGCTGCCGCCTTTTATGATTGCCCTGTGCACACGGGGAAAAAACCTGACCAACCCCAGGGTCAATGCCTTGTGGCGCATTGCCGGCAGCAGATGAAAACAGCCCTGCCCATAGAAGAACAGCTTCCCGGAATCAGAAAAGCCCTTAAAACCAAGAGATGCGCCGTGGTTCAGGCGCCGCCCGGTGCCGGGAAAACCACCCGGGTGCCCCTGGCCCTGTTGAACGAACCCTGGCTTGAGGGAAAAAAAATCATCCTGCTGGAGCCGCGACGCATGGCTGCCGTCACCTGTGCCGGCCATATGGCTTTTCTTCTCAATGAAAAAGTCGGTGAAACAGTGGGGTATCAGATCCGCCTGGATCGGAAAATCGGCCCCGGAACCCGGATAGAAGTGATCACCGAAGGCATTTTCACACGGAAAATACAGGCTGATCCATCCCTTGAAGATATCGGTCTTGTGATTTTTGACGAATTCCATGAAAGAAACATTCACAGCGATCTCGGTCTTGCCCTTTGCCTCGAATCCTTTGAGGCCCTGCGAAACGACCTTCATATCCTGGTCATGTCAGCCACCCTGGATATCCAGGGTGTATCGGACCTGATGAGCCATGCGCCAGTGATCGTTTCAAAAGGGAAAAGCTTTCCGGTCAACACCATTTATTATCCCCCCGTCAATAAACTGAAACGATCCATCCCCATTGAAACAGCCTGCGAAACCGCAATTCGGCAGGCCATCCTCGAAACCCGGGGGGATATCCTGGTTTTTCTGCCGGGTGTGGGTGAAATCAAAACACTTTTGTCCCGCCTTAAGGCAAGCCTTGACCCTGGTATCTTGGTTCTGCCGCTATACGGGGACCTTTCCTGGAAGGACCAGTCCAGGATTTTTCATCCCGTGAACCCGGATGAGAGGAAAATAGTTCTTTCGACCTCCATAGCAGAGACCTCGGTCACCATTGACGGCATCACCGTTGTCATCGATTCAGGCCTCATGCGGGTCCCCAGATTTTCCGCCGGAACCGGCATGACCCGGCTTGAAACCCTTCCCGTCTCCAGGGCCTCGGCAGACCAGAGAAGGGGAAGGGCAGGCCGCACAGGCCCGGGAACCTGCTATCGGCTCTGGTCTGAATATGATCACGGACTTTTAAAGCCTTTTACAAGGCCGGAAATCCTGAGTGCGGATCTTGCCGCCCTGGCCCTGGAGCTTTCAGCCTGGGGTGTGGATGACCCGGGCCAATTGAAATGGCTGGACCCCCCGGACCCGATTGTCTATGAACAGGCAAAAAACCTTTTAAAAATATTGGGAGCCTTTGATGAACAGGGACGGCTCACAGGCCACGGGAAAAAAATGGCAGGTTCAGGGCTTCATCCAAGGCTTTCCCATATGATCATCAAGGGAAAAGAAAAGGGCGGGGGGCCGCTTGCGTGCAGGATTGCGGCTTTTCTCAATGAGCGGGATTTTTTGAGCTTTGACCGCAGTGAGTATGACCCGGATATACGCCTGCGTCTTTTGCTGATGGAGGATGAGAGCAAAAAGAAAAGCTGTCCTGAAAAAGAATTCAGGATCAATAAAGGGATCATCAAACAGATCCTTGAATCTGAAAAAAAACTCTTAAAGGATTTTAATATCCCCCCTGGTCCGTTGAATTTTGATTCAGCCGGTGCCCTTCTGGCCCATGGTTATCCTGACCGGATCGCAAAAAAGAGAAATGAAAAAGATCATCGGTTTTTGACAACTTCGGGAAAGGGGATATTTTTCGCCGGCACCAACAGTATTTCCATGCATGATTATATTGTCGCGGTTCACCTGGACGGAAACCCCCGCAATGCAAGGATTTTTCTTGCCATTCCCTGTTCACTGGAGGTGCTGGAAAAAGAATTTGAAGATAGGTTTAAAAAAGAGCAAACCCTTTTCTTTGATAAAAAAACAAGCTCGGTCAAGGCAAGTGAAATTATCCGTTTTGGCTCCATTGTCATAGAGGAACACCCTGTCCTTGAACCGGATCAGGATCAGGCCTGTGATATCCTGATGGGTGAAATTTACAAAAAAGGACTCTCTCTCCTGCCCTGGAACAAAAAACTCATGAGCCTCAAAGACCGGGCCGTCTTTCTGAAGCAGTCCGGTATTTTCCCCGATCTCCCCGATGTCTCGGACAAAGCCCTGGCAAAGGATATGAAAACCTGGCTCAAACCCTTTCTCTTCGGGATTCTCTCCCTTAGGGACCTGGCGCGCATGGATCTTGAGGCGGCTTTTTTGTCCCTTTTCTCCTGGGACGTACAAAAAAAAATCGAGACCCATGCCCCCACCCATATGGTTGTCCCCAGCGGATCAATCCTGCCCTTAACCTACAGGAGCGAACACGGCCTTCTGGAGAACCCTGTGCTTCACGTCCGGCTCCAGGAAATGTTCGGGTGCAGGTCAACGCCGAAAATAGCAGGCAGGGCCGTCACCCTTCACCTTTTATCCCCTGCCGGGCGTCCGGTCCAGATCACAAAGGACCTGGAGAGCTTCTGGAAAAACGCCTACGGAGAGGTAAAAAAAGATCTCATGGGCCGGTATCCCAAGCATTTCTGGCCTGAAAACCCCCTGGAGGCATTGCCCACAAGCCGTACAAAAAAAAAGAGGGCTTAAAAACAGGAGAACATTTCCTTGCACTAGATTTTTAAACAGGGTAGAAATAATTGAAACCATCGGGAAAGACTTTAAAGATGTCAAAAAATAAAAAGATAAGGCCATATGGAGATTAAATTCTGCACAGCCTGCGGGTCTTCGACTCTCCAGAAAGTTCCACCGGAGGACGATCACGTCCGGGCTGTCTGCTCCGGTTGCGGCCTTGTCCATTATAACAACCCCAAAATTGTGGTGGGCTGCATCCCGGAATGGGAGGGAAAGATTCTGCTCTGTAAAAGAAATATTGAACCCAGGATCGGTAAATGGACCCTCCCGGCCGGATATCTTGAAAACGGGGAATCTGTTCAGGCGGGTGCCGTTCGTGAAACACGGGAAGAGGCCATGGCAGAGGTGAAAATTATTAACCCTTATCGTCTGTTTAACATCACGTTTGTGGATCAGATTTATTTCATGTTCAGAGCGGCCATGGCATCGGATCAGTTTGGTCCCACCAGCGAGAGCAGCCATGTCCGGCTCTTTGATGAAAAAGAGATTCCCTGGGATCAGATAGCCTTTGAAGTAATCCGGCAGACCCTTGAACATTATTTCAAGGACAGAAAAAATGGACGATATCCCTTTAGAATCTTTGATCTCCATCATGCCGGGTCTTGATGTTAACCCTTATCCTTAAGGAAAGATCATGGAACACATTGATTTGAATAGCAGGGTTTTAATTGTGGATGACAGCCATGCCATGCTGAGGGTTGTTAAAAAATTTTTTGAAACCAATGGCTTCCATCACATCCTGGAAGCCTGCGACGGCATTGAGGCCCTTGAAATGATCCAGAATGAAAAATCCCTCCAATTGATAGTTTCCGATCTGAACATGCCCCGGATGAATGGTCTTGAATTATTAAAAATCGTTAAGGAAGACCCGCGCACAAAAGACATCCCTTTTGTCATGCTGACCGTTGAAGCCATCCAGAGAACAATGAACAAGGCCATTGCCATGGGAGTTGACAGCTATATCGTAAAACCTGTCACAGAAAAAATATTCATGGATGAAATCTTCAGGGTGATCCGGGAGAAAAACAAAAGCTCAGCAGATTAGGGCTTTGTCTATTTTGTCAGGCAGGAAGTGAAATTTACAAATATTTCCTTATCAAACTTTCCGCCTTTCACTTCTTCTTTGATCAGGCTTAATGTCTCATAAGGCTTTTTTGCCCTTCTAAAAGGTTTATCTCTATAGGTCAAGTGTTCATAACAGTCAATAATGCTGATAAGGCGGCTGTCAAAAATAATTTTCGTGATCCCGTTGGGGTAACCGCTTCCGTCAACCCTTTCATGGTGTTCGAAAGCAACAGTGGCAACGCAAATATCAAAATCGGTTTCACAGATAAGCAAATCATGACCTATCACAGTATGTCCTGAATAGATTTTAAATTCACTGTCCGTCAGTTTTCGAGGGGTTTCCAGAATGGCTTTATCGATCTGCGACGTCCCGATATCATGAAGCAGTCCGCAAAGCGCCAATTGTTTAATTCTGTCTTCATCAAATCCGTGAAAAAAACAATACTGCAGGACCAAAGCCATCACATTGACGGTATGTTCGATCATCACAGAAGAGTTTCCGGCGATCCGGGTCAGGTATTCAACGGACCTGTGGTCTTTGGCATATCCTTCCAACAGGATTTCAATGGTGTCCGGCAAGGCAGGCAGTATTGCAACCTGGTTTGGGGTTAATGCCTCTTCCACAATCCTGCAGAGAACATTTTTTACCTTTGTTAATCCTTTTGATGCAATGCTGTTTACCAAATCCATATTCAAAGCCGAAGAGAGTTCCACCAATGCAGCATCGTGATCTTTGGCATCAATATATAAATCCGGATGTTTTTTTCCCTGAGCCTTATCTCTGTCAAGACTTTGACCGCTTTCCTTGTATAGGATAAAAGCCCCTTCTTTTTCGTGAGAATATAATGGGGTTTTTTCAAACAGATAAATCTGAGATGGTTTTACAAGAATATAGTCCATCCTCTCCATTACAAGAGTATTTCCTTTAAAATATCAAACCGTTCAAAGGGCGGCATGATGCAGGCGCCGGAGAAAAATGTTTTTGCAAGACCCAGCATCTGTCGTGACTGTATAATTCCCATTGCCAGCGGGTCTTTGGCATTTTCCATCTCTTTTCTCAGATGTTGAGAAACAGCTATCCCTGCCACTTTATCATTCAGAAAAACCGCATGTTTATAGGACAAAAGGGGCAGGATGCCCATGACCACAGGGACGCTTAGATGCTTTGTTGCTGCATGGATTTTTTTTGCCGTGTCTTCATCGTAAACCGGCTGGGTCACAATAAACTGGCAGCCGGCAGCGGCTTTTTTTTCAAGACGTCTGACTTCATGTTCAAGGCCGTTGACTTCGGGCCTGAAATCCAGAACCGCCCCTGTAAAAAGGCCGGAATCTTTTGAAAGGGAAATGAGATCGCATACATTCAAATCCGCCACAGTGGTGGCGGTTTCTTCCGGGCCGGCAGCAGATGGATCTCCGGTTACGGCGATGACCGTATCAATTCCCAGGGCTTTGGCGCCCCAGAGTTCGCTTTGCAGGCCCAGACGGTTGTGGTCCCGGATGGTGAAATGGAGGATGGCCCGCCGCGCGGTGGCTTTCTGGATCAGGTGGGCAAAGACCATGGCACTCATCCTGGGTTTTGCAACAGGGTTGGAAGCCACACTGAAGGCCTGAAATTCAAGATTGTTCAGGCTTTGCAGTTTTTCAAGAAGCGGCGCAGGATCATTGCCCCTTGGCGGCACCACCTCAATGGTGATGGTAAATTCATTGGGATCTGAAAAAAAAAGGGGCATATTATTATCTTCCTTTAGGAAATTTGCCTTGAAATCGTTCTACACACCTCCGCCGTTAGAAACACCATGGCGTCTATGCTGTCAAGGTCTGCATATTCATCGGGACGGTGGGAATTGGCGCCCACAATACCCATGCCGTCAATGGTGGGCGTGCCGCAAAAGGACGTGTAATTGCCGTCCGAGGATCCGCCTGTGGAGATGGCCTCCATGGGCAGCCCAAAAGATTTCCCTGTGGATCGGACAAGGTCCCAGAGTTTTTGTGTTGCTTCTCCCGGTTCCATGGGGGGGCGGTCGATATGGCCCTGGACACTTATTTTTGACTCCTTAAAAAAGGCATGATCTCCTAGGGTGTTGAAAAAATCTTCAACCCGTTCTTTTTCTCTCTGGATGGAAATCCGTATATCAATAGACGCCCTGGCCAGGGCAGGAATAATATTGACCTTATCTCCGCCGGAGATAACCGTGACCTGGGCCGTGGTTCCCCTGTCGTTTTCATTAAGGGTTTGAATGCGGACAATTTGATGGGCCAGCTCTGCCACAGCATTGATCCCTTTTTCAGGATCAGCACCGGCATGGGCTTCCCGGCCTTTTACCGTCATATGAAAAAAGCCCCCGCCTTTTCTTTGCAGGACAAACCTGTATCCGGGCCTGCACGGTTCAAAGACAAAGGTTCGACAGCTTTTTTTTGCCGTTTCCATGATCCATTCTTTAGACGCCTGGGACCCGGTTTCCTCATCCCCGTTAAAGGCCACACAGATGGACAGGGACTCTAAAACACCTTCCTGCTTCAGCGCTTCAACAGCATGAAGCACAACCAGAAGCCCGCCCTTCATGTCACAGACACCCGGACCAAAGGCTTTGCCGTCCCTGATCGAAAAAGGACGTTTTGCTGCTTCACCTGTGGGGAAAACAGTGTCCATATGCCCGAGAAACATGACATCAAAGGGTCTGCCTTTTGTTTTAGTTTCTGCATAAAAACAGGGAATCCTTTCATCCCCGAGAAAAATCACCCTGGATTCAAGCCCAAGGCTTTGGAACCGTGTTTCAAAAAACCGGGCCACATTTTCTATTCCTTTTTTATTGTCACTGCTGGAGTCCATATCCACAATAATCTGAAAATCATTGATAAACTGTTCATGCCGTGACGCAATATATGATTTCATTTTTCTCTCCGTTTGGTTGTCATTATTTCAACCGGTGATGCCGTAGAAAAAATACAGAATGGTCATGACCACGATGATAAACAAAACAGTAATGCCGCTGCCGGCCCTGACATAGTCCATGACCTTGTACCCGCCGGGTCTCATGATCAGGGCGTTCACCTGGTGGGTGGGCAGGATAAAGGTATTGGAGGCGGCCAGGGCAACCAGCAGGGCGGCCATCCTCGGATCTGCATGAAACTGGAGGGCCAGGTTCATGGCCAGGGGAATCAAAAGGACGGTGGCGCCAACATTGGAGGTGACCAGGGTGAAAAAAGAGGTCAACAGGCCAATGAGTAAAAACAGGGTCAAGGGTGTGAGAAAATTTTGCATGAGATGGGCAAGACCTGTGGAGAGGTAAAGTGCGGCCCCGGTTTTCTCAAAGGCAAGGCCCAGGGGGAGGAGTCCTGCCAGGAGAAATACCGTCATCCAGTCTACCCCGCGGTAGGCCTCGTCAAGGGTCAGGACCCGTGTCAGGATCATGGCGATGGCACCGGAGAGAAGGGCAATGGGCAGCTGGACCTTGAATCCCATGGTCAACACAAGGGCAAGGATCAGGCACCCGGCCGCAAGCCCCGCTTTTTCAGGGTGGAGGATTGCATTTTTGATATGCTCGGTAAAGGCCAGATCTTTTTTTTGCCGGATAAGAAGAAATTTTTCCCATTCCCCGAAAAGGAGAAGAGCATCTCCGGGCTGGATTTTCGTTTCCGAGATATCTTCAAACATCACCTCGTTTCTTCTGTAAAGGGCAAGGGGGTTGACCTGGTATCGTTTTCGAAAATAAATTTCATGAAGGGTTTTTCCCACCAGTTCCGATCTCGGCGTAACAACGGCTTCCATGATCCCGGTATTGTCCGGGGACAGAAATTCAGCCATAAAATGGAGGTCATCTTGCAATTCCCATCCAAGATCTTTTACAAAACGCTGGATATGGTCCGGGCTGCTTATGATGCCGACAACATCTCCGGGTTCAATGATATCCGACCGGGACGGGACATGGGTTGTTGATTTCCGTCCTTTTGGCCCTTGTTTACAGATACAGATGACGGTGGAATGATATTTGGGCCGGATGAAAAGTTCATCCAGCCGTTTTGTTGTAAAATTTTTTGGCACGGTCAGTTCATAGGCCTGATGAATTTCCCGGCCATAGGTGCATTCAAGCTCATGGTCCAGGAGGCAAACGTCTTCATTTCTCACAACACCGTCTGGTAAAACCATTTTTCTGAATACCATAAAATAGGCAATGGCAGAAGCCACAAGGGCAATGCCGATGGGCGTTACACTGAAAAGGCCGAAAGGTTCAAAGGGTTTCTCTTTGAGAAGGTCCTGGCTGTTGGACCAGAAAGAGGCCATGAGGTCATTTAACAGGATGAGAGGGCTTGAACCCACCAGGGTGATGCATCCGCCGAGAACTGTGGCATAGCCCATGGGGATAAGAATCCTCGACACAGGGATATTGACCTGGCGGCAGATCCGGTTGGCCACCGGAAGAAAAAGAGCAGCTGCGCCGATATTCTGCATAAAGCTTGAAATAAAGGCCACTGTCACTGAAATAAAGGCCATGATCCGGGCCTCGCTTTTCCCCGCAAACCGAATGATAACCCTGGCCAGATGGTTCATGACCCCTGTTTTGTCAAGGCCCTCGCCGATAATGAGAACCGCAATGATTGAAACCACTGCACCGGAGCTTAAGCCCGATATGGCATCCGCAGGCGAAATTACGCCTGATAACGGCAGAAGAGCCATCATGAGAAGCCCCACCATATCCACCCTGACCACATCAAAAACAAAAAGCAGGGTCACGAATATAAGAAAACCGAATACAATCATCATGTCCGGGCTGATGGGGATGGGGGCCACTTTTTCCTCTTTCTAATATTTTCTGTATTTTTCTCTGACTTTATGTAAGAATACACCATTAGTCAACACCTGTTAAGAACGAATCATCACTTGGCAGGCCATGATAAACGTCATGAACACCGATAAGGAAACACAGATGAAAAAAACCGGTGAAATCCTTATGGGCAAAGATCCTTTCGAGGAAATCCTCATGGGCAACGAGGCTGTTGTCAGGGCCATGATTGAAACCGGGACAAAGGTGGTCGCCTCCTATCCCGGCTCCCCGACCCCTGAGATTGCTGCGGCCATCCTGAGTATCCCTGAAGATCTGCGCCCTTTTTATTTTGAATTTTCCGTCAATGAAAAAGTTGCAACGGAAGTGGCCTTTGGGGCGGCCCTGAATGGAAACCTGTCCTGCGCCTTTTTTAAAAGCGTGGGCCTGAACGTGGCCCTTGACAGCTTTATCCAGTTGACCCTCATGAACATCATCGGCGGCATGGTGGTGGTTCTGGGAGATGATCCGGGCGCCAATTCATCCCAGAATGAGCAGGACAATCGGAATGTCTATAAAATGTCCAGGGTGACGGTTCTGGAACCTGCTTCCCCAAAAGAAGCCTATGAGTATTATAAACATGCTGCTGCCCTGGCTGTAAAAGAGCAGACCGTGGTGGTCCTGAGACTCACCACCCATGTCTGCCACGCCCGTCAGAAAATCCGGTTCAGGGCCTTAAAAACCGCAGGACCTGTAAGGACAGACTTCAACCGGGACAATGGTCCTTATATTGCCTTGACCGTCATGGCCCTGGACATGAAGCGGAACTCCATCCAAAAGCTGAAGCGGGCCGGGCAATATATCCAACAGGCCTGCCTGAACAGGGAAATCAAATCAGAGAACAGCAGGAATAAGGGTATCATCACTTCGGGCCTTACCTTTCTGTCTGTTCTGGATGTGCTGGAACTCAGCTCATATCAGCCGGATATCCTGAAACTCGGGGCGGTGAACCCGCTGGATCAAGAGCCTGTTCTTTCTTTTTTAAATACCCACGATGAGGTTCTTGTCCTGGAAGAGCTGGATAATCTCCTCGAACTTCAAATCAAGTCCCTGGCCTTTGATCACGGTGTGAAAACAAAACTGAGGGGCAAAACCGAAGATGAGGATTTTGTGGGTGAATATACGCCGGATAAAACCAGGGATAAGCTGGCCGCCGTCTGGCCGGACATGGTCACACCGGCCCCTGTGCCGCCTGCCCTGCCCTTTCCGGTACCGCCGAGACCGGCCCAGATGTGTCCCGGCTGCGGCCACAGAAGCGCTTTTTTCGCCATCAAAAAAGCCCTTGAAAAAAAAGACGTCACCGTGGCAGACATCGGCTGCCATACTCTGGGGTATATGCAGCCCTATGAAATGGGCGAGGTTCTGATGTGCATGGGCGCTTCCACAGGCATGGCATCCGGGTTGTCACTGTTTAATGAACAAAAACGGGTGGTGGCCTTTTTAGGGGATTCCACTTTTTTCCATGCCGGTCTCCCAGGCCTTATAAACACTGTTTTCAACCATCACAACATCACCCTCATTATCATGGAAAACGGCACAACAGCCATGACCGGCCATCAGGATCATGCAGGCAGCGTCATCCCCGTTGAAAACCTTCTGAAAGGCCTCGGTATAGATAGCATCACCTCCTGCGATACCTATAACCAGCCAAAACTGACGCAACTTGTAAAAGCATCCCTGGATATCAAGGGTATCAGCGTGGTCATTGCCAAACACCCCTGCATGCTGAAATTCACCCGGCAAAAAAGAAAAAAACCGGGGTTTGTGCAGAAACATGTGGATATTGATCCCAAAACCTGCACCCAGATCCATGACTGCGTGGAGCGGTTCGGCTGCCCGACTTTTATCCGAAGACCCGGCGGCAGTGTCGGCATTAACCTGGATCTGTGCATCGGGGACGGATCATGCCGTCAGACCTGTCCTCAGAACGCCATTGCCTTTGCCAAGGAGGAAAAATGAAACCCTTCAATATTCATATCACCGGTGTGGGCGGTCAGGGCATCGGCCTTTTGAGCCAGACTCTTCTGAGGGGCATTGATCATGCCGGCATCACCGCCATTGCCGTGGATACCCACGGGCTTGCCCAGCGGGGCGGCATTGTGGTGTCTCAGATCCGGTGCGGTGACCCTGTCCATTCTCCCCTGATCATGAAAAACAGTGCAGACCTTGTCCTGGGCATGGAAATCCATGAGGCGGTGCGGGGCGTTTTTTTGGCCCTGAAAAAGGGAGGAGCCCTTGTCTTTCTCGATGTTTCCTGGCAGCCCCTGTCTGTGCGTCTTGGCCAGACCACTGAAATCACGGCAAAAGATGTGGCAACCGCCTGTGAAACAGCAGGTGGAAAATCCATCCGGGTGGACATCAAGACCATGGAAGATGCCCGCATGCAGAATATGGCACTTCTAGGGACCGTCTCAAAACACGGGCTCATCCCCGGTGTATCAAAGCCTCATTATGATGCGGCCCTGGAAGATCTTTTGTCCGGCGATATGCTCAAAAAGAACCGGGCTGTGTTTGATGCCTGTGCATTCTGAATCTATGGCCGTGTCATGATTCAGAATATCGAAATTATCCGACGGGTTTCAGGCCCCTTTAACCTGAACACCTATGTGCTGATTTGTAAAGTCAGCCGCGAGTCAGTCATTGTTGATCCGGGCGGCCCGGCCCAGTCTCTTGTGGCTCTTATCAGGAAAAAAAACATCATTCCCTTAAGGATACTCAATACCCACGGTCATGCAGACCCGGTTTTCTCCACCCTGTCCTTTAAAAAAGAATTTACTGTTCCATCCTGTCTTCACGGGGATGATGACGATTTTTTCAAGGACCGGACAGTTCAGGAAAAAACAAGGAAAGCAGTGGGGCTTTCTCCCCCTTATCCGGCAGACATCAGGCTTGCGGACAAAGACGAGATTCGGTTTGGGAAAAGCTGCCTGACCGTAATCCACACTCCCGGCCATACCCCCGGATCAGCCTGTTTTTTATGTGAGGGAAGGCTTTTCACAGGTGATGCGATTTTTGTGGGTGAAGCCGGCCGAACAGACCTCCCCGGCGGCGATCTGCCCCGGTTGATCGAGTCCATCCGGAACCGGATTATTCCCCTTGATAAAAAGACGGTTATCCATCCCGGGCACCATCAGGGCGAAGAATTTGAATCCACCCTTGAAAGGGAAATGACCCGGAACATCTATATCACGGATTTTATCACGGACCAGTGACAGGTTTTTAAAACTTGTTGTTGTTCTGCCCTGAACCCCGGTTGATAATATTTCTTTTATTGAAATGTTTTTTGATGTAATTTGATACTGATGGAATTTCAAACCACGGGGAAACATCATGTCTAAGCCACCCATTGATGAAGAAGTAAAGAGTGTGTCATATTCCAATGAGTTAGAGTTTCTGTCCCGGGCAGCCGCAGAATTTTTTGATATTTCTCCGGAACAAAATATTTATGAAATCATTGGAACCAGGCTGAAAGAAATTGCAGGCAATGCCTTTATCATCATCAATGGGTATGATAAAAATACCCGTCTTTTCCAAATCAAATCTCTGAAAGGGCTGGGAGACTCTGCTGAAAGCGTCATCAAGCTGTTAAATAAGCATCCCGAAGAAATGGCGGTGATGCTGAACGATGCAGAAGCTATGAGAATTCTTTTGACCGGGAAAATGGTCAAGGGCCCTGAGGGTCTTTACGAACTCAGTTTTAAAACCATTCCAAAACTGATCTGCCGATCCATCGAAAAATTGCTCAATATCGGTATGATCTACGTCATGGGGTTTGTCCGCCAGGGAGAACTGTTTGGTGATGCAGTCATTATCTGCCGCAAAGGGGAAAACGAAAATCTCATAGCACAAAAAATGCTATTAATCGAAACATTTATCAATCAAGCCGCTCTTGCCTTGCAGAAAAAAAGGGTGGAGATTGAATTGCAAACAAGTGAGCGGCGGTTTAAGGAGCTGATTAAAAATTCATCGGATTGCATTACGATTCTGGATAAAGACGGGGTACAGATTTATGTCAGCAATGTTGTTGAAAATATACTGGAATATAACCCTGCTGAATTAATCAATATTCCGGTAATTGAAAAAATGATCCATCCGGATGATCAGGAACTGACTCAAGCGGCCTTTTTGAAAATTATACGTGAAGGCCGGGGCAACGCACAATACCGGCACAGACACAAAAACGGATCCTGGGTGTATCTGGAAGCCTGGGGCACGAATCAGCTGGATAACCCCGATATTCAAGGCGTAGTAATGAATGTTCGGGATATTACCGAGCGAAAACACATAGAAGATGCCTTAAAAAAAAGCGAGGAAATCCATAGAAATTTTATTGATAATGCGCCCATTGGGATGTTTATTACAAATATAAACGGTGAATTTACATATTCAAATAAAAAACTTGAGGAAATCACCGGATATAAAAAAAAAGACTGGCTCAAAAAAACGTATCATTCCATTGTGTATCCCGAGGATGTGAAAATTATCCAGAATAAAATCAGACTCCGCCAGGAAGGAAGAACAGGCACGGATTCATATAAAATTAGAATTTTTAATTCCAAAAATGAAATACGCTGGATAAAGATCAATTCAGAATCAATTTTTGAAGTTAAAGAAGGATCAAGAAAACTTGCCGGCACACAGTCCTTTGTCGAAGATATAACAAATATAAAACGCGCAGAAGACATTAATAAGACGCTGTTTGCCATTTCAAACGCAATAACCGCAACCCAGAACCTGTCTGATCTTTATCAACAGATTCACCATTTATTGGGGGAAGTGTTTGATGTCACTAATTTTTTTATTGCCATAGTGGATATAAAGGAACGAACGCTTCATTTTCCATATTATGTGGACACTATGGATAAAGATTTCTCTTCCATTAAAGATTTTAATGAAAAAGAGTCATTAAGCGGCCTGGTCGTTTCTCAGCAAAAACCAGTTCTTTTAACCAAAAAAGAGCTTGAAAAAAGGGCCGCGCAAAAGGGGGTCTGGGGGCCGGTTCCACTGATCTGGATGGGCGTTCCATTGATGATCAGGGATGAGGTTATCGGTGTGATCGCTGTACAGAGCTATACTGATGCCGGTTTATATACTGCCCAGGACCTGCAGGTCCTGTCATCTGTTTCTGATCAGGTTGCCATAGCCATTGAACGAAGGCAGGTAGAAGAGGCCTTAAGAAAAAGCGAAGCGCTTTTCAAACTGATTACCGAGAATACCAGCGCCTTTGTTTCCATCCATGATTCAAATGCTGATTATGTTTTTGCAAGCCCGTCCCATGAGCAATTGGGATATAAACCGGAAGAGCTGATTGGAAAATCCGGTTTTACGATGATGGCAGAAGAGGATATCGGGCCTTTGCTTGAACACCTGGACAATGCAAAAAAAAATAAACTTTCAAAGGCTTTTTTAAATTACAGGCTCAAAGATAAAACCGGCAGAATCCATTATTTCAGTGGTTCATTTGATGCAGTATTCAAACCGGACGGGTCTCTTGAAAAAATTATCACTGTAGGAGAAGATCTCACCGAATTACGAAAGGCCCAGTCTGAAAAAATCGAGGCCCTATCCCTGGCGGCTGAAGCAGAAAAGCTTGCCCTGGTCGGACAGATAGCAGGAAAGATGGCCCATGACTTTAATAATATCCTGGGCGTGGTCATGGGAAATTCTGAACTTGCACTTCTGGACTGTCCCCATGAAAAGACAAGAAAAGCACTGGAGCTGATTTTTGAACAGACTGTTCGGGGAAAAAACCTCACCAGAAACCTTGTGGCCTTTGCCAGGGATCAGGAGCCCAAACAGGAATTCTTTCTGATTCATGAGAAGATGGAGCTTGTGATAAGCCTTTTAAAAAAGGATCTGGAAGGTATCCGTGTGATCCGGCAATATGGTGATGCACTGCCTGAACTTCTGGCTGATCCGGGAATGATTGAACATGCCATTGTGAACCTGATTCAAAATTCAATTCATGCCCTGAGCCTTGTTAAAAAACCGAAAATAATCATCCGTACCTTTTCTCGGGGTGAATTTATTCTTCTGGAAATTGAAGATAACGGCTGCGGCATTCCTGCTGAATTTATCAAGGAAATTTTTGAGCCTTCCTTTACCCTTAAAGGCAGCAGAGATATATTTGGTATGTATAAATCCGGCATCAAGGGAACCGGTTACGGCATGTCCAATGTGAAAAAATACATTGACCAGCACAGGGGAAGCATTTCGATCCATTCTGAATTAAAAAAAGGGACAAAAGTGGTTATATCCCTTCCGGTCATCAAAAAAGAATTAACCTATGAAGAAATAAAAGAAGTAAAAAAAGAAAAACTCCATCTTGGCAAATATATCCTGCTGGTTGAGGACGAACAGGCCATCTCGGACGTCCAGTACCGCATACTGACCCATGAACCTTTTTATCACAGTGTGGATAATGCCGCTGACGGGCAGACTGCAATAGACTTATTGAACACAAACACATATGATTTGATAAGCCTTGATTATATTCTTCCGGGAGAGACCAACGGCATGGATGTCTATCATCATATCCGGAAGTCTGACAAAACCGTCCCCATCCTTTTTATTTCCGGCAATATAGAATTTCTGGAGTCCATAAAAGACCTGAAGAAAAATGATCCGTATATTGATCATCTGTCAAAGCCCTGTAAAAATACGGAGTATCTATGCTGCGTCAATAGACTGTTTGTACGATAACGCCTGGTTACAGACAAAAACATCCCCTGATCCGGACCTTCCGGATCAGGGGATGTTTTTTTTTAGATCTTTTTTCTTAAATCTGTTAAGATATTCCTGATGGATTATCTTTTACAGTAAGAATAATTGTACAGGCTTGCGACATCATTAAACCCTGAGTTGAAACCTGCAACAAATTCACGGGATTTTCCCCGGTTCATATCATCGTCAAGGGATGAAGGATTATTGCTTCCGATATAACAGGAATTCACATTTTCTTTTCCCGCATCTGCACCGGCAGTTCTGCCTTCATTAAAATCAAGGGGGTTACTCTTGGTTGAGCCAGAGTTGTCACTTACCTTAACATCAGATGTAATCGCTCTGTCAAAACCACTCAAATCTCCGGGTTCCATATGTGCGGAAACTTGACCGACTGCAAAAAAAAGCATAAATGAAAGTGCCAGTACTGCATATTTTATATTTGTATACGTTTTCATTTTATATTCTCCAATCTTTAAATTTTTATTAACTGCTCTATTTCAGGTATCAACCCATTCCGACCGTTTGTTCATATGGTCTGTGTCCAAGTATGATTTCATGGGTTTATCCCCTTCTGACGTTAATGACCGTTTCATCCCGGCTTTTATTCCATATTATTTTTAAACTGCCGCAGATGCTTTTGACCCGTATTGCTCAAGATAGGCATTGATCTTGGACAGCATGACGTCATCGAGGATTATTTTTCCATTTATTTTTTTTTTGTGAAGACAGGTTTTAATGTCAGTAATGGTGGCAATGGCGTGGATGGGAATACTTAAGGTCTTTTCAACTTCCCTTAATGCATTTTCATCGGTTTTTCCCCTTTCTTCACGGTTAACGCTGATAATGATGCCTGAAACTTTCGGGTTTCCGCAGGATTTCAAGACTTCAAGGGATTCCCGGATGGCTTTTCCCGAGGTAATGACATCATCCACCAGGATGAGGCGTGTCTGGGAGGTCAGGGGCATACCCACCACAACACTTTTATCAGCATAAGTTTTGGCTTCTTTCCGGTTAAAGACATAGCCTTTGTCCATGCCCATGCCGGCCAGGGCTTCAGCAGCCGAGATGCATAGAGGAATGCCCTTGTAGGCCGGTCCGTAGATGCCGTCAAAGGCATCGGCAAAATGTTCCTGGATAGCCCTTGCGTAAAAGGAGCCCAGCTTTTTAATTTTCGAGCCCGTGTCAAACATGCCGGTATTGATGAAATAGGGGGCGATCCGGCCGCTTTTCAATTCAAATTCGCCAAATCTCAAGGCATTGCATTCAACAAGAAATTCAATAAATTCTGCTTTGTAGGTCATGGGAGAATATCCTTATATCATCATCAGTTTTATTGGCAGCGCCAGGAAAAATACCGGGAAAGTTCCACTTCTTTTCCGGATTTTAAAAGGGCCTTTGTATTAAAATCCTTCATTTGTCTCAAGGCCTTTGAATGAAATACCGGACCGTCCTTGCAGACCACCTGTTTGCCGCAGACGCAGGCCCCGCAGACACCGAACCCGCATCTCATATAGCGTTCCAGGGAAGCCTGGCAGTTAATGCCGTGGGATTCACAGAGTTCAAAAATCTTATGCATCATGATTTCAGGGCCGCAGACATAGACCATGTCAAATTGCTTTCCAGAAATAATAGATTTTTCCAGAAGGTCGGTCACAAGTCCCTTGTGGCCGAAACTGCCGTCATCGGTGCAGAATTCACGGGGAACGTCAAAGCGGTCAGGAAAAAGAATAAAATTCTTTGACCGGGCGCCGTGGATAAAGGTTGTGGTAGAGGGAAGGTGTTCCACCAGGGTGGCCAGGGGCGCCATGCCGCAGCCGCCGGCAACCACGGCTGCATTCTGGCCGGGCTTGATATCAAACCCGTTGCCGAAAGGACCCCGGATGCCCACCAGATCCCCTTTTTCAAGGGTCAGGGCTTTTTTTGAGAAAACGCCCTTGGCTTCAATGGTGACGGCAAAATTACCCCGAGAATGATGGGAAATGGTATAGGGTTTTTCATCCAGACCCGGAATCCAGATCATGATGAACTGGCCCGGCCTGAAGGAAAGAGCATACTCAAAAAACAGGGTGGCAAAGCCCGGGGTTTCCATTTTTTTTTCCTTGACCCGGAGCATGACCGGTTTAAGGTCCGTAACCCGGGGTGTCATGATTTTTTTCCCTGCGTGTCATTCATGATGGGCCGCCCCCTTAATGTCTGCAAGATCCAAGCTGCGTTCCGAAAGCCAGGCATCCATTTCGTCAGCCACTTTCTGGAACACCTCAATCCCCCGGTAACGAACGGCAGTGCCGATCCCCACAAGGCTTGCCCCGGCCATGATCATTTCAACGGCATCTTCTCCTGTAGTGATTCCGCCAAGGCCGATGATGGGAATGGAAATTGCCTTGTAAATATCAAACACGCACCGGACGGCAATGGGTTTTATCATGGGGCCGGACAGGCCTCCTTTTTTAAAGGCCAGGACGGGTCTTTTGGATTCGATGTCTATGACCATGCCCGGCCCCACGGTGTTGATGGCGCAGATGGCGTCGGCCCCGGCATCCTCGCAGATTTTTGCAATATCTGCAATGTCCGGCGCCTGGGGGGTGAGTTTGACAATAAGCGGAACAGATATGGCTTTTTTGACCGCAGACACCACATCCCGTGAAGACTCCCGGTTGATGCCGAAAATCATGCCGTGTTTTTCAGAATTGGGGCAGGAGATATTGATTTCAATAAAATCCGGTTTTTTGGATGACACATATTCGGCCACTTTCCGGTATTCATCCACAGACCCGCCGTAGACACTGGCAATAATGGGAAAATTTCGGTTCTCAAGGGCTTCCCATTCGTTTTCCATGTTCAGGTATCCAGGGGACGGCAACCCTACGGCATTGATCATGCCGCATCCAAGATCAATCACTGTGGGGTTTTTATGCCCGTCCCGCTCCTCGGGCCCGATGGATTTCAGGGTCACAAGACCGCAGCCGTTTTCATACACCCGCTCAAGAATGTCCTTGCTGTTTCCAAGGATACCTGAAGCAAGAACCGTCGGATTTTTCACTGTTCTGTGAAGAAACTGGATGCTCATTTTTTTTCTGTCCGTTGCTAAAAAATTTCTATTGACGGAATTTATTAGCACACTATGGCGATTTGAAACAATGTCTGATTAAAAAAAGTGTTTGAGTTGTATATTTTTATCTGTGCTTTGGCACCAATGTGCAGCTGTTTATAACAAATATTTTCAAAATCACTTTTTACAGATATGTGACACAAGTTGTTCCGGAAGAACAACCGTCCTGGGTTTCCAGTTCGGATCAAGGGTCTGCATGCCTTTGATGAAATCTTCCGATTGATTTAAAAGCTGGGCAGCCGTGATAACCAGCAGCTCAATCGCCTCTGCATCAAGATTCAGGCTGGTGGGAAGCTCCTGGAGATAGCGGCGGACGCATGCATCCTTGACCCTTTCAAAGGAAAGCTCACTGAAACTGAAATTTGTTTGTATGGGGTTTTTCACAGGCGCGGCTTCCGGGCATTTCTGTCCAAGGATGGTATTGCAGGCATCCACTGTGTCGGACAATTGTTCCATATACCTGAAATGGTTGTCGGTCATATCCACGCTGTCAAGGGAAACATCATCCATGGGTCCGCCTGTGACAACTCCCAGCACGGCTTTTATTCCTGGCGGGCTGCTTTTTTTATCCCAGTCATGGTGTTTGGTGGTTTTGGCATTGGCGGCAATGATCATAAGGGTTTTCAGTTGCTTAAGATTGGCCTGCCTTAGAATGCTCCAGGCCGAATCCGTTGTGGTAACCGCATCAAAAGGTCCTCGAAGACCCAGGTTGTCTGAAAGGCCGCCATCCAGAAGGTGGCAGAATTCCCGTTCCCTGTCCTTGTAGGAGATCGCTGCCAGGGCATCAAAATAGCGGCGAGCCGGGTTATTTTCCAGGGACAGGGCAGGGTCTATCCAGCCCGGCAGGGGTCCGCAGCCTTTTTGATGATAATTGTTCAGGGTCAGGGGCGCAAAGGCCACAGGAAAATTGGAGGAAGCTGCAACACCCTTTGCAACCGGGACATTTGAAAGATCTGAACAGAGAAGATCAAACTGGTCCTGGGTGAATTCAAACCGGTGGGTAATGGAAATGTCCGTGGCATTCAGGACCAGGAAAGGAGAACGCCCCCTGGATTGCAACAAAAGATCGCCAAAGGTTTTTCCCTGGAATATCTTTTCATTATAATATTCTTCAGCCAGATCAATCCTGGAAAAATCCTTTGACGCCAGGCGGAACCAGTTTTGAGGGTAGAACAATAAGCTGATCAGATCTTTTTCAATGTTCCTATAAAGGACCTGGTTTGGAAATTCATTGAAAAACTGGTCCGGGAAAAGCGCATAATAGGCAGAGGTAAAGCTCCCGCCCGAGACCGAGGAAATGATTTCCACATCATCGAGAAGCTGTCTTTTTTCGCCTTGGGGTGTTGTGTATTCAATGGTTTTCAGCTCTTTTAACAGACCGTAGGAAAAGGCCGCCGCCCGTGTGCCGCCTCCGGAAAAGGCAAGGATCACAAAGGGTTTGTCAGGGTTCGGCATGGGCCGGACAACGCTGTAACGATACCCTGAAAAAGGATCGATATCATCCAGCGCAGGATTGGCCAGATAATGGGAACAGCCGGCCAGAAACAGAACCGGCAATGCCCATACTATAATTTTAAATCGTATGATCAGGCGCATATGAATATCACCTCCATGGGCTGAATCGGATTGGTATGTTCGACCCGGACCCTTTGAACCGGTTTTTGGCATTGCTTCCCGTCAAGGCAGTCCATTCTGATATCATGAGTCCCTGTATTGCACTGAAAAACCCTTGGCTCTGAGCCGTCCAGGCTTAGCCCCTGGAAACTGCCGTCAATAAAAACATTCCCCTTTCCCGGGCAGATGATTTTAAAAAATTCCATGTTTCTCTCCTTTTGCTGTTTATAAGTTTATTTAAAAAATGCCGGCGGCATTTTCACCTCCAATCTTCCGGGCGAGTTCTTCAGGCAGGTTCAACATCAATTTTTTTGATCCTTCCAGGTTAAGCCATCGCTAACAGCCGGCCCATAAAAAAAATGATCCGGAAATTGTTCAACTATTTTTTAAACGGGAGATATGTGTATGAATCCGGCCGGCGGGAGGTGAACGGATGGGGCATATGGACATCAAAAAGAAGTAGAATAGTCTCCACTGATTTGAAGAATAGTCTACAAAAATAATGAGAAACCCTCAATGCTTTTTTTCTCAACCCTTGTTTTTTATTTGAATTCAGCGTATTATGGGTTTCATTCCACTTCTCTTCCAGGTGGCACAAATCTTGATTGTACCTTTGCCAGAAGCAAGCTCTGTTTTGCTTTTAATTTAATTTTAAAAACATAAGGATTCATTACCCTATGAATTTTTTTTGCGCCACACCCGGATGGATGAAATCCCTTATCTTCTTTATTATTATTTTTCATTCAATTCCGGCCCTTTCCGACGAGGACTCCATGGACAGGCTTGAGCAGCGTCTTAAAAGCGGGGCCGGCCTTTCGGATCTCATGGCCTATGCCTATGAAACAAGTCCCATGATCAGGGCAGGACGGGCAGCATGGCGGGAGTCCCTGGAAAGATACAGGGTCGATACAGCCTATCCAGACCCTGAAATCCTGTTAACCTATTGGCCTCAGTCCCTGGCCGATGATCTGGACAAAAAAAAATTTGAAGCCATGATCGCCCAGACCATTCCTTTCCCGGGCAAGCTCTCGGCCGCCGGGGAAATTGTAAAGGCTGAATCAGCGGTCAACAGGTTTGACCTGGACCGATCGGTCAGGGAGGTCATGACCGGCATCAGGGAATCCTTTCATGAACTTTTATATATTCGGCAGGCCTTGAGAATCGCCAAAAACAACCAGGCATTATTGGAACAGATCCGGACCATCAGCGAGACGGCTTACGCAGGTAACCGCTCCGCCCTCATCGATGTCATGAAAGCCCAGTCCCAATCTGCCCAGAGCGGGTTTGACGAGATCCTGTTAAAAGAACTGGAGCATACGGAAACAACACGGCTCAATTCCCTTTTAAACCGTTCCCCGGAAGCCCCCCTGGGGCCTCTGGCGGAAGACCCCTATCAGCCGGTTCTGTACCCCCTGGTGGAGATTTTTTCCCTGGCTGAAAAAAATCGTGAGGAAAATAAAATGGCTGACGCAGAGATTCAAAAATCTGAAGCCATGGCAAAAAAAGCAAAATTTGAAACCTACCCGGAATTCAAATTGGGACTGATTTATGAATCCACCCAGCCCGACGCTCCCAATGCATCCAGCGAGGACATGTATGGGATTCAATTCGGAATGAGTCTGCCCATCCGGCTGGAAAAGAACTCCGGCAGGATTGAATCAGCCAGGGCAGGTGTTGAAAAAGCAAAGGCCATGGCACAAAACACCATCAATGAAACCCGTGCCCTGGTCAGGGAAAATTATTTCCGCATGCAGAATGCCGAGCGCCTGATTTCCCTGTACCGGGATAAGCTGGTCCCGGAGGCGGCAAAGTCGGTGGAAACGGCAAATGTCTGGAACCGCCAGGGCCAGGGCAGCATCACCGATTACCTGGAGATCCAGTCGGTATGGTATAATTTCCAGCTGGCCCTTGCCCGTGCCAGGGCAGATTACGGCAAATACCTGGCCCGCCTGGAAGGCCTTGCCGGACAGAGCCTGACAAAAAAAGACGAAATCGCCCCTGTTCAGGCAAAGGAGCAGCTATGAAAATCAACCTGTTACGGGTCATTCTCCTGGGTGCCGGAATGACTCTTTTGTCCTGCACCGGGCACCAGGATGTGGTGAGAGAAATGGAAAGCTACCAGCCTCCCGCACTTTATCAGCCTGTAAGGGTTGAACAGACCGCTCCGGCGTCTTTAGCCCCGTCATTGGATGATCAAGCCTTTGAGACACAAAAAGAAAAACTGGAAGAGATCAGAAAAGACTGGGAAAAAATCCTGTCCTCCCCCCCTGAAGGCACTTCTTTTTTCACCCCTGACCCGGCTCGTCAGAAGATGATTTCCAACGCGTTTATGGATGATGAAGCAGCCCAAAATCTTTTATCCCGCGGATTTGACCTGAAAGATCTTGAAATCCTCGTCCTTGGACGGAATGCAACCATCAAGAACGCTGAAAAAGCCTTTCTTGCCACGCTTGAAACCTATAGCCAGGCATCGGTCCTGGACGATATCATCCGGAGCTATTCAGCCTTTACAGCCGGGAGCATGACCGGTGTCGGCAACATGGAAGACATGGAATCCATTTACAGAAAATTCCCTTTTCCCGGAATTCTTTCGCTGAAAGGGGATATTGTTCACCAGGAAGTCAATCTCGCCCTGATTGATCTTGAAATCACCAAACGCGCCATCCTCACAGAAACCAGGAAAAATTTTTACGAACTTCGCTACAATGCCGCAGCAAAAGAGATTTCCCGCCGGACCTTAAGTCTTCTGGAAGACCTTGAATCTTCAGTCACCCGGCGATATGAGACCGGTCAGTCCCAGATCCCGGAGTTGACCCGGATTACAATCCAGAAAGAAAAAATGAAGGTGGAGCTTTTAACCATTTCCGAACAAGGGCTGAACATTGAAAAACGGCTGAAATCACTTCTTTTGCTTCCGGCTTCGGCAAAAATCGGAACCCCGGCAGGGCCGCCTGAAAACATATCCCTCCCTTTGCCCATTGAGTTAATTGAAGCTGCCTTAAAACACCGGCAGGAGCTGGGAAAAATACGGACCATGATCACCCGGATGGAACTCATGATCGAAATGGCTGAAACCGAGATCTATCCCGGCGTCACCCCGAATCTGGCCTTGACCGAAAACCGGGCCGTTACAGGGACCGGCACCATGAAAATGGAAGAGCCTTTTGCCGTAAGCCTTTCAGCCTCCATGGGGCCGGGTCTGCCCAGGATGCCATGGACAGGGTTGTCCGAGGCCTATCTCAGAGAAACAAGGCAACGGCTTCTGGCATTGAAACAAGAGCTGAAGGCAAAGGAAGCCGAGACGGCGGCCGATGTCCGGGATGCATGGTTCAGCGTGGACCGGGCCAGACGGGAGGAAGCGCTTTACAGTAAAGGGGTTGAATCCTTGTCCCGGTTGAATTTCTCCGTATCTTCCAAAGCCTATGAAAGCGGCGCCATCCCTTTTTCCGAAACCATGGATGCAGTTCTCCTGATGTTTGAAACAAGGCTGATGACACAAAGAAAAACAGCAGATCTCTTTATTTCTCTGGCAGATCTTTACAAGACTGTCGGGACTTCAAACCTGACTGGTTTAAACGAAAAGGATACCGGCAATGCTGAATAATATATTAACCACCAAAGGCGGTTCAGGGGTCAGGACGGTCATGGCCATTTTCATCATTGCCGTTGTCGTGGGGGCGGCGGCTTTTTTTCTGAAAGACCGCCCGCATTCCGGCGAGCCTGTTAAACCCGGCCATGACACCCTTTCTGCACCACAGACCCAGGAACCAAAATCCGGGCTTGAAAAGGAAGCCGAAGACTTTTTTGATGAAGAACCGGCATCAGGTCCAAAAACCAAAACAGAACGAAAAATCCTGTTTTACCGGAACCCCATGAATCCTGCAATTTCATCTCCCATCCCGGCCAAGGACGAAATGGGAATGGATTATATCCCGGTCTATGCAGATGAGGCCCAGGGTTCGGGGAGCGCGGGCGTATCCGGCATGGCGCCCGTTGTGCTGACCGCCCAGGGCATGGAATTGTCCGGCGTCATCACCTCGCCTGCCGTTTTAACAGGGTTTATCAAAACCATCCGGACAGTGGGCCAGGTCCTGGCTGATGAAACCCGGGTTCATCGTGTCCAGACCCGTGTTTCCGGATGGGTTGAAGAGCTCTTTGTCAATTACCAAGGCCGGATGGTAACCAAGGGCGACCCGCTGTTGTCTATTTATTCTCCTGAGCTTGTATCAAGCCAGGAGGAATTTATCGGGGCCCTTAAAGCCTATGAAAAATATTTGGGGTCAAAGACATCCGAAGAAAAAAAATATCTCAAGACCATTCTGGATGCCGCAGAAAAGCGGTTGCGGTTTTTTGATGTTCCCGACACCTTTATCAGGGAACTTGAAAAGACGAAAACAGTTAAGCGCCTTATTACGCTGGAAGCGCCGGTTTCCGGATTTGTCACGGAAAAAGAAGTGTTTAACGGGCAGAAAGTAGAGCCGGGAATGGCGCTTTTAACCCTGTCTGATTTTTCCCGGATCTGGGTTGAAGCGGATTTTTACGAATATGAAGCAGGTGAACTGAGGCCGCAGCATAAGGCCGAACTGTTTTCTCCCTATGATCCCGGTCTTTCGCTCAAGGGTATGGTGACCTATATCTATCCATATCTCAGCACGGGAAGCCGCACCTTGAGGGCCCGGATGGAATTTGAAAATGAAGCGGTGCGCTTAAAGCCGGGCATGTTTGTGGATGTCATGCTGACCATTGATCTGGGAGAATCCCTGGTGGTCCCGGATTCGGCCGTGATGTATTCGGGCTTAAGAAAGATCGTCTTTGTCAATACCGACGACGGCCGGTTTGAGCCCCGTGAAGTGACCATCGGGGCAAGAAGCGGCGGAAAAGTCCAGATCCTCTCCGGTATTTCTGAAAACGAAAGGGTTGCCATCAAGGCAAATTTTCTTTTGGATTCCGAATCCAGGTTGCAGGCCATTATCCAGGATGCGGTAAAAAAATCCGAGGAAACGCCTGACGGGGGCAAAAAATGATTAAAAAAATCATTGAATTTTGCGCGCTCAACCGGTGGCTGGTCATTATTTTTACCCTTATGGTGGGGGCGGTATCGGTTTATCTGTTAAAAAACATCCGGCTGGATGCACTCCCGGATCTGTCCGATACCCAGGTGATCATCTTTTCAAAATGGGACCGATCTCCGGATATCATTGAAGACCAGGTCACCTATCCCATTGTCACCTCCCTTCTGGGGGCGCCTGAGGTAAAGGCAATCCGCGGGTTTTCAGACTTCGGCTTCTCCTATGTCTATGTTATTTTCAAAGACGGGACCGATCTTTACTGGGCCCGTTCAAGGGTCCTTGAATATCTCTCCAAGATCCAGCCACGACTGCCACAGGGCGTTCAGACCGAGCTTGGGCCCGATGCCACCGGTGTCGGGTGGGTATTCCAGTATGCCCTGGTGGATGACTCCAACACCCATTCTTTGGATGAACTCAGATCCTACCAGGACTGGACCCTTCGCTATGCCATCCAGGCGGTTCCGGGTGTGGCCGAGGTGGCATCCATCGGCGGTTTTGTCAAACAATACCAGATCACCGTGGACCCCAACCGCCTGTCTGCCTATAACCTGCCCCTGGATAAGGTGGTGGCGGCTGTCAGGGAATCCAACAATGAAGTGGGCGGAAGGGTCCTTGAGTTCAGCGGGGCCGAATACATGGTCCGGGGCCGGGGGTACAGCAAAAGCATCAGCGATTTTGAAAGCATTGTGGTGAAATCCGAAGACGGCGTGCCTGTCTTGTTAAAAGATATTGCACGGGTGGAACTGGGGCCGGAAATCCGGCGCGGGGTGTCGGATCTGGATGGAACCGGTGATACCGTGGGCGGGATTGTGGTCATGCGGCACGGTGAAAATGCCCTGAACGTCATTAACCGCGTCAAGGAAAAATTTGAAGCCCTGAAGCAATCTTTGCCCCGGGGGGTCAGGATCATTACCACCTATGACCGGTCCGATCTGATCATCCGGGCCCTTGAAACCCTGCGCCACGAACTCATCATTGAAATGATCATTGTCTCCCTGGTCATCCTGATCTTTTTGTGGCATATCCCGTCGGCCGTTGTTCCCATCATCACCATACCGGTGTCGGTCCTGTTTTCCTTTATCCCCCTGTATTTTATGGGGGTGACGATCAATATCATGTCTCTGGCCGGTATTGCCATATCCATCGGGGTCCTGGTGGACGGGGCCATTGTGGAGGTGGAAAACGCCTATAACAAGCTCTATCACTGGGAGGCCGACGGAAGAAAAGGCGATTTTCATAAGGTCCGCCTGGAAGCCCTGATGGAAGTCGGGCCTTCTGTGTTTTTTTCGCTTTTGATCATTGCCGTGGCCTTTGTCCCGGTCTTTGCCCTGGTGGATCAGGAAGGACGGCTTTTTCGGCCCCTGGCCTATTCAAAAAATCTGGCCATGGCCATTGCCGCCATCCTGGCCATTTCCCTGGACCCGGCCCTCAGGATGATGTTTGCCCGCATGGACCCTTTCAGTTTCCGGCCGGTGTGGCTGGCAAGGCTTGCTTCCACCACCCTTGTGGGAACCTATTATTCTGAGGAAAAACATCCCATCAGCCGGGCCATTTTCAAAGTGTATGAGCCGGCCTGCCGGTTTGTCTTAAAATATCCCAAACAGGTTATTCTTGCTTCTTTTGCCCTGGTGGTCCTGAGCATCCCGGCCTATATGAAACTTGGGTCCGAATTCATGCCGCCCCTGAGGGAAGGAACGCTTTTGTTTATGCCTACCACCCTTCCCGGCCTTTCAGTGGCAGAGGCCCAGAGAATTTTACAGACCCAGGATAAGATCCTCAAATCCTTTCCTGAGGTGGAACGGGTGTTCGGCAAATCCGGCCGTGCCGACACCTCCACCGACCCGGCCCCTTTTTCCATGATGGAGACCACCATTGTATTAAAACCGGAAACTGAATGGCGGGGAAAAGACCGGTTCTATTCGTCCTGGGCGCCGGACTGGCTGAAATCGGTTTTCCGGACGGTCATGCCGGATCATATTTCCTATGAAGAACTCCTGGCTGAAATGGATGCAAAGCTTGAAATGCCCGGTGTCACCAGCCGGGGCGCCATGACCATGCCCATCAAGGCCAGAACCGACATGCTCTCCACCGGCATAAGAAGCCCGGTGGGAATCAAAATATTCGGGGCAGACTTAAAAGAAATCGAAGGGATCGGGGAAAAGATTGAAAGGATCATGCAGGCCATTCCCGGAACCAGCTCCGCCTTTGCCGAGCGCACAGCCGGAGGGTATTTCCTGGATTTCGAACCCCGCCGGGATCAGCTTGCCCGGTACGGACTGACCATTGGCCAGCTCCAGATGGTCATCGGGACTGCCGTGGGCGGAGAAAACATCACCACCACCATTGAAGGCAGGGAACGTTATCCCGTAAATCTGCGCTACCCTCGGGAGCTTCGGGACAGCATTGAACAGCTGGAAAGAATCCTTGTGCCCACGGCCCTGGGTGCCCAGGTCCCCCTGGGCCAGCTGGCCGACATTAAAATGATCCAGGGGCCTTCCATGATCCGGGATGAGAACGGATTTTTATCCGGGTATGTTTTTGTCTATATGACGGGAAGGGATATCGGCGGCTATGTGGAAGAGGCAAAGAAAAAGGTAAGTGAAGAGCTTGCCCTTCCCACGGGGTATTCCCTGCAATGGAGCGGCCAGTACGAGAACATGATCCGGGTGAAAGAGCGGATGAAAATCCTGATTCCCATTACCCTGGTCCTGATTTTCATCCTTCTCTATGCCAACACAAGGTCTGTGTTTAAATCCTGCCTGGTCATGCTGGCCGTGCCCTTCTCAGCCATCGGCGCTATCTGGCTCTTTTATTTTCTCGACTACAATGTATCCATTGCCGCCTGGGTGGGCATGATCGCCCTCATGGGGCTGGATGCGGAAACCGGGGTGTTTATGCTTCTTTTTCTGGAGCTTTCCTATGATGACGCCAAAAAAAGAAACCGGCTCAGGAATCTATTTGAGCTGGATGAGGCCATTATTCACGGCGCGGTGAAACGGGCAAGACCCAAGATGATGACGGTGTGCGCCGCCTTTATGGGGCTGTTGCCCATCATGTGGTCCACCTCTGCCGGGTCAGATGTGATGAAGCGGATTGCCGCGCCCATGATCGGCGGGCTTGTGACCTCATTTATCCTGGAACTGCTGGTATACCCGGCTATTTTTAAACTGTGGAAAAAACGAACAAACCGATTATAAAATTAGATCTGAACACAACAACAAACGGAGAACGACTCATGAACACAAAAATGAAACAACTGACAACCGCGATTGTATTTACCCTTCTGGCAGCTTTTATTCATCCTGCTTTTGCAGAGGATCAGGCCAAAGGGGTTCTGATAACAAAAAAAACAGTGGAAGGGTACTCTCTTGAATACCGGCTTCTCAACCTGGAAGAACGAAAAGATCTGATGAAGGGCATGGAAGGCATGAAAATGCACGGCATGAGCGACAGCCCGGATGTCACCAACCATCTGGTTGTTTATGCCAAGGAGGGGGCGGGCCAAAAATCAGTAACCGCCAAAATCGGATTTAACATCACCAACCCGGACGGGTCCTCCTTTAAAACCCTGACCATGGGCATGCAGGACGGCTATGGCGCCGATGTCATCTTCAATGCCAAAGGAAATTATAAGATCCAGATGAAAGCCGTCATTGCCGGTAAAACCATCAATGACGAGATCAGTTACGAGATGAAGTGATAAAACATTTGGATCATTGCCATTAATCATAAGCACCATAATTGATTTTCCCGGACATGGAAAAGCAAGGTTAAGGCCGGGCTTGTTTTATTTTTTCGGATATTTTTAAACGGCAAATTCGATGGTATTATAATTATTCAAGTCAATTTCTTTTCGTGCCTTCCAGAGATCATAATTATCTTGCATCAGCAACCAGCTTTCCGGTGATCTGCCTAATACTACTGAGAGCTTTAAGGCCATTGCCGGGGAAACATCAGTTTTCCCATTGATCAATCGGCTTATTAACCCCGGGCTTACTTTTAATTGGCGGGCCAATTCATTTGAACTGATATCATTTGGCTCCAGGTAAACTCTTTTTATAAATGCTCCAGGGTGCGTAGGGTTATGCTGTTGGATCTCCATATCTTCAATGGACATAGCAGTGTGTAAGGCTTGCAAACGTTCTTCTAATCTCGTAGCATGATTGGGGTTTATACCTGCTGTACTCCCGGTTGTAAAAAAATTTTTTAATCCTTTATGCTTAAAGCTTTTAATCATAGCGTTATTGTACAATGGCATTTACTGTTATGCAACAGTATGCTTAAATTTTCAAACAGCTGAAAATTTTGGAATTCTTTTTGTTTACAGGAGGTGGGAATTCTGAGGGGATCATTAACTAAATCAAATTCCGAAAGCTTTGCAATTGGATAATTAATCATAACTGCTATCGATGGATGAAATTGTCGCCAACCGTAAAATGTTTTGGCCACAATTTAATATTCCCCAGACTTTTAATAATAATCCGGGGCTCTGAATCCAATATTGGTGGGATTTTGTTTTTGACATAGTCCACAGTGTGGAATTTAAGTTATCCCCCCACAATGTGTCTAATATCGAAACTGGGTTTCCGATATATCCGGGCGAGCCTTTGCAGACAAAGCCAACGGCTCGCCTTTTGGACCAAATGATTATCCAATTTTTAAAATTTTTCTTTTTCTGCGCGTTTGTTTTATCTTAACGTATTGTCATTTTTCAGGGTCCACCTCAGCCTCCCCGGTTGGTGCTGGAATGATAATAGAACTTGATGTTTTCATTTCATCTATATATCTTTAACCTTGTTTAACCTAATGTAGCCGGATTTTGCCCGTGTGGGATGCCGTCCGGTTAAACAACTTGACGAGCCGCCATACATTTAAAAATGGCACAGCCCTCAAAGAATGATGGAGCCTGCAATGGAAGACAGATGGTTATCCGTAGATGAAATCGGTGAATACCTCGGGATCAAACGGGATACGGTTTATAAATGGATAAGCGAAAAAGGCATGCCCGCCCATAAAATCGGCCGCCTGTGGAAATTCAAAAAAGAACAGGTGGACAAGTGGGTTGAAAGCGGCGGCGCGGCCGAACGAATTGACAAATCAACTGAGGATAAGTGACAGATATGCAGCGAGCTACAAATCATAATCAGATTATTTCATTCATCTGGAATGTTGCAAATAAATTACGTGGACCGTATCGCCCGCCGCAATATCGACGTGTCATGCTGCCCATGATCGTCCTTAGACGGTTTGATCTGGTTTTAGCAGAAAACAAGGAACAGGTTCTTGCTGAAAAGAAAAGGCTGGAAGCAAAGGGTATAACCGGCCCGGCATTGGAAAAGGCATTATCCCGCATAGCCGCTACCGACCGCAAGCAGGAGCTGTTCAATACGAGTGGCTTCACCTTTGATAAATTGCTCGGTGATGCGCCGAATATTGCCGGGAATCTCATCGCCTATATTCAAGGTTTTTCGCCCCGCGCCAGAGATATTTTTGACAAGTTTGAATTTGAGGCGGAAATATCAAAACTTGATGAGGCCAATCGTCTTTTTCTGATTATTAAAGAGTTCTGCTCTTCTGAAATTGACCTTTCCACTCATGCCATCAGCAATCTTCAAATGGGTTACCTGTTTGAGGAACTGGTAAGAAAATTCAATGAGCAGGCAAATGAAGAGGCAGGAGATCACTTTACGCCACGCGAAGTTATCAATCTGATGGTTCAGCTTCTTTTCACCGGAGAAGAAGGCATCTATGAAAAAGGTATTTATCGCAGTGTCTATGACCCTACTGCCGGAACAGGAGGTATGCTTTCAGAATCAGAAAAATTCATATGCGGTGATGGGCAGACGACCGGCCTGAACCCGGATGCAAACATTGAATTGTTCGGCCAGGAGTATAATCCAGAGTCCTATGCGATCTGCTGTTCTGATCTGCTCATTAAAGATGAACCCATCAGCAACCTGATTTATGGCGATACGCTTGGCATTAAAGACGCTAAAAACAAAAATAACGGCTTTGTCCCCAATGACGGGCATCCCGACAAAAAGTTCCATTACATGCTGGCAAACCCTCCCTTTGGTGTTGAGTGGAAACCGGAAGAGGATTTTGTCAAAGAGGAATACAAAAACCTTGGCTTTTCAGGGCGTTTTGGTGCCGGATTGCCCCGCATCAATGACGGCTCACTGCTCTTTCTGCAGCACATGATATCCAAAATGCATCACCCGCCCCAGGTGGGGGGGGATGGTTCAAAGATCGGTATCGTATTCAACGGCTCGCCTTTGTTTACCGGGGATGCCGGAAGCGGGGAATCCAATATCCGGCGCTGGATTATTGAAAACGATATGCTTGATGCCATTGTCGCGCTTCCCGACCAGATGTTCTACAACACCGGGATTTACACCTATGTGTGGCTGGTGACCAATAAAAAACAGAAACACCGAAAAGGGAAAATCCATCTGATAGACGGCACCCGCCATTTCAAAAAAATGGATAAAAGCCTGGGCAACAAACGCAATGAAATGTCGCCCGATCACATTGCCGAAATTGTCCGGCTCTACGCTGAAAACGACCATGATGCCCAAAGCACGGTCATTATTGACGGCAAACCGCAGCAGCGCACGTGCAGTAAAATTTTTGACAACCGGGAATTCGGCTTTCTGAAAATGACAGTGGAGCGGCCTTTGCGTCTGAATTTCCAGTGCAGTGCTGATCGTATCGACAGGCTTTCCGATCAGCGTGCGTTTACAAATCTGGCCACGAGCAAGAAGCGAAAAGATACAGCAAAGCAAAAGGAAGAAATTAGCGCCGGACAAAAACTACAGGCGGAGATTAAAGCTGTGTTGGACGGTCTGGATAAAACAATCCTTTATCGCAACCGGGACACCTTTCTGAAGACATTGAACGGTGCTTTGAAAAAAGCAGACCTTAAAATTGCTGCTCCTGTTAAAAAAGCCATCCTGGTCGCTCTTTCAGAGCGTGATCCCGAGGCCGACATCTGCACCGACAGCAAGGGAAACCCGGAGCCGGATTCTGAATTGCGCGATACAGAGCTGGTACCATTGCCTTCCGATATCGAACTGCCGTTGCCTTTGGGCTACGATAACGAAACCGATCATGACAAGCTGCTTGATCTGGTGAGAGATCATTGCGAGACCTACCTGCAGGCGGAAGTACTCCCCCATGTTCCGGATGCGTGGATTGACCACAACAAGACCAAAGTCGGCTATGAGATTCCGCTGACCCGACAATTCTACGTTTACCAGCCGCCAAGACCTCTTGAAGCGATTGCCAAAGAGATCAGTCAGCTGGAAAAAGAGATTATTTCCATGCTCAGCGAGGTGCTGTAATGAGTATAAAATTACAAGAATCGGAACTGATCAGCATGATGTCGGAATTACGGAAATTGCCAACAGAAACTGAATGGCTGGAATTAAAACACAACAATGAAGACCCTCAGGAAATAGGCGAATACCTTTCTGCACTGGCTAATGGAGCCGCCCTAAACGGTAAGGTCCACGCCTATATGGTATGGGGGGTGGATGATTCCAGCCACGACATCATTGGAACCTCATTTAACCCTGGTATAGCCAAGATAGGCAATGAAGAGCTGGAGAGCTGGTTGCTGCGACTGCTTTCACCCAAGATCAATTTTCATTTTTATTCCTTTGTTCACGACGGAAAACCAATGGTGCTCCTGGAGATAGGGGCTGCCTTCAGACATCCGGTTCAATTTAAAAACATCGAATATATCCGTATTGGCTCTTACAAGAAAAAGCTTAAAGATTATCCTGAGAAAGAGCGCGAGCTGTGGCGGGTCTTCGATCGTATTCCATTTGAAAAAGAGGTCGCAGCTGAAAACATTGCCACAGAAGATGTGCTGAAATTGCTGGACTATCCCGCATATTTTGACTTGCTTTCACTTCCTTTGCCCGAAGGACGGGACGGAATTTTAGATGCACTTGCCGCAGAAGAAATGATCCGCAAGGGCAATGGCGGGAAATTGCATGTTACGAATCTGGGAGCGGTGCTTTTAGCGCGCAGATTGTCTGATTTTCACACCCTCAGACGTAAAGCTGTTCGCGTTATTCTCTACAAAGGGGAAACCCGGGTCGAAACCATTCGAGAACAGGAAGGCGGAAAAGGGTATGCGGTCGGTTTTGAGGGATTGATTGAATATGTAAAAAACCTGCTTCCAAGTAATGAAGTGATCGGACAGGCATTGCGCAAAGAAGTCCCCATGTTTCCTGAACTGGCCATCCGCGAGATGGTCGCCAATGCCATCATTCATCAAGACTTCCATATCACCGGAACCGCGCCGCTGGTTGAGATTTTTGCCAACCGCATGGAAATTACCAATCCCGGACTACCGCTGGTTAAAACGGACCGCTTTCTGGACAGCCCGCCCAAATCCCGCAATGAAGCGCTTGCGTCTTTCATGCGTCGAATCGGCGTATGTGAAGAGCGCGGCAGCGGCATTGACAAAGTGGTTTTTCAGACCGAACTTTACCAGCTTCCGGCCCCCTTGTTTGAACAAACCGAAGAACATACCCGGGCGGTACTGTTTGCTCACCGGGAATTCAGAGACATGGACAAACAGGATCGTATCCGTGCCTGCTATCTGCATGCCTGCCTGCGGTATGTTCAGCGCGATTATATGACCAACAGCACACTGCGTGAACGTTTCGGCATTGCAGAGAAAAACAGCTCCATGGCTTCCAGAGTCATTAAGGATGCACTGGAAGCCGACAGCATTGTGCCTTATGACAGCCAGGCGTCCCGAAAATTCATGAAATATCTGCCATGGTGGGCCAAATGAACCTTTTATTTGACGGTTATTTGACTGGAGAGGGGAACGCGGCACCCCTAACCGGACCTAACGCATTGAAAATAAACACGTTAGACGCTTTGTCTTTATTTGATGGCTATTTGACTGAAGGGACGCAACGCCCCTTCTTTTCCTGTTTCAAACATCGAATAAGCGCAACCGCCCGGAAATCCCGGAACGTTCAGACCAGGGTCGGCCATGAGATTCCGCTGACCCGACAATGCTGCGTTTACCAGTCAGCACACCCTCTTGAAGCCATTGCCAAAGAGACCAGTCTGCTGGAAAAAGAAATTGTTTCCATGCTTGGTGAGGTGCTGTGATGGGATATATCACTTTTGATGAAACACTGGATACTGGTGTAGACTGGATAAGGGAAGCACCGAAGCACTGGCGAATTAAACGACTGAAGTTTTCAACTGGTTTAATTAATCAGAAAGTTTCGGCCGAAGAATCCGCATTGCCATATATCGGGCTTGAACATATTGAGTCTTGGACTGGGAAAAGGGTTGCAGGTGAAATAGCCAATAGTGAGGGTTAGCTTCAAGGTATTCTGTCGGAGATGTCCTATTCGGAAAACTTCGACCTTATTTGGCAAAGGTTCATTTGGCAGAAGAAGACGGACTTGTCTCAAGCGAAGCATTTGTTATTAGGAACAGCACAGAGGTGTTACCTGAATTCCTGAAATATTACATGCTGTCACCTGACTTCATTGAGATTGTAGATTCTTCAACTTTCGGAAGTAAAATGCCACGGGCGAACTGGGAATTTGTGGGGAATCTCCCTTTGCTTCTTCCCCCACCAAACGAACAGCAAACCATTGCGGCATTTCTGGATTATAAAACAGCGAAGATTGATGCGCTGATTGCCAAAAAGAAAGCGCTTCTGGATAAGCTTTTGGAAAAGCGCACCGCCCTCATCAGTCACGCCGTCACCAAAGGACTTGATCCCAACGCCCCCATGCGCGACTCTGGCATCGACTGGCTGGGGGAAATTCCGGCTCATTGGGAGGCTTTGCCATTAAGAAGGCTGGTTGTTAATGTGAAAACTGGCTCAACGCCAACTGGCGTGAACGAGACACACTTTGATGATACAGGAATGCCGTGGTTCAAGCCGGGTGATTTCAATAATTCGCTTTTTTTGAATAATGCAGAGAAAAAATTATCTGAAGAAGGTGTAAGCGAGGTCAGAGTTTTTCCGCCAAACACTGTTATGCATGTTGGTATCGGGGCGACAATCGGAAAGGTCGGAGTAACGACAAAAGAAGCTTCTTGTAACCAACAAATCAATGCAATTATCTGCAACGAAAAATTGAACCCTCTTTATGCTGTTTATTATCTGCACTCAATAAAAGAGTTCATTGTCAAATGTGGTAAATACACCACTCTTCCAATAATAAACCAAGACGAAACAAAAGAGCTTGTATTTACAGTTCCTCCTGTGGAGGAGCAAAAAATGATTACGCAATCCTTGCTTCATGAGGAAGAGCAGATAAATACGCAGCAGAATAGAATTAATGTTGTCATAAAGAAGCTCCAAGAATACCGCTCTGCACTCATCACCAATGCTGTAACCGGCAAGATCGACGTGCGCAATTTTCGTCTCCCTTGTTGAGTTTTTCTTTATCCTGACATAAATTTTCTGATTATTTTGAACAGGTT
>CAZUDE010000011.1:15981-123467 GCA_964619205.1 uncultured Desulfobacula sp. | reverse complement strand
CGACACTATTAAAATAATCAGAAATTTTTACTCAGAACAAACAGGAAATTAACAAATATGCGCTGGCGTATATTGAACCCTTTACATTGCTGCTGGTCCGGATGTTGCTGACATTATGTATTCTGTTTGTCTGGGCTTTGTTTCGTGTAAAACGCTGGCCTTCAATAAATCAGGCCAGACATCAGATGATTGTCGGCATGCTGATTCATGGCGCATATTTGGGTGGTGTTTTCGCAGCTATTAAATTAGGCCTGCCTGCCGGTATTACATCTATCATTGTGGGCGTTCAACCTGTTTTAACGGTATTGATAAGCGCATTCTGGTTCCACCAGAAGATATCCAATCGTCAGTATATGGGTTTTATCTGCGGATTGCTGGGGGTAGTGGGCACGATTGGGTTGACCCAAGGTTTTTCCGGTTTTGCATTTGCTCCCGCTGCTGTGGGGTGCTCTTTGATAGCCTTATTGGGAATCACGCTGGGCAGCCTTTATCAAAAGAAACATGGCGCAAACATTGATTTGCTTGCAGGGATAGTCTGGCAGTATCTGGGCTGCTGTATAATTATGGCGGTTTTATCATTTGGTTTTGAATCCCAGAGAATTCACTGGTCATTTCCCCTGATTGCCGCACTGGCCTGGCTGATATTTGCGCTTTCGATTGTATCCATATCATTGCTGATGTATTTAATACGTGAAGGTGAAATCTCCAGGGTGGCAAGCTATTTTTACCTGGTTCCGGTTGCGGCGAGTATTGAGGCCTGGTGGCTGTTTGATGAAACCTTAAGCCTGATGGCATTAGCGGCCATGGGCGTGACTGTTTTTGGCGTATATTTAGTGATATCAAAATTATAATTGAACTATCCGATCATTTTTTAATGTAATGTGATTCGGAAAAATTTTTAATATTTCTTGGAAAGCTGCACAAAGGTAAAATGGGAAATCCAATAAGAGAAAAGGCAATTAAAGGTATAGAGACAGGAGATTCATTTGTCTACACTCGAACGTTTTCAAAAGAAGAATCCATGGCATTCGGGGATTTAACAAATGATTATAATCCAGTCCACTATGACAGGCGCTGGACGGATGGAAAAGGATTCAGAGACTTGATTTGCCATGGGCTGTTAATTGGGGGAATGATTTGTGAATTTGGCGGCCAGGTTGGTTGGTTAGCAACGAGCATGAATTTTAAATTTTTGCACCCAGTTTATTTCAATGACACCATCCTGTGCCGCGTCACGATTACCCGGATAAAAGAAAATGGACGTGCAGAAGCAGAAGCCATTTTTACCAATCAGGATAAAAAAACCGTTGGGATTGCTTCCATGACAGGGCGACTGCCGCTTGAAAAAGAAAAACAGATTTTATCCCGGATGTTATCGGAGGGAGACCCGTCAAACAAATTGGCAGAGAAAATGTATCATCCCGAATATTGAAGCCAAAAATGCCTTGAAATTTCTGTCACCGAGAATTGCTGCTGATTAACTTGACAAAAAGCGTATTCCAATCATATAGGATATGGTCTAAAACTAGTAACGGATGACAAAATGCAAATGTGGATCATTCAAAAAAAATTTTTCATGGGGTTACAGTCGGTTATAATTCTTCTTTGTATCCTGCTGTCTGGGTTGTTTATTCCCAGGGAAATTCGGGCGGACCTCAATCAGGACCAGGTCAAGCTCCAGGTATTGCAATCTTTAAACCTGATTGCAGTCTCTTTGACCCATATCATGACGTATAATGACAAGGTGGTTCTTGACCAGGAATACAATACCATCATCAATAACTTGAATTTGAAAAATATTCCTGACGCCGACATCATTACACTGCTTCAGGAACTCATGGACCTGCTCATAAGTTCGAAAATTCAAGATCATGAAAGGGATTACCTCTTGACCCGCTTTGACAAAAATGTCCAAACCGAGCTCAAAAATAGAATGCGGTCGCGCATTTTTGACACTGATTTGGTTCTCAACCCTTATGCGGGCATTTTAAAATCGGTACTTTACACAGGGTCCTTTTATTTTAATTACCGATCCCAAATGGATTCATACGCTAAAGAAAAAGAGGAAGGAAAATGGGCAATTGAAGCAAAAACAATGCAGGGGCTCAACAGTTTTTATAAAAAGCTGCTGAAATACTCCTGGGAGTTGATGCGGCGGTATGATTTGCCTGATGAATGGAGATTAAATGAAAAACAGCTCAGCGATTATACTGATATTTTAAAGGAGCCCGACCTTGAACGGCGGTATCGCAAATTGGAGCGGATCGAAATCAGTTTCAAAAAATTTCCGCCCTACTGGTATTACCGCGGTCAGGCGGCCCAGGAAATTGGTAATAATGAGGAGGCGATTGATTGCTTCAACCAGTTTCAACAAATCAATCAGAGAATCTTGAGAAAAGATCCTTATGCGGCCTCGGTTGCCATGTGCAAAACCATGTTGAAAAGGGAACAGTCAAATCCCGGCATGCTTAAAAGCGATTTGGATCTGATTTTAGCCAATTCAGATGATGCCGATTGGGGGAATATACTTTTTGCGGCCCTTCAGTATGGACGTATGGGAGATCCTGACGCGGCGGGAAAGCTGATTCTGCGCAATCTGGATAACGGGCATACTGCATTTATCGACTCTCCCGATATGATTCGGGCGGTCGGTCCGGCTTTGCTGCTGAATGCTCGGCCCGATGTTTTCAATCGCATCATGGATATGGTGATGAAAAACGATAAGGTGAATAATTATGATCTGCTGTGGCTCTACGGGGAACTTCGAAACAGTGATATCTTAAAAAAAATACAACCTGAATTTGACCGCGTGTTGCTGCAGGTTTCGGATAAGTCTCTTCTCAACCCTCTCAATGTTTTTAAGGGTGACAATATCACCCTTTTCCTGCCTACGCGCTGGATGGCTGAAAATTCCATGGTGACGTTGCGTTTAAAAAATGAGGCCGGGGAAAAGGATTTCTATCCTGCCGATGCGGCTGTGATGCCCGACTTTCAGGAGATGACTGTGCTGACCTTTAAAGATGTACTTCCAATCAAATCTTTTATAAAGAAAAAGCGTTCTGTTGAGATATCCATCTCTCTTATTCGCCAAAAACTTGCAGCGGACTATACTGAAAAAAAAGGCTACAATATAGACATGGTCTTCAAGTCCCAAATAATTCGTTCTGATGAGCAATTATCCAAAACGATAAAGTATACAAATAATCTCTACAAAATCGGCACACCAAGCATCGATACCGAAAGAAAGAAGCAGGATTCAGATGAGTTGACAGTTTGGTTCAACAAAGAAAAAATCATCCTGAACGGCGAGGCTTTCGGGTGGAGCGATGATGGTGTCACCAAAGCCGACACCGAAGGAAATCTGAAGCTCCTAATCCACGCCCCTGCTGACTCCTCCGGTATTAGAGAATAATATTCCCCCTCCTGGAGTCAAGTATCATTATCCCTGTACGTAATAAAGAAGAAAAGAAAATATCAAGAATAGCAAAAATACACTTTGCTGGAATTTTAACAGAATTCGAATTGGCGTTATTCCAAAATTAAAAGCCCCACAAGCATATGATCTTTGTGGTTACCGGGCTCAGGCTCTGTGATATGTCTTATCTGGGTCTTATGGGGCACCGGGTTTAGGGTTGCCTTATCCGGATGATATCTCATATTTATAATATCACCCACCTTGATATGTCTCAGTACCTTTGAATCCTTGCGGACCATAATGCCAAGACCCTTTGAAGAAAAATCTTTCAGCTTGAAATGATAGGCAAGTTCGTTGTCTCCGGGAATAAACTCAACACTGCCGTTCTCCCGGCTTTCAATTCTTGCCTCTTCGCGTAAATTACTTTTTTCTTTAGAATTAGAGCTATTATCCATTGATAATTAAATCCCTTTGCAAAAGAAGGTTTCATTATCCTGATGTTCGCTCTTTTTATTCAATAAATCAATATCTTATTTATAAAATTGATATTTATAAGGTAAAAACCAGAAGAGATTGATTTGAATATATTTTTGACTTTATTTATTCCTTAAGGTTTTTATCGTTCTTGTTATTCCATAACAAATTAAAACAAAGCCGACGCTGCAGTTTAAAATCTGCACGATAAGGTCTGGTATGCTTGATTTGAATAAAGACAATATCATCATGCTCAATGATAAAAAAAGAAATGTAGACAAGCCCGTCCCGATCCCGAATATAACCAGCTCTTTCTTTTTATAATTTTTTTCAATTGCTTTTGCAGAAAACACACTGCTCCAGAAAACGATGGTCAGCGGGCTTGAAGCAGTTAATACAAAACAGCTTGTGAAACTGCTGACCGGCGTCCAGGCGACAGATCCGACGTGCCCGGCATCATTGACAAAGGCCAGCCCTTTATACAACATCATCAATCCAAAAAGAAAGAGTATTGTTGAACTGATGATCCCAAAGATTTTTTTTATTCTGTCATTTTGAAGCAATTTGCCGATCCCGATCAAAGATAAGACAATATAAATATAATCCACGATTGTTACGGCCAGAATGGCGGACAAACTGTTTATGTAACTGCTGTCGACGGTGATTCCAAAGATATAAAAAAACACGGGGCCTAAGGCTAATTGAAGAAATAAACCGGTCAGCATGCCGTTGAACAGTGGTGTCATTTAATACCTCATAAAAAAAATTGAATAATTTTCATTGTTATAATTATGATATATGATCCGAAAAAATGAGGGAAGGATGGTTTTAAGTTTAAGAGGGATATTGTACTAATAATTTAAGGGTTGATGGAGAATGAACGTTAAATTTGAAAGTTCAGTTGATACAATAGGCATGAACATTCTTAGGGAGCTTCAGATGAATGCACGATCCAGTTTCAGCCAAATCGGCAGAAAAGTGGGGTTGTCGTCGCCTGCTGTTGCAGAACGGATTTATAAAATGGAGGCGGCGGGAATCATAAATGGGTATCGCGCCGATATAAACCCCGGTGCCTTTGGGCTGGATATTATGGCGTTCATTATGTTAACGACTCGACCGGAGAAATATCAAATGATTTATTCTTTTGCTGAAAAGCAAAAGGAGATCATTGAATGTCATCATATCAGCGGCAATGAATCTTTAATGCTGAAAGTTGTTACAGGGTCCATACCCCGGTTGAACAGCATGGTTGAAAAGCTGGGTAAATTCGGTGAGACCAAAACCGCCATTGTTCTATCTTCCCCTGTTCAGAAAAAAAATGATTTTACACTTCATGAGGTTTGATAATTTTTACAGAATCAAATATATCCCTGGCCAAGGCCTGTTAATGGATCAGGGGAGAGGAGGAGGATATGAGCGTTATAAAAATAATCCTGGGTGATATCACAAAGGCCTCTGTGGATGCCATTGTCAATGCTGCCAATACCCGGATGCTGGGTGGCGGAGGCGTGGACGGCGCCATTCACAGAGCTGCCGGTCCCAAACTGCTTGAGGCGTGTAAAAAAGTGAAAGCGGAAAACGGGGTCAGATGTCCCACCGGGGAAGCAAGACTCACAAAAGCAGGAGACCTGAAAGCAAACTATGTGATTCATACGGTGGGGCCCAGGTACGGAATTGACGGCCCTCCTGAAAGCCTTCTGGCCTCGGCATACCGGAGCAGCCTGGATCTGGCAGTTGCCAACGGGTGCAGATCCATTGCATTTCCTGCCATTTCATGCGGGGTCTATGGATATCCCCATGAAGAGGCGGCCAGGATTTCCATTTCAGTCTGCAATAGGCCGGAGTATGACTCTTTGATTATATATTTTTACCTGTTCAGTGAAAAACTGGCCGCTATCTGGACGGCTGCCCTTGCAGAGAGAATGGCAGCCGGGGCATAAAAGGCCCGGCTGCCGGACAGGCGGATCATTTTTTGATGAACCGGTCCCCGGAACAGGTCCCATTGGACGCGCACGAGCCGGCATTTCCGCAGTCGCAGGACTTTTTGCCCTTCCAGATGTCCAAAAACCGTTTTACCAGAAACCCCGCGGCAAAAGCCACGATGATACCGACAATAATCTGATCCATGATCAAACCTCCTTTTTTTAAACTAAAACCAGTTTTCCAACCTGGTAAAAAACAGTTGAAATCGATAAGGCAAGGATTGTATTGAAAACCACGGAAAAGGCAGCCCATTTCCATGACCCTGTTTCCTTGGCAATACAGACCACGGTCACAAAACACGGCGAATAAAAAATGGTGAACAGGATCAGACTGAAGGCAGTTAAGGGACTCCAGCCTGCCTCGGCATGAAGCCTTTCGGAGAGGGAGGCGGTTTCTTCAGGATCGACCATCCCCAGAGAATAAGCTGTTCCAAGGGTAGAAACCACCACTTCCTTGGCGGCAAAGCCGCCCACAAGGGCTATATTGGTCCGCCAGTCAAACCCGGCAAACCGGGTCACGCTTTCAATGGCGATCCCGATGCGGCCGGCAATGGAATTTTTCAATTCTTCCCCGGCCTGTTCCCGGTCCACCTGTAGCAGGCTTTCTTTCACTGACAACATATCCGGGGTCAGTTTTTCATGTTCCAGGCTCATGATCTCAGCAGCCGCTGTCTCTGTGGCCAGACCGGATAATAAAAGGCTGCGGCGGGAATCAAATTCATTGATCCGGTGTTGTTCCAGTTTAGGAAAACTCATCATGGCCCAGAGAACAATGGAAATCAAAAGAATAACCGTGCCTGCCTTTTTCACGTATTGAATTATCCTTTCAAATGTGTGGATGAAGAGCCCTTTCAGCGTCGGCAGCCGGTAAGGCGGCAGCTCCATGACAAAGGGGGTTGATTCCCCCCGGATCAGGGTGGATCGCAGGAACCGGGCTACCAGCAGGGCCCCTACCCATGAAATAAGGGTAATGAGCAGCATGACCTGGGCCTGACTTTCAGCAAAAAAGGCTGCCGTCAGAAGGGCAAATACCGGCAGTTTTGCACCGCAGTTCATAAAAGGAACTGTTAAGAGAGTCGCCAGACGCTCTTTGGGAGATTTCAGGGTCCGGGTTGCCATTACCCCTGGAACAGCACAACCGCCGGCGATGCCTCCGGATACGATAAAGGCCATGACAGAGCTGCCGTGAAGACCGAACATCCTGAATATCCTGTCCAGCATGAAGGACATCCGGGCCAGATATCCGGTATCTTCAAGAAAAGCAATGCCGAAAAACATGAACATGATCAGGGGCACAAACCCGAGGACACCGCCCACGCCGCCCAGGATGCCGGATACCAGCAGGGATTTCAGCATACCCTCCGGAAGGGCCTGATCTGCAATGGCGGATACCCATCCGAAAAACCCTTCCAGCCAGGCCACCGGAACCTCGCTAAAGGAAAAGGTAAACTGGTAAAGACCCATGAGTATGGCCACCATGATCACTGGGCCCATGAACCGGTGGGTGACAATACTGTCGATTTTATCGGAAACACGGAGCCTGTTTTCATCCTGATGAAACCGGATGACACCCTGCTTCAGAACTGAATTGACGTACCCGAACCGGTGATCGGCAATCATGCCTTCCGGATGGGTATCCAGGGTATGGACAAGATGATCCCTGACTCTCTGTACAATGATGCCCAGTTTAACTGCCGTTACCTTGTCTTCTGCATGACCGGTGTTCTTGACCTGGTGATCATTTTCCAGGTATTTAAGGGCTGTCCACCGGGGATGGTATCGCTGGGCCAAAAAACCGGCCTCCCGGATCAGGGTTTCCATCTCGTCAAGGGCTTCGTCCAGGTCCCTGCCGTAGGAAATTCTTAAGGGCACCGGGTTTTGACCCACGGCTGCAGCAACCTGCTCCATGAGATTTTTTTTTCCTTTCCCGTTCCTGGCAACTGTGGGCACCACCGGCAGGTTCAGAAGGGCTGAAAGTTTGTCAATATCAATTTCAATTCCCCTTTTTTTGACCACATCCATCATGTTCAGGGCGATACAGACCGGCAGCCCCATTTCCATGAACTGGACCGACAGGTAAAGATTTCTTTCAAGATTAGACGCATCCACTATATTGATGACCATGGAGGGTTTTTCATTCACCAGAAAATCCCTTGCCACCACTTCCTCCAGAGAATAGGCTGTGAGAGAATAGGTACCCGGAAGATCGACAATTTCAAATCGATCCGTATCGCTTTTATAGACACCCTGTTTTTTTTCAACGGTTACACCGGGATAATTCCCCACATGCTGCCTTCCTCCGGTCAGTTCGTTAAAAAGCGTGGTTTTCCCGGAATTAGGATTCCCGGCCAGAACTATGGTTGCAGTCATTTACAGTACCTCTACGTCTATATGATCTGCTTCGCTGTTGCGAAGTGTTAATGTAAATCCCATGATCCTCAGGGAAACCGGATCATAAAGAGGCGCCCTGCCCTGAACCGTGACCTCTTTTCCAGGGATCAGCCCCATGTCCCTTATTCTTCGGCCAAGCTCGCTGCCGGCGGTTACGCGGGAAATGGTTCCCGTTTGGCCCACCTTCATCTGCCTCAGATTGATTCTTTCCATTCCTGCTCCTTTTATTTTATTTTCAATAGAAGACTAAGTAATATTAAAATAATAATGTTTTATATGCCTAACTTTTGATATTGTCAATTAAAAACTTTTAAGTTCTTATAAAATAACTGATTGACTTACTTAGTATTCAAATATAAATTAAGGCGGTATCGCAATAAAGGAGACCCCCCAATGACTGAAAATGATCAACTCTCAGAAAGCCTTGAAGATTATCTTGAAACAATTCTTGAACTTCAGACCACAAAAACTGTTGCCAGATCCAAGGACATTGCTGAAAAAATGGACATCAAACGCGGTTCTGTCACAGGAATGTTAAAAAAACTGGCAGACAACCACCTGATTGACTACGAGCCATACGGATATGTTACCCTGACGCCTGCAGGCAGAGAAATTGCCCAGGAAATTGAGAAACGGCATATCTTTTTAAAAGATTTTTTTCACAGGGTTCTGGGAGTAGATGAAGAAACAGCAGAAAAAACAGGCTGCCAAGTGGAGCACGCCATGGATAAGAAAACTTTCCGGAAATTCAGAGACTTTATAAAGCGGGTGGATGCCTGCCCGGATTGCAAGGCAGACCTTTAATATATCTCATTCACGGACCAGACCGCAGTGGCGGTAAGCCCCTTGTGGGATCTTTCAATACGGCCGTTCTCAGATATGCCTTCAAGGTAGGGGCGGATGACGGCGGAAAGCTCGGCATCGGACCTGTCGCTTACTTTTCTGAAAAAGGCAAGCTCGCTTTCCACTTCTTCATTCACTGTAACATTCTGGTCCCATTCAACCGGATCAAAGGTAAGTTCGGGGAAAAACCCCAGGGAAAACAAAAGGTTGATTTTGAGCAGAATGCTCTGGGGTGCGTCCTCAAGAACGCCACCCATGATTTTTTCCCAGAGAACGGCAAGAATCGGATGATTCCGTTTGGCGGCCCAGCCCCGGATGGCACATCCGTTTTTGGAAGACGCCATCATTTTATAGAACGCTTCCGGGCTTGCCACGCCCGGTGACATAAAGGCAATGACCAGATCAAATTTTTTCTTCCACTCTTTTTTTTCAATGTCAATGGTATGCCAGTCTTCACAGAGAAGGGTGATATTTTTGCTGATGTCCGGGGTGATGGACTGCCTGAACTGATCCAGCATCTGGTCTGAAAAATCAAGGGCTGTTACTCTGGCTCCCCGGCGAGCCAGTTCCATGGCAAGGGTGCCGGTGCCGCAGCCGATGTCAAGGACCTCCATCCCCTTTGAAAGCAGGTTTTTACGTTTAAACAGATCAAGGGTTTTTGACAGACGCCGGGTTTTTGTTTCTTCCTTATTCCGGTCATAGGAAGATGCCACCTGATTCCAGTATTCAGGCGTGGAAAAGCCCCTGTGAACTGTGTAAGTGTCTGTCTCTTTATCCTGTTCCCAGGCCTTTAACCAGAATTCCTTAGAGAAGATTGGGTTCACTTTGCTCTTTTTTTGCTTTGGTTTTTTTGGTTACGGGTGCTGTATTGGCCGGGTCAGGTTTTTTCATTATTTTTTTCAGGCTGACGCCCCTTAGAATCTGCGTTAGTTTATCCCTGTTTTCAGCCAGCAGCAGGGAGATGGATTCAAGCTGGGTTTCATCCAGTTTGATTTTTGAATCTTCCAGGAATTCATACACATTATCGGCAATATCAAGCATCTTGTCATAATCGTCTGCTTCTTTTTTTGTCGCAAATGTCATTTTTTCCTCTCCATTCCTGACAACGATAAATTTTACAATGACAGCCATTTTGTCTCCTTCGGATCAAACAAGTATCATTAAATTTCCCATATTGATGTTTAGTCTTAATATAAAAAAGGATACAGGTAAAGGAGTTTTCCTTAAACCTGTATCCTTTTGGATTTCAAAAAAACAACAAATAACGATTAAACCTGGGGTCTTGGGTAAAGCCCTGCTCTTTCTACGATTTCAGGAACCTTCTCCTCCCATTCAATGGCCATGATATGAAAGCCTGCAACGCCTTTGACTTCTTTTAATTCCTGGATATGTTCCACACAGATATTGATGCCTTCCTCAGCCTGCTTTTCCTTGGGAACACCGGCCAGGCGGGCAATGATCTCATCGGGTACATCCATGCCCGGAACCCGGTTCTTCATGTATTTGGCCATGCCCACTGACTTCATGGGGGTCATGCCGGCCATGATAAAGGTTTTTTCAGTCAGGCCCCTGTCAGCCGCCCGTTTGATCCATTCCTTGAATTTAGGCAGATTATAAATGCACTGGGTCTGGATGAATTCCGCACCGCAGGCAATTTTCTTGGCCAGACGCGGCACCCGGATTTCAAAGGGATCGGCAAAGGGGTTGGCGGCCGCACCCACAAAAATTTTGGGCGGATGCTTGATGGCATCTCCGCCTAAGAATTTTCCCTCATCGCGCATATAGCGGACGGTCTGAACCAGCTGCATGGAGTCAAGATCATGGACATTCTGACCCTGTTTGCAGTCGCCAAAGCTCTGGTGGTCGCCGGAAAGACAGAGCATGTTGGGGATGTCAAATGAAGCAGCGCCCAGGATATCACTCTGGAGGGCAATCCGGTTTCTGTCCCGGGTCACCATCTGGAGAACGGGTTCGATGCCGAGAAGCTTCAAGTGGATACAGGCTGCCAGAGACGACATGCGGGTCATGGCAGTCTGGTTGTCCGTGACATTGACGGCATCCACATAATCTTTGATCAAGAGGCCTTTCTTTTTGACTTCTTCTGCATCTGTGCCCCGTGGGGGCCCGCATTCCGAGGTAACGCCCAGATGCCCTGCCTTTAAAACCTTTTCCAGTCTGCTGCTTGTATTTAACGTGCTCATATAGTCACATCCTCTCTTGTCACCGTTCTAGGACCACCGGCCCTGTCTGTGGACCAGTCCTTGATGGGTGCAATCTTTTCATAATCTTCCATTTTATTCAAGGCTGCCAGCCTGTCCACGATCAACTGCCAGGCGCAGTCCACATCCTTGCTGATTTCACATTTGCCCTTGGATGATCCGCCGCAGGGACCGTTCATCACTCGTTTGGCACATCTTGAGACCGGGCAGATCCCGCCGGTTCTGGCCAGGATACAGGTTCCGCAGGCCTGGCACCGCTCGGTCCAAAGGCCCCTGTCCTCATTGGCGCCCAGGCATACGGTATTGACGCCGGGAATCAGGGGCATGGTCAAGTATTTTTCAGCTGCAAACTGAACGCCTACGCCGCAGGCAAGGGAAACTATGGCATCATATTTATCAATGCCGGATCTGATTTCTTCCAGGTATTCATGATCACACTGACGTTCAAGTGTTTTTTCATCAATGACTTTTTCCTTGCCCTTGGCCATGAAATTCATTCTCAGGGCTGAAGCCAGAATTTCCACTTCTTTTTTACCGCCGGCTTCACACACAGTTACACATTCATTACACCCCAGGATCAGGAGCCGGTCAAAATTTTCAACTTCTCCGATAATCTCTTCAATGGGTTTCTTTTTTGCTATGATCATAAGCAAACCTCATATTATGCTGTTAATTATGGTTAATGCGTCAAGCCGCAGTTTTTGCCTTCTTTAGTTTTGCCAGACGGATGGGGCTTGGCCCCATTTCTTTTATCTTATTGTCCATTTCAATGGCATACTGTGCAAACAAGGGACCTTCGCCGGATGACAGGTTGAACATCTTTACCCGTTCTCCGCCCACGCCGACCTTGTCAAGGATGACCTTGGCCTGCTCAACCCGTTTTCTTGCCCTGAAATTGCCCTCATTATAATGACAATCCCCTTCCATACAGCCAACTACAAATGCACCGTCCGCGCCTTTTTCAAAGGCTCTCAGAATATGGATGATATCCACTTTTCCGGTACAGGGAACGCGCACGATTCTGAAATTGGCCGGAATCTTCAACCTCATGGAACCTGCCAGGTCCGCGGCTGAATACCCTCAGTAGTTACAGCAAAAGGCAAGGATGACAGGATCAAACTCGTTTTCCATTATATTACCCCCTCCAGCAAAGCCTCGACCTTGCTGAGCAACTGGTTGTCTTCATACCAGTTCAGTTTAATTGTTTTAGCAGGACATTCCGCAGCACAGACACCGCATCCCTGGCACAGGGCCGGATCAATATAACTGACCCCCAGCTCGTTGATAACCGGTACATGATAAGGACAGGAGCGGACACAGACCAGACAGGACGCACAGTGTTCCTGATTGACCTCTGCCGTAACAGCAGACAGGGTCAAAGATTCCTTGGAAAGAAAGGTAGTGGCCCGTGATGCTGCTGCCATGGCCTGGGTGATGGTTTCGGTGATAAGTTTGGGGCCGTGGGCCGTACCGCAGATAAAGATACCCTCTGTGGCCGCTTCAACCGGTCTGAGTTTTACATGGGCTTCCATGAAAAAACCTTCCCTGTTTCTGCCGGTCTTGATGATGGTCGCAAGCTCTTCCGTATCCGCCGCCTGAACTCCGGCGCTCAAGACCACAAGGTCTGCCTCGGCTTCGACTTTCCGTCCCAGGACATGATCGGTAAAGGTGACTGCCATTGTGCCGTTTTCACCCTTTGTCACCTCGGGCGGGTTTTCAGCATCAAAACGGGAGAAGATCACTCCCATGTTCCTGGCCTTTGTATAGAATTCTTCCAGCATGGCATACATCCTCATATCCCTGTAAAGAATGAACACATCGGTATCCGGATTCTGCTCTTTTAAAGCAATGGCGTTTTTCACGGCATTCTGGCAGCAGATCCTGGAACAGTTGGGGTTTTTTTCATTTCTTGATCCCACGCACTGGATCATTATGACCCGGTTGAGATCCTTTGCCTTGCCGTCTTCAATCCTGTCGGCAAGTTCAAGCTGGGTCAGGACGGATTCGCTTTCATTATACAGAAATTCCGTGGGCTGATATTCAACGGCACCGGTGGCCACGATCATTGCTCCGTGGTCGATGACCTTTTCCTGCATGGAGGGTCCGAGAAGAAGGGTAGTGGAAAAATTCCCTTTATACCCGCCAAACCCTACAATCAGGGCCTGCTTGAAAACATCGATTTTGGCATGGCTTTCCACGGATTCAGTCAATCCCTTGACATAAGCCTGGATATCTGCGCCCTCAATGGTGTGATGGAGCCGGTTGCCAAGACCGCCCAGAACATTTTCCTTTTCCACCAGGGTGACATGATAGCCCTGATCTGCTAGACCCTTGGCTGCCGTCATGCCGGCAACACCGCCACCGATGACAAGAGCCTTGTCAATAACGGAAATGCGCTTGTCATGAAGTGGCCCCAGGGTTGCAACCCGGGAAACGGCCATGCGGATTAGATCCTTGGCCTTTCTGGTTGCCTTTTCCGGTTCATGATAGTGCATCCAGGAATCCTGGTTCCGGATATTGGCCATTTCAAACAGGTATTTGTTCAGGCCCGCATCCTCCAGGGTATCCATGAAGATACCCTCATGGGTCTTTGGTGTACAGGAGGCCACAACCACCCGGTTGAGTTTATGTTCGTTGATGATGTCCTTGATGGACACCTGGGTATCCTGGGAACAGGTGAACAGATTCTCGCCTGTATACACAACATTGGGAAGGGTTTTGACGTAATTTTCAACCCCTTCCACATCAATGATCCCGGCAATGTTGATCCCGCATTTGCAGATAAAGACACCGATTCTGGGTTCTTCACCCAGGACATCGCGTTCTTCAGGCCTTGCAACCGTTTTTGTACAGGTATTCCGGGCCGGAGCAAGCTTGATTCCGGCTGCACAGGCAGCCCCGCTGGCTTCGGTGACGGATGACGGAATATCTTTTGGCCCCTGGAAGGTACCCGATACATACACGCCGGGACGGGAGGTCTGCAAGGGGTTAAAGATCGGGGTTTTGATAAAATTATATTTCCCCAGTTCCACACCGATCCGGTTGGCCAGATCCACGCTCTCTTTGGGAATCACAAGGCCAACGGACAGGATGACCATATCAAAAATTTCCTGCTGCATCCGGCCTTCCTCATCGGCATAGTTCAGGATCAAATTATCGGTACCCGGCTCTTCAATCACGGAGTGGATTCTTGATTTGACAAACCTGACCCCTTCCTCATGAGCAGCCCGGTTATAGTATTTTTCATAATCCTTGCCAAATGTCCGCATGTCCATGTTGAAGATGGCGGCATCCAATTCTTTTTCCGAATGCTCTTTGGCAATCATGGCATCTTTGATGGCATACATGCAGCAGACCGATGAGCAGTAGCCGTTGCCGCATTTATTGGTATCCCTTGATCCGATACACTGTAGCCAGGCAATCTTCTCGGGTTCCTTCTGATCCGAAGGCCGCACAAGATGCCCCATGGTGGGACCGCCGGCACTCAGGATTCTTTCAAACTCCAGAGATGTCATGACGTTTTTGGACCGCTTGTACATGTAGATGTCATCCAGACCGGAGGGGTCAAAGGTGGTGGCACCCGTGGTCATGATGACGGAACCGACGTTCAGGTCTCTGACCCTTGGCTGATCCTCATGATTGATGGCCCCGGCAAGGCAGGCATCCACGCATTGGTAACATTCGGAACAGATCCCGCAGGAAAGGCACCTGGCCGCTTCCTGATCGATCAGGTCCTTGGCAAGGTTCAGGGTGACTTCCTTGAAATTGCCTTCTCTTTCTTCGGCATGAATCTTTGTCGGTTTGACCCGTTCAAGCCTGGGAACATTAATGATTTCAGGTTTTTCATAGTCCCAGGATTTTTCTCTGTTTTCTTTTAAGTCTTCACCGTTGATAAACCGGTGCATGCTTTCCGCCGCTGTTTTTCCGGAGGCAACGGCATCTACAACGGATTTGGGCCCGTAAAAGGCATCCCCGCCGGCAAACACCCAGTCAATGGGTGTCTGGAGGGTGACGGGATCGGCCTCTAAACCGCCGGGACGGGTCAGGGCAATACCTTCTTTTTCTGCAAATCCGACTTGCCCCATCTGGCCGATGGCCACAATGACGGTATCGGTTTCAAACATGGTGAGTTTACAGTCGTCATACTGGGGGCTGAACCGGCCGTGTTCATCAAAGACCGTGGTGCATTCCTTGAATTCAACTTCGGAAACTTTGCCGTTATCCCCGATGAATCTTAGGGGTCCCAGGCTGTTGACTATTTTTACGCCCTCTTCCAGGGCTTCTTCGATTTCATAATCCCAGGCCGGCATTTCATCTCGTTTTTCAAGACAGACCATGGTCACATCCTTTGCGCCCAGACGCCGGGCCGTCAGAGCCACATCCACAGCCACATTACCGCCGCCGATGACCATGACTTTGCCGGAGAGCTTTTCAGCAGTCCCCAGGGCGGATTCTCTCAAAAAGTCCACACCCTTGAGCACGCCTTTCAGATCTTCGCCCTTGACCCCAAGACCCCGTGACCCGTGGAGCCCGGTAGCCATGAAAAGCGCACTAAAGCCGTCTTTTTTCAGGCTTTCAAGGGTGATGTCTTTGCCGAATTCAACCGAAGTTTTAATCTCCACCCCGAGTTTTTCAATGACATCGATTTCTTTTGCCAGCTCGGCCTTAGGAAGTCTGTATTCAGGAATACCAACAGCCATCATACCGCCTTTTACAGCCAGTTTTTCAAAAATAGTGACGCTATACCCCTTCTGGGCCATATAATAGGCGCAGGTAAGACCGGCAGGACCGGAACCGACGATGGCTATTTTTTCATTTCTCTTTTCAGCAATTTCAGGAATAAAAGGAGTCTCGCCTTCAAAATCAAGTTCAGACAAATACCGGTGAAGATACTGGATGGCCAGGGGTTCGTCCGAATCCCCCCGTGTGCAGACAGACTCGCAGGGGTGATGGCAGACCCGTCCGCAGGAGCCTGGGAAAGGATGTTCCTGTTTGAACAGCTTTAATGCTTCTGCATATTTGCCTTTCTGCATCAGGGCAATGAAGCCTTGAATACTGACGTGGGCAGGACAGGTGGCCTTGCAGGGCGCGGTGCCGCGTTTAGAAATGCCGTAGCCGCCCGGGATGGCCTGTTCATACTGCTTGAAAACCGCTTTCCGGTTTGCAAGTCCCTGGTTGTGCTCACTGGGAGTTTCCACCGGGCAGACCTTGGCGCATTCTCCGCAGGATGTACATTTCAGTAAATCAACATATCTGGGTTTCTCTTTGACTTTTGCGGTAAAATTTCCCTCTTCACCATCCAGTGACAGAAGTTCCGTATTTGTCAACAACTCGATGTTCAGATGCCGGCCGACCTCGACCAGTTTGGGTGAGATGACTCACATGGTACAGTCATTGGTTGGAAAGGTCTTGTCCAGCCGTGCCATCATACCGCCGATGGCATAAGATTTTTCCACCAGATATACATAATAGCCTGAATTGGCTAGATCAATGGCAGACTGCATTCCTGCGATTCCACCGCCAAGGACCATGACGGAACCGGCAAGATTGCCTTTTGATATTTCATTTTGGGTCATTTTTGTTAACCTCCTACCTTATATATATAAGCTATTCAATGAATGAATGCTTGACAGCCTAATGCCATGAGCCCTTTCGGAGTGATATTATTCCTAAAAGACCAGCATCGGCCTTAATAAAAAAAACCGATTCCTTTCCTGAAAAGCATCCCATTGGGTGCTTTTTAAGACCTGGAGCCGGCATTTGTTATAAGCCCTGTCGACCCTTGACATATTCGGGTCATTTTTTTTATATCAGTGCAAAATAGTTGCACAATACGATTAATACCTTCACATCTCTTCAATAACTGCACGTTTATATGGAATCAACCCATAATTTTAATCATTTCCAGCCTTTAAGTAAAGAAAAAGGCATTCCTTGTCAAGCACTATTTCCGGATCATCTTCAGGAATTTTAGAAATTTCAGGATTTATTTTTCATTTTTTTTAGGATTCTTGAAATTCGTTATCGGAAATAGTTTTTCCTGTGATTACGATTATGGATTAAACCACTGCTTGAAAATTTTATAAAAAAAACTTGACAGCAATTATTTATCAACATATAGGTCTGACTTATAGATAAGTCAGACCTATATGTTTAAGGCCTGATTTTCATTCATCATTAACTTAAATGACAAAGGGGATGGAAAATGAAAAAAATGATTCAATCAGCGGTTGTCTTATTCATGGGCATGATGGTGTTGTTTGCGGCAAGCCCTGCAACGGGAGAAAATATAGAGCTCAAACTCGCCCATTTCATGCCGCCCATGCATGTCCAGCATGTAAAGGCTTTTGAACCTTTTGCTGAAAAGGTGGCGGAACTTTCCAAGGGAGAGGTCAAAATCACGATTTATCCAAATGCACAGCTTGGAAACCCGAAAACCATGGTGGATTCCATCCGGATGGGAATAACCGATATCGGTTTTGTCCTGCCGAGTTATGTGCCTGGGCGATTCCAGAGAAGCTCAATATTTGAACTGCCTTTCATCTTCAACAATGCCGCCCATGTGACCAAGGGATTCTATGATATTTACAATGAATTCCTTGCAGAAGATTTCCAGGATTTTAAAGTCCTGTGGGTTTTATCATCACCTTTGAGCCAGGTTCATACCGTTGAAAAACCATTGCTTTCCATAAAAGACTTTACCGGGAAAAAAATCAGAAGCGGCAATGCTCTCGAATCCGAAGCCATCAAACTCCTTGGCGGCAATCCTGTGGGCATGCCCATTTCCGAATTTTCCATTTCTCTTCAAAAAGGAGTTGTGGATGGCGGGTTCACGCCCTATGCTGCATTGAAAAGCCAGAAATTAATTGATGTAACAAAACACATTACCGATTTTAATTTTTCCGGGTCTCTCATGTGTGTTCTCATGAACAAAAGCAAATGGGAATCGCTGCCTGAAAATGCAAAAAAAGTTATTGACCAGGTCGCTACAAAAGAATTCGGGATAATGGCCGCAGGCGCATTTGATGCCGAAGATGAGGAAAACAAAACAGAAGCCAATGCCAAAGGAATCAAATCCTATCAATTGTCTGAAACCGACAAGGCAGAGATAAGAGAAAAATTCACAGCATTCTATACAGACTGGGTCAAGAAAAATGAAGCTGCCATACCAGCCCAGAAAATACTGGATGCTTTGTTTGACTCTGCCAAAAAAAATAAATAAAAGCCGCCATAAAGACTGTTACATAACGCTGCAACAGTCTTTATGGAACCTTTCTTTTTCAAGGAAATCAAAAAATGACACCTTTAAAATTTGAATCCCTGATCGAAAAAAAATTTTATCCTCTGGTCAGGCTTTTAGATAAAGTCTCATGGATCATGCTCTTTTCCATGATGACCATGACGGCCATTGATCTCTTTTTAAGAAATTTCACCAACGCCTCTATTCTGGGAGCCAATGAGCTTACGGAACTGATGATGGTGGCCGTTGTCTTCTGTTCGCTGGCGCAATGTGAAGTGGAAAACGGGCATATCCGGCTGGACCTGGTCATGGATCAGCTGGGGCCCAAAATTAGGCTTATGGCAGATGTTTTCACCCAAAGCCTTTGCACCATCACCTTTGCACTGATGTCTTTTTCCCTGTTTCACCATTCCGCAAATATGAAAAAATACGGTGAAATCACCATGGACTTAGGCATCCCCTTATACCCCTTTGTTTATCTGGCCTGTATGGGCTGCATCATTCTAACTCTGGTGCTGTTCAGTAAAACCATCATCAACATCATTAAGGTAGTCAAATCATGAGCCCGCTTATTATCGGAATTATCGGAATTATCATTCTCTTTACACTGTTGGCCCTGAGAATGCAGATCGGGTTTGCCATGGCCCTTGTGGGATTTGGCGGTTTTCTTATTCTCAGCGATTTTCAATCCGCTCTGGGAATCCTCGGACTTGAACCCTTTCAGGCGGCAGCCAATTATACTTTGAGTGTTATCCCTTTGTTCATGCTCATGGGTCAGTTCGCCAACCATTCCAAACTGGGGTCCGACATATATGATACCGTCAACAAATGGATCGGGCATTTTCCAGGGGGTCTTGCCATGGCAACCATCGGGGCCTGCTCTCTGTTTGCAGCCATAACCGGATCATCTCTGGCCACGGCTGCCATGTTCGGTGTGATTGCCCTGCCTGAAATGAACCGGCTGAATTATGATCAAAGGTTGTCCACCGGGTGTATTGCGGCCGGCGGTACCCTTGGGATACTTATTCCCCCCAGCTCCGTTCTGATTCTTTACGGCATTCTGACGGAACAAGGCGTCGGTAGACTTTTTATTGCCGGGGTTCTCCCCGGGATGCTGCTGACCTTTTTGTTCCTTGCCACCATCTATATCATCACAAGAATCAAGCCGGATATGGGGAGACCCGGGCCTAGATATGCCATGAAGGAAAAAATAAAATCCCTTAAAAACACCTGGGCCATTCTTTTACTTTTCATGCTTGTCATCGGCGGGCTTTACACCGGGTGGTTTACACCCACGGAAGCCGCTGCAGCCGGTGCCTTTGGTGCTTTTCTGATCACATTTTTAAAAGGCCGGATGAACTGGGAAACCCTTTTTATTTCCCTTAAAGAAGGGGCCTCATCCACAGCCATGATTTTCGCCATCCTCATCGGTGCCATGATATTTCAGTATTTCATGACCTTAAGCCAGATTCCCACAACCCTTGCTTCAGCCATAGTCGATGCCGGGTTCAGCAAATATATGGTGATCTCAGCTATCATCCTGGCCTTCATCATCATGGGGTGTTTTATGGAAGGGCTGTCCATCATGGTTCTCGCCGTGCCCATTGTCTTTCCCATTGTCATCAATCTTGGATTTGATCCCATCTGGTTCGGCATCATCATTACCCTGACCATGGAAATGAGTCTGATCACCCCTCCGGTGGGTGTAAATGTGTTTGTTTTACACGGTGTTGCAAAGGACATCCCCATGTCGACCATGTTTAAAGGGATTGCACCCTTCTGGGTGGCCATGCTGATCTGCATCATCCTCCTGGTGATTTTTCCTGAAATTGTTTTATTCCTGCCCAATCATATGATGGGATAACCCTGTATTCATAATGCTGTGGAGATAGTTTATAAAATGAATGTGTTAAATGCTTTTTTACTGGTAGCCGATATATCAGCCCTTGCAGCCTGCCTGTATTTTACCTGGGAATCAAAAAAAGAGCAGGAAGACCGGGCCGTAAAAAACGGCCTCATTCTGTCCGGTATTTGTTTTTTACTGGGTGCCGGCCTTTTCATTCCGGTTATCGGTACAGGTGTAAAACTCATTTTTGCCATGGCCTTTGTTTTCGGCCTGAGCCTTTTTATCCCGGCCGGCCCCAATGCAAAGGCGTTAAAGGGGGCCAGGGGTTACCAGGTGGGCAGCCCCGTCCGATTTGATGAAAGAGATACGGTATTTGCAAGACACAGAAGCCTTGTGCCGGGGTCAAGCCTCTATAAAAAATATTATTCAGAGCTTCACCCGGAAAAAGAGGAAAAAGATGCCAAAAGAAGGGAAAAAGGCTTTATCGGCAAGCCCGGCCTTATCGATCATGAATACCAGCCCAATGTGGCCATGATGCATGCCGCCTTTGATATCCCCCCCTATCTGGGTCATTATGCCTTTAATGATCCTGACCCGGATACGCCCAAAGCAAATCTGACGCCTGAAAAAGCAGCTGATATTGTTAAGAATTTCACCCTTCATATCGGAGCTGATCTTGTGGGCATCTGTAAGGTGGACACGGATCTTGTCTATTCCCACAGGGGTGAAACCCATTATGGAAAAACAGAAGACTGGGGGAGAGAAATCAACAGCCTGCCCCCCTATGCAGTAGTCTTCCTGACACAAATGAATCACGGCCATGTGATTTCAGCCCCCCATACTCCTACGGTGGCTGAAAGCGCGCACCTCTACGCAAAGGGGGCCTATATCGGCACCCTTCTGGCAAGGTGGTTCTCACATATGGGGTACAAAGGCGTGGCAGAGCATACAAGAAACTATAATATCCCACTGCCGCCCCTGGCCGCTGATGCAGGGCTTGGGGAAGTCGGCCGACAGGGCTATCTGATTGCCCCGAACCTGGGTGCAAGATCCAGGATTTTTGCAGTCCTGACCGATATGCCCCTTGCTGTGGACAGCCCTGTTTCCCTGGGTGTGGAAGAATTTTGCAAAGCCTGTAAAAAATGCGCGGACTCCTGCCCGTCAAAATCCATCCCCCAGGGGGAAAAAATAGTCTATAACGGGTTCTCAAAATGGAAACTCGATGAAGACTCCTGCTATGACTTCTGGAGCAAGGTCGGCACCGATTGTTCCATCTGCATGGCCATTTGCCCTTTTTCAAGACCGGATACACTATTGCACAAGGTTGTCCGAAGGTTTGTGGCAAAATCCAGAGTCGCACAGATCGTGTTCCCCCATGTGGACAATTTTCTGTATGGTAAGAAATGGCGTCCCAAGCAGGTGACATCATGGCTGAACTTTAGAAAAGAGCTGGACAAAAATGAGATTTATTAATTATATTGACATTACATTTACCAGGCCGAAAAAAAATAGTGAGTCGAAAATCAAATGATAAGATTGTCTGAAAAAATAGTGGATGATATCAAATCCAGGATCATGAACGGTGAATATCAGAATGGAGAGCGTCTGCCGGCAGAGCTGGATCTTGCCGGACAGCATGAGGTCAGCCGGTCAGTCATCAGGGAATCCTTGAGAAATCTTGAAAGCCTGGGGCTTGTAAAAATTAAAAAAGGCCCCAAAGGTGGTATTTTTGTATCGGAAAGCTATGATAAACCCATCAGCGATTCTTTAAAAGGGCTTGTGGATGGCGGACAGATCACGGAAGACAACATATTTGACATCCGGCTGCTGCTGGAAACCTATGCTGCTGCCGAAGCAGCCGTGAATGCCGATGAAAATGATATAGACTATCTGGAATCATTGCTGACCATCCCAACCAGCAAGATATCAAATGGCGCATGGCTTCAGGCAAACCGGAGTAAATTTCACCTGGGTCTTGCCAGAGCATCCAAAAACCCGATCCTCGAAGTCCTGATGAAAGTCCTGATCAGTCTGTTGCGAAAACATTTCAAGGATTTTCATGATGTGGCTTTTGAACTGGAATCATTGACCAGCCATCGGGAAATTCTGGAAACCATCAAAAACCAAAATCCTGAAAAGGCAAGAGATTTGATGGAAGCATATATCCTCGGCATGAGAGACTTTATCAATCAAATGGATTAGCCCTGTTTTTCTCTTATCGCCCCTCTTCAAGGGCTTCATTGCTGGTATTCCAGGGAGCTATCTTAAAGAGCAACAATAATCCCGGAAGAGCGATCAGAGCACAAAACATATAGAACATATCCCATCCCAGAAATTTACCCATATATCCGGTCAGAGATGCAGCAAAAACCCCTGGTACGCCCATAAAGCTAGTCAACAAAGCATATTGGGTGGCAGTAAACCGCTTACTGGTCTGAATCGCCATATAGGTTGCATAGGCAGCCTGGCCAAGACCGGTGGCAAAAAACTCAAACCCCACAACTGACCCCAACAGGTATTGACTGTAAGCCGACCAAAAGGATGAGCCATGATCCACCATGTTCAACATGGCAAAAAAAGCGGTTGAAATTGCCTGGAGCAACCCAAAGACATAAAGGGATTTTGCAATGCCGAGGCGGATCATAATGGAGCCGCCTACCAGAACCCCTGCAAAAAGACCGAACATGCCGATGCCTTTGACAATGACAAAATACTGGGCCTTTGAAAAACCCATGTCCATAATATACGGAATGGTCATGGTACCGGCCATGTTATCCCCTATTTTATAGAGAAGGATGAAGAGCAAAATTAAAAGAGCCCGATCCCGTTGAAAAAATTCAACAAAAGGATCAACAACAGCCTCCCTGATGGTGAGCGGGGGAGAAACATCCACTTTTGGCTCAGGAACCAGGAGTGTGGTGACAATACCGATTCCCATGACGGCCGTAAGCATGAAAAAAATCGTTTGCCATGAATAATCAAAATCAGCCAGAACGGAAAGCCCCACCGAAACAAAGGTTCCAAGACGCCATGCATTCATCCATATACCGGTCCCAAACCCCAACTCCCGGCTGGTGAGATATTCGCGCCGGAATGCATCCAGAGCTATGTCCTGGCTGGCGCCAAAAAAATTCAGGCACAGGGCAAAAACGGCGATCCACCATAAAGACCGGCTTGGATCACACTGTCCCAGGGCGGCGATGGTGATCATCAGCCCGACCTGGGACATGAGGACCCAGCCTCTCCGACGGCCCAAAAATGGGGGAACAAACCCATCCATCATGGGAGACCAGACAAATTTCAGAGTATAGGGCATACCGACCAGGGCGAACAACCCTATCTGGGTTATATCCACACCCGCATCCGTCATCCAGAGTTTTAAAACATCTTTGATAATATAAAAAGGAAATCCGGACGAGAACCCAAAAAAAAACATGACTGCCATTTTCCAGGAGAACATTATTTTAAGGGTCTTAAAAACAGGCGGGGCGTCAATGGATTGTTTCATGTTTCAGCACAATTTAATTGGATCCCGTCATTTATAGATGAAAGGTCATATCGGAAGATACGGCAAACACTTCCATGCCGGAATGAAAATGTTTCAGATCTGCCTGACAATCACCGACAATTTTATCCATCTCATCATCGGTTCTGTCCTGATTCAGATGAAACAATCCGAGTTTTTTTACACGGGCCTGAACGGCAAGATCCATCACATCCCTGATGGAGGAATGTCCCCATCCCATTTTTCTTGAATATTCATCCTTTGTATATTCCCCATCATGGAGCAGAAGATCTGCATTGCGGGAAAACTCAAGATAGGCATCAAATCCCCTGCTTTCAGGATGATTAAAACCGAGTTCATTATCAGTCAGAAACACAAAGATCTTCCCGTTTTCAAGGAATTTGTATCCGATTCCCCCATTGTTATGGCTGGTGGGGATGGTCTCAATTTTTACAGACCCGATGAAAAAAGATTTGTTCAGATACTTTTCAAACTGCAACTGGGCTTTGAGATCGTTTAAACTGATTGGGAAAAAAGGCTTTTTCATTACCTCATGCAAAACGTCCCTGGTGCTGATCCCTGAAAAAAGACAATCCTTAACTGTCAGGTTCACCTTGCTGAACTGAAGCGGCTTGAAAAATGCAATTCCCATGATATGATCCCAATGGGCATGGGTCAAAAGCAGGTGATACCGGCTGACATTTCTGTCTATCAATGAATTTCCCAGGCGTCTCAAACCTGTTCCGGCGTCGATGATGATAGTTTCACCGGTTTTCGCCGTAATTTCAATACAGGTCGTATCCCCGCCATATTTAATATAGGATGGGCCTGATACAGGTATCGATCCTCTTGAACCCCAGCATTTAATATCCATCACTTTTGTGTATCACACCGAAATTTCTTCGTCCACCCAAATTTACGTTTTTAACCCAACAAGGAAACAAAGGTTTTGAGGATTGAAAATTAAAATGGAAGCCAAAAAATAAATTGCAGGGCCACCCTAATTAATATGTTCCAATTATAATTGATACAGTCTTTGTTTTTGGGTCCAGAACTTCTTTGAAATTGACATTATATAGGGTTTTTTCAACAACAAGCCGTGCAATTCTTCCTTTAATGATCGTTCCCTTTTCACACATATTCTTTATTTTTATTTCTGATGTAGATCGGGATAGAGAACCGACATGGGTGGATTGAAGTCTTGCCCTTAAGGTTTGTAACCCTTTAATTTCATTTTCTATTTTTTCAATTTCTTCTGATTTGTCTGCAATTTCCTGCTTAATCGCTGCAAGACGGCCTTTGAATTGCGATTCAATTCGATAAATATTGGATACTTCAGTTTCATCCTCTGGTTTTGGATCAATTTTCTTTTGGAGATGGCTTAAAAAATTTTCAAGAGACATGTCTCCCATGGATGCCATTATTTGATTGCGAACCGCTAAATCAGTTTCTGTCTCAGGAAGTTTTAAATAATAGGATTTTATGGACGAGAAATCCGGCAGACGATAAAGGTGTTTGATCTTATTTTCAAGTCCTTCCTGATGGTAAAGCTCCGGCGCCTCAATAATTTCAACAAGATTTTTTAATACGGCTTGTTCAATTTGGTGATTCTCTTCTTTTTCAAGGTCTTTTTTGTATTCTTCTGTTAGCTCGGCAATCTCAACTTCCTTTTTCAAAATAGACAATTCATCATTTTTGGTGTCAATCATATGATCTGCGGCAAGAATTTTATCTTCAGGCTTTAGACCAAACCGGAGAATTGAAGGAGCGTTAACATCCCTGATCATCATGCCCTTGCAGGCAATTATTTCTGATCCAATAACCCTTGAATTTAAAGCCAAAAGTTTGCCGGCAGTCTGAATTATTGTATTGATTAAGGGTTGGGATGCTTTAACGGGGCTCTGACCTCCCATTTTTCCGTCACTGCCGATATCCCCTTTAACATCAATGTTTCCGGTACAGATTACACACCCCATGAGATTGCCATGAAGTAACAGGGACCGGCATCTTAAAATCGCCTCCGGGGTTATTGTTCCGAAAAGCTCCACGCTTGCAGATTCGTAAGTCTCTTTGGTGTCATCGCTGATGTTGCCTCTGATGGTTTGTATTTCAGTTTTCTTAACAACCGGCTTAACCATTTGGATGGTGTTTTTCTTTAAAACAGGGCAGCCGTCTATCTGTGAAAAAAAAGTCAGGCCTTTCTTGATAACGCCGTTTCCGGCATTTAATATGCAAATGGAAGGTTTGTCCGGCTGGATGGTAAAACCTAAAACGTCTTTTCCCGGTTTCCCTTGTTTTCCCGGAATGACCCGTGCCAAAAGACTGCCTTTTTTAATGAAAACCGGAGTGTCGTTTTCATTTTCCCCATCAACCTCTTCTTCATTATCTCTTTTACAAGGCAAGACTTCTGTTTCGTCCGATTTTGAATAATCTGTATCGCTTGGAGTTTGCAAGGGAGAGATGGCTTCCTTTTCAAAATAGAACTCTATACTGTCATTGGTACTTTGCTCTGCCGGATACCCTTTTGCAACCACTATCTGAGTATTTTTTTCTGCTTTTTGAATAAATTCTTCCAAAACAGAATCCGTAACAACACCAAATTTGATCCCTGTTCTTCTTAACCAGATAAGAAACTCATAGGCAGGAATTATTTCGTCTGTTTTTTTTATTTTTTTTGCAAATGCCTCAACACCGTCTTTCGATATCGTGTATTCAAATAATTGATTTAGTTTCTTAGAAATTTTTATTTCAGATTTAACCGTATGCAGGGCATTCTCAAGGCCAAGCCTCCTTTTTTCAAATTGCTTCTGCTCTAAAAGGACCTGTTGGACATCAGCCTCGGATAAGCCGGCAGTTTCCTGGAGAATCTGACCGATAAACTGAGATTTTCCCTTTGTATTTCTTTCATTTTTTTGAGCTTCCAGAGCCGCGTTTACCTGCTCTATTGTAACCAGCCCCTTTTTAATGGCAAGAACCCCGAACCTTTTGTTGACTGCGTCTTTCTCCATTAGAGTAGCGCCTATGTCATTTAAAGCCTCGAAAAGATTTTCATCCTTGATTCGATTTTGTGTCAAAAGAATTGAAACCCGGTCACTGGGGGTGATGGTTTTATTTTCAACCAAAACATCTCCGATTTCGACATTGATACGGTATTTTTTAAAATCTGCCTGCTGATCTTTAAGGGCTTTGGCAATATCTTCTTCCGTGGCCAGGCCGTTGGCAATGGCAATCCTTCCAAATTGTTGATCCAGGTGAAGGGTTTGCAGGTGAACATCAAAAATGCGCAAATATTCTGCTTCGTCATCTGAGATAAGGTTTTCCTGCCTGAAGATATCTGTTAAATTTATACCTGAACGCTCCTGGAATTTTTTTTCCAAAACCCTGACTATTTTTTCTTTTTCGGACGGATTGATTGACAGGTAGTCAAAGGCCAGGTCAAGAATGCGCATGCTCTGTTCAAAAGCGTATGTCGTTGTCGTCACTGAATCCATTGTTTTCTTGTTAAAAGCGGCTTGTTTATTTTGTCGATCTTATGGTTACTTGAATAAAATTTAACAGACTCTTTATTAAATCCACATTAAATCAAAAAGCCTGATAATGCAAAATATTTCATTACCGCTATTTCCTTGGCAATTTTGTTAATCATTCATAAAACCGGTTAAAAACAACCAAACTTTTTTCTTTTCCGCCCGTTGACAACGCTGTTTATTTTGCTTAGGAAATGAGGGTGAGGTTCAAATTAAAATTAATAAAAATGATATAAAACGGGAGCGATATCAATGGCACAGCTAATTGCGGACAGACGGGATGTGGACTTTGTTCTTCATGAACAGATCGGTATGGTCAAACATGAATTATTTGATGAATTCAATAAAAAAACTGTTGATCTCATTGTTTCTGAAGCAAGAAATCTTGCCATCAAGGAAATCCTCCCCACGTTCAAGGAAGGGGACGAAAAAGGGTGTGTTCTTGAAAACGGAAAGGTAAAGGTTCCGGAATCTTTTCAACGGGCCTGGAAATTATTCTGTGAAGGTGAATGGCTGGCCATGTGCGATGATCCTAAGGTCGGCGGCCAGGGAATGCCCAAGCTTGTTGGTTGTGCAGCCCTTGAATATATGATCGGTGCCAACTCGGCCTTCATGCTTTATTACGGCATGACCCATGGTGCTGCAAAACTGGTGGAAGCCTTTGGCAATGAAGACCAGAAAAAGCGGTATATGAAGAAAATGTTCTCCGGCGAATGGGGCGGCACCATGCTTTTGACCGAGCCCGAGGCCGGTTCCGATGTGGGGGCGCTGACTACCTCAGCCGTTAAAAGAGAGGACGGCACCTATTCCATCAAGGGATCAAAAATTTTTATTTCATCTGGTGAGCATGATCTGTGCAAAAATATCATCCACCCGGTTCTGGCCAGGATTGAAGGGGCTCCTGCCGGAACCAAAGGCATCTCCCTGTTCCTGGTTCCCAAATATCATGTCAATGATGACGGGTCTCTGGGTGAATTCAACCATGTAATCTGTACCGGGCTTGAACACAAGATGGGAATTCACGGCAATGCCACAGCCTCATTATCCCTTGGCGAAAAAGGGGACTGCATCGGTACCCTTCTGGGTGAAGAGAACAAGGGCATGCCGGAAATGTTCCAAATGATGAATGAAGCCCGGGCCTTTGTTGGCATGCAGGGATTTGCCGTGGCCTCGGCTTCTTATATGTATGCCCTTGAATATGCCAGAAACAGGGTCCAGGGAAGGCATCTTCTGGCAGGCAAAAATCCTGAGGCGGAAAATGTAACGATTATCCAGCACCCGGATGTCAAGCGCCAGCTTTTGAACATGAAGGTTTATACGGAAGGCATGCGGTCTCTGATCTATTATTACGGTAAATGTTCCGATATAGTCCACACCACTGAAAATGCAAAATTGAAATCGGATACGGCTGCATTAATCGAAGTCCTGACGCCCATTGTCAAGGGATATGTGACAGACAAGTCCCTTGAGGTCTGTTCCCACGGCATTCAGGTGTACGGCGGTTACGGCTATGTCAGTGAATTTCCGGTGGAACAGCTCATGCGGGACTCAAGGATATTCATGATCTATGAGGGCACCAACGGTATCCAGGCCATGGACCTTCTGGGCAGGAAACTCTCCATGAACAAGGGGGCGAGTTTCACATATTTCCTTGACCAGATGAAAAAAACCCTTGATGATGCAAAAGACATTAAAGGCCTTGAAAGCCTGGTTGAAAAGGTTACCTATGCCGTATCAAGGCTTGAAGCACTTGCTGAGGAGATCGGACAACGGGCGAGATCGGAAAAGATCCTGAATGCCTATGCGTTTGCCCATCCTTTCCTCGAGGTAACAGGAGACGTTACCTTTGCCTGGATGCACCTGTGGCGGGCTTCCATTGCTGCTTTAAAACTCAAAGAAAAAGCAGGGAGCCTCGATAAGGAAGCCGTCCGGAATGCAGCACAAAAAAATAAAGATGCCGCATTTTATGCCGGGCAGATGGAATCAGCTAAATTTTTTATTCATACCCTTTTACCGTCAGCCTATGGTAAAATGGATGCCATCCTTGAAGGGGACACCAGCGTGGAAGATATCCTGGATGTTTCCTTTGGATCAAAATAAACGGAGGAATCATGTTTGAATATCTGAAAAAAACCCTGTTGACCGGTGTGGGTCTGGCCCTGAGATCAAAAAGTGAACTTCAGGACCTGGCAAAGGAATTTGCTGAAAAATCCAGAATGAATCAGGATGAAGCCAAGGAATTTCTAAAAGAGTGCGAAGAAAAATATGAAGAGGCCAAGATCGGGTTTGATAAAAAAGTAGAGTCAACCATTGAAAAAATCCTGAAAAAACTGGATCTGCCGTCCAGGTCCGACATCAAAGCTCTTAATGACCGGATTGATGCACTGACCAAAAAACTGACCGATGAATAGGCACCCGATGATCGGGCCCATATGCTGAGCATTAAAACCATTGGCCGGGTAGGCAAACGGTACCGCCATCTCATGCGGTACCAGCAGATCATCGGCGTCATCCTGAAATACGGTTTTGAAAACATTATTCATGCCATGCATATTGACCGGTATATTGAATCCGGTCTTCAGCTCATACCCTTCGTCGCCCGGCATGAAAAAGTTGAAAAGCTGTCCAATAACCAGAGGGTCAGGATGGCGCTGGAAGAACTCGGCCCCACATTTATCAAGATGGGACAGGTTATGTCTTCCCGGCCGGATCTGATCCCGGTGGATCTCCTCAATGAGCTTGCAAAGCTACAGGACCATGTCCCCCCCTTTGATTTTGAACATGTCAAAACCATAATCACGTCTGAATTCGGCATGCCCTGGGACCAGGTGTTCACCTCCATGGAAGAAAAACCTTTTGCCAGTGCCTCCATTGGCCAGGTTCACCGGGCAAGGATCAACGGCAATGATCCGGTGGCCGTCAAAATCCAGCGGCCCGGTATTAGAAAAACCATAGAAATTGATCTTGAAATCATTCATCATCTGGCGTCCATTATGGAGAATAATATTGAAGAAGCCGCCGTCTTCAGCCCTGTAAGAATCGTGGAAGAATTTGCCAGAACCCTTGAAAAAGAGCTGGATTATTCAATTGAGGCGTCCAGCATGGAACGAATGGCTGAGCAGTTTAAAAATGACCGGACCATTCATATCCCGGGAGTCTTTACATCTGAATCCAGTGAGCGGGTTCTGACCATGGAACATATCAACGGAATCAAGGCGGATGACATAAGCGCCATTGACGCTGCCGGGCTTGACAGGAAGCTCATTACCCAAAGGGGTGCGGATTTCATCATGAAACAGGTGTTCGAACATGGATTTTTCCATGCTGATCCTCATCCGGGCAATATCTTTATCATGGAAAAAAACCGAATCTGCCCTGTGGATTTCGGCATGACCGGATTTGTGGACAAAACCACACGGGAAGTTTTTGTAGATCTCATCCACAGTATTGCCGTCAATAATGACAAACTTACGGCCAGGCTTCTTTGCGAACTCACGGAATATGAAGTTCAGCCGGATCTGCCCCGGCTTGAAAAAGACATCTCTCATTTTGTATCCCTGCATCTGTCAAAAGCATTAAAAGATATCAAAACAACTAAGATGCTGAACCAGTTCCTTGAGCTTTGCGCAGGCCACAAACTCAGAATCCCGCCGGATTTTTTCCTGATGATGAAAGCCTTTATCTCCATTGAAGGCGTCGCACGACTCCTTGACCCTGAATTTGACATGATTTCCCATGCCATTCCCTATGTAACGGCTGCAAAATACAAAAAATTCAAACCCTCAAAAATAGCAGAAGATGTCATGGGCCTTGCAAGGGAGTCCTACCGGCTGCTCCAGAATCTTCCGGGAGACGCCGTTGAGATCATGCGCCTTACAAAATCCGGAAAGCTTTCCTTTAGTATTAAAATTGAGAATCTTGATAAAATGCTTAACAATCAGGATCAGACCAGCAACCGGATTTCTTTTTCAATCATTATCGCAGCTCTGATTCTGGGCTCTGCCATTGTCATCAATTCTGATGTCCCGCCCATCCTTTTCGGGGTATCCGTTATCGGGATTGCAGGATTTATTGCGGCGGCATTCCTCGGAGTCTGGCTATTGATAGCGATTATTCAGAAGGGCCGGTTGTGAACAGGACCAAAAACCGGCAAGACAAATCTTATAACAATCTTATCACCATTTTGTATAGGGAAAAAGAACCAGATTGGAATTATAATACCTGGGATCATGGGTGACTTCTTTTCCTATCCAGTCCGGCAGCTCGATGTTTTGATGTTCCGACTCAAGTTCTACTTCGGCAAGGATCAATCCCTGGTTTTCTTTTAAAAACTCGTCAACTTCAAACACCAGTCCTTTGTATTCGATCCTGTAGCGGTTCTTTTCAATGACAGGCGTTTCAACAAGGTCACTGAGCATGGCATGGCAGTCTTCTTTGGGAATCTCATATTCATATTCCGTTCGCTTTGCCCCCCTGCTGATGCCCTTGATGGTCAGATATCCTTTTTCACCGGCCATGCGGACCCGGATTGTTCTTTCCTTTGAACGGTTCAGATATCCCTGGCGATAAAGAACAGGATGCCCAAAAGCCCGCCATTCTTCCCCCTTCAGAAGGAATTTTCTTTCTATTTCAACGCCCATGGCCCTGCCCTTTCTATAATTGAAGGATATCCGGCAAATGAAAAAACATATCAAAATTATCGGTCATTTGAATATGGGAACCAATCAGATTCTCTTAAGCGTCCCACCTTCAATATCCCTGTTTCACAAGTTCCCGTATTAAATACAATTTTTCGGCCCAATTCGCCGCCCACATCTTCTGAAATAATTTTGATTCTTTTGCCTGATAGAATATGCCTGGCGGATTTGAAATTATCTTTGCCGATATCTTTTTTTGAATACTCACCATTAAACGCTCCGCCGAAAATCTGTGCTTCCAGATCTGAAAGTTTTGATCCCTTCCCGGCCATCATCCGGATCAGGGTTAAAACTGAAACATTACCATACAGGGCTGTTGTTTTTCTTCTGCCACCGGAATAAGGAAAAAGAAAGTGATTCATACCCCCTGTTTTAAGGGATCGGTCGTAGAGACTAACGGCTACGGATGACCCCAGTACGGTTGAAATCGTAGTGGGCCTGTCCGGAAGGTAAATAAACCCCGGTCTTAAAAAATAATCCTGAACAACCAGTCGGGTATCCTGTGTCACTTCAACCTTCCATTCTTTTACCTTTTATATTTACCTGTCATATCTTATTCAACCCGCTATATCAAGTCGGATTCAAGATAAACCCTTTGATCGCAGGAAGCCACGGTTTCTTTAATCTTGCGAAGTTTAAGAGCCTGTGCTAAGAATTGGGCTTTGGAACAACGGTAAATGAACAAAGTGTATTAATACCGGGAAAATCATGACAATGAGGTGTTAATGATAGATCAGCCCAGTATTCGCATCGGACATTTGAGATCTTTTGATCACTTGATTTTAGGTATCGCCGATCTTCATCTGAAAAAACAATTCAGAACGCTTGCCTGTTCAACCCTTGAACCCGTGGCCATGAATTCCTGGTCACAGGTTTGTGAAAGCATTTTAACTCAAGAGGTTGACGGTGCATTCATTACAGCTCCCCTTGCCATGGATCTTTTTTCATCAGGCCTTGATATCCGATTGCTTATGTTTACGCACCGATCCGGCAGTATTATCTTAAAAAGCAGACTATCCGGTATCAAAAGCATAGCTGATTTTAAAGATAAAACCGTCCTTGTTCCGGCAGAGCTTTCCATCCAGAGTATGTTTCTTCATAGATTGTTGTCCTCTGCCGGACTCAGCTTTGGAACCCATGATAATATTGCTGTCGATGTTGCCCGTGAGGCTATTCCCCCTTATCTGATGGCACAAATGGCGGCGGATGACGATGATCAGGACATCGCAGGATTTGCCGTTGATGAACCCTTTGGCAGCGACGCTGAAAAAAAAGGGCTGGCCACAAGACTCTGCACCACCGGCAGTTTATGGAAAAACCATCCCGGCTCTGTGTTTGTCCTCAAAGCTTCTTTTATTGAAAACTATCCCGATGCCGTAAAAGAGGTCATTTCCTTGTTTGTTCAAACTGCTCAGTTTATTGAGGAAAACAAAAATGATGAAGTCATATGCTTGGCTCAGCTTTTTTTGGGACAGGATAAAGACATTGTCCGACACATTCTTTTTGAAACAGATCTGACTTTTGATAAAACCCTGTTGGTTCCTGATCCTGAAGCACTGAACATCATTCAGAAGTACATGTCCGGTCCCATGGGTGTCATGAAGTCCACCATCGATTTAAACCGCCTGATCGACAGGTCCTTCATCTACCAAACAATATATGGATAAAGCCATTGAAAATACAAATCGAACAGGTCACTAAACTTTATAAAAAATCAAAAGAATCTGATCACGCAGTATTAAAGGACATTTCTTTTTCCATTGATCGTGGTGATTTTGTCATTATCCTTGGAGAATCAGGCTGTGGAAAAACAACGCTTTTGAATCTTCTGGCCGGGCTCGAACTGCCTACTTCCGGAAAAATTTTTGTAGATGGAATGGAAATCAGCGGTCTGCACCCGTCCCGCTCCATGCTCTTCCAGCAGCCGACCCTGATCCCCTGGTTGACGGTAAAAGAAAATGTGGCCTATGGATGCAACCTCCGGGGCGATACAGAGAACCTCGACTACAGGGTCAGCCAGTTTCTCGAAATCATGGGAATTGCAGGTTTTTCCGATGCCGTACCCAATCAGCTCTCTCTCGGCATGGCCCAGAGAGCCTGTCTTGCTAGAGCCCTGGTAGGTCATCCGGATGTTCTCCTCCTGGATGAACCCTTTGCTTCCCTGGATACGTTTACCCAGGCCCACATCCAGGAGGAGCTGGTTAATTTATGGCTTTCCGAACAATTTACCGCTGTCTTTGTCACCCATGATATAGATGAGGCCATAAGACTTGGAAACAAAATCATTCTCCTGGCAGGAGAACCTGCTAATATAACAGATATCTTTGAAATCACTGAAACATATCCAAGGGATCGGAACAATCCAAAATTCAAAGAAATCCGATTAAAAATACTAGAACGATTTAAAAATTCATATCTGGCCAAAAGGAGTCTTTTATAGTGGACAATGCCCCTCAAATCGATTCAAGGCGACAATTCCTGAAAACTGCGGCCATTACCTGCTCCGGACTTTTTCTGCCCCGTGCGCTCACCGCGTTTGCCCTATCCGAAACCCTGAAGATAGGGTATCTTCCCATTACAGATGCCACACCTTTACTTGTAGCCCATGGACTTGGTTATTTTTCAGAAGAAGGGCTTGCCGTTGAAAAACCGGTTATGGTAAGATCCTGGGAAATACTGACTGAATCTTTTCTGGCAGGTAAATTTAATTTAACCCATATGCTCTTTCCCATCCCGCTGTGGATGAGATATAAACAAAAAATTCCCATAAAGGTTCTTGCCTGGGATCATACCAATGGAAGCGCTGTTACAGTGAGGGGGGATTCCGATATTTACAGCTTCAAAGACCTTGGCGGCAGACAGATTGCCGTTCCTTTCTGGTATTCCATGCATAACCTGCTGCTTCAGATGGGAATCCGTTCCCATGGATTAATCCCTGTCATAAAACCGCAGTCTGCAAAAATTGAAAAAAATGAGGTCAACCTGTTCATCCTTCCCCCGCCGGACATGCCCACTGCCCTTTTAGGAAATAAAATTGACGGCTACATTGTTGCAGACCCATTCAATGCCCTGGCCGAAATCAAATTCAACGCCAGAATCATGAGATTTTCAGGCGATATCTGGAAAAACCACCCCTGCTGCGTCATTGTCGCCCATGAAGAGTTTATCAATAGGAACAAAAGTCTGATACAAAAGGCTATGAATGCCCTTGTCCGGGCCCAGGACTGGTGCATCCGAAACCCCTATGAAACAGCCCATCTCTTAAGCCGGGACGGTGAAGGATATCTGCCGTTTTCCAAGGATGTTTTAACCAGGGTGTTTGAAAATCCAAAACCCGATCAGATGGTTCATCCGGACTGGAATGTTGCCAGAATCGGATTTCAGCCGTTTCCCTTTCCATCGGCCACACAGTTTATTATTGACCGGATGAAACAGACCCTTGTGGAAGGAGATACCCTATTTCTTAAGGGTCTCAACACTGAAAAGGCAGCAGCCGATCTGGTGGATGATACCTATGTCGATAAAGCTCTGGATGAAATGGGTGGTTTAAAAAGATTCTGTAACTGTGATACTGCAAAGCCATATACAAGGGAAGAAATCGTTGAAATCAATTAATCGTTTCATATACAAAGATCCGAAACAGGTGGGTCTGAATGCAGTTTTCGGTAATCGCAATTTCGGATGGAAATATGAACTGATAGGACTTGCTGTCTTTACCCTGGCCTGGATCATGGTTACCGAATTCTTTTTCACAAGACCTGATTTTATTCAATACAAAGGGTTTTTACCCGGCCCAACCTTAAAAGCACTGCTGGCAGCAACCCAGGAAAGCAAATTCTGGATATCCGTATTTGCAAGCCTGAAAAGAATTCTCATCGGGATAGGTCTTGCCTCGATAATTGGAATCCCCATCGGTATTCTGGTGGGTTTTTTCCCCCGGTTCAGGGGCCTTTCATACTCTCCGATTCAATTTGTAAGAATGATCAGCCCGCTTTCATGGATGCCCATTGCCATCCTTTTATTTGCAAGTTTTGAATCCGCCATATATTTTTTGATTGTAATGGCGACAATTTGCCCTATAATACTGAATACAACCATTGGTGTTTTGAATATCAACCCGCAATGGATCAAAATGGCGCTGAACCAGGGGGCAAATAATTTCCAATTGATAAAAACAATTATTATCCCGTTTTCTTTGCCCTATATGCTGACAAGCCTTCGTCTCGCTCTGGGGGTTGCTTGGATTGTACTTGTGCCGGCTGAATTTTTAGGGGTCTCCAGCGGTCTTGGATATCTGATCAATGATGCAAGGGATACCATGGAATATGACAGACTCATGGCGATGATAATTGCAATCGGTATTCTTGGTTTTTCTCTTGACAGGATCATCCAGAAACTTCAGCATACCTTCAGTTGGTCATGGAACGAATAACCTTTACAATTAAATTATATACCATATTTATAAAACCTTAAGGAGTGTTTTTATGGCTGTGAATCCAAACATTAAAATTGTTGTGGCGGATGACTCCGGGACCATGCGCATCATGTTCAAACAAATTTTAAACAAGGCTGGATATGAAAATCTTGTTATGGCCGTCAATGGCGCGGACGGACTTGAAAAAGTAAAAATGGAAAAACCCGATCTTGTCATCAGTGACTGGAACATGCCGCAGATGGATGGACTTGAATTCCTGCAAGCCTTGAGGAAAATGGATGAATTTAAAACCCTGCCGTTCATCATGGCAACGGCTCAGTCTGATAAAGCCCAGCAGATCACCATCAAGGAAGCCGGCGGTAACGGCCATGTTCCAAAACCTTTTGATGAGGCGCAGATCAGTAAAGCCATAGAAATTGCCTTCTCCGGTGAATCCATAGATAAAGCACCGGTTAAGAAACAGCGGCATGTGGTGGGAGGAAGAGTAGAACTCAATGTCGCCCATATCCAGATCACGGATCATCTGGCCCTGGGGGCTCTGAAACACAGAATTGATCAGGGAGATGTTGAGCCGGTGCACTTTGATCTGACCACAAACCTAAAAGCAGGGTGGAATCCCATCCAGGAAGGTCTTGAAAATGGTGAAATAGATTGCGCATTTGTGCTGGCACCCATTGCCATGGATCTTTTTGCCTATGACTCCCCCATCAAGCTGGTTTTGTTTGCCCATAAAAACGGAAGCACATTTATCCGCTCCCGGCATTATGATCCAAGGTTTGATTCCCTGCAAAGCTTCTACAGATATAAAGTTGTGGATATTCCCCATAAGATGTCGGTTCACCACATGCTGGCCCATCAGTTTTTAAAAGAACTGGGTCTTAAACCAGGGGTTCCGGGGAAAAAAGCCATTAATGTAAGATTTGAAGTTGTCCCTCCCATCAAAATGCCGGGGATCATGAAAGAGAATGAAGATGTCGCAGGCTTTATGGTAGCGGAACCCGTTGCTACAAAAGCCATTGTGGGTGAAATCGGAAATCTTGAGTTTTACTCTGCAAGCCGTTGGGACAATCACCCCTGCTGTATTGTGGCCATGCAGGAGGATTTTATCCAAAAATACCCTGAGGCTGCCCAGGAGTTTGTTTCTCTGCTCGTGGAAACCGGTGAATATATTGAAAACGATAAAATAAGGGCAGCAAGGATTGCTGTGAGCTTTCTTGACCCGGAAGGAAAACTCGGACTGAATCCACAGGTTCTTCAGAATGTTTTTTCTCAGCCGAAATCCATCCGGTGGGACGGACTTTTCCCGGTTGCCGAAGACCTTGATAAAATACAAAGATATATGCATGATGTCATGGAAATAGGCCGGATCATTGATCTTGACCGATTTATTGAAAAGCGGTTTGCAGAGAATGCATATAAATAATTTTTTAAAGGGGGCCGTCCATGAAAATAACTGATCCGGGTGTCATTAGAAATGGAGAGAAAGACCTGATTGAGTCGCTTAGAGAAGACATTGATCTTGATGCAGTCAGGGAAATCATCAAAAAAAAGATGACAACTGCCGCTCTTTCTCCAAAGGGTGGTGAAATTGTCGTCCATAACAATCAGATTGCTTTTCGTATGGATTTTGAACTTTGTTTAAGCGGCAGCCTCATGTTTGACCGACAGGGCAATCATATCCCGACGGAATCTGACGGGCATGATGAGCCAGCTGAGGACCCCAAGGAAAATGAAGAGGTTGATCTATTTGACATGGATGAAAAAATGGAAACCGAGGGAGATCTTGATCTTCCTGATTATGACCTTGAGCCCCTTGACGATATGGAAAACCTCACCGAAGCCCCTGATCCTGAAACCGACACCATGGATGACCTTGCGGATGACGATATTACTGATATCCTAAAGGAAAGCCGCGACTTCTGGGAAAAGAAAAAGGAATAGGAGGCATTAAAAATGACAACAGATAATCCTGAAAGCAATGTCGTTGATATCCAAGAACTCAAAGAAATCATGGATGGGGATTTGGAGCTCATCAGAGATTGTTTTACGGATTTTGTTCAGGATTATCCCGGAGCCTTTGATGAAATCAAAGATGCGGTGGCCAAAAAAGATGGTCAAAAGCTGGATAGCGCTGCCCACAAGCTGAAAGGAACATTAAGGTATCTTGCTGCCGGACCCGCTGCCGAAGCAGCTTATGCCCTTGAAACATCCGGCAAATCAAATGATCTGAACGGTATTGAAGACAAACTTGAAACTCTGAACAAAGAATGCAGCAGACTTTTAAATTTTATAAGCAATTTCAAGGGGTAAATAATAAATCTTAAGGGTTTATCTTCCCTGAAGGGCAGATTTCAAACAAGGGGCATTCCAGGCAGAGTGGCTTTTTTGCGTCACATATCTCTCTTCCAAAATATATCAGCTGAAGGGACAGGTCATTCCAGTATTTTTCAGGTATTATTTCCATCAGTTCATACTCAACTTTAACAGGATCTTTTTTATCGGTCAGTCCAAGCCGGTTTGAAATCCTGAGCACATGGGTATCCACGACAATGGCTTGTTGGCCAAATGCAGCAGACAGGACCACATTGGCTGTTTTCCGGCCAACTCCTGGCAGTCTTACAAGCTTATCCATATCATCCGGCACAACACCTTCATGCTCATTCATCAAAGCCAGGGAACAGGCCTTGATATTCTTTGCCTTATTGTTATAAAAGCCTGTGGAATAAATGATTTTTTTAATTTTCTCCAATGGCGCAAGCGCCAAGGCTTTTGGATCCGGGTAAACATCAAACAGATTTTTAGATACTTTATTGACCTGGTTATCCGTGCACTGAGCAGACAAAATGGTTGCGATCAGCAGTTGGAAAGGAGTTGCATGGTCAAGCTGGGTCTTGACAACAGGGTACCTGTCTCTTAATGTCTGGAGGATTATTTTTATTTTTGATGAACTGACTGCCATTGAAAGGTTATATATGAAGATCGATAAAACCTCAAGCCTGATAAAAGGCCTTGGCCTATGCTCCGGAGGGCTCGACAGCATGCTGGCGGCTCTTTTGCTTCAGCACCAGGGAATAAGGGTTTGTTTCATCACGTTTGAAACACCTTTTTTCTCATCAGAATCTGCAAAAAAAGCATCTCTTCTAACCGGCATCCCTTTGATAACCCTTGATATCACGGAAGATTACATGGAAATGATGAAAAATCCCAATGCCGGCTTTGGAAAAAACATGAATCCCTGTATGGATTGTCATGCCCTGATGTTTTCCAAAGCCGGAGAAATCCTTGAAAAAGAAGGATTTGATTTTCTGTTCAGCGGCGAAGTGGTGGGTCAGCGGCCCAAATCCCAGAATAAAAATTCATTACGGTATGTTGAAAAAACCTCAGGGTTTGAAGGGCAAATCTTAAGACCCCTCAGTGCAAAATTATTACCAATGACAGAGATGGAGAAAAAAAGTCTTGTCAATCGAGAAAAACTCATGAATATTTCCGGGCGGTCAAGAAAAATCCAGTTTCAGATGGCAAAAGAATTCGGGATAAAAGAATATCCTTCCCCTGCCGGAGGGTGTCTTTTGACAGACAAAATTTTTTCTTCAAAGCTGAAAGACCTTATGGAAGTCCAGGTTATCTTTGATAAACGCGAGCTTCACTTACTAAAAAACGGGAGACATTTCAGACTGGATTCCAGAACAAAAATAATTGTAGGACGATCACAGCAGGACAACGAACTTCTTATGGAACATTATAAAAAAAACACGGATGTTCTATTAAAACACATGACACTGCCGGGACCCGACGTGATTCTGACCGGCACCGCATCACCGGAAAATATAGAGACGGCAGCCTTTATCTGTGCCAGTTATACCAAATCCCCGGAAAAAGAAACAACCCCTATCCATATCATTGAAAACGGGAAAAGCGGAACAATCATGGTTAAAAAATGCCGGCCGGAAAATTTCAGACACCTCATGGTATAAAAAATCCCTCTGTAAAAAAAACTTAACAGAGGGATTTCATATTCTTTTAAGAAATAAGGGGGGTTAATAATAAATCATTTTTTCCCAAAATTCTTTTTCATCTTTGTCCCATTCAGGACCGAATTTTTCTTCACAAAAGGACGCGAGCCTTTTATACCAGCTTGTCCATGGGTTTTTGCCTTCTTTTTTAGCTATGAGCACATCAATGAGGAAAGCCTCAATATTTATCATCTCTTCTTTGGGAATATAGGAACAGGCCCCGCCAAGATAAGATTTTTTGATATTATCCGGACTCAGGGCGTGAGCTGTGAGCATCACGGTGATGACATTTTTCCTGGTAGCGGTCTCCAGCAGTTGATAACCATCAACACCCATAATGTCCAGGATTGCAATATCAAACTTCTCCGTCTCCAGGAGATGATTGGCTTCTTCAAAATCCTTAGCCCTTATGGTTGTGCACATATTCAGCAGTTCTTCCAGGGAATCAAGGACATCGGGTTCGTCATCAACAATCAGAACTCTTTTTTTATCTAAAGTGATATTTGACATATTTTTTTCCGATCATTTAAAGGTTATTGGCAAATGTCATTCTATTCATATTTCTCACATTTTCATATCGTTGACTACACCACTATTATAAATCAAATCCTTAAAGATTCAATACCCTAATTTAAAAGCTGTCCATACGGCAACTATTTTTTAATAAATTCATATTTCTCACTGAACAATAAATTCTATTCCAAGGCTTTGTTTAAAAATTCAATGCAGATTTTATTTCGCTCTCAGATGATAAATTTACAATTTAAAATCGGCAAATATAAACAAACATATTTATTTGGCGCTTAAAGAATCAATCTAGCTTTGAGTTGTCCGCACGCAGCCAGAATATCGTCTCCTTTGCTTTTTCTTATAATGGCTGTAAAATTTTTGTCTAGTAAAATCTGAAGAAACTCGCTGACGATTTTCTGGGATGGCCGTTTAAAATCACTTTCTTCATATTCATTATACGGGATCAGGTTAATCTTTGATTTAATGGGTGACAGCATCTTTACAAGTCTTAAGGCATCTTCCCTTGAATCATTCACGCCCTTTATTAAAATATACTCAAAGGTAATTTTATTTCTAGGTTTCATGGTAAATGTCCGGCATGCTTCCAGCAGTTGTTTCAACGGGTATTTATCATTGATGGGCATGAGCGCGGAACGCGTTTCATCGGTTGTGGCATTCAGGGACACGGCAAGGTTCACAAAGGTGTCAAGCCCTAGCTGCGTTATCTTCGGAACCAGACCGGATGTTGAAACCGTAACATGCCGGGGTGAGAATTTGAATCCATAATCACTGTCGGTAATGGTTTCCAAGGCTTTAATGAGGTTCTGATAATTGGCAAGGGGCTCCCCCATACCCATGAAAACAATATTGGAAAGCTTTAGGGGATCAATGGATTTTTGCATGAGATAAAACCGGATATCCCTGATCTGGGAAATCATTTCGGAAACAGTCAGATTTCTGATGAACCCGCCCCTGGCCGTAAGGCAGAACCGGCAGTTCTGGGCACATCCGACCTGAGAAGATACGCAAAGAGTCAAATGGTCTTTACCGGGAATCAATACAGACTCAATATGAAGACCGTCATTGAGCCTGAAAAGAAATTTTTCCGTTGTATCAGCGGAAACCATCTTTTCTTCCACAACGAGACGCTGGATGTAAAATTCCGCCTCTAGTCTTTTCCGAAGCTCTTTTGAAAGATCCGTCATCTCTTCAAAACCATTTGCCTGCCGGATGTGGAGCCATTTGGTTATCTGTCCGGACCTGAAAGGCTGGATACCCTTATCTATAAGCCAGTCAGAAAGCTCATGCCGTGTAAAATCGAGTAAATTTTTCATATATTCATATCAATTCAAATTTTATTATTTTCTTGACATAACACGGAATCTATACTAATTTCAACGATTTGATTTGATATTTGAAGGTTGGTTTTTTTTATGTTTGAAAGCTTGAGCGACAGACTTGACTCGGTCTTTAAAAAACTGAAAGGTCACGGCACCCTGAATGAAAAGAACATTGAAGATGGTCTTAAACAGGTCCGTATGGCATTGCTTGAGGCGGATGTCAATTATAAAGTCACAAAACAGGTTATTGCAGACATAAAAGAACGGGCCCTGGGTCAGGAAGTGATGCAAAGCCTCACCCCCGGCCAGCAGGTTATAAAAATTGTAAATGATGAATTTACAAGGATGATGGGGTCTGAACATCAAAGCCTGAATCTTGATGGAAAGACGCTTAACTCCGTTATGCTTGTCGGGCTTCAGGGCTCCGGTAAAACCACAACAGCCGGAAAGCTTGCTTTTTATCTCAGAAAAATGGATAAAAAACCTTTTCTGGTGCCTGTGGATGTTTACCGTCCGGCTGCCATTGACCAGCTCAAAAAGATCGGGAAGCAGCTGGATATTCCTGTTTTTCAGTCAACAACCGACATGCTGCCTTTAAAAATCTGTCAGGACGCAATCCTGGCCGCCAGAGAACAGGGGTGTGATACCCTGATCCTGGATACGGCAGGAAGACTGCACCTGGATGAAGAACTAATGGCAGAGCTCAGAATCATTAAAAAAGGGGTCAACCCAACAGAAATCCTTCTGGTGGCGGATGCCATGACAGGGCAGGATGCCGTGAATATAGCAGGCTCCTTTGACACGGCCCTGGATCTGAACGGTGTTGTCCTGACAAAGATGGATGGTGATGCCCGAGGCGGTGCAGCTCTATCCATAAAGGCAGTTACCGGAAAGCCGTTAAAATTCATTGGGGTAGGTGAAAAATTAACAGCTTTTGAGCCTTTTCACCCGGCACGGATGGCATCCCGGATACTTGGCATGGGAGATACCCTGTCCTTTATTGAAAAAGCGCAGGAAGTTATTGACCAGAAAGAGGCCGGGGAAATTGAAAAAAAATTAAGAAAAAATGCCTTTACCCTGGAAGATTTCAGAAATCAGATGAAAATGGTTCGGAAAATGGGATCCATCAAAGATCTGTTGGGCATGCTGCCGGGGGTGAATAAAAAAGGACTGAAAGACCTGAATATAAATGATAAGGAATTTGTTAAAATTGAAGCAATGATCAATTCAATGACCCCTTTGGAAAGACGTGAGCACACCATCATCAAAGGGTCCAGAAAAATCAGGATTGCAAATGGAAGCGGAACCACGGTTCAGGATATCAATAAACTCCTGAAAAGCTATTCCCAATCCATGAAAATGATAAAGCAATTTAATAAAGGCGGTATGCGTTCATTAAAAAACATGCTGCCATTTTAAGGAGAAAAAAAAGAATATGGCTGTTAGAATCAGATTGACCCGAAAAGGAACAAAAAAAAGACCTTTCTACAGGATAGTGGCCGCGGATATCGAATGTCCGAGAGACGGCAGATTCCTGGAGCTTCTGGGCACCTATAATCCCATGGTTAACCCGGCTGCCGTTACGCTGAAAGAGGACAGGGTGAAATATTGGCTGGGTGAAGGAGCAATCCCATCCACGACTGTCCAGAGCATATTAAAACGGCAGGGATTAAATCAGGCCAAAGCGTAAAGAGCCCCTACCCTGTATTCTCACTACCCCATCAAAAGGAGATTTTAATATGAAAGAGCTGATAGAATACATTGCAAAAGCATTGGTAGACAGTCCGGACCAGGTTCAGGTATCGGAAGTCGTGGGTGACCAGACTTCGGTTCTTGAACTCAAGGTAGCAAAAGAAGATCTCGGAAAGGTTATAGGGAAACAGGGAAGATCGGCGCGGGCCATGAGAACAATTTTAAGTGCGGCATCCACAAAGCTTAAAAAACGCACGGTTCTTGAAATTATTGAATAGATGATGAACATAAATACTTCGTTTACCATAGGCAAGGTAACCGGAGTTCATGGTCTCAATGGCATACTCAAGGTTGCATCTTTTGCTGAATCTGTTGATACTTTCAGAAAAGGCAGAAGCCTCCTCGTAAAAAGCGAGGGAGAAGAAGGAAGGCTCTATCTTATCCTCCATGCCTCTCCCCATAAGCATGGTGTATTGCTTACCCTTGAAGGCATTGAGAACCGGGAGCAGGCCGAAGACCTTGTTGGAAAAGAAATCCTTGTGAACAGGGATCAACTGCCGGAACCAGAAGAAGGCACATGGTTTTGGCAGGATCTGATGGGGCTTGATGTGGTGGATCACATAAAAGGATATCTGGGGAAAATCACCCATATATTCCCGACCGGTGCAAATGATGTCCTGGTGGTAACAGACAATGACAGGGAAACCCTTGTGCCCATGCACAAATATTTTGTTGAATCCGTGGACATGAGCTGCCATACCGTAAAAACCACTTTGCCCGAGGATTATTGATGAACTTTACGGTACTGACCCTGTTTCCGGAGCTGATCAATGCTTTTTTCCAGAACGGAATGATCTTGAGGGGGATTGAGAACAATTTAATCACAGGGCATTGCATCAATATCAGGGATTTTTCAACAGACCGTCATAACACGGTTGATGACAGGCCTTATGGCGGCGGCAGCGGCATGGTAATGAAACCGGAACCTTTAAATGCTGCTGTTTTATATGCAAAAAACCGGACACCCGAATCAAAGGTTATATTGCTGACCCCCCAGGGAAACCGGTTCGATCAGGGAAAGGCTGTTGAACTGGCCGGACTCAAGCAGGGGCTTATTCTGATCTGCGGCAGATATGAAGGCATTGATGAACGGGTATACAGCCTTGTGGCAGATGAAGAAATCTCCATTGGAGATTATGTTTTAACCGGAGGTGAGCTGGGAGCCATGGTGATGATGGATGCCGTTGCCCGTCTGATCCCCGGGGTTCTTGGCAGTGAAGCGTCTTATCAATCGGAGTCGTTTATGGACGACCGGCTGGAATATGCACATTATACCAGACCGGAAGAATTTGAAGGACAAAAGATTCCCGATATACTGTTATCCGGGAACCATGAAAAGATAAGATTATGGAGAAAGAAATCCTCTCTTCAGCGGACTTTTTTAAAGCGGCCTGATCTGTTTGAAAAAACAGCGCTGAGCGCTGAGGAAAAAAAGATTGTCAGGCAATGGTGCCGGGAGCTCGAAACCCTTGCCCGAGAGTAATCTTTATGTGGTGCTGATCCATTTTCCTGTAAAAAGCAAAAAAGGATTACCCATTGGATCGGCTCTGACCACCATTGATCTGCATGATATAGCAAGGGCCTCCATTACTTTTGGGGTCAGGGGGTTTTATGTGGTCACCCCCTATGAAGACCAGGCAGTGCTTGCCGGTCAGGTGATTGATCACTGGACAAAGGGGATTGGCGGAGAACTTAACCCCTTTCGAAAAGATGCTCTGGAACTGGTCCGGGTAACCCGCACCTTTGAAGATGCAATCAGGGCAATAAAAGAGGAAAGGATGGAACCGGTTGTGACCGTTGCCACAAGTGCAGCACCCATTTCCGGTTCAATAACTACTGAAATGCTGCAACAAAAACTTGAGAGCAAAATTTCCCATGTCCTTGTTTTTGGAACGGCGTGGGGATTGGCAGATGAACTGCTTGATACATGTGATTATACTCTGGAACCCATCTTCGGCAAATCAGACTATAATCACCTTTCTGTCAGATCTGCCGTATCAATATATTTAGACCGGATTACGAACAGCAGATAAGAACATAGTCCTATTTGCCAAAAGGAAAGATACTTAGGAGAAATAAATGAAAAATGTAATCGAAAAACTGGAAAGAGAACAAATGCGCCTTGATATCCCGGATTTTAATTCTGGAGACACCATCAATGTCCATGTAAAAATCAGTGAGGGTGAAAAAGAACGCATCCAGGTATTCCAGGGTGTTGTGATCAAAAAAACCGGTGGATTTTCAAGCGCCCGCTTTACCGTTAGAAAAATATCAAGTGGTGTGGGTGTTGAAAGAATATTTCCCCTTTATTCACCATCCATTGACAAAATAGAAGTCATCACAAAGGGTAAAGTCAGAAGATCCAAGCTTTACTATCTTCGGAATCTTCGAGGGAAAGCTGCCAGGATTAAAGAAAAACGGCCGGCCTGATGAAGCCTGCAGGGTTCTGCTGATGTGGCGATTTGAGCACAACGCAAAGGCCTTGGGCTATGACATGATTGCAGGAGTTGACGAGGCCGGCAGGGGACCCCTGGCCGGCCCCGTTGTGTCTGCTGCCGTTATCCTGCCCCATGATTTTTTCTGTGAAGGAATCAATGATTCCAAAAAACTGTCTGAAAAAAAACGCAATGCTCTTTTCCCTATGATAATGGAAAAGGCAATCGCTGTTTCTACGGGTATTGCCTCACACCATGAAATAGATGAAATCAATATTCTCAGAGCCTCCCTTCTGTCCATGAAGCGCGCGGTTGAGAATCTTTCTGATCGACCGGGCTCTCCTGTTCCAGACTATCTCTTGATCGACGGCAACTTCACCCTTGATATGGAGATCCGTCAGTCCGCCATTGTAAAGGGAGATTCAAAGAGCATTTCCATTGCTGCGGCCTCCATTATTGCAAAAGTGACAAGGGATGCCATCATGAAAGGGCTTCACAAAGTTTATCCGGCCTATGATTTCATCCGCCACAAAGGATATCCCACAAAGGACCATAAGCAGGCTATTTTAAGACACGGCCCCTGCCCTGTGCACCGGTTGACCTTTAGGGGCGTAAAAGAGGCCCTTCATGCCCGATGACCGAAAAGCCTTTGGGCATAAAGGGGAATCAGCAGCTTTTAGTTTTCTTGAAACCCATGGATTTAAAATCCTGGAAACCAATTTCCGCACAAGAGCGGCAGAAATCGATATTATTGCAAAGGATCGTGAAACGCTTTGCTTTATTGAAGTCAAAACCCGCCGAAGTCTTAATAAAGGTCTGCCCAGGGAGTCGGTCACGCCCTCAAAACAAAAAAAAATCATCCTGGGCGCAACTTTTTATCTGAAAAAAAACAGGCTCCTGGAATCAAGAATCCGGTTTGATGTGATTGAAATTCTTGAAAAAGAAGGACGGTTTGACATCCGTCTCATTAAAAATGCATTCCAGGTTGAATAACATGGAATCCCCTTCCTCATATGGAACCTTATATGTAGTGGCTACTCCCATTGGAAACCTGGAAGACATGACCTTCAGAGCGGTGAACATCTTAAAGCAGGTTGATTTTATTGCTGCTGAAGACACCCGGCATTCCAGAAAGCTTCTCAACCATTATGGAATTGAAACAAAGCTTATCTCCTGTCATGAACACAATGAAGCCGAGAAGACACCCCTGTTCATCTCCCATTTAAAAAACGGTCTTGATATTGCTCTGATTTCCGATGCCGGCACCCCGACCATATCCGACCCCGGCTATCATCTTATTAACACCACGGCCAAAGAAAAAATACCGGTCATTCCCATTCCCGGATGCTGTGCAGCCATGGCAGGATTAAGCGTCTCCGGCCTCCCCACAGATGCTTTTTATTTTTCAGGATTTCTGCCGAAAAAAAATAAAAAGCTGCAACAGACCTTGGAAGCTCTAAAAAACAAAAAAGCAACTCTCATTTTTTACGAATCCCCCAGGCGGGTCAAAGGCCTTATTGAGACCATAATTCAGATTTTCGGGGACAGGCAGGCAAGCCTGGCCAGAGAAATTACCAAGCTCCATGAAGAATATATCAGGGGAAGCCTGTCAGAAATCCTTGGGATATTGAATAAAAAAGAAACCATTAAGGGAGAATGCTCCCTCTTTGTTCAAGGATGCGGGTCGGAAGATATGAAGATTGATGAAAAAACACTTGAAAAAATCATCCGCAAGCGGCTCGCTTCAACTGATCTTGGCACATCAGACCTTGCACGGCAGATCTCAGAGGACACTCACCTCCAAAAAAAACAAGTCTATGAACTGATCCTCAAACTCCGGTAATTCATATCCTCTTCCCGGAACCAGGCCTGATTGCCTTTTTTCTTTGTTAGGATTTTGTTAGAACACGTACAGATACTTGAAAAATCAGGGAATTCAGTCTAAATAGAACCACAAAACCCAAGCAAACACCAAACCCTTAAGGAATAAATAATGATGACACTTCAAATTTGTTATGTGATTGTCGGTCTGCTCATGTTATTTGCCGCATTCGACCTCATGGTCGGCGTGTCAAATGATGCCGTCAATTTTTTAAATTCAGCCATCGGGTCCAAGGCCGCACCGTTTATCGTTATTATGATCATTGCAAGCCTGGGAATCCTGGCCGGTGTCACCTTTTCAGGCGGCATGATGGAAGTGGCCAGAAAAGGGATTTTCCACCCCCAGTTCTTTACCATGCCCGAACTTCTCACTATCTTTCTTGCCGTCATGATTACAGATGTCCTCTTGCTTGATCTTTTCAACACCTATGGCCTTCCCACTTCCACCACCGTGTCGGTTGTGTTTGAACTTCTTGGGGCTTCGGTTGCCCTGGCTGCAATCAAAATCGCGACACAGGCAGATACGGGCATGGCATTATGGGATTACATCAATACGGCCAAGGCCATGGCCATTGTCGGCGGCATCCTCTTATCCATCATGCTTGCCTTTTTCTGCGGTGCTGTCATGCAGTTTTTTTCCCGCATGATCTTTACCTTTGACTATCGAAAAAAACTCACCAGATACGGAGCCATCTGGGGTGGTATGGCCATGACGGCCATCACCTATTTTGTTCTTGTCCAGGGTGCAGGCGGGGCAACCTTTATGACGGAACAGACAGCTGTTTGGATAAAGTCCAATTCATCACTGCTCATGATCTGGATTTTTACCGTTTCAGCCATTGTCTTCCAGCTTCTGCTGACCTTTTTTAAAATCAATATCTTAAAACCCATTGTTCTCATTGGAACCTTTGCCCTGGCCATGGCCTTTGCCGCCAACGACCTGGTGAATTTTATCGGTGTCCCCCTGGCAGGCCTGACCGCCTTTCAAAATGCCGTTTCTTCAAATGACCCCCTGGGGATTACCATGGCAGCGCTGAGCAAAAAAGTTCATACCCCCACCTATGTCATGCTCATTGCCGGAGCCATCATGGTGATTACCCTCTGGGTCTCTAAAAAGGCAAGGACGGTAACAGAAACAGAAGTCCGCCTGGGTCAACAGGATGAAGGAACGGAAAAATATGAATCCATCTGGTTGTCCAGGAAAATTGTCAACCTGTTTGATTTCTTATTCAGCACAGTTAGAAATTTAACCCCTGAAATCGTGAGAAGATCTGTAAAAAAAAGATTGAGCCCTTCCCGTGGGGGCAACAACAAAATGAGCCCTGGCGAAAAACCCTCCTTTGACCTTGTCAGGGCTGCGGTCAACCTCATGGTTTCATCTGCCCTTGTTTCATTCGGTACATCCCAGAAACTGCCTCTTTCAACCACCTATGTCACCTTTATGGTGGCCATGGGAACCAGCTTTTCAGATCAGGCATGGGGAAGAGAAAGCGCCGTATTCAGGGTGACAGGGGTTTTAACAGTCATCGGCGGATGGTTTTTAACGGCTTTTATTGCCTTTGCAGCGTCCTTTGTCTTTGCCTGTGTTCTTTTCTATTTTAAAATCCCAGGCTTTATCATTGCTATTGTTTTCGCCGCTTATATGATCTGGAAGAACCACCATAAGCACAAGGCCCAGGAAAAAATCAAAGACGAGATGACCATATACAACCTGGATAAAATTGAAAACCTTCAGGAATCCGTTTCCCAGACCTTTGACCACCTTGCCTTTCTTTTAAAGGGCATCCGCGAATCCCTTGATATTGCCTTTGACTCCCTTTTCAAGGGCGACCTTGTCACCTTGCGGCAGGAAAGAATGCGCGTCAAACATTTCCAAAACAGCGTCAATATCATCATGGCCAATATTTTTAAAGTCTTGCGGCTGCTTTCCAAGGAAGACCATGAAATCTCCTATAATTATTATCAGATCATCAGAAGGCTCCAGAAACTGTCCGACGGTCACAGGGATACGGTTATCCGCTCCAGCATGCATGTGAGCAACCGCCATACAGGGCTTCTTGATGTCCAGATCGCCGAATTGACCGAAATAAAAAAGGTTTTTTTAAATATCATCTTCCTTGTTGAAACCGCTTTCAGGGATAAAAAAATCATTGACTGTCAAGATGCGGTCGGACAATATCATTATCTTAGAGAGCTTGTGGATGATTATAATGAAAACCAGATCAAGCGGATCAGGAACGACTCTTCAAAAACCCGTTTGAGCATTCTTTTTTATGCCATCAGCGGAAACAGCGTCATGATGGCCAAACAAAATATCAAGCTTCTGGATATATTTAATGAATCCTTTAAGCTGAATCAGAAATGCTCATGATTTATCAAGCCCGCGGCTGGGTCATTTTTTACAAATATCCGAAGAAATAGTTTTCAGACAAAGATAAAGGGGGCTGCCTGCTGAACCAGCAGACAGCCCCCTTTTTTGCCGTATCTATATAATATCGTTAACTTTTATAAAACGATATTACATTTTGGATCCTTCTGCATGGCTCTGGAGTTTTACTTCAACTTTTTCAGTCAGAGATGCATAGTATTTTCTCAGGATAACCAGAACTTCTTCACGACCGAAATGATCCACAACCGGCTGGTTGTTGGAAAGGGCGTGACGCAATTTTGTTCCGGAAAGAACAACTCTGTCTTCTTTTCCGTGGGGGCAGTGTCTCAAGGAGGCCATACCGTCACATTTAAAGCAGTAGAAGGTCCAGTCAATTTTCAGCGGCTGGCAAAGCAGGGCTTTGCCCGGTTCTGCCGGAGTCGGGATTGTGTCAAAAATTTCCTGGGCTTCAAACAGTGTATAGAAGTCGCCAACGCCTGCATGGTCGCGGCCGATGATCATTCTGTTGACACCGTAGTTCTGGCGGAAAGTCGCGTGAAGAAGAGCTTCTCTCGGTCCTGCATATCTCATGTCAAGGGGATATCCGGCATTGAGAATGTTCTCTGGAACAAAATAGCCTTTGATCAGGGTATCAATACATTCGATACGAACATCAGCCGGGATATCTCCTGGTTTCAGGTTGCCGATGAGAGAATGAATCAGAACGCCGTCACATACATCTATGGCGATCTTGGCAAGAATCTCATGGGATCTGTGCATGGGGTTTCTAAGCTGAAGGGCTGCAACATTTGCCCAGCCTCTCTGATCAAAAACAGCGCGGGTTTCTGCCGGGGTCAGATAAACGCCTTTGAATTTTGTCGGGAATTCTCCTTCGGAAAGAACCTTAACAGGACCGGCAAGGCAGAATTCTTTTCTGGCCATGACCATCTGAACGCCGGGATGATCTTTCATGGCCTTTTCAAAGAACACGGCATCAGCTGATTCTTCGCCATGACCTTTATAGACTTTTTCACATTCCCATTTTTTCTCATCTTCGGACATTGCAAATTTTTCTGTTATTTTCATGGTGGCAAAAATTTCACCTTTTCTTTCAAGGGTAATTTCATCACCAACCTTAACTGCATCTGCTTCTGCCTTGGAGGCATCAAGCATTACAGGAACAGGCCAGAAGGTACCATCAGCCAGAAGGAAATCAGCACAAACACCTTTCCAATCGGCTTTTGTCATGAAACCGTTAAGCGGGCTGAACCCACCGATACCGAGCATGATCAGGTCACCTTTTACCTGGGAAGAAATCTCAATTTTCTTCAAACCGGCTGCTTTTTTCAGTTCTGCATCACGAGCTGCGCCTTCGAGCTTGCAAATCACGAGGCCTTTTCCACCATGAGGTGCTACTAATTTAGACATATTCACTATTCTCCTTGTTTATGTTTCACCTTTAATAAATGTTTTTCCAAACATTTATCACGCATTTTAACGAATTAAATCTCGTAACATTTAATGATGATTGAGAAAATTGTCAAGATTTTTATTGCTTTAACTGTAAAATCCCTTCAATTTCAGCCATGGACATGACATTCACATCTGCTTTTAATCCCGGACTTTTAAAGGCAGCAAACCATACTTTTGCGGCAATGGCTGCCTGGCGGTCATATTCAGAATCCCCTATAAAAAGGATTTCATCCGGTTTCAGCTGGTATTTTTCCATTATCAGCAATAATTGCTCTGGATCAGGTTTTGGATTCTTCACTGTTGCGGCGGTTACCACCACCTCAAAGCTGTCTTGAAGATGAAAGTCCTCAAGCACCTTTTCCATGGTATTGGTTCGGTTGGTGGCGATTCCCCGGATATACCCTTTATTTTTCAACCCCGTGAGAAGTTCTTTCAGACCCTCTTCCATGACCATATAATCTATGAATTTATGGTATCCGATATGACTGAGGCATTCATAAATTTTTGAAAAGTCATCCATTTCTGAAAAAAGATATTCTATGGCTTCCTTGACCGTCATCATATGAACATTAATAAACTGTTCTTCATTCAGCTCGGGTTTTTGAAAAAATGTCAGCACTTCATTATAATATTTCCGGTTTGCAAGGGCAGTGTCAAACATGACACCGTCGCAGTCAAATACCACAGCTTTTATTTTTAAAATATCCATTATTTCTAAATCGTTCATCCCGTGTTTTGTTAATCGGCTTTCTTTTTTATGAACACCGCTGATACCCTGATCCCAAGACTTGACAGGTGTTTGCTGTCCGTCTTTAGAATTAATTCATCATACAGATCCTCGGCCTTGTCAGAATGGCATTTGATCCTGATCTGCCAGGTATTGCTTCCTTTCTCAGGATTAATAAGCATGGCCTCAATCCGGCTGTTATTTTTTTTTTCCAGTCCAAGGATGGCAAATGCATATTTTTCAGCGGGTGTTATGGAAACAACCGCTTCCAGGGTATCTCCGGCTTTTCCATTGAGATAAACCGCCTGGGGATTGATTTCTGCCATCTGGTCAACCTGACCTGTGACAACCAGATTCAGGGTGCTATTTTGAGGATCATTGGTTTTGACCAGAATTGTTTTGGTCATGATCTTTCCGCCATATCCCTGGGTCTTGAAACCGACACTGATTTTTCCTTCCCCGCCCGGGGGAATTTCGCTGTCAAACGAATGCTGGTCACACCCTCAGGGCGGCACGACTTTTTCAATCGTCAGTAAGGCATTCCCTGTATTTTTTACAATAAAGGTATGGGAAACATGAACACCTTCAGGCACAGGGTCAAAAGAAAACACCGGATTGGCAATTTCAGCCTTCTGTTGTGCAATGACCTCACAGGGAAAGATCAATGCAAAAAGAAAAATTATCGTCAGGATTGTCTTTTTTTTCATAATTTGCTCCAAAACAGTTTTTAACCGACTCAGGAAGAGGCTCCAAAAAGAAAACCATTCATCATGGAACAGATTCCTTTTTCCTGTTCGATTTTTTTTCCATCCACACTCAAGACTTTTACAGCACCCATAAGGGCATTAGCCATAAGAATATTTGGATATGAATAAAATGCGTCCCGGTCTATCTTTTTTTTTTCAATACCATACCCCTTGTCCGACAGTATGGTCAATAAAGAGTTTAAAGTGACACTAGAAAGAGAATGGTCTGATTCCGGCAGGATCACGGTTTTATTCACGACTGCAAAAATACCGGCTGTGTTTGTTTCTGATACACTTGTATCAGGGTTCAGGATGACGGCTTCATCGGCATTATGTAGCCTTGCGTATTGCCCTGCCTGATAATAATATAAATAATTCAAGGTTTTATGATCTGCCAGAAGGGATTGTCGGGGGAAGGGATATGTGACAAGGTCCAGCCCGCTCTTTTCAAGGATTTCAAGCCTGTGCCGGTATTCTCTTATAAAAACTGCCAAAAAGACTTTTCTCCCGTTGTCCTGGTCATCTTTGGCCATGATCAGCTTGACGGCAACCTGTTTTTCCTTTAAATTATTTTCCTTTATCAAATGACGGATCACCTCCTGCCAGGTGATATCCGGTGCTGTTTCAGAAAAAATCGCTTCCCAAGACCTGTTCAGACGGGAGATATGTTCCTTTACCCGGAAAATGGTTCCCCTGTCCGCCCGCAGGGTCTCAAAAAGACCTGCCCCGTACTGGAACCCAAGGCTTAGAGCAGATATACAGGCCTTGTTCTGGTCAATGAATTTTCCATTCACCCAGGCCTTGACTTTTTTTTCCCCTTGTGTTTTTGATGCCGCAGATAATGATTCCATAAGTGTTTTTCCCTTATCAAGGGTTTCCTGATATTCTTTTTCCGGGTCTGAATCGTAGACAATCCCGCCGCCCACGGAAAAATTAATCCTGTTGCCTGAAATCACAGCGGTCCGGATGGCAATGGAAAGATCCATGGTGTCATGGAAGCTGATATATCCTATGGAACCGGTATAGACGTGACGACTCAAGGGCTCAAGCTCATCAATGATTTCCATGGAGCGGATTTTCGGGCATCCGGTAATGGAGCCTCCTGGAAAGGTTGCCCGGATAAGGTCCGTGGATGTTTTATCCTTTTCCAGTTCCCCTTCAATAATGGATACAAGATGAAACACATTCTCATAAGGTTCAAGGCGTTTATGCTCTTTGACAATAACAGACCCATGACAGGTCACCCGGGAAAGGTCGTTTCGCATCAGGTCCACAATCATGGTCAGCTCGGCATTGTCTTTTATGCTCTCACATAATTTGATCCCGTTTTCCCTGTCCTCTTTCTCAGTTTTGCCCCTGGCAATGGTTCCCTTGATGGGTCTGGTTTCAATCCGCCGGCCTGTCTGCCTGATGAACCGTTCAGGGGATGTGGAGACAATGATGTGATCCCCTGCATGGATATAGGCAAAAAATGGAGCAGGGTTGCGTTTAAACAAATCCAGGAACAATGCATACCCATCTCCTGAAAAACCGGTTTCAAAGCGCTGGGAAAGATTGGCCTGATAAATATCTCCGGCTTTCAGATAATCAATGATTTTTTTAACCGAAGAAATGTATTCAGGTTTGGTGAAACTCGATTTAAAATCCGAACTGTCGATGGAAAAAGACTTTTGGGGAACCTCTGTTTTTACCTTATTTAAAAAAAAGTTTTTAATTTCCTGAACACTGCCCATGGCTTTTTCAAGTCCATCCTGATGGGAAAGGGCAGGGATACAAATGTTTGTCTTCCCTGTTTTTTTTTCCTGGATCAGGACAAGGGATGGCGCATACAGGACAAGATCCGGAAGATATGTCTCCATGCAGGTTCTTGGAAGCTTTTCAATCCTGTCTTTTAAATCATAGGAAAAATATCCGAACAGTCCGGATGCGACCGGGATATCTTCTGGGAAAGAGACTGATCTGAATTGATTCAAGATTGCCTGGACAACAAAAAAAGGATCTTTTTCAAGATGAATTTCTTCACCCAGGCATTTCACAGACGCTTTTTCTTTTCTGGTTTGAATTTCAAGCCAGGGATTAACGGCCAGGATATGATATTGTGAACAATCCAGGTCTGACCCGGATAACAGGATCACAGCCCCGGCCTCATGGGCAAACAATGCCGCTATCTCGGAAAAGGGCCGGTCAAGCGTGATTGTCTCCTGATGAACTTCTTTGATAATGGGAAGATGTTTCAGCCATTCATCCATCTTCGCGGCATTCATCTCAAGAAAGGATTCATTCTCTTTTCATTGCCTATGGTGGTTTCAGGCCCGTGCCCCGTGTATACAATGGTTTCCGGTTCAAGAACCAGGAGCTTTTCCTTGATGCTTGAAATCAGGGTATCATAGTCTCCGCCGCCAAGATCTGTCCGGCCGATGGAACCTGAAAACAAAGTATCTCCGGCAAAAAGATGACCTTTTGTATAGAGGGAGATTCCTCCCCTTGTGTGGCCTGGGGTATGAATCACTTTTAGTGTGATTTGGCCGAAACTGATCTCATCCCCCTCTTTTAAAAGTACATCGGCGGAAGGTGAATTCTCCGCAGACAAACCAAACATCATGGCAGACCTTGAAAGCTCTTTGAGCATGGGTTCGTCATCGGGATGAATGGCAAGCTGAGCTCCGGTCACTTCTTTCATTCTTTTGTTGGCCCCCACATGGTCAAAATGTCCATGTGTATTAATCAGATATTTGACTTTTAACTCGGATTTGGCAAGCGTCATCAGAATCCGGTCTGCATCATCTCCCGGATCAATAACCACTGCTTCTTTTGTAGATTCACATCCCAGTATAAAACAATTGGCCATGATGGGGCCAACCTCAAGTTTCTTTATGATCAAAACAACCTCCGGATTATTAAATGTCTATTCAATCCCTTCAAGGGAACTGATACGATCCAGAACTCCGTTGATAAAAGAACCGGAATCTTTTGTACCGTATTTTTTTCCAATTTCTACTGCTTCATTTATGGTCACACTGGAAGGGATATCCGGACGCTTTAAAAATTCAAATATGGCAATCCGCATGATATTTCTATCCACCACAGGCATCCGGGACAACCTCCAGTTTTTTGAATACGTATTTAACAGGGCATCAATTTCAGCTCTGTTTTCCAAAACCCCTTTGATCAGGTCCATGAAAAAGGGTTTGATACTTTCCGTAATAAGATCTTCATTGCTGATACAGAATGCCGCAAGGTTTTCTTCCGGTGCGGATTTATCCATATCAATAAAGAAAAGTGCCTGGAGTGCAAGTTCCCTTGCCTGCCTGCGGTCACCCATAATCTTATTTTACCTTTTTCAGGCTGTCGGTAAGATTTGCCATTTCCACAGCACCCAGAGCCACATCAAACCCTTTGTTGCCGGCCTTTGTCCCTGCCCTTTCAATGGCCTGCTCAATGGTTTCCGTGGTCAGAATGCCGAACATGACAGGTATGCCGGACTCCAGGCTGACAGAGGCAATTCCTTTGGAAACCTCGGAACAGACATAGTCATAATGGGTGGTGGCCCCTCGGATAACTGCACCAAGGCAGATCAGGGCATCATATTTTCCATGTTTTGCCATTTTCTGGGCAGCCAGAGGAATCTCAAAAGCACCCGGCACTTTTAAGAGAGTGATATCCTTGTCTTCCGCCCCGCTTCTGATCAGTGCGTCCAGCGCGCCATCAATTAGCCTGCTGGTGATAAAATCATTAAACCGTGAGGCAATGATTCCAAATTTCTTCCCCTTGGCCTGTAATCCTGCTTCGATAATTTTTGGCATTTTCTTGTCCTTATATTACATTATAATTAAGCCGGTTCTATCTACATATGGAGCATATGCCCCATCTTGGCCTGTTTGCATTGCAGATACCCCCTGTTGTGGCAATTGGCTTCCACATGGATGGGAACCTGTTCAACTACGCTTAATCCATACCCTTCAAGACCAATCATTTTTTTCGGGTTATTGGTCATGAGCCGCATTTTTCTGACACCCAGGGCAACCAATATCTGGGCCCCGACCCCATAATCCCTCAGGTCTGCCTTAAACCCGAGTTTTTCATTGGCTTCCACTGTATCCATTCCCTGACGCTGATATTCGTATGCTTTCAGCTTGTTCACAAGGCCTATGCCCCGGCCTTCCTGGCGAAGATATAAAAGAACGCCGCAGCCTTCCTCATCCATCATGGCCATGGCTTTATGAAGCTGATCCTGGCAGTCACACCGGAGTGAAGAAAAGATATCTCCGGTCATGCATTCTGAATGAACCCTTACAAGGATTTCCTTTTCAGGACTTATTTCCCCCTTTACAAGGGCAACATGGGTCAGATGATCAATATCATTTTCATAGGCAATGATTTTAAATTCACCGCCAACCCTTGTGGGAATTACGGTCTGGGCGGCAATTTTTACAAAGCTTTCGGTTTTGAGCCGATATTTTACAAGGTCTGCCACGGTGCAGATACCAATGCCATGCTGTTTTGCAAATTTTTCAAGGGAAGGCATCCTTGCCATGGTGCCGTCATCATCCATGATTTCACAAATCACGCCGGCAGGCTTCAATCCTGCCAGACGAGCCAGATCAACAGACCCTTCCGTCTGTCCGATCCTGACCATAACCCCGCCGTCCCTTGCTCTTAAAGGGAAAATATGGCCGGGTTTGGCAATATCATTGGGTGTTGTCTCGTCGGCAACCGCCGTCAAAATGGTAGTTGCCCTGTCTGCAGCGGAAATTCCTGTGGTGACTCCTTTTTTGGCTTCAATGGACACAGTAAACCCGGTGCCGTACTGGGAGGTATTGTTTCTCACCATCATGGGCAGTTCCAGCCGGTCTGCAATACTGGAATCCAGGGAAAGGCAGATGAGTCCCCGGCCGTATCTGGCCATGAAATTAATGGCTTCCGGTGTCACGGCTTCCGCCGCCATGGTCAGATCCCCTTCATTTTCCCTGTCTTCATCATCCACCAGAATGACCATTTTCCCTTTTTTTATGTCTTCTATGGCCTGCTCTATTGTTAAATGAGGCATATTTTTTCCTTAGGCTTATATAAATCCATTCCTTGCGAGAAGCTCCATACTGATATCGCTTTTGCCTTCAGGCAATGCATCATTTTTTGAGGAACTTTTCTTTAATACTATTTTTTTAATATATTTTCCGATCATATCGGTTTCAATATTCACTTCATCTCCCACCTTTTTCTGACCGATGGTTGTAATATCAGCCGTATGCGGGATAATACTGACTTCAAAATCCTTATCCGAACATCTGTTGATGGTAAGGCTGATCCCTTCAACGGCAATTGATCCCTTTTCGATCATGTCTTCGGCAATCCTTGCCGGAACATCAATCCTGAGGATCAGGGCATTGCTCTTTTTGACCATGGAAGAGATGATTCCGGTTCCGTCAATATGCCCTGACACCAGATGCCCGTCAATTCGATCTGAAAATCTCAGGGCCCGTTCGATATTCACCCTTGAGCCAACGGCAAGATGCTTAAAGGTTGTTCGTTCAACAGTCTCAGGGGCCATATCCACCTTAAATCCATGTTTCTCAATACTGACGGCCGTAAGGCAGGCACCGTTAACGGCAATGGAATCCCCGATCCGGGTGGTCGCCAGATCCAGATCGCACCCGATGGAAAGGACTTTGCCCTCGCCTTTGGCTTCAATCCGCCGGATGGTTCCAAAACTTTCTATGATTCCCGTAAACAATGGGTTTTAACCTTTATTTGTTTTGCCGTTCATGAGCTTTCAGTGCATACCATAACATCTTATTTTAAATACCCGCTCACAAGGATATCATTTTCAAACCGGGCAAGGCTCAATTTTTTCAGTTCAAGCGCGTCTTTTATCAATTTGGGCCCCCTGCCTTCAAACACGGGTTTTCCATCACTTCCGCCCAGAACCCGGGGCGCCATAAACAAATACATCTTATTGACAATCCCGGCCCTCAATGCTGCGCCGGCCAGAGTGCTCCCGCCTTCGATCAGAACGCTTAAAATCGGCATCTGCCCTAACTTAATCATAAGTTCATTTAAATCAAGTCTCTGGTTTTTGAGGGACACATCCACCACCTGGATTCCTTTTTTTTCAAGAAAAGCTCTTTTTTCTGTTGAAGCCTTGGAATGGGTGACAATGATAGTTTTTGCATTGGATTCCTGGGTCAGCACCAGGGCATTTTCTTTTATGCTTAAATGCGTATCCAGAATGATTCTTGCGGGATCCCGTGTTTCAACCCCTTCTATCTTTGAGGTAAGGGAAGGATTATCGCTATGCAGAGTTCCTGATCCAATTAAAATTGCATCCACTTCATGACGGATCTGATGAACAAAGACTCTGGACGCCTCACCCGTGATCCATTTGGAATCACCTGTGCGGGTTGCCGTTCTTCCATCCAGAGTCGAAGCGGTTTTCAGGATGACAAAGGGTTTCTTATCATTCTTAATATACCAGATAAAATCCTCAATCAAGGTTTCAGCTTCTTCCTTTAAAATTCCGGAAACTACTTCAACCCCGTTTTCCTCAAGGAAGCGGATACCGCCGCCGCTGACAAAGGGATTGGGGTCGTTGCAGCCAATCACCACTTTTTTGATTTTTGACTGGAGGATTTTGTGGGTGCAGGGTGGTGTTTTCCCAAAATGGTTGCAGGGCTCCAGGGTCACGTAAATCGTTGCGCCTTCGGATTTTAGCCCGGCATCTTCAATGGCTTCCACTTCAGCATGGGGCAGTCCGGCTGCCCTGTGCCAGCCCTGACCGATGATAGTGCCGTTCTTGACAACCACTGCCCCCACGCAGGGGTTCGGAGATGTAAAGCCTTTTGCTTTTTTTGCAAGAGACAAGGCCTCTTGCATGTATTCATGATCGGTCATGGGTTTTATCCAGAACCGCATCAAATTCAGCCGGCAGGCAATCTTTGGGGAGCAGCCCTTTGAGCTCTTCTATAAAATCAGCCACATCCTTGAATTCCCGGTAAACCGATGCAAACCTTACATAGGCCACATCATCGACTTTTTTTAAGGCTTCAATGATTTTTTCACCCACTATTTTGGAAGGGATTTCCCGCTCGTTGCCTTCTCTTAAACCCTGCTCGATTTCATCCACCATGCCTTCAATCTGATCCATGCTGATGGCTCTTTTTTCGCAGGCCTTCATAATCCCGGCGAGGATTTTGTCCCGGTTGAATTCTTCCCTGCGGCTGTCTTTTTTCACAATCATGACAGGGAGCTGTTCAAGCCGCTCATAGGTCGTAAACCGACGGATACAGTCGAGGCATTCTCTCCGTCTCCGAATCTCAAATTCAATCTTGCCCGGACGCGAATCAATCACTTTTGTATCTCTATTTCCGCAAAATGGGCACTTCATATTTTTCTCTTTTTCAGGTGGAAAGCCGGACAAGCCTTACTTTTGCATGATCAAACATATCATGGGTCAGTGCATCTTCATACCCATCCCGGTAATAAACAGCCTGGATTCCGGCGTTGATAATCATTTTTGCACAGATGGAACAGGGCTGGTTGGTGCAGTAAATAATGGACCCGTTTACGGCAATGCCATGAAACGCCGCCTGGATAATAGCATTCTGCTCTGCATGGACACCACGGCACAGCTCATGTTTTTCTCCGGAGGGTACATTCAGCTTTTCCCTTAAACATCCGGTCTCCCGGCAGTGGGGGACATTGGCCGGGGCGCCGTTGTATCCTGAGCACAAAATCCGTTTTTCCTTGACCAGAACAGCGCCGACCTTTCTTCGGGTACAGGTGGACCGGCTGGAGACAAGATCACAGATGCCCATAAAATACTCATGCCAGGTGGGCCTGTTTGATGATAAATCAAGGGGGTGTTCCATCACGCCTGTTTCTCTTTATAAAGGGGATATGTTGCACAAAGGTCTCTGACTTTCTTTTTCACAGCATCAACCTTGGAATCACCGTCTAACACATCACAGATATAAGACCCGATTTCACGGGCAGCGTCCTCCATCATCCCCCTTGAGGTCACAAGGGGCATCCCGATACGGATGCCACTGGTAATAAAGGGGCTGCGTTTCTCATTGGGGACTGAATTCTTGTTCACCGTGATCCCGGCTTTGCCAAGGCGCTCTTCAGCATCTTTCCCGGAGATCTCATTTTTACTGAAATCCACCAGCACCATATGGTTGTCTGTTCCGCCGGAAACAAGTTTATATCCTCTTTCCATAACCACGGCAGCCAGTACGGCAGTGTTTTTCACCACCTGGCGCTGATAAGTCTTAAAAGATTCACCCATGGCCTCTTTCAGGGCCACTGCCTTTGCTGCAATCACATGCATCAAAGGACCGCCCTGGATACCTGGAAAAATCTGGCTGCTGATTTTTTTTGCAAATTCTTCAGAGGACAGAATCAACCCGCCTCTGGGGCCCCGGAGAGTCTTATGAGTAGTGGAGGTAATCACATCGGCAAACCCCACCGGGCTCGGATGAACCCCTGCCGCCACAAGCCCTGCGATATGGGCCATGTCCACCATGAAAAGGGCTCCGACAGATTTTGCAATCTGAGAAAACCCTTTAAAATCAATGATTCTCGGATAAGCACTGGCCCCGGCCACAATCAGTTTGGGCCGTTGTTGTTTTGCAAGGGTTTCAACCTCATCTAAATCAATCATTTCGGTTTGGGGGGACAGGCCGTAATGGGCAAATCGATAGAGTCTGCCTGAAAAGCTGACGGCGGCGCCATGGGTAAGATGGCCGCCATGGGAAAGATCCATGGCAAGAATTTTATCTCCCGGATCCAGCAGGGCAAAATAAGCCGCCATATTGGCCCCGGAGCCTGAATGGGGCTGGACATTGGCATATTCTACATTAAAAAGCCGTTTGGCCCTCTCCATGGCCAGATCTTCCACCTGATCCACAAATTCACAGCCTCCGTAATATCTTCGGGCCGGATATCCTTCTGCATATTTGTTGGTCAGGATGGAGCCCTGGGCTTCCATTACCGCCCGGCTGACGGTATTTTCAGAAGCAATCAGGTTCAAGCCGTATTCCTGGCGGTCTGCCTCCTGCTCAATAATCTTTGCAACCTGAGAATCGGTTTTTTCTATATATCCCATTATCATGACCCCTTTTTGCCCATCAAAAGAAAACACACATGAACTTACAGCAAATGCTTCAATTCCGAATCCTGTCAGGCATCCATGCTCTGAATCCGTTCCAGATGACGTCCGCCTTCGAATCCGGTCTCGAGCCAGGTCTGAACAAGCTCAAAGGCAAGAACATCCCCCAGAATCCGGCCTCCCAGGACTAGAATATTGGAATCATTATGGACCCGGCTCATTTTTGCGGAAAAAATATCAGAACAGAGTGCTGCCCTGACATTTTGGAACCGGTTGGCCACCATGGACATGCCCAATCCTGTTCCGCAGAGCAGGATTCCACGGCTAAACCTTCCTTTGGAAACCGCTTTGGCCACTTTTTTCCCATACTCCACATAACTGACCGAAGCAATGCTGTTCGTCCCTGCATCTTCCACCTGAAAACCTTTTTGCAGAAGATAGGCTTTAATTTTTTCCTTTAGTTCAAAGGCAGCGTGGTCGCTTCCAATAATAATGGGCTTTTCTTTATCCATATGCTTTCCCTGAAGATCAGGATTTTGCCTTGATAAAATCAATGGCATCCTGGACAGTGATCAGTTTTTCCGCATCCTCATCATCAATTTCAATATCAAAAATCTCCTCCATTGACATGATCAGCTCGACAATGGTCAGGGAATCCGCACCCAGATCTTCAATCAGGGATGCTTCCGGAAGGATATCTTCAACATCCAGTCCTGGAATTTTTTCTGCGATCACTTTTTTTATTTTTGTTTCAACAGTCATAGTTTAAGACTGACTCCTTTGTTTATTCTTCACTCACTACCGGCGGTTTTACGTTTCTTTCCTTATAAGCGCCGCATTCCGGACATGCTGTATGGGGAAGTTTGGGTTCCTGACATTCAGGGCATACACCGACTGTGGGTGCGCTTACTTTGTAGTGTGTCCGTCTCTTTCTGCCTCTTGCTTTAGAGCTCCGCTGCTTGGGTACTGCCATTGATTTCTCCTAACTATATTATTTTATTGATTATCCACCATATGCTGCCAATGGAATAAAACACACTTATTTACCCTAATTTAAAAAAAGAGTCAAGAAATTAAACCCTGTTGCTCTCATCAAAGTTTTATGATACTTAAGGGCTCGATTTTATACAATATTTATTTTACGGAGACCCCATGAACCCCCCAGATAAACCCATTGTCACGCGCTTTCCCCCTTCACCCACCGGCTACCTTCACATCGGCGGGGCCAGGACAGCCCTCTTTAACTGGCTGTATGCAAGAAAAACCAAAGGCAGATTTATCCTGAGAATCGAAGATACTGATGCTGCCCGATCCACCAGTGAATCCGTGGATGCCATCCTGGAATCTCTTGAATGGCTCGGTATTGACTGGGACGAAGGCCCCTATTTCCAGACCCAGAGATACCATATTTACAATGAATATATTGAAAAACTCATTGAATCCCATCATGCCTATTATTGTTCCTGTACCCCGGAAGAAGTTGATGCCATGAGGGAAGAGGCAAAAGCCAAAGGCTTAAAACCCATGTATAACGGGAAATGCAGGAACCTTAATCTAAAAAAAGAAAAAAATACCGTAGTCCGCCTTAAAACCCCGGACACAGGCGCAACGGTAGTTGAAGATATTGTCAAGGGGAATACGGCATTTCAGAATTCGGAAATCGATGACTTCATTATCCAGCGAAGCGACGGGTCTGCCATGTACAACCTTGCCGTTGTCATTGATGATATCACCATGGGGATCAATACCATTATCCGGGGGGATGACCATTTAATCAATACGCCCAAGCAGATGCTCATCTATTCGGCCCTGGGAGCCGACATGCCGGTTTTCGGCCATGTTCCCATGGTTTTGGGTTCCGATAAGGCAAGATTAAGCAAACGGCACGGAGCCATGTCTGTGGGCGAATACCGGAACATGGGGTTTTTGCCTGATGCCATGATCAATTACCTTGTCAGGCTTGGATGGTCTCACGGAGATCAGGAATTTTTCGAACGGGCCGAACTCATAGAAAAATTTGACCTTGAACACCTTGGCCGGTCAGCTTCCATGTTTGATACGGACAAGCTCATGGCCTTAAACTCCAAACATATCCAGAAAAAATCTCCTGCTGAACTAGGCGGACCCCTTCTGTTTCATTTAAAAGAAAATGGAATTGATGCAAAAAACGATGCCTTTACCCAAGGCATCATTCAAACGCTCCAGCCCAGAAGCAGAACCCTGGTTGAGATGGCAAAAGGAGCAGCTTTTTATTATCAGGAAGATATAGAATGGGATCAGACCGCAGCAGATAAATTTCTGACGCCGGACATGCTTTCTATCCTGAAAACATCCGCAGAAAGGATAGAAGTCCTTGAACCCTACACCCATGAAGGTCTTGAAAATGTATTCAAACTCATCATGGAAGAAACCGGGCTTAAATTCGGAAAAATCGCCCAGCCTTTGAGGGTTGCCATAACCGGCACAACCGTCAGCCCCGGCATATTTGAAATGCTCCTGGTTCTTGGCAGAGGAAAAACAATAAAGAGAATCAAAAAGGCTCTTGAGTTTATTCAGGGCAAAGCATAAAGAATACCGGCATACCCGACAAAACTCGAAGATGCCGATTTTTCAAAACTTGTGGCGTAGTCAATCTCAACAGCCCTGACTGCGCCCAGTTTTTTTAACGCTGCTACCGTGGCAGCGGCAGCACCGGGGCAGCACATGTTTTTATGGGAAAGCCCCTCGCTGATAATCTTATCTTCCTCCATCTTTATCATGACGTCTATGGCGGATCGGTCATTTTTATGTTTCACCCAGTCAAGGGCTTTCTCGCCCGTGCCGGCCGTTGTCAACCCGAAATCCGGTCCGTAATGGGTCATGTCTGTGGACCCGATAACCCTGATATTTCTGGACTGTTGACGGGCTTCCTCCACTGCCGTGGTCCCGATGATGGAGGCAAAAAAAGACGGGGCAACCCCCATGACCACGATTTTTGCTTCCGGAAAAAAATACCGGATAAAGGGATTCTGCAATTCAAGGGTATTTTCATCCGGGAATTTTGAAGGGGCCCGTCTGCGGATGCTGATGGCATCGCATATCTTATCCACAAGCTCAATATCCACCTCAATGTCTCCAAAAGGGGTTTCAACAGCGCCATGGCTCAGGATAAAAGGCTCAGACTGCTTGTGCATATGGGCGCCGAACAGAATAACGGTGTCCACTGTTTCTTCTGATTGAAGGGAGGCAATGACCCGGCAGGCAATGGAACCTGAAAAATACCATCCGGCATGGGGAACAATTCCGCCGATAAAAGAGCCCTTCATGGGTCCCTGTTTTTCTTTTAAAAATTTTTCTATGGATGATTCGCATTCCCGGGCTGTCGAGGGATACCAGGACCCGCTGAATGCCATTTTTTTCTTTTCCATGATTCCCCCCTTTCTTTTTTTCTTAAAGCCCTTTGCCTGTTTTTTCAAACACCTTGATCTTCAGCCATTCAAGCCAAGGCTCATATCCTTCTTCTGTTTTGGCGGACATTTCAAACACGGGCAGGCGGGGATGTACTTTTTTCATATTGCCCACGGCAAGGTTTCTATCCACATCCAGATAGGGCAGAAGATCAATCTTGTTTAAAATGGCCACATCGGCCACGCGGAACATCAAGGGATATTTCAAGGGTTTGTCTTCGCCTTCGGTTACGCTCAACACCACGGCCCTTGCATCTTCACCAATATCAAACTCGGCCGGGCAGACAAGATTCCCGATATTTTCAACGATGAGAAGGTCAATGTCTTCACAGCCAAGCTTTTGAGCCGAACCCAGGACAAGGGGTGCTGAAAGATGACAGTCCCCGCCGAACTGATCCGTATTGATCTGGATGACCTTAGCCCCGGTTTTTAAAAGCCTGTCTGCATCATTGGTAGTGCAGATATCCCCCACTATCACCCCCACCCTCACCTTTGGCATGAGTTTTTTCAGGGTTTTGCATAGGGTTTCCGTTTTTCCTGAGCCTGGCGAGGACATCATGTTCAGAACAAACACATTTTCTTTTTTAAAAAACTTCCTGTTTTTTTCAGCCTCTGTTTCATTGGCCTCCAGAACTTTTTTTTGAATCTTGATTTCCATTGTTCTTTTCCGTTCTGTTTAAGGGGTTGTCAATTTAAGGGGTTTCTTCAAGCTCAATGGAGATGATTTCAATCTCCCGGCCGCTGATCATTTCAACATCCCCGTCTTCACAATACGGGCATTTAAACACAGGCCCCATCACCTCCCAGGACTGATCACAGGATTTGCAGTGGACCCGCACCGGCACGGAATCTATTTCAAGTCGTGCATGTTCAAGGGGAGTGTCCTTTGTGATGATTTCAAAACAGAAGGTGAGGCTGTGTTCAACCACTGATGCCAGCTTACCGATTTTAAGGTTGATGATCCCCACCTTTGGATTTTTAAGATCCTTTGGAATGGAATCCAAGGCTATCTTTACCAGTTGTTCGGCTATTCCCATTTCGTGCATGATGTTTTAGCCTTCCTTATTCTGAAGCAAATTCCTGAGGGCTGGTTTGTCTTTTCAAATAAAAATCCTGCCTGAATTCATAAAATCTGTCTTCTTTTATGGCCGTTCTCATTTTTTCCATGAGATCCAGATAATAATAAATATTGTGGATGGTATTCAGCCTGTATGAAAGAATCTCCCTTGATTTATAGAGATGCCTCAGATAGCTCCGTGAATAATTTTTGCACGTATAACAGTTACATTCGGCATCCAGGGGGCCCTTGTCAAGCCTGTATTTTGCATTGGAAATGTTCATGGTCCCCTTTGATGTAAAAAGCTGCCCGTTTCTTGCATTTCTTGTGGGCATGACACAGTCGAACATGTCGCACCCCATACCGGTCAGCTCGACCAGATCTTCCGGGGTGCCCACGCCCATGATATATCTTGGCTTATTGCGGGGCAAAAGGGGCAGGGTATGATCCGCCATTTCATACATGAGATCTTTGGGCTCTCCCACACTGAGGCCGCCGATGGCAAACCCTGGAAAATCAATTTCTTTCAACTGCCCGGCCGAGAGGGAGCGAAGAGACTTGAACATCCCTCCCTGGACAATGCCGAAAAGATTATTGACAGACCCTTTTTCCTGCCAGAAGTCAAATCCTCTTTTTGCCCATCGGGTGGTTTTGTTCAGGGCATCCATGACCTGTTTTTCATTGGCCGGATATCCGATGCACCAATCCAGAGACATCATGATGTCGGACCCAAGGGTCATCTGGATGTCAACGGCCTTTTCAGGTGAAAAGACATGGCGGGACCCGTCAATATGGGACTGAAACGCCACCCCTTCATCGGAAAATCTGGCCAGCTTTGCAAGGGAGAAAAACTGGTATCCGCCGGAATCGGTGAGGATGGGGTTCTTCCACCGGATAAATTCATGGAGGCCTTTCATGTGTTCTATCACATCCATGCCGGGCCGAAGATAGAGATGATAGGTATTGCCAAGGATGATCTGCGCCCTGCAGTGATCCAGGTCTTCGACGCTGAGAGCTTTTACCGACCCCACGGTTCCCACGGGCATGAAAATCGGGGTCTCGATCACCCCGCGGCCTGTGGTAATGGTGCCAAGTCTTGCCCTGCATGTTTCAGCACCTTTTGTTTCAGCCGATTCTTTTTTTAATTCAAATTTCAACATAATCTTATCACTCGATGAGCATGGCATCGCCATAGCTGAAAAACCGGTAGTCTGTTTTAATGGCCTCCTGATAGGCGGCAAGAATTTTTTCCCGGTCATAAAAAGCCGACACCAGCATCAAAAGGGTTGACTCGGGCAGATGAAAATTGGTGATCATGGCACCCACGCATTTAAATTGATAGCCGGGATAGATAAAAAGATTGCACATGCCTGTCCCTGCCCTGACCCGGCCCTGGTCATCTGCCACAAATTCCAGGACCCTGACACTGGTTGTGCCTACGGCCACTATCCTGCGATTGCTCTGCTTTGCTGAATTGATTTTGCCGGCAGCTTCTTCTGACAGGGAAAAATATTCAGAATGAATCTGATGCTGACGAATATCTTCGGTCTTGACCGGGACAAAGGTGCCGTAACCCACATGGAGGGTCAGAGAGACAATTTCAACCCCCTTGTCCTTAAGCCTTGCCATCAGATCTTCTGTAAAATGAAGCCCGGCCGTGGGAGCCGCAACCGCGCCTTCGCTGGAAGCATAAACCGTCTGATAAGTTTCCCTGTCAGCCAGATTCACGCTCTTTTCTTCCCTTTTGATATAAGGCGGCAACGGAATCCTCCCGGACCGGTTTAAAAACTTAAGAAATCCGTCAGGGCAATAAAATCTGACTTCAGATATGCTCTCTTTGTTCTCAATTATCTCTGCCTTAACTCCTGATTCAAATATAATCCGAGACCCTTTTTTTGGTTTTCCCGAGGCTTTTACCAGGCAGTCACACTGGAAAAACCCTGTTTTTTCAATATTTTTCATCCCGCCTGCATAGTCAATGATCAAAATCTCGACCTTGCCGCCCGACGCCTTTTCTCCAAACAGCCTTGCCGGAACAACCCGGGTATTGTTGATCACGAGAAGATCATCTTTTCTTAACAGGTCTGTAAGATTTTTAAATTGACGATGGAAAAGGCTTTCTGAATCTCTTTTGATATGCAGAAGTTTTGATTCACTTCTGTTCTTACAGGGAACCTGGGCAATCTTTTCCATTGGCAGATCATAGGCATAATCGGACAAGAGGTACATCAGAGGCCTTTCATCACAAAATAAACCAGAAAAAGCCCGGCCAGCATAAGGGAAAAACCGAATTTTCGAAGCTTCTCATCATCGATACCCGCCATCATAAGAACCATTTCCTTCATTTTCGAAGGGAATGCAAAGTATGGCAATCCTTCCACGATCATGACCATACCGATAACACATAAAAAAAACTTCATCCCAATTCAATCCTTTTTCCAATCTTTCAATCCTGATGACGGCTGATTCCTTTGGTATCATTTTTATAGTTTAAGGCCTTTTTATGCAATAAAAATTATATTGATTATTGAAAATATCAAGGCTATATAAGGATGTTATTATTTAACACCAACGCAATACACTAACAGGAAACGATATTTCACATGCAGTTTGAACCGGTCATAGGTCTAGAAGTCCATGCACAGCTCAAAACAAAAACCAAAATTTTCTGCAGCTGCTCAACTGAATTCGGAAAACCACCCAATGCAAACACCTGCCCGGTCTGCACCGGTATGCCCGGCGTCCTGCCGGTTTTGAACCGGCTGGCTGTCAGTTTTGCCATCAAAGCCTGCCTTGCCACCCATTGCCGGATCAACCGGGAAAGCCGGTTTGACCGGAAAAACTATTTTTACCCGGATCTTCCAAAAGGGTATCAGATCTCGCAGTATGCAGCCCCCATTGCCGAACACGGGTTTCTTGAAATTGAAACCAGCCTTGCGGGTTTAAAAAAAATAGGCATTACAAGGATTCATATGGAAGAGGATGCCGGAAAACTCATCCATGATCCGGCACGGTCAAAAAGCATGGTGGATCTCAACAGAACCGGCGTTCCCCTCATCGAAATCGTGAGCGACCCTGACATCCGGTCCGCGGAAGAAGCCGGCGCATATTTAAGAAAACTCCACAACATCCTCAAATATATTGATGTCTGTGACGGCAATATGGAGGAAGGCAGTTTCAGGTGTGATGCCAATATATCCTTAAGACCATTGGGTCAAAAAGAATTCGGCACCCGCACCGAGCTGAAAAACCTGAACTCGTTCAAGCATGTCGAAAAAGCCATTGACTATGAAATTGAACGCCAGGCCTATGTCTTAAGCGAAGGCAAATCCGTTATCCAGGAAACACGGCTCTGGGACCCGGGCAAAAACAAAACCGTTTCCATGAGAGGCAAGGAAGAAGCCCATGACTACCGGTATTTTCCCGACCCCGACCTTGTGCCCCTTATTGTGGATGAAACATGGATCAGTGATATTGAAAAACAAATGCCGGAACTGCCGGATGAAAAATTGTCCCGGTTTGTAAAACAGTATTCCCTTTCCCATACCGATGCAGGAGTCTTGACCTCATCCATTGGCCTGGCTGATTTTTTTGAAAAAGCGGCAGCCCCGCTCAGGGATAAAAAACAGGCAGCCAATTGGGTCATGACCACTCTTTTAGGCATGCTCAACACAAAAAACATCACCATAACTGAATCGCCGGTCACTCCAGAGGCTGTTTCAAATTTGCTCCTTCTCATTGAAAACGGAAAAATCAATGCCGCAGCAGCCAAAACCGTATTTGATCTCATGGTTGAAACGCAGAAAAATCCGGAAAAGATTGTTCAGGAAAAAGGGCTTGAACAGGTGTCCGATGCTTTTGAACTTGAATCCGCTGTCATGGCCGTCATCAATGAAAACCCAGAAGAGGCAGCAGCGTATAGAGAGGGCAAGACAAAACTTTTCAGCTTTTTTATGGGCAAGATCATGAAAAAAACAAAGGGCAAGGCAGATCCCAAAATAGTCACTCCATTATTAAAAACAAAACTAATGTAAAACGGAGCATACCAGTGAAAAAACATTATCCTTTAAAAAGACATTTTCTTTTCATGCTGATCATCCTTGTTCTTTCCATCTCCTCCGGCCCTGCTGCTGCAGACAGCGTGAAAATGGTGGCCATCGTCCCCTTTGAAGCCAATACGGAAAACGACCTTGCCTATATGACAACCGGAATCCTGACCATGCTGGAATCAAGGCTGTCCTGGAAAAACAACGTGGCCGTTGTTCAGCAATCAAATGTCGATAACGCACTGGCCGGGATGAATGAAACCTATGAAAGCAATGCAGTTCTCAAAATCGGAGAAAAAACAGGGGCCGATTTTGTTGTGACGGGTATCATCACGGAATTTGCAGGAGCCTACAGCATTGATACAAAAGTATGGAATTTGAAGACAAAATCTTATTTCACCTTTTTTGACCAGTCTGCGACCCTTGACAAACTGATATCAAAAGTCGATGTCGTGGCTGCAAAAATCAACAAAAAAATATTTGACCGGACAACGGCTTCCTATGAGAAATACAAAAATGAGAAAATCATTACTGAAGAAGATTTGCGGCGGATGAATCCGGAACGGATGATGCCTGCAACCGACACCCGGGAAAGAAAAAAACCCTGGTGGAAGATCTGGTAATTCTTTTTTTTATATGTTTTTTACTTAAAATTAAAAAAAATACCTTTTTTTCATTGACACATATCCTGGAATATGGTTTATCATGCGAAGCATTAATCTCTAAAGAAAGGGGGGATGCCGGAAACAAAAGGCTTCTGAACAATTTTTAAGGATTTAGGCGCAATTAAAGTTTTTTTATTGCATTTAAAAGGAGTGCAATAAAAAAGAAATTCTAACTTTATTTTAAGAAAAGGAAAAAAGATGAAAAAACTAGCATTAATTCTTGCAATCGCAATGATTGCAGCATTTTCTGCACCCGCCTTTGCAGGCGAGTTCACACTGAACGGAACTTACCGTTTGACGGCTGTCAGCACCGATACCGGCGTTACCGGTACTGATGCTGATGAAAATAAAAACTTCCAGCAGAGATTCAGACTTCCCTTCTCCTGGAAAGTCAATGACAATGTCATGGCCTATATGAGAACTGACTGGTCAGAACAAAACACAACCGGCGGTTCAATCGGCTGGGGTAACGGTAATGCCTTAGGCGCAAGCGACTCCATGCAGATTGACTATGCCTGGGTAAAAATCACTCAGCCCATGTTTGACCTGACCGTTGGTGCACAGGAAGTTCTTTTAGGCAACTGGAGTCTTCTGGATATTGATCAGGAAGGGTTTACCTTGAATCTGAAATTCAACCCTGTAACTGTTACCCTTGCTTATGGCAAGCTCAGTGAAGATTCTTCTAAAAATGACAGTGGAACCAATGACGATGCAGACTCTTATGCTGCCCAGATTGCATATAAGGGTGCAAATTATACCCTTGGTGCCATGTATGCAAAAGCTATTGACAGTGAACCAGCTTTTGATGATGTCAAAATAGGTTATGGTCTTTTTGCCAATGCAACCTTTGGTGCTTTTTCAATTAAGAGTGAATTGGATATTTTTGACGGCGAACAAACTGCAACTGTTGACTACGACGGCATGAACCTCTGGGCAGATCTGTCATACAAAGCGTCTGACGTTCTTACGCTGGGTCTTGCTGGATATTATGCAAAAGGCAACAACAGCGCCACAAAAACCCAGCTCAGCAGCGTTTCTTCTTCAGGATACTCCTTCCAGATCTGGGATTATGACTTTAACAGCGCTCTCATGATTGATGAATTCCCACAGCTTTCCGGCGACAACTTTGATATGGCAACCGATGCAGGTCTTCAGGCTGTTAAAGGTTATGTACGCTTTAGAGCAACCCCGGAAATTACCCTCTATGGTATGCTCGGATATGCTACACCTGAAGAAAACATTACACTTGACAGCAAAACATATGCTGTTGGTTCCATTGATTATGCATGGATGCCCAATGTAGTGGTTTCTGCCGGCTTAGCCTGGATTGATCCTGATTACAGTGATAACACTGTTGATGATGCTTGTGTTCAGTATATGGCACGTCTTGGTGTGACTTTCTAATTGAAAAGTCAGTTAAGCTGATTTTCTATTAGTTTTTTTAGGAGCTTGCTCTTTTTTTTGAGCAAGCTCCTTTTTTTTTATCTTAATTTTTCTTTTTCCCTTACCTTTTAACCGGTGACTGTTTGATGTTAATCACAACCCTGTATCACCAAGCTTCATCCACCACGACCAGAGGCGATTTATAATAACTGTGACCCTCACCTGGCTAACCCTCTTCACGGTCTTTTTTCAGTTTGACGGCCTATCTTTCATTCAAAATGTCTCATGATTATTTGTTTATCAAAACCAGGTTTGGAAGGTGAAGTCAACTTCACCAATGCTTTAAATAATCGGAAAGCCGAATATTTTTATATGTACTTTCAATTCGATCCATTACATGACTCTCACTCATGGGATGGCTTTGGTAACTCCGGAGCAACCTTGAGAGCAAGCCCGTAATGAAGGGCAAACCATATACGGGTTGAATTAAATATCCATTTCCGTTAAGCCATTCTCAAATAATTTTCTCGAAAACAAGAAGAGTTGTCTCTTTTCAAAGAGACAACCCTTCTTGTAAAAAATCACCTGAAAAAATAGATTATCTGAATATTTTTATTTAGAAATCAATACCAAGACGCGCTACATACTGAACCAGTGGATCATCAATGGTATTATCGCTGTAATCTTTTAAGACATAGGCTGCGCCAACGGAAAAAATCACATTGGGCATCCATTCATAGTCAATGGAGCCGATTATATATGTCTGACTGTCAAGCGTAACATTTTCTTCCGGTGTTGCATAACCCAGAACTGCGTGAAGCGTTATCACATCATTTGCCTTGAAACTTGCATATCCCTTGACTGCCTGAATACCGGAATCAGGTGCAGGATCAAAAGCAGATACATCACATGATGTATCAAAGGTATCATATCCATTTTCAAAAGCCATGGCTCCCATATAATCAAAAGTTGCAAAACTCCAACCCGTTGCATTCACATTTGTAAGCTGGGTTTTTGTAGCACTGTTATTGCCTTGTGCATAATACCCTGCTATACCCAAAGTAAGTGCTTCGGAAGCCTTAAATGTTATATCGGCCCAGAGGTTCATTCCAGTATATGCAACAGCAGGAGAAGCGTCTCCGTCAAAAAGATCCAATTCTCCCTTAACAGATATGGCCCCAAAAACAGCATTAGCAAATAGGCCATAGCCTATTTTGGTATCATCAAAGCCCGGCTCCTGATCAACTGCCTTTGCATAGAGAGCCCCTACAGAAAAACCTTCACCCTCATATTTAACCTGGGCCGCATAGGTATCTGAATCAGCATTATTGCCGTCATCCCGTTTGCTTGAATCTTCACTGATTTTGCCATAGGCAAGGGTAACGATTATAGGGTTGAATTTAAGATCCAGGGTAATCCCTTCCTGGTCAGGGTCAAATAGACTGCCCTCACCCAAAAAAACTTCCTGGGCGCCTACCGTCAGGTCAAACATGGGCTGAGAAATCTTTACCCAGGCATAATCAATCTGCATGGAGTCGCTTGCGCCCAATGCATTGCCGTTACCCCAGCCGACTGAACCGCCGGTTGTGTTTTGTTCCGTCCAGTCTGTTCTCAGATAAGCCTGTACATTGTCATTGACTTTCCAGGCAAAGGGAAGTCTGAACCTCTGCTGGAAATTTTTAGATTCATCCGCATCAGTTCCTGTAACACCGGTATCCGTGCTTGTAGCATATAAGCGATAGCTGCCGTTAAGCGAGAACTCCCCTGCAAATAAGGATGCAGAAAATACTGCCGTCATGGCAATCGCAAAAATTATTGTTTTGAATTTCATCTTTTTTCCTTTTTTTATTATACTCCTTTTAAATACAACAAAAAAATCTGTGTTGCGCCTATTCAATAAAAACTTTTCAACATAATGCTAACGTTTGTTTCAGACACCCCCCCTTTCATTATGGATCATGCATTTTTTGTCTATTGAAAATTATTTTAAATCATACGCTATGATCATGCTTTTTGTGGCACTGGACAGGATATCCCTTCTCTGCTTGACAAAAGAAATCAAAAGTTTTGCCTTTGAATTGTTATAAACATCGCTGATGCTGATATCGGTAATCTGACCCGGTATTTTTTTGGGTGCGCTGACAGGTGAAAGACCTAGCTCGCTCCATTCCATGATTTCGATCAAACCGTAATTATACTGCCTCATCCCTTTGAGCAATTCCGTTGTCTGATTATTGTTCTTTATGGCCACCAGATTCTGCTTGCCGTCATCGTTAAGGTCATAGATCAAATTTCTCGGCTGGAAATACTCCCCTTCATATTCATCATCTGATTGTTTTTCTTTTTTATAGCGGAAAAACAAAAGGCTTCCGCCATAGCCTTTTTCGCTGGACCAGTCAACACGCCCGGATTCATCAAAAATCTTCAAATTGCCGTCTTTGCCGGTGTAAACCCTGTCCTCCACAGTATCCTTAAGAATCTTGCCGGAGGCAAACCCCATGATTGAAAAATCGCCGGGGGTTTTCAGGTTTTCTCCTGCGATATATTTGGATCCTTCAGCCTGAACCCTGAATACCTGTTGAGAGGTGTAAGGCCCTCCTTTCCCGCTCTTCTGGGCAAAAAGCATTTTCTGTCCCCCCTGATCCACAACCCTAAAATACCAGGGGTAGCTTTCCGGCCCTTCTTTATACTTGCTTCCGTTATATTCGTATATTACGCCTTTTACATCCTGATTCATGGGGTTGATGCAGGACACAAACATTTCAGCATATCCGTCATGATTCATATCTGCCACATCAATCCCCACAATAATTAATCCGGGGCTCAGCTCAATTTTTGAACCGGGAACCAGTTTTCTTGCTGAGGACACTTCAAGGATCTCAATCGTTTGGCCATAAACGATGACAACTTCATTTTTCTTATCACCATCCACATCTCCGACAGCCATCCCTTCAATCACCTGATTGATTTCAAAAATACTCTCATACTTATTTAACGGGCTTGCATAATTCTCCTTGGCCCCCCCCTGATTCTGCATCAGGGCCAGTTGTGCACCTTGAAACTCCTCTCTCTGCCGTCCGAAAACCTTAAAATTGATCTCTTCTGCAATTTTATCAAGTTCAGGAATAACCGCCCCTGATTCTGTTCCCTGACGGGAAAAGGTCAGGATGGGATTGTTGTTTTTGACATCAACCATGTTGACGTCAAGGCTCATGCTGTTTCCAAAAAGGGTGAGACTGCCGAAAAGGACATGATCGACTTTTAAAAAAGCACCCAGTTCCTTTGCTTTTGATTCATTCATGTTCTGGATAACCGAAAAGGTGGGGTCTGATTTTTTCAGCAGATTCTCGAGGATTTCCCGTGTCAGGACAATCACCTCATCTCCATAGGATATCCTGGAGGAGAACATGTCGAAAATACCTTTCTGAAGAAAGGCAAGGTCATCTTTTGTATTCATTGTGAATGGAAGGACAGCTACCTTCTGCGCTTCTTTGGAAATGCAGGGGTTAATAAAAAATCCGGACAACAGTATGAATGTAACCGCAAAATATAGTATCCTGTTTCTTTTTTTCTGAATCTTCAAAATCAAACTCCTTTCACTTGTTTTCTGTTAGAACCGTTTCCTGCTCTCTATATCATTAACCTGTTTTTTTAACTATATAAATTTTTATGATTTTTTGTAAAATTTCTGATATTCCGGTTGACAAAAAATGCTGTTGTATCCTATTTTGGCTTCCGTTAAAGGGCTCTCTGAATTGCGCGCCGGCACTGCCATGCCTGAATCCTCAAAAGGAAAAGTAAATACATGAAAGCTGCTCCATGCTTTAAGATCATCCATACCACCTGCCACACAGGGTTCGGAGGGCTTGAGAAAAGGATATTCAATGAGTCCTGCTGGATGGCTGAAAAAGGTCATGATATTATTATTGCAGCCCCCGGGAACACGCCGTTATATGATAAATCAAAGAAAAAAGGGTTTCCAACCCATGCTGTTGCATTCAAAAGATCAAGCCTTGTAAAAGATTTTTCCGGCTTAAGAAACCTTTTTAAAAAATATAAACCCCACATCCTGAATACCCATGGAAATGAAGATTCAAAAATCGCATTATCCGCTGCCATGGGCACCGGTATTCCCTTAAAAATACTGTCCCGCCACATCAGCGCCCATGTCAGAAAATCCTGGTACAATACCCTGCTTTACAAACACCTTTGTCACCATGTATTTACAACAGCGGATTATACCACCCGCTATCTCATCCAGGCCTTCAGTATCCAAAAAGAAAAGGTTCAGACAATTTCTTCAGGGATTATCCCGCCCAAGAGCCTCATGGACAGGACTGATGCAAGAAAATGGCTGGCCGGCGAGCTGTCACTTGAATCTGGGACCCGGTTTGTCGGGTTTGTGGGCCGGGTTTCTTCTGACAAGGGTGTTGATATTATTATCCGGGCCTTTCACAGAATTTCAGCCCGCATACCGCATCATCTTGCTGTCATTGGCTCAGGAACGGAACAATATCTTACAGAACTCAGGAGCCTTGCAAATAACCTGAATATAGGGCACCGGGTTCATTTTACAGGATTCAGAGAAGATGTATGGCCTTATTACAGTGCTATTGAGTGTAAGATGCTCGCCTCCCGGGATATCAACGGGATTCCCTTTGAAGGCATTCCCCAGTCCATCCTCGAAGCCATGTACGCCCGATGCCCGGTCCTAGGGTCCATGAGCGGCGGCATACCGGATGTTGTGAGTCATGACGTCACAGGTCTTCTGTTTCGGATGAACGATGAAGAAGATCTTTCGGAAAAGCTTTTAAAGGTTCTAAATGATGAAAAGGGGTCTCAAAAAAGGGCTGAAAAGGCCTTCAGGATGGTTCAAGACCATCACACCATTGATGCCATGGGAAATAAAATTATAAAAATCTACCAGGATTTTCTTGCTGAACCCGGCTTAAGACCGACACACACCAGGCCTGATTGAATCATAATGAAAAAAAACATCAGACAATTCGTTTAAAAAGCTTTTCAATTTCATTTTTTGTCATGGTAACCTTGACAGGCCTGCCATGGGGACAATGCATGGGATTGTCACATGTTTCAAGATCTTTTAAAAGAGTCTGCATTTCCATGACATTCATCTTATAATTGGCCCGGACGGATTTGTGGCAGGCCATTAAGATCAGGCAATCATCCAGCCATCTGTCCTTTGAAAATTCATCTTTCTCAACCAGGGTTTTTTCTATGATTTCCAGCAGAATGGGTTTCATTTCCTTTTCAGAAATAATGAAAGGAACGGATTTAATAACAAAGGTTGTCCCGCCAAAAGGTTCTATCTCAATCCCAAGGGATAAAAGATCCGGGATAAGGCTTGACAGAAGATCGGATTCTTTATGGCTCAGTTCCATTGTTTCAGGGATAAGAAGCTTCTGGCCTGCCATTCCGGAAAATTTTAATTTTTTCTTTAATGCCTCATATACAATTCTTTCATGGGCTGCATGCTGGTCGATGAGCAACAGGCCTGCCTCAGATTCGGCAAGAATATAAGTTCCCATGACCTGACCGATGATTCTGAACGGGAAGGTTTGAGAGAACATATTGTCGGATGAATCTGCTTTTTGAGAATCTGCCCTTTCCGATTCCATAAAACTATGTTTATCTTTAACCCCCCATTCCCTCACGGATTGTTCGACCTTTGACAGCTCTTTTTCCCGGGTAAATACAAATCTCTCTGAATACAGAACAGTCGATATCGGCTGTGGTTGAGCGATCTCTGGAGTAGGATATCCAGAAATTCTCTTTCGGACCGGTAAAAATGAGTTTGCGACAGCCTCAGAGACTGCCTGATAAACCCGCTGGTGATTAAAAAACCGGACCTCCCGCTTGGCAGGATGGACATTGACATCCACCTCATCAAAGGAAATATCGATAAACAGAGCCACAAGGGGATATTTGCCCTTCATGAGCCTGCCCCGGTATCCCTGAAAAATTGCAGAGATCAGCCCGCGGTCATAAACCAGTCTCTGGTTCACAAAAAGAAAAATCCTTGAAGCACTGTTCCGGACGATATCCGGATGAACACAATATCCGCTGATGCTGAGTCCATCATCAGAATAATGCATTTCATTCATTTTTTGGGATACTTCAGGCCCAAGGACATTGACGGTTCTTTGAAAAAGACTGTCTGAGGATGGAAAATTTTTTTGAAGGCCTTTATTGGAAAACAATCTAAAGTGTATGTTGGGGTGCCCCAGGGCCATACCGGCAATCCCATCGCTGATATGGCTGATTTCCGTGTTGTCGGATTTTAAAAATTTTTTGCGGGCAGGGGTGTTGAAAAACAAATCCTTGACCTCAACCATGGTACCAACCGGTGCGCCGATGTCAGAGACTTGATGAACCTTTCCGCCCAGGATTTCGATTCGGGTGCCGGTATTTTTATTTTCCGGTCGCGTCACCATTGTGAATTTTGATACCGATGCAATTGAAGGAAGGGCCTCTCCACGAAAACCCATGGTGGAAATGGAGAAAAGATCCTCTTTTGTAAAGATTTTGCTGGTGGCATATCGTTCAATGGATAAAAGGGCATCATCCCTGGAAAGCCCGATGCCGTTGTCGGAAACCCGGATCAATGATTTCCCGCTTTTTTCAACTTCTATGGTAATGGCGGATGCCTTTGCATCCATACTGTTTTCAACCAGCTCTTTTACAACCGAAGAAGGTCTTTCAACCACTTCACCCGCGGCAATCTGGTTGGACAGAATTTCAGGCAGGATTCTGACTGTCGTCATTCTTTACAAACCTTAAAAGAAATTCTGAATCCTTTGGGCTTAAATCAAACCTGATGCATGCATCATCCGCAAGCTTTGCAAGATTGATATCCGGTTTTTCCTTTCGTTTTTCCGATATCCATTGAACAGCGTGTCTGAGCTTTTCTCCCTGGGGCAGTATGGTCGACATCTTCCCTCCCTTTGATTATAAATCAGGAAATTTTTTAGATAACCCGATATTCTGTTCAAACCCGTATCCGGCTCTTAAAAGGGACATTTCATCAAATTTTTTAGCCATCATCTGGATACCGATGGGAAGCCCCCTGGATGAATATCCGGCAGGGACTGAAATGCCTGGAATCCCGGCCATATTGGCAGAAAGCGTAAAAATATCCGTCAGATACATGGTCAGAGGATCATCTGTTTTTTCCCCTATTCTAAAGGCCGGGGCCGGGGCCACGGGGGAAAGGATGAAATCACAGGTTTCAAAGGCTTTTGAAAAATCTTCCGTAATAAGGGTTCGTACCTTTGAGGCCCGGCCGTAATAGGCATCGTAGTATCCGGCTGAAAGGGCATAGGTTCCGATGATGATCCTTCGCTGCACCTCAAGGCCGAATCCCCTGGATTTGGTTTTTTTGTACATTTCGATCAAATCATCTGAAGATCTGTCCCTGAAACCGTATTTCACACCGTCATACCGGGCAAGATTGGAGCTGGCCTCGCAGGGTGCAATGATATAATAGGCTGCCACCACATATTCTGTATGCGGCAGGGAGATTTCCCTCATCTCTACACCCAGATCCGTTAAAAGCTGTTTTGCATGGTAAAAGACCTTTTCAACTTCAGGATCAATCCCTTCTGCAGATAAGTATTCTTTTGGGATCCCTGCTTTCATGCCTTTTAAGGACCCTTTTTCAAATTTCTCCAGAGCCGTTGTAAAATCAGGCACAGCAACTTTGGAACTGGTTGAATCCTTATTGTCATTGCCTGATATGGCATTTAAAAGAATGGCGGCATCCCGGACATCCCTTGTAATGGGCCCGATCTGATCCAGGGAAGAGGCATAGGAAACAAGACCGAACCGGGAAACCCTGCCATAGGTGGGTTTAATCCCGACAACCCCGCAATGGGAGGCAGGCTGCCGGATGGAGCCGCCTGTATCCGTTCCAAGGGCCGCACAACAGAACCGGGCTGCCACGGCCGCGGCAGAACCGCCGCTGGACCCGCCCGGAACATATGCCGGGTTCCAGGGATTTTTTGTAATCTTGTAAGATGAGTTTTCCGTAGAAGAGCCCATGGCAAACTCATCCAGGTTGGTCTTGCCAATGATAACGGCACCCTGATTTTTCAATCTCGATACCACGGTTCCATCGTACTGGGGCACAAAGTTTTCAAGAATTCTGGAGCCGCAGGTTGTTTTTTGCCCCTTTGTGCATAAAAGATCTTTCAGAGCCATGGGTATCCCCGTCAATGCAGATATCCTGCCGGACGAAATCTCCTGATCCGCCCTTTTTGCCTGTTCAAGCGCCTTTTCATTATCTACTGTAATAAATGCGCCGATCTGATCCTCATATTTTTCAATGCGGCCCAGAAGCGCCGATGTCAATTCAAACGAAGAGATTTCCCGGCGGGCAAGCCGTTCTAAGGCACTCCCAATTGTAAGCTCATGGTATTCCATTATTTTATATCCTAATTCCTGCGGGTTCCGATCATTTCACGACTCGCGGCACTACATAAAAATCATCATCTCTGTCCGGGGCATTGGCAAGGGTGACTAAAGGTCCCGGTGATTCTTCAGGTATATCTTCTCTGAGAACATTATTCATCATGGCAGCCCCTGAAGAAAGGGCCACACCTTCCACATTCGCATCTTTGAGTTTGTCAATATACTGAAGGATATTTCCCAGCTGCACCACCATTTTTTCTTTCTGGGAATCTTCAATTTCCAGCCGTGCAAGATGAGCCATTTTTTCGACTTCACTCTTTGATATCTTCATCCGTCTCCCTTTTCATGATCATTGCGTCAATCTTGGTTTTATCCAGCCGGGTCTTAAATTCCTTTGCCGCATCATAGGTATCAAAAGGACCGATCCTGACCCTGTACCAGGTAACGCCGTCTTTTTCCCCTCTTACCCGGTAAGTGGAAAATCCTTTTTCTTCCAATGCAGCCATTTCGGAAACCGCATCCTGGAAGCTCTTATATGCAGCGATCTGAATGGTATATGACCCTTTGGTCAACCCTTCGTTAAAAATTTTCTTTTCCACTTCAGTTTTCGCCTCGCCAATATCCTGGACGGCTTCTTTTACCGGTTCCTTTACCGGCAATTTTTCAGATTCTTTAGCAACATCTTTGGTGAGTTTTTTTACAGACTCCTTAACCGGCTCTTTTTTAACTTCCTTTTCAGGTTCCTTGACAGATTCTTTTTTGAATTTCTTTTCAGGTTCCTTGACAGGTTCTTTTTTAATTTCCTTTACAGGTTCTTTAGCTGGTTCTTTTACAGGCTCTTTTACAGAAATATTGGCAGAAGGAGAATTTTTTGCCGTCACCCTTTCCTGTGCCAAAGGGTGATCAAGGTCTTCATAAAATTTAAGATCCACTTTTTTACTGACTTCTTTTTTCTGGATCGGGACATTGGCTATTTTTTCGAGTTTTTTTGAGAATTCTTTTGTATCAAATGTGACAGGGGAGGTTCCGCGGCCCACTATAATACCGAGAAAAAACATCCATCCTGCAAGACATGCATAGATGAGAATTTTCCGAATCCCGTTAAAGGACAGCATGTTTACATTCTTTCGGGAGCAGAAACCCCAAGAAGTGTCAACCCGTTTCGAATCACCTTTTTGACTCCCAGAACAAGGCTCAACCGTGCCAGGGTCTGCTCCCTGTCATCGGTGATCACCTTATGCCGGTTATAATATCCATGGAATGCCGCAGCAAGATTCATCAGATAATTAAAAATCACATGCGGGTGCAATTCCAAAGCACTTTTCTCCACATTTTCCCTGAATGTATGCAGAATTTTCAAAAGATTCACCTCTTCTTCTGCATTCAGCAGGTCGAGATGTTCACCTTTTTGAAATTCAATATCCTGAATAATATTCTCCTGTTTTGCTTTTAAAAGGATGCCGGTAATTCTTGCATGAACATACTGGACATAATAAACAGGATTTTCGGAATTTTTCTGTTTGGCAAGTTCAAGATCAAAATCCAGTCCGGAATCATAGCTGCGGCTTAAAAACATGAATCTTGCCGCATCTTTTCCCACTTCATCGACAATTTCTCTCAAAGTTACAAATTCCCCTGCCCTTGTGGACATCTGAAAGGGCTGTCCCCCTCTGAGAAGGTTTACCAGTTGAACTAAAATTACCTGGAACTGCTCGCTTTTTTTCCCGGAGGCAACAACAACCGCATTTATTCTTTTGATATAGCCGTGATGATCTGCACCCCAGACATCAATGACCCTCTGGAACCCGCGCTCAAACTTTTCCACATGATAGGCAATGTCAGAGGCGAAATAGGTTGCCAGACCGTTATTTCTGACCACCACCCTGTCTTTCTCATCACTGAAATCCGTAGTTCTGAACCAGAGGGCTCCATCATCTTCATAAATCATGGATTTTGCTTTAAAATCATCAATGGCTTTTTGAACCCTTCCTGAATCATAAAGACTTTGCTCGCTGAACCATTGATCAAAGGTAACACCAAAATTTGTAAGATCTTCCTTGATTCCCTGAAGGATGGCCTGGGCTGCAACCTTTGCACAAAGGGCAACAGCTTCTTTTTCATCCTTATGTATAAAAGATTCCCCTTCTTTTTCAAGGATCAAATCGGCAAGATCCTTTATATATTCCCCTTGATAACAGTCCTCGGGGAAATCAATAGTTTTTCCGGCCTTCTGCAGCAGTCTAAGCCAGACAGATGTTCCAAGGGTTCTGATCTGACGTCCGGAATCATTGATATAATATTCTTTCTGGACATCAAACCCGGCAAAGGAAAGGATGTTCCCGACGGAATCTCCCACAGCCGCCCCTCTGCCATGCCCCACATGAAGAGGACCTGTGGGGTTTGAACTGACAAATTCAACCTGAACTTTTTCATTTTTCCCGATATGGGAGCTCCCATAGGATTCATCCTGTTCAAGAATCTCATCCACGACAGGCTGCCAGGCTTTGTTTGAAAGAAAAAAATTAATGAATCCAGGGCCTGCAATTTCTACTTTCTCAATCAACCCTCCGGTCTCAATGTTTGAAACAACGGCTTCGGCAATTTTGCGCGGCGGCATTTTCTGGGCTGATGCTGAAACCATGGCAAAATTGGTGGATAAATCCCCATGAGATTTGTGTTTTGGTTCTTCAACCTCCATGTCGGGAGTCTGATCCGATGATATCACACCTTTTTCAAACGCTTTTTTTGCAGCATCGAGAACTGTTCTTCGAATGATCTGTTTCATTATCAGCTCTAATTTTCGTGTTCGGAAATATCTTCCGGTGAATATCTCAGTGAATCCTCTCCATCATCAATTTCTTTTATTTCATCTTCGCTTGTCTCGCCATCCTCTTCAAGTATTTGATCAAGTTCGACATCATCGTCTTCTATAATAAATTTTTCTTCCTTGGGGAAGGCGTCAGTATCATCATATTCAATAGTGAGAACCTGATCCGCTTCATTTTTAAAGAAATCAACGGTCCCCTCAAAAAGTTTCAAGCAGACCTCTGCAGTGGGAAAAAAACTTTTTCTCCGTACAATTTGTCTGAAGGACCTAAATCCTTCGGCAGATGCTTTTGCCACGCCTTCAAGACTGTATTCTTCCTCAAGAAGCGGCATCACAAAGCCTGGATCCACTTCACTGGATTCCAGAATGATCAGTTTGCCTTCCTTGATGTTTTTTTCAAATCTTATTTTCTGCTTCATCCATTATCTCCTGTAAAAAACGGGTTAACCTGAAACATTTTAATATAGCTCAACTATGCTTCCTGTCAATAATAAGAATTTGACGGATAAACTAATTCAATATAATAAAGGATTAAAAAAATGGAAAAAACATAATTGGAGAGATGCAATGTATTTCAAGGTATTAGGTTTCCGGGGATTTTTATGCTCAATAATAGCAAAATTATCGAACTCCACGATTTTTTTCCAATTGCATCGGCAATGTTGCAAACATCCTTTTCTGCTAAGGATTCCCTCATCAGACATCCCAACATACAAACAGGTGTTTCTAAAACAGGATTATGATTTTCTGGTTAAGCAACCCCCAAAGATTATCATAGATGCAGGCGCAAATATAGGATTATCCTCAATATATTTTGCAAACAAATACCCGGATGCAAAAATTATTGCCCTGGAACCGGAGAAAAGCAATTTTGAACTTCTGAAACAAAATGTTGCGCCATACCCTGCCATCATCCCTGTTCAGGCTGCATTGTGGAATAAAAATGAAGAAATTCATCTGATAGATCCAGGTCATGGGAAATGGGGGTTTATGACGGAAATGAGACATCCTTCAAAAAAATTGCCGGGTAAAATTTGTCATCCGGTTCAGGCCATAACGGTTGATAAAATAATGAAGGATTACGGCCTTTCAAAAATAGATGTTTTAAAAATAGATATTGAAGGTGCTGAAAAAGAGGTCTTCAGTGATACTTCATCCTGGTTTGAAAAAGTTGATGCCATTATCATTGAACTGCACGAGCGAATGAAAGCAGGATGTAACCGAAACTTTTACTGCGGTTCAAAAGGCTTTGAATATGAATGGCAGCAAGGGGAAAATATATATCTATCAAGAGGGAACTTATATAAAACAGACAACAGGATTTGAAACCGGCGGAAAGTATATTATAAAATCTTAAAATTTAGTGTATGGATAAAGATAAGGAGAGACCAGTAGTGAAATTATCAGTTTACATCATTGCTTATAATGAAGCGGAAAAGATTGAAGATGCGCTAAAAAGTGTTTCCTTTGCTGATGAGGTGGTTGTAGCAGATTCTTTCAGTACGGATAATACGGCCGGGATCGCTGAGGAACACGGAGCAAGAGTGATTCAGATTCCCTTTGAAGGATTCGGAAAACTGAGAAATGATGCCATTGCCGCCTGCAGCCACGACTGGATATTCAGCCTGGATTCTGATGAACGGTGTACCGAGGCAGCCGGAAAAGAGATATTGGAAATTATCAATGCTGAAGACAGCCTTGATGCTTATTATGTTCCCCGCCGAAATTATTTCATGGGCAGATGGATGCGTCATGCCGGGTTTTATCCTGACTTTCGTCAGCCCCAGCTGTTCAGAAAATCAGCTCTTAAATTCAAACCCGATGCCGTTCATGAGCGATATGAGGTGCTCAGTGAAAAGCCCTGTGGATATTTCAAATCCCATATCTGTCAGTTCCCTTTTAAAAACCTGGAAGAAATTCTGCACAAAGCAAACCGGTATTCCACCCTCGGGGCTGAAAAACTAATGGTATCAGGAAAAAAATCCGGCATGATAACTGCCTTGGCCCATGGGTTTTGGGCGGCGTTTACCCTGTATTTTCTAAAACTTGGCTGTCTGGACGGGTGGGCAGGGTTTATCATAGCCTTTGCAAATTTTGAAGGCACCTTTTACAAATATGCCAAATTGCATATTAAACAAAATAAACTTGATTCATTTCTAAAAATGCCTTTGCCGGGCACTGAGAGATAACAACCTTTTTCAGGTAATATCCATTTTCTTTTTCCCGTTTATTTCCCATGTATCCAACCCTGCAAAAAGGACTGCGCTCATAACGGCAAAAAACCATCCTTCAGCATGGTCCAGCAAAGGGGATGAGACCATACACGCAAAAAGGATGGTTAAAATAAACCCCCGGCTCAGAATGGTTTGCTCTCTGGTGTCGAAACATTTTGCATTGCGCCATTGAAGATAAAAAAATGCTAAAAGCGATGCCAGACCCACAAAACCGAACTGGGCGGTTACCATCAGATATTCGTTATGGGGGTTGTCTGTGGGATTCATTTTACTGACTTTATTCAATTCTCTGTACGCCTTTTCAAACCCACCCGTTCCAACCCCCAAAACCGGGTTGTTTTTTATAATTTTTAAGGAATTGAAAAAAAACTCAAGGCGTAATCCCGAAGATGACTGATTTGACGCTTTTTTTCCATATTCCCATTCTTTGATCTCTTCTATTACGGTTTTTGCCCTTAAAAAAAACGTGTTTGAAGGGTTTGCCCATGCAAACACACCAAAGACCAAGAGAACAAGCCCTGCAATGATAATGCCTTTGATCCTGCCCCAGGTCACAAAAGAATATAAAAAAAGGACTCCCATTATAAGATGACCGGTTCTTCCTTCAACCATAAAAAGGACATTGAAAAGAGCCAGAAAACTGACGGCCCCCCACAGAATTTTTTTCCCATATCCAATGGCGAATCTAGCCCAAACAGCCGCAGCAAACGCCATAAACGCCATAAAAATATTCTGTGCAATGTGATTAAGAAAAATATTGCAATCCTGTGGGTTTCCCTTGATATGAAAAACACCTGGAAGCATGCCCATCCAAAGGAGATAAGACAAAATCAAAGTGATAAGCATGGTCAGGACAAAGGAAAACAAAAAAATCGAAGAGTATTGCCTTTCCTTAAAATATATCATTGCCATGGAGATGAATAAAAACTTGGCTCCGTCCATGAGACTTTCAGCTATTTTCTCTTTTTCGGCATCCGTATATAGAACTCCGGCCATATGAATTAAAAAAACAGCCAGCCCCATGAAGGCCACGGGATTGGTTTTTAACACAGAAATCCATCTTTGGAATCTGTCTGAAGTATTATCAACTATCCAGAATAGAACAATCAGCCCTAAAACCACATTGGTTAATGCAGTGGATAAGGGGATAAATAATCCCATAAGGATGAGCAGACATCTGTTGACTGAATCAAGTTTTCTAAACATTGTTTTAATTATTTTTAAAACCCTGTGCCATGGATTTGCAGGCCTTGGAATATGGGCCAAGCCCTATCCATAAAATTTTTTCCCTAGGTGATGGTGCCTTATAAAATCAGGATGCAGAAAAATATAATTGCGATGGTGTTCATTCTCCCGCCTGTATGGATATTCATCAAACCGGCTGTAATGAATCATTCCTTTTTTACTGGAAAAAAAGCCGTCATACCCCAGTGATATCAGATATGAAAACAGATCCTGTTTTTTAGCCTCATCATGATGGCATTCAAACAGCAGGCAGGGTTTGTCTCTCTCCAGAAGACGCCGGCCTCCCATGAATACATGATACTCATGGCCTTCGACATCGCATTTTATGAATGCTACATCCATGAATTTATCATAATAGGAATCCAGAGTTGCCACTTCGACAGGGATGGCCTGCCACTGATCCGATGTTTGGTTCTTACTAAGGCTTGCGCCGCCTGAACCGGGTTCGGATCTGAAAAGAGTTTGCGAACCGGCATTGCTTGACAGGCCCTTATTGATGATAAAAAGGTTGCCCAGTTTGAAAGATGCTTTAAATTCAATCAAATGAGTCTCAAGCTCCGGTTGGGGTTCAAATGCAATGACCTTTCCTCCAGGTCCTACTATTCTGCTCATCCAATAAGAATAAATCCCTCTGTTGGCCCCGATGTCAAAAACTGTTTTCCCCTTCAGATTCAGGTCCAAAAGAAAACGGATATCATATCTTTCCGTATTGAGCCGATAGTGCCAGGCACTGTGCAGCATATGTATCTTTTTTAAAAAAACCATCCGCCTTGCCTTAAATATTAATTGAGGTTGCTATGCTATTCACATATATAAAAGAAGTCAATACGTTTTGCATCCCACGAATTCACCTCTTTATTTTGAAAAAAAGGAATCTCTTTTTTGTATCCATTCATCTGGGAGGATGGGGCCGTGCGGAACAAGACATCTATAGAATCTGCGCAAATGCCGATTCACTTTTAAGCCGTTATTAGTTTTCATAACAAGCATCATAAGCCTTGATAATTTTTTATAGTTAGATAGTTTTGATTCCCATTGCCGGTCACTTATAGGACGGCCTCCTGTAAACTGTCCCCAGCCGATGGACCCGCAAAGCCCGCAGTCCCCATATTGGCTGGAAAGAAGGATCTTTTCCATAAAGACCCTGATGGGACCTTCAAATTCATGCAAAACGTCATGAAAACAGACAATGGCACCAGGCTTAAGATACTTCTCAAAAAGCGCAATATCATTCATAACTCCATTGTAGGTATGGTCCCCGTCAATCCAAAGCACTTTCAAAGGCATATTCCAGATTTCAGCAAGCTTATCCGACTTCATCTGAAAAAATTCAACCCGTTCCCGCACTCCATATGACTGAAGGTTGTTGTAGAATATGTCCGGCAATTCTTCTTTTGTGGCATCTTTCGGATCCGTCGAACAGGATAAAGAAAGAGGGTCACATGCATGGATTTTTTTATGACCGGCCATTTCCGCTGCTTTTGCAAGAATAATGGTGGATTTTCCTTTGAAACTGCCAATCTCCAGAATATCTCCTTCTAAAGAAAGGAAAGGCAGGGTAGCTAAAAATTGAACTTCTCTTTTCCTTAAATGCCCGGAAAGGGATTCGGAAATTTTGAGTAACCGGTCAGTTTGTGTTTTAACAAAATTGGGTCTCATATTTGTTTATCCGATAAATTAGAAATGACCACAGCTTTTTTTGGCCTTTATATCAGATTGTATAGGTAAAGTATAGTTTTTCCAGGCCAATAAAACCTGCGCTATAAAAACCCGTTCCCGTGGAATTGGTGAAAAATAATTGACCCGCCACACCTATCTGATATAACTGTTCCAATTGTAAAAATTTCATCAAATGTTTTTATACAAAGGTGTCGAAAATGGCAACAGGGGCTTTTTTAATCCTCTACTTAGGTGAGCTTCCATCCTATTTTAAATACTGGGCAAAATCCTGTGAGCCCAATCATACTCAGTTTCACTGGTTTGTATATAATAACGGGATTTCCGAAAAAAAAGAATATAACAAAGCGGTTACACTCATTCCTTATTCATTTGAAATGCTGCGTTCGGATCTGGCTAACAGCCTTGATATTCTCCTGCCGCCACAAAACACCCGTATTGTATGTGACTGCCGGATTCTGGTCTATGCCTTCCGGAAAGATAAAGACCAACTGAGGCAATATGATTTTGTCGGATATTCTGATCTGGATGTCGTTTATGGAGACATCTCCCGCTTTTTGCCTGAGAACCCAGGCCAATATTCCTTGATCAGCGCGGCAGATAGTAGGCCTTGCGGCCCTTTCACTCTTTTTAACAGAAAATATCTTAAGGCCATACTTGAGGATAAGCGCATTAAGAAAAGGATAGAGCAGAATTTCGAAAAAGCCTTATGCACTGTGCCGGACACCAAGGATGACAATTCAATATTCAAACCCATGTCAGGCAACAGCATAAAAGACAAAATGGCAGAGTATCTGAATTTTACCCATTTGGATGAATCCGAAGAACTGGTTGAAATTGCTGAAGCTCATGCCCCTGTTTTCTGCAGGGCAATCCCTCTCCAGCCGACCATGGACAAAGGGTTTAATCGCAGAAAAGCATTTGCTGTATGGGATAACGGTCACCTGTTTGTCAGAGATATTTGGGGCCATAAAAAAGAAGGGGCAATCTTCCATTTTTCAAGATTTAAAAACCGCTCGCGGTTCAACATAACACCCGATGCTCTGGAATCCCATCATTTTGGAATCTATAAATATGGTATCATCAGCTCAAGGTCGGTTCTGTCTCGGTTAAAAATGTTTCTGACGCTTCTTTACTGATCTTAAAATGCAATAGTATCCGGAAATTTTATCAAATATCCGCAGCGGTTTAAATTGCAAGTTAAGTATTGACCTGTTTTCATCAAGGTGATATAAAACTTTGGTCAATTTCGGAGGAGTGGCCGAGCGGCTGAAGGCGGCGGTCTTGAAAACCGTTTAGTGTCAAAGCTACGTGGGTTCGAATCCTACCTCCTCCGCCAGCTTTATCAAAAAATACGGAGAAATGGCCGAGTGGTCGAAGGCGCTCGCCTGCTAAGCGAGTATGGGGGGAAACTTCCATCGAGAGTTCGAATCTCTCTTTCTCCGCCAGAACTGATCAACACTGGAAAAAAACCAGGATATATATTTCAAGGAATAAGTGTCAGGACTCTTGTTCCTTGAAATATTATGAAGCTAAAACTGAATTGCTCCGGTGAACAGCCAGATGTCTATCCCGTCATTGGGAGATTTAATGTCTGCATTGGAATAATGGAAATAGGAAACATTCATATCAAAGGACCTGATTCGTGCACCCAGGCCAATCCGGTTTTCAAATAAGAAATGAGTGCTCAAATTTCTGTTCCGGATATGGTAATCATCAATCAGGGCGACCCCGATCCCGCCTGAAATATAGGGTCTGATAAGGTCTGCATCTTTCCCGAAATTGTAGACAAAAACCGGTGAGAAGGCCAAACCGTTTATTTCATCGGAATTATACTCCCATCGGTTGTAAGATAATTCAAAATAGCCTGAAAGATATCCGGCATTGCTTTCAAGCCACCTTGAAGAATAATCTTTTTTAACACCAAAACGATAGATATCGATATCCTCTTTCCCAACGCCATATCCAAAAGAAAGGCCAAAGCCCTCGGATCCGGCACTTGCGGTATTGTAAAACAACATCAGTCCAGCCATCAATAGAAAGAGTTTTTTCATGGTAATCCCCTGTTCACAGTTTAAAATAGTTTGATTTATAAATGCCGGCAAAGCATTTCTTTTTTATTTAACGGAATCGATTTATTTATTCAATAAAAAAGAATCAGACAAATGAAAAACATTCCAAACAAGGCTTTATAATAGCTCTTTTGGAATTCCTCAAACAGCGTTCATTAATGCTTGACATAAAATTGAGGGGAGTTTATATCCTTCTAACAATTTGATAAAAGAAAATACGATAATTTTAAGAAACAGTATTAATATAATATGGATTTAAAACAGTTACTTGGTCAAAAAAGGGAACCATTTATCAAAAAATGGTTCCAGGCAACCATTGATACATACCCCGCCCAGACGGCAAAAGTTTTGGGTAAAGATTCCAACCGGTTTGACAACCCCGTGGGCGCTATCACCCATGAGACCATTACTGCTGTGTTTGATCTCATTGCAAATGATTTCTCGCCTGAATCACTCGAACAGGCGCTTGATCCCATTATCCGCATCAGAGCTGTGCAGGCATTCTCTGCAAGAGAAGCCGTCAGCTTTGTCTTCTCACTTAAGGAGATCGGAGAAACCCTTCTCGATGCGGGCATGACAGGAGAATTTAACAGACTTGTTGATCAGATAGCACTTGCATCCTTCAACAGGTTTATGAAATGTAGGGAAGAAATATTCCTTTTAAAGGCTACGGAAAGCAAAAGGCGCATTCACCGGGCTTTTGAAAGGGCAGGTTTAGTAGCCGAGCTGACGGAAGAAGATCTCCTTGGCTCAAAAAAAATTTAACATGTATGGCATTGACCTTAATGGTTTTGTCATACATCAACTCATGAGGTGGTTATAATATGAATCAAAAGTACTTGATCCCCCTGACAACTGTTTTTCTGCTCTTCTTAGTGGCATATACAGGGGTTGAGGGAGCAGGGCTTCATCGGTTCTTCGGGATTGTTATCCCTTATCTGGCGGTTCTTGCCTTCCTTGCCGGGTTTGTCTACAAGGTATTGGGATGGGCATCTTCTGCTGTTCCGTTCAGGATTCCCACAACCTGCGGGCAACAGAAATCTTTACCGTGGATAAAACAGAACTGTATTGATAACCCTGATACTTCAACAGGTGTATGTTTAAGAATGGTTCTTGAACTTTTCCTTTTCAGATCACTTTTCAGGAACACAAAAGCAGCTTTCAACAAAAATGCATCAAACAAGCTTTCCTATTCCTGGGAAATTTTTCTCTGGGTTGGGGCTCTTGCCTTTCATTATTCGTTTCTGGTTGTATTAATAAGGCATTTCAGATTTTTCACGTCCCCGGTACCCTCCTGTCTCAAATTTCTTGAATATATGGATGGCATTGTTCAACTGGGGCTCCCGGGACTCTTTGTCTCAGGCGCAGTCCTTCTTCTTGCAACCCTGTTCCTTCTGGCAAGAAGAATTTTTGATGCCAAGGTGACCTATATCTCCCAGGCAGCCGACTATTTTCCATTGTTCCTGATTATCGGCATTGCAGCATCAGGTTTATCCATGAGATATTTCACAAAAATTGATATTGTCGGCATCAAAACGCTCACCATGGGTCTTGTCACCTTCAGCCCGACTATCCCCGAAGGTGTGGGCGGTCTTTTTTATGCCCATCTTTTCCTGGTGAGTATCCTTTTTGCATATTTCCCGGCCAGTAAACTCATGCATCTGGGCGGAATCTTTTTAAGCCCGACACGGAATATGGCAAATAACACCCGTGCAAAAAGACATGTTAACCCCTGGAACTATGATGTGAAAACCCATACCTATGAAGAGTATGAGGATCACTTCAGAGAAAAAATGATTGAAGCCGGCCTTCCGGTGGATAAAGAGGAGTAATCAATGTCTAACCAATTAAAACCGGACGAACTATTAAACAAGATAGATTTTACCCCGGCATCTAACAACTGGATGGACACCACTGCTTCCGTTCAGATCAGACCGGGGATGTACTGTTACGCCGCAAAGGCTGAAAGCGTTGAAACATTAAGTCTGCCCAATGCAAGACCCTGGAACCCCCTTGAAGAAGACTGGAAACTCCCGGACAACTGGCAGGAAATCATTTTTCAGGGAATGAAGGAACGTCTGGAAAAATTCAGGACTTTCAAAGTTTTCATGGATATCTGCGTCCGCTGCGGCGCCTGTGCGGACAAATGTCATTTCTTTCTCGGCACGGGTGATCCCAAAAACATGCCTGTGCTGAGAGCCGAACTCTTAAGATCAGTATACAGGAACGATTTTTCAACCGCAGCCAGGATCCTGAGCAAAATACCCGGCGGAAAAGCTCTGGCCGGCGCCAGACCCATGACCCTGAGCGTGTTGAAGGAATGGTGGTATTATTTCTTTCAGTGCACAGAATGCAGACGGTGTTCCGTATTCTGCCCCTATGGCATAGACACGGCGGAAATCACCATCATGGCCAGGGAAATCTTCAACCTCCTGGGTCTGAACATAGACTGGATCGCAACCCCGGTGTCCAACTGTTTCAAAACCGGAAACCATCTTGGAATCCAGCCCCATGCCTTTAAAGACATGCTGGAATTCTTTGTGGAAGATATTGAGTCCCTGACCGGCGTCAACTGCACCCCACAGTTTCAGAAAAAAGGGGCGGACATTCTTTTCATCACGCCTTCCGGAGATGTGTTTGCAGATCCCGGAACCTATACCTGCCAGGGATATCTCATCCTGTTCCAGTATCTGAAGGAAAAATACGGGCTGGATGTGACCTGGAGCACCTATGCTTCCGAAGGCGGAAACTTTGGTTTTTTCACTTCCCATGAAACCATGAAGCGGCTCAATGCCAAGATGTATGCAGAAGCCAAACGTCTGGGCGTAAAATGGATTCTGGGCGGGGAATGCGGACATATGTGGCGCGTTATTCATCAGTATATGGATACCATGAACGGCCCTGCCGATTTCCTTGAAGTTCCTAAAAATCCCATTACCGGAACCGTATTTGAAAATGCAGCATCCACAAAAATGGTGCATATCACGGAATTTACAGCCGATCTTATCAAACACGGAAAGCTTGAACTGGATAAATCCAGGAATGCGGACTGCATCATGACCTACCATGACTCCTGCAATACCTCAAGGGGCATGGGTCTTCTGGATGAACCGCGGTATGTGATTCAGAATGTCTGTGAGAATTTTTATGAAATGCCGCCCAACACCATCCGTGAGCAGACCTTCTGCTGTGGATCAGGATCAGGTCTGAATGCCGGCGAAAACATGGAACTCAGAATGGCAGGCGCTCTTCCAAGAGCCAATGCGGTTAAATATGTCCATGAAAAATTCGGCGTCAACACCCTGGGTACGGTCTGTGCCATTGACAGGGCAGCCCTTTCAACCCTTTGTGAATACTGGGTGCCGGAAGTCAGGGTGGCCGGACTCCACGAGCTGGTCGGCAATGCATTGATCCTGCCGGGTGAAAAGAAGAGAACTGAAAATCTGAGGCTTGAACCCATGACAGGATTCGAGGAGGAAGACGATGAATAAAAATATGATCATCACAGGGCTTGTTATTTTTGTCCTGGCTGTGCTCTCGCCCTTCTGGTTTAACATGATCACCACCACTGAGGCTGCACCAAAACCGGAACTCCTGGGCAAAGCCAAGGAAGAAAAAAAATGCGTCCTGGAAAAATATGATATGAGAGCCAATCACATGTCCCTTCTGGATGAATGGAGAGATTCAGTGGTCAGGGATTCGGATCGGCAATACACGGCTGCCAACGGTCATTCCTTTGGAATGAGCCTTTCCTCGGGTGAAAATTCATGCCTGGGATGCCATGAAGATAAAGCAAAATTTTGTGACAGCTGCCATGTTTACGCTTCGGTTGATCCCTATTGCTGGGAATGTCACACTAACCCCAAGGAGATAAAATGATGGAAAAAAGCAGAAGAAGCTTTCTTAAAGTAGCGGGTATTGCTGCCATCGGGTTGGGTGTTTCTCCGGCAATGAATTTTGCTTCATCTGGCACCGGAATGGCAGTTAAGGCAAAAAATGAACAAGCCCTGATAGCCAAACGCTGGGGCATGGTTATTGATACCGGCAAACTCAATGATGAAATTAATGAAAAAATGATTGAGGCCTGCCATAAAGCCCACAATGTCCCGGATTTCAACCACGAGGTTGACCAGGAAAAATACCCCGGAACAAGGCCTGTCAATCACAAACAGGAGATCAAATGGCTCTGGGAAGAACATTTTAAATATGCTTTTCCTGATAAGGAGGATGAGTTTCTGGCGGACAAATTCCATGATCTTCCTTTCCTTGTCACCTGTAACCATTGCAAGAATGCCCCCTGCGTTCAGGCATGCCCCACGCAGGCAACTTTTAAACGTGAAGACGGCATTGTTATCATGGACTTTCACCGGTGTATCGGCTGCCGCTTCTGTATGGCAGCCTGTCCCTACGGTTCCAGAAGTTTTAACTTCAGAGATCCGAGACCCTTTATCGCAGAAACAAATCCGGATTTCCCCACCCGCAGCAAAGGGGTTGTGGAAAAATGCAATCTTTGTGCGGAAAGGCTTTCCAAAGGCGAACAGCCCCATTGCGTGGAAGCAAGCGAAGGGGCAATTGTGGTCGGGGATCTGGAAAATCCTGAATCAGAGATCCGGATGCTGTTGAAAGACCAATATGCCATCCGGCGCAACGAGTCTCTGGGCACGGAACCATCTGTTTACTATATCATGTAAAGGAGCGAACATGCTTGAAATAGCTATTAAAGGAAGTAAAAATTACTGGTTATGGATAGGCTTTCTGCTCCTTGTCATGGGAGCAGGAGCGGTTGCCTATATTGACCAGTTCATGAACGGTCTTATGACAACGGGCATGAGCCGGGATGTGTCCTGGGGATTTTATATTGCCAATTTCACCTTTCTTGTGGGGGTTGCCGCAGGAGGGGTTATGGTGGTCATCCCCTATTATCTTCACAATTATGAAAAATTTCACAGGATTACCATTCTGGGCGAGTTTCTTGCAGTTGCCGCCCTTATCATGTGTCTTCTTTTCATCGTCGTGGATTTAGGCCAACCCACAAGAATGCTGAACGTTTTATTGTATCCCTCCCCCAAGTCCATGCTGTTCTATGATATGCTGGTGCTGAACGGCTATCTTTTTTTGAACATTGTCATTGGGTGGAAGGTGCTGGAAGCGGAACGAAATGAGGTTGAACCCCCATTCTGGACAAAGCCCCTGATTTATCTTTCCATTCCCTTTGCCATTGGGATTCATACGGTTACAGCCTATCTTTACTGCGGTCTTCCGGGACGCGGATACTGGCTCACAGCCATTCTGGCCCCCAGGTTCCTGGCCTCCGCCTTTGCTGCAGGGCCGGCGTTTCTGATTATCCTGTGTTATCTGATCAAAAAATTCACAAAATTTGATCCAGGCTGGGATGCCATGCAGACCCTGGCTAAAATCGTCTGCTGGGCCATTATTGCCAACCTGTTTTTCTTTTTGTGTGAAGTGTTTACGGTCTATTATTCCAATATCCCGGGGCACAAAGCCCATATCCAGTATCTCTTATTCGGATACCACGGATATCATGCACTTGTCCCCTGGATGTGGACCGGTCTGATTCTCATGGTTACGGGAGCCGTTTTTCTTATCATCCCGCAACTTCGAAACAATAAGACACTTCTGCCGGTTACCTGCGCCATGATTTTCTTCGGCGCATGGATTGACAAAGGTCTTGGAATGATCTCAGGCGGTTTTGTGCCCTCGCCTTTGCACCATGTGACGGAATATGCGCCGACCAAACCGGAAATCATGATTACCCTGGCGGTTTATGCTACGGGATTTCTGGTTCTGACCCTTCTTTATAAACTTGCGACACGGGTGAAAGAAGAAGTCAGAGGATAGACAAACCATCATCACCTGAGAAGGGATATATCAAAAGGGAGTTTCAGTAATGAAACTCCCTTTTTTTTGTTAAACCTTTATTTGTGCGGTTTCCGGCCGACAGCATCCATAAACGCCTGCATGCCGTAGCGGTCCATCAGGGATATCAGCCCGATATCAAGTTCTTCCCGGATGATTTCTTCTTCAACCGCCTCTGCTTCCCGTTCTTCATAGGTCAGGGCATGGGCCCCGCAAACCTTTACGCACCAGGGTATTTCCAGGGGCGGGTCAGATTCGCACATGTCGCATCTTAAAGGGATGCCGGTATCAGGCGCTTTAAAATACCCCCTGGAAGGACAGGCAACCTTGCAGAACCCGCATTCCCTGTATTCTTTCCCGTTTATAACATAGGCGTACCGTCCATTGCATTCAGCCTCGCTGTAATCACCGGCCCGGACAGGCACAAAGGCATCCTTTAATTCGTCAACCATGACCCGGATACGTGATCCGGCCGGTCCGACACTGTCATATTTCGGATCTGCGTGAAATGCGGAACAGGCCAGTTCACATGCTCGACACCCAATACATTTATCAATATTAATATTGATGTGTTTGATAATTTTCTTTTTCATGGCATCCTTTACAGAAGTGCTTCGCTTTTTGACAGAATCCCCCGCTTTAAAAAATCCTGCGCCACAAATCCCAGACCCAGCTCGTCAAGTTTCTGTTTTGTCGGTATCCCGTCTTTATTCCATCCTTTAAATGCATAATAGGCATCCAGCATTTTTTCTTCCATTTCAGGATCTCGTTTTTTCCAGTGGTTTTCAGGCGGCTTTTCATCTGCCCGTCTCAACCCCCTTCGGATATTGATGGCCCGGATCAGGTTCCGATTCCGGGAAGCAATTTTCCACAGCTCGTCCGAGTCCATCTCAACCCCTGTGGCAAGGGATATAAACCCGGGCAGGTTAAAAATATGATAGGGCGGTCTGCCGCCGAACTGCCCTCTGAATGAGGACAGCCAAGCGCAGGTGCCGATACCATCATCAATATAATGCATCACCTCGTTCCAGTCACAGATATTGACACTGGCTTCAATGGACGGGTGTTCCCGCGGCTCCCATTCCAGATACCATTGTTTGAACCGTTCAGGGGCTGCATCCCAGCTTTCCACAAATTTTTTTCTTTTTTCCTTGTCCGAAATGGCTGTCTGGGGATAGGACCCTTCAATCTGGGTGATATTCATTTTCTCTCCAGTGGCATACATGAGAAAATAAGGATAATTCACCATTCCCAACTTCAGCGGCACCTGTTCAAATTTTTTTGTGGTGTTGTGGTCGTATTTCTCAGCCCCGCAGCCAACCCGACGGGCTGCATGATATACTCCATCGGCCAGGACATCTCCGATCCCTTCTCTAAGGACAATCTTTTCCACCAGGTAGAAGAACCGGTCTGCATTGTCCTTTGGAAAATCCGGCAGATCTTTATCCGTTAAAATACCGGCCTCATAAAGTTCAATACCAAAGGCAAGCACCTGGGGTGTGGAAAATCCATCCAGGCCATACTGCTGGGTGACCCCCAGGATATCATAATTAAAATCCAGCTCCTTATAAGCAGCCATGGCATAGGTCAGTTTGCTGTAGCATTTCTGGAAATAGGTGGGCCGTCCCGGGTAGCTGATGGATTGATGGCAGTCTTTGGGACAGTTATGACAGGCGGTCCACCGGTTGCGGACCTTATTACTCAGCGCTTTCCACCGGGTTTCTTTTTCCTTGTTCCAATATCCTTTGATCCTCTCACGGGCATTTCCCCAGGCAAAATTATCCACATGAAAAGCTTCATCATCTTCATGGGACATGGGATCGCCGCAGTCCCGTCTTTCGTGAAGCTCACCATACATGGGTCCGGTGATCTCAAAAAGTTCTTTTCCATGGGCGACCCGGATATTTTTGGTTCCCCGGACAACAATGGCTTTTAGCCGCTTATCCCCCATGATGACCCCCACACCTCGGGAGGCGCTGGAGTTGGCATGTTCAATGGTGGCCATATAAACCCTGTTCTCACCGGCCAGCCCAATGGCAGCCACTTGGGCATCCGGCTCATTGAGCTCCTGCTTGAGAATCCGTGCGGTCTCCAAAGCCCCCTGGCCTTTCAAGTGGGAAGCGTCCCGCAATTCCACCCAATCGTTTTTAATAAACAGATAAACCAGTTTCTCTGATTTTCCCCGAAAAATGATCTTGTCATACCCGGCAAATTTCAATTCAGGCCCGAAAAACCCGCCGAACAAAGAATGGGAATAGCGGTCCGTCTGGGGAGAAAAGGTATCCACCGATGTCCGGTTGGCCCCGATGACAGGCGTACCGTTTAAGAGACCGGTACTGAATATCAGAAGATTGTCCGGAGAAAAAGGGGAGATTTCCGGCCCTACCCTGTCCCAGAGAATTTTTGCGGCTGTTCCCTGACCCCCCAGATACTGCCGGACCAGGTCCGGGTCTGTGGCTTCTTTCTCTATACTCCCTCTTGTCAGGTTGATTTCCAGATTATATCCCGTCTCTGCATACCTCATTATTTTTCCTTTAGTCTGTTTGGGATGATGGATCTTTCAACTAATCCCTGCTTACATATTCCATAATATGAAATTCATATTTAAATTTTTTAGCACCCCGAAAATTAAGTTGTCAAGAATAAAAATAATGACATTTAACAATATTTCAGTTAGTTGATAAATAATATGAATTGGGTTGATTTTTTAAAATTGTCATAATATAAATGATCATTTCATATTGTGAAATTAATATTCACGAAACAAGGACGCAGCCCATGGATCAAATCGAACCGCAGGATCTGGGAAAAATTCTGGAAATAGGGGCCCGGTTGGTGCCTTTGAAAACCGCTGTGGTCTGCGGCAACCAGAGAAAAACCTATCAGGAGATGAAGACGGCGGTAGACAAACTGGCTGCCGGACTCTCAGGCCTTGGGTATCAAAAAGGCGACCGGGTTGCCGTTTATATGAAAAGCTCCATTGAATTTGTGACTACATTTTATGCACTCCAGAAACTCGGGATTATCGTTGCCTGGATCAATCCGCTCTACCGGAAGAATGAAGCCGGATTTATCCTTAAAAATTCCGGCGCCCGATCGGTTTTTATCTTCCGGCAATGGAACGGATATGATTATCTGGATGCAATCTTGCCCATGAAACATGAACTGCCAGCTCTTGACCATATCATTGTCCAGGGCGGGGGTGAAGGACCCGGAGTGATTGGTTTCCAAGATCTGATGGACGCCTGCCCCAAAAAAAGCATACCCTTTCCTGTCATCAACCCTGAAGTTGATCTGGCCATGCTGATCTATACCTCCGGGACCACCGGAAACCCAAAAGGCGCCATGATCAACCATTACCAAGCCGTCCGTGCCGGCTGGGAGTATACAAAGGGGGTGGCGTCAACACCGGATGATATTTTTCTCGGCGTCCTCCCCATGAGCCATTCCTACGGATGCGGAGCCACCCTGATCCAACCCCTGCTCATCGGAGCCACCCTGGTCCTGATGGATCTCTTCAATGTGGAGGAAGCATTCAGGTTGATTGAAAAAGAAAAAATAACCCTCCAGTTTGCTTCGCCTGTTCATTATCTTCTGGAGCTGAACCATACCAGCCGTAAAAATTATGACTTAAGCTCCCTCAGGGCGGGGCTCATTGCCGGACAGCCTGCACCCGAAGGCCTGATCACAAGGGTTGAAAAAGAAATGGGCGCTTATGTCTCGTCTTTCTGGGGTGCATCGGAAGTCGGGCCAGGTCTCGGTATTATCTGCCCCTATCCATCCGATCTTGAAATCCGGGAAAAATATATAGGTCTCCCTGTGGAAGGCACCTTTGTCAAAGTCGTGGACCCGGTTACCCGGGAAGAAATAGAGGATAATGCCATCGGAGAGCTGACCCTGTCCGGCTGGCATGTCCTGAAAGGGTACTGGGACAACCCAGAAGAAACCGAAAAACAGATCCGGAACGGCTGGTTCTTCACCGGAGACCTGGTGTCCAGGGAAGCAAACGGGTATTTCAGGATTTACGGCAGGAACAAAGACCTGATCAACCGGGGCGGATACAAGATCTACCCCTATGAACTGGAATCTTTGATCATTGAGAATCCCAAGGTAGCCCAGGTCTGCATCGTGGCTACGCCCAACCCTGTCCTGGGCGAAAACATCTGCGCCTGTGTCATCCCCTGCGAAGGTGCACAGCCCACCCTGGAAGACATCAGAAAAACCCTTGAAGGAAAAATTGCTTCCCACAAACTTCCTGATGAGCTTTTAATCATGGAAGACTTTCCAAAACTATCCGGCGGGGTAAAAATAAAAAAATTTGGCCCCGGCGGCGTGGCAGACCTGGCCATTCGGAATAAAAACCGCCTGACCCTTCATAAATAAAGAGGTGCAACGGGAAAATGACCATCACAGACACAAAAGAAGATACAAGCATCTACAGGGTCCAGGTTCTGGAAAGAGCCCTGGATATCCTGGACTGTTTTGATTACCAGAACCGTGAACTGGGCCTGTCCCGGATTTCAAAAGCCACCGGTCTCAACATGAGTACAACAAAAAGGCTGATATCAAACCTTCTCGACCGGGGATACCTTCAACTGGATGCTGAGACAAAACAATACCAGCTGGGCCTGCGCCTGTTTGAGCTGGGCGGCATTGTATATTCCTCCTTTTCCCTTCGAAAGGCAGCCGCGGCCGGGATGAAACGGCTTCAGGAAGAAACCGCCTGTACCATTCTCTTAGGCGCACGCATGGATGGGCAGCTGGTCTATATTGATAAACTCAAAGGCCGGGGCATGATCAACATCTCATCGGAAATCGGCTGGCGGCGGCCCCTGCATTACGGCATGCTGGGCATGGTAGTCATGGCATTTCAACCCCCCGAAAAAGCAAAGGAAATTCTTGCATCTTCGCCCCTTGCCGCCTATACTCCCTTTTCCATCACAGACCCGGATGCCTTCAGCCTCCGCCTGGAAGAAATCCGGAAAAACGGATACTGTGTGGAACGACAGGAAGCGGTTGAAGGGATTATCGGGATTGCCGCCCCCATCCGGGACCATTCCCGGCAGGTCGCGGCTGCACTGGGGGCTGCGCTGCCCATCAGCCAGGACGACAAAAAAGAGGTCCGGCGTATTGTCACTCTGCTGGAGCAGGTAGTGAAAGAAATTTCAGGAAATCTGGGCTATATGAAAATATAACCTGTGAAAAAAAGGTCAAATTGAACTATTCAAAAACAAGGAGTTTTGGGATGTCCATAAAAGAGATTTATACGGATTGCACACTGTGTTATCACAGCTGCGGCACCAGTGTTACGGTTGAAGACGGGAAAGCCGTAAAAATAAAAGGGCTTTCATCCCACCCAATAAACCAGGGCCGGCTTTGTCCCAAGGGGGCCAATGCCCTGGATGTCATCTACAGCCCGGACCGGATTAAAAATCCTCTGAAACGCACGGAAAAAGGGTTTGAAGAAATTTCATGGGAACAGGCCCTGGATGAGATCAGTGAAAAACTTCTTCAGCTTAAAAATGATTATGGCCCGGAAGTCTGCGGGTTTTTCTGCGGTTCCATCGGTGTGGAGAACCTGGAAATGTCCACCCTGGTCCACCAGCTTCGCTCCGGTTACGGCTCTCCCAATTTCTTTTCCGTGGAAAGCATCTGCTACAGGATGCGTATCCGGACCCGGCAGATGACATTCGGCCGATACCCCACCGAAGAAGCGGACAGCAACCTCTATGTCCTCTGGGGTCACAACCCGGACCAGTCTGATTTCCCGCTCAAATTCTCCATTTCAAGAAACCGGAAAAAAGGGGCCAAACTGGTGGTTATTGACCCCAAAAGGATCAAGATGGCCGACAAAGCCGACATGTACCTGTGCATCCGGCCCGGAACGGACGGGGCCCTAGCCCTGGCCATGATGCACGTGATCATCAATGAATCCCTGTATGACAAAACCTTTGTGGAAACATACACCACCGGCTTTGACCGGCTCGTCTCCCATGTTCAGGAGTTTACCCCACAGTGGGCCGAAAAAATCACCTGGATCGCTGCAGAGGATATCAGAAAGCTGTCCCGGCTCTTTGCCGGCACCAAGGGGGCAAGCATTTTCCAGGGAACCTGTACCCAGGACATGACAGCCAACGGCACCCAGAACAGCCGGGCCTTTTCCGTATTGCAGGCCATCACCGGAAACATCAACATCCCGGGCGGATGGGTCATGGGCCGGGCCCCGCGGTTCGGCATCCCCGGCCATGCCATGGGCATCGGCAGCCCCCTGGGGTCGGATCAGTACCCCCTTTTCTTTGATCTATGGGGAAACAAATCTCCCTATGGCGTGGTCACCATGGTACCGGAAAACATCCCCGATAAAATCAAGGCCTTTATGGTCATCGGCGGCAACCCCCTGATTTCAATGCCAGACACCAATGCCTTTAAAGAGGCATTTTCAAAGCTTGACCTTCTGGTGGTCCACGATCTCTTCATGACGGAGACAGCCAAAGCCGCCCACTATGTGCTTCCGGCCGCATCCCACCTGGAAAAATGGGGCGTGGCCTATACCTATAATGTCTGTCACTGCATCCCCTATCTCATGCTAAGAAAAAAATGCATTGAACCGCTGAACCAGAGCTGGTCCGAATTCAGGTTTTTAAAAGAACTGGGCGACCGGCTGGGTGCAGCACAGAATTTTCCCTGGCCCTCTGAAGAAAAATTTGTCGAAGCCATACTGGCGCCCACAGGCCTGTCCTATGACCATCTGATGAATGTCAAACCCGAGGGTGATTTTTATACCAAAAAAACCTATGACATATCAGAAAAAACCTTCCGCACCCCTTCAGGCAAAATTGAAATTTTCAGTGATACCATGAAACAGGCCGGGTTTTCCGCCCTGCCCGACTATCTTGAACCGGAACGAGGGATGATGCGTGCGGATAAGGATTTCTTAAAACTTTACCCGCTTATCCTCTCCATCGGCAATCGCAACCTTTACTACACCCACAGCCAGCACAGAAGCGTGGCAGCCCTGACATCCATGTTTCCCGAGGCCCTGACCGAAATCGGCCCCAAAACTGCGGCAGACCACAATATAAAAGACGGCGACGTCATCTTTGTGGAGAGCAACCGGGGCCGGGTGAAAATGAAAGCACGGGTGGATGACCGGGTGGCAGAAGGCGTGGTCCTGGTTCCCCACGGCTGGGGCGGGGAAGCCAACGGCAACCTGCTCACCGATGTCAACTGCCGGGAACCGGTCATGGGATACCCGGACCAGAAATCCCTCCAGTGCAATATCCGGAAAGCTTGAAGGAGAAACCAACCATGAATGACCTTTTTTCCCTGGAAGGAAAAACCGCCCTGATCACAGGCGCAGGCCGCGGCCTGGGCCGGGAGATAGCCATCGGCCTGGCCCGGTCAGGTGCATCCCTGGTCCTGGCCGATACCGTGCTACCGGAAGAAACCGAGAAACTGATCCAGGATCAGGGATGCACCTGTATTTCAGTCCGGACCGACATTTCTAATGAAACCCAGGTCATGAATCTGGCCCAGCTCGCCCAAAAAGAATTCAAAAAAGTGGATATCCTCATCAACAATGCCGGGGTGATCCAGAAAGGATACACAGCCACCGAAGACCTGAGCCGGGAAGAATGGGACTGCGTCATCGGCATCAACCTGACCGGCACCTTTCTGTGCTGCAAGCATATCGGCAAAATGATGATAAAAGCCAAGACCGGGAGTATCGTGAATGTGGCTTCCACCGCAGGGATTACCGGAATCTCCAGGGCTCCGGCCTACTGCGCATCCAAATCCGGGGTCATCCTTTTGACCAGAAGCCTTGCCCTGGAATGGGCCGGGCACAACATCCGGGTCAATGCCGTGGCCCCCCATTATCTTGAAACTGATCTGACCCAGGGACTGCGGGACAACGCGCCGGTCTATGCCGCTGTGTTAAAGCAGATCCCCATGGGAAGACTGGGCAAGCCCTCCGAAATTTTTGGTGCAGTCCTCTATCTTGCATCCCCGGCCTCCGGCTTTACAACGGGTACGGTCATCCCGGTGGACGGCGGGTATCTGTCCAGATAGCCTGTCGCCTGAAAGATTTTTGATTGGGATAATGATATTTGCGAGACAAGCCACATCAATTTTTCTTTCCACATAAGTTGCTTCATTGAATTACCTTTACAGAAAATTGAAATATTGATACGAACTTTTTGAACCAGATTTTTAATATTTAACTGGCCGGATATCATTCAAATTTACAAGATATGCGGACCCGTTGATTAACTTGAATAAAAAAATCAATTCTATTAACTGAAATGTGATAAGTTTGAAAACTTACAACGGAAGAGTTCCAGCGTGTGGTGTTTTTTGTGGGGGATGTCCCACTTATACAAGGGACAAGAAACCATGCCTAGGGGCTGATAAAAATACAGCACGCTGCCAAAGGTGCCAGACATTACACTTATGTTGTCAGGAAAGAGAAATAAGCCATTGCTACAAATGTGATGATTTCCCTTGCAGCAAGTTTAAACGCTTTGCAAAAAGCTGGTTAAAGCACGGTCAAAACTTTATTGATAATCAAGAGCTAATAAAAGAAGTTGGAGTCGATCAATTCTTGAAACATTATAATTCTAAAATAGAGAGTTGATAATTCATAACAAGCCAATTAAGCGGCAAGTTGATGACAGCCCCTTATCCCACTTTTCTATGACCTGTTAACAGCCGCTGCACTCAGACAAGCTTGTGAGCTCAACATTATAATTCAACTTTTGGTGTTATTGTGAACTTTTAATACATGAAAAAGCCCGAGGAGGGGTTTGGGGTTTTCGATGGAGTTGAGCGCATTCCCCAGGCGACAGAGCGTTCCCCTGCCGCCGGGGGATTTTTTCAGGTCCGGTTGGCGGCGAGCCGTTCGGAAAGGGCGGTCTTATCCCCCACAAAAATGCATCGGGTGGGACAGGCTTTGCTGCAGGCGGGCTGTCCGCCTTCTTTGCGAAGGTCCTTGCACAGGTCACATTTTACAGCAGATTCAGTGTCCTCGTTGAACTGCATGGCGCCGAAAGGACAGGCTTCCACACAGGCCTGACACCCGATGCAGACCTCTTCGCTGATCAGCACGGCACCGTTTTCATCCCTGAAGATTGCTTCGGTGGGACAGGCCTCGCCACAGGGCGCGTGGGTGCAGTGGTGACAGTATATGGGAACAAAATCCGGGCTTTTTTCCACCACCCGGATCAACCGGGGGCCGACGCCCAGGGAATGCTCCTGTTTGCAGGCGACTTCACATGCGTGGCATCCCATGCAGTCATCTTTAAAAAATATCAGTGATGTCTTTGCCATCTTTATCTCTCCTTGATTGTTCCATGGTGCGGTTTTCCTTTTATGACGGACCGGGGATTTTTGCCCCGGACGCATCGGACATGATAGGTATTGGTCTTATAATAGCTGAGGACATAGGCCCCGTCAAACATGACGATCCAGGCATTCCGGGTATCTTCCCCGAATGTGGTGGCACTCCAGTAGGACAGGATGTCTTTGAAGGGAACGCCCTGTCTCATTACAGGCCGGTACCGGGTTCGGTCCAGAAGGCTTTCCAGCTCGTGGCTGGAGGGAAC
>CAZUDE010000011.1:0-15971 GCA_964619205.1 uncultured Desulfobacula sp. | reverse complement strand
CCTCGCCCATCCTGAGCGCCGAGAGCGGCCCGACCCGCCAGTCCGCCGTCCCGTTCAGGAACAGGGACCCGGCATAGTCCACGGCATCGTACCAGCTCATTTCACCCGGTGACTCAAGCTGCCATTCAAGACCTGTCACAGGGTCGGTCCATGTCGTTTTGTCAGACCGGGTAGACATTGCACAGACACGTCCTAAGGTTGGTTGACCCGATTGCGGGGTCAAGGGTTTCATATGCATTGTCCATGAGGATATTGATGTTTGAAATATCCCAGCCATGCTCGGGCCCGGGCATTTCCGGGTACCACCAGCCGTGCTCGGCCACGATGACCTGCGGGTTGATGCCGGTGTTGAATTTGGCCTTTTCCTTGACCCGGCCGCGCGGGGATTCGATCCAGACCCAGTCGCCTTCCTTGATATTTGTTTTTGCGGCCGTCTCCGGATGGATTTCCACAATGGGGTCAGGGCGGATCTCCCTCAGCCATGGCTGATTGCGGTTGGCTGAATGAAAATAGGTGGGGGTCCTGTACCCGGCGTTGAGGATATAGGGGAATTTTTCAACCAACTCGGGTTTTGAGACCGGGCTTTCTGGAAGCTCGGTATATTTGGGCAAAGGGTCATAGCCCCATTTTTCAAGTACGGTGGAATATAGTTCGACCTTGCCTGTGGGCGTGGAAAACCCTCTTTCCTTGTATTTTTTGTAAACCATTTCACCTTTAAGCCAGCCTTTTTCCTTAAACTGCTCCCAGGTGAGTCCGGCAGGTTCAAGAAGATAGTCCAGACCGTCTTCAACCGTGGGCCACCAGTCCTGGCCCATTCGTTTGCCCAGCTCCATGAAAATCTTGTGGTCCTGCCAGGCCTCGCCGATTTCAACACATTTCTGCCGGGCAATGACAAACCCGTGACGTTTCCAGTTGTCTGCCACATGGTCCTGTTCCAGCCAGGTGCCGGCCGGCAGAAAGATGTCGGCCAGCTCTGCCGTGGGCGTGAGGAAAAAATCGATGACCACCAGGAATTCAAGCTTTTTCAGGGCTTGATAGGCTTCCCTGGCATTGGCCCGGGTCATGACCGGATTGGTGCCGCACAGAAGACCGGCCTTAAGCTGGTAGGGTTCGCCGGTCAGGATGGAGTCCCAGGCCTTTTTCGGGTTGATCAGGGCCACCCTGCCGCCCAGTTTGAACTGATCACCGCCAAGACGTTTGGCAAGCTGCTCTTTGGACAGGTCTTTGTGCCGTGAAAATTCAGACACCGTCCGTGTGGGCGGGTTGACGTAGAGCACATTGCCGCCCGGGGCGTCCAGGTTTCCGGTGGCTGCCATCAGACCCGTGATCAGGCGGGTGCAGTCGGCACAGTTATTGGTCTGTTCCGTGGGAACGCCCCAGTGGATACAGGCCGGTTTGGTCCTGGCATAAAGCCGGGCCGCTTTTCTGATCAAATCCTTGTCCACCCAGGTGATTTCCTGGACTTTTTCAAGAGGGAATTCTTTGACCCGGTCCTTGAATTTGTCCCAGCCGTTGATATGGTTGTCAACAAAGTCCCGGTCATAGAGCTCTTCATCAATAATAACATTTAAAAAGCCCATGGCCAGGGCGGCATCGGTCCCGGGTCTCAGCTGGAGCCAGAGATCCGCTTTTTTGGCGACAAAGCCTTTCCGGGGGTCGATGCAGATGAGTTTGGCCCCTTTCTTATAGTTGGACCAGAAATCCGTACCCTTGTATTCGTCCGGGTTTGTCCACTGCGGGTTGCATCCCCACATGACAATGCATTTGGGCCCTCCCCGGTAGTCGCAGATGGGCAGACTCCCCACGGTAATCAGGGTGGAGGCCACCCGGGATACATAGCACATATGACCGGCGGTCAGGACATTGGGGGTTCCCAGCTGGTTGGCAAACCGGTAGAGATGGCTTTCATAATCCCGTCCGGTTCCCTGGCCCACAACAATATGTTCGGCGCCGAATTCATCCTTGACCGCCTGAAATTTTGCCGCAATGGTATTAAGGGCTTCATCCCATGAAATTCTCTGCCACTGTCCGTCCGCCTTTTTCATGGGATGGATGATCCTATCCGGGCTGTAGGCCATCTGGGTGACGGCCAGTCCCTTGGAACACAATGTCCCGTTGCTGATGGGGGATTCAGGATCACCTTCCACCTTGACAACCTTGCCGTCCCTGACATGGGCAATGACTCCGCATCCGCCGTGGCAGTTTCTGCAGGCTGTTCTGATCTTTTTCACCTCACTCATTTTTTCCTCCTTGGCATTTTTTTTACTGCTGAAATCCTAAGTTTTATGAATCCTGCTGAATTTTTCTTTCAATGTCTTTTCTAAGGGCCTTTTTATCCAGCTTCTGGGCGGCCGTATACGGCATGGTTCGGGTAAATTCGATTCTTTCCGGGAGAAGAAGCACAGATGCTTTTTTTGATTTTAAAAAGGAAATGATCTCCCCAAAATCGAGGCTGGCCCCTTCTTTGGGCTGGATATAGGCACAGGCTTTTTCTCCAAGGAGGGGGTCCGGCATGGGCACAACACCCACCACGGCCACGCCCGGGTGTTGGGCGATCAGCGCTTCGATTTCCCTTGTGCTGATACTTTCCCCGCCCCGGTTGATCATCTCCTTGATCCGGCCGGTGATGGTGATATATCCGCGTGCATCAATCCTTGCCATATCACCGGTCCTGAAAAACCCGTTGCTTGTAAAGACTTTTTTATTTTCTCGCGGGTTATTGTAATATCCGGTGAAGACGCCGGGACCCTTTAGCACCAGCTCACCCTCGCCCCCCGGGGGAACCGGGTTGCCTTTTATATCAAAGAGCTGATAGGTGTCATAGGGACAGGTCGGACGGCCCACGGTGGCGCAGATGGTTTCGATATCGTCTGTTGTCCGGGTGATGGCGGTCATTCCCTCTGTGGCCCCATACCCGTTGTAGAATTTCATTCCAAGCTTTCCGACTACATTTTTTACAAGCTCTGGGTTACTTGCTGCACCGGCGCTGTGCATTTTTTTCAGGGATGAAAGATCAAATTTTTCAAGATCCTCGTAATCGAGCAGTCTCTGGGCCAGCGCAGGAACCCAGATGATGGAGGTGACCTTTTGTTTTTCAATGGTGCGGCAGATATCTGCCTCAGCGGTTGAATCCAGCAGAACGGTTTTCCCAAGGGAGATGATGCTGCCCAAGAATCCTTTTGAAAAACAAAGATCATGCCCGATGGGCCCGGCAAGCAGGTTTACGTCTTCGCTGTGCTGATCCCATGATTTTGCACAATACTCACTCCCTGTGATCAGGCTGTTGTGGCTCCGGGGGACAATCTTGGGGTCACCGGTGGTGCCTCCGGTGGGTCCCATGTGGCACACCTGCATTGGGTCCGGCCTTAATGCGGCAAGACGATCCCGGCAGGCCTTATCCAATGTTGCACCGGCAATCAGTCGTTCAAGGCTGAAAAAGGGATTTTCTTCTCCGCGGACCGTGACGATTTTGTCCAGTCCCGGATTTTCTTTGATAACATCCTTTATAATAGGGATGTAATCGGTTTTTTTATATTGGGACGCCACAATCCACCCCGTGGCCCCGGTCAGTTTGACCAGCCGGTCGATTTCGTGCTGCCGGTACCGGTCGATCAAAAGAACCGGGATGGCGCCCATCTTCTGGAGTGAAAAATAGACAAAAACAAATTCATTCCAGTTGGGGAGCTGGACAAGAACCTTGTCCAGAGGCCTGATCCCGATATTCAGAAGCCCGATGGCCAGCCGGTTGGTTTTCTCTTTCGCCGCTTCAAATGTTAAACAGGTATATTGATCTGAAAATGCTTCTTTATCCGGATGAATATCTGCGGCCCGGTCCAGGATGTCGCCGAGTGTAAGCCCTGCCCACCATCTCAGGGTGTTGTAACGAATGATGTCCTCTTTTTGATAAGGGACGACGCCTTCAAGCAAGTTGAACATGGATTACCTCCCATCCAGGTAATATATGATTGACCCGTAGAACTGATTTGCGATTTCTTTGACCGACCCTGACTAAAATTTACTTTCGATCTTGGCAGCAACCTCCTTTAAAAAATCAGTATAGGATTCAAGACAGGTTTCCAGGATCTGATTCTTGAGCCCGACCGCCCAGATCGCACATTCAAGATCCTTTCTTTTCAGTTTCAGAGGGATGGCCAATGCCCTGATCCCCCTCAAATATTCCTCATCTTCAAACGCAAAGCCGTCTTTTTTAACCTTCATGACTTCTGAGATGTATCCATCTATTTCTTTACCTGCAAGACGAATATATTTCTGCGCCTTGGGGTCTGATAGAACGCGGCTGATTTCATCATCCTGAAGCAAAGAAAGAAATGCTTTTCCATGGGCGCCGGCAACCAGCGGAATGGCAGCCCCGATTTCAGATGAGATTTTCAGATCAAGGGATGAATCCGATTTATCGATGATGACGGCCCTGAGATTGGAACGGATGCCGAGAAACGCGGAAAGGTTTGTCTTTTCGCTGATTTCCTTTAAATACGGATGGATGTTCCGGATGAGGTCCGACCCCTGTTCCGCTGCCTTTCCCAGGACATACAGCTTTGTGCCGAATCCGAATTTATTGTCCCTGTTTTCCAAAATCCCCAGATCAGACAAGGTATACACCATATTGAACACGGTGCTTTTGTTCAGCTCCAGTTCATTGGATATCTGTGTAATCCCCTGGGGCTCCTTCCCTTTTGCCAGAAATTCCAGTATTTGAAAGCATTTATCAATGGCCGGCACTCTTTTGAAATCCATTTTCGATCCTTATTTCAATTCCTCATGTCAAATGTAAGTTCTCTATAAAAAACAATTGTTCTCAACATAGAATATCTAAAACTATCTGTCAATAAAAAAATGAAACCGGCGGGTTGGACGGTTAAATCCGGCCGTGATAAAAAGGGGACTGTCTGCTGGAAGATGATGAGATAGAGATTACAGCGATACCGTGAAAATTTCGTACAGATCATCCGGTATGTCCATGGCTGAAAATTGATCCATGTTGTGCACATTCATGCAGATTCTTTTTTCAAGACCTTTGACCATGACTTTCCCACTGGATTTATCAATGATCGTGTGACTCATGGTGACGGTCTTTTGTTCGAGTTTTTCCAACCCTGTCTCAATGATGATTTCCTGGTGATACCGTCCGGGCCTGAAATATTCACAGGATGTGCTGACAAGGCTGAATATAAGCTGACGCCTGTGCCAGAGGTCCACCAGGTTCACACCGATTTTTTCAAAATACAGATGGCTGCACCCGTCCATCCATTCATAATATCTCGGATAAAACACAATGCACAGGGAATCCAGATCTCCCCAGGAAATTTTCTTATCAATTCTATTCAGGATCATATTCTTTTCGCTCCATATTCAAAACAGATGATCTGGTTTCTAGGTTTTTAATATACCAGATCAAATAAATTTTAAACCCCAAACCAGAACATCAGCACCGGGACATAAAAAATTCCCAGCAGAATGGAAAGAGATACTGTTTTTGAGGCAAAGTCCTTGTCAAACCCGATAAAAAGCCCTATCCCGGCCCGGATCAGTACGGTTATGGAGACCAGCTTCAGCTCTGATAGACGCGGCTGAAAAAAAATACCCAAAGCCATGAGAATCAGTGGGCTGGTCATCCGGCCGATGTTCTTTAAAAACATAATGAGCGGCCCGGCAGACCCATTGAAAAACCGCTCAAGCCGATACCGGCTGCAAAGGCCCGGGAAAGCGGAGATTTACAGAGTTTCACGAGCATGGTATTTAACCGGCCCTGTCCTGATCCATATTTCAGGGCCAGAAGACAGGTAATGGTTGCGGTGGTCAGACCGTTTCCAAAATCAAACAGAACCGCATCGGCAAATCCTGAGCTCCCAAACCCCACAAGGATGAAGGGGAACATGAACACATTATTGGTGATCATGGTGGCGGTGAGCATTGTTCCCAGGGTCTTTCTCGAAACATTTCCGATTTTCCCCATCAAAAGCGTCGCCTCCATGCAGGAAAGATTGATGATGATATTGGCCAGCGGCAGATATAGTTTATCCGGTGTGAACACGGTCTTTGAAAGGCTCAGCAGGACCAGGGCCGGCAGGGTTACAAAAAAAACCAGTTTCAGCAGAAAATTTCCATTGCCGTGATCTGCAAACCGGGTTCTTTTCAATACAACCCCCAGGCCGAAAAAAAGAAACACCGGGATGAGTTTTACAAGAATATCAGACATGATTTCTCTTGCGATAGTCTTTGATATACCGCATTGAAAACCGGTCCCGGCCCAGGATCAGATCCGTTGCGAGGATCGTTGCCCCCACACTGACGGGGTCCACGGTGGGGCAGGTCACACCCGCAGCAATGGCCAGGGGGAGAAAGGCCCGGTTGACTTCAATCCGGTTGGGCAGACCAAAGGAAACATTGCTGGCCCCCAGGGTCTGGTTAACTCCCAGCTCTGATTTGATCAGCCGGACAGCCTCAAGGGTAACCGCGGTTGCCTGGTCATCGCTCCCCAGGGCCAGGGCAAGGGAATCAATGATAATATCCTCTCTGGGGATACCCAGCAATTTCGCCGCATCAATTATCCGTCGAGCGTTTCCAAGCCGCTTTGCCGCGGTTTTGGGAATGCCCTCCTCATCCAGGACCAGGCCGATGACAGCGGCATTAAATTCCTTGACGAGGGGAAGGATGTCTTCCAGGGATTTTTTTTCTGCCGACACTGAATTAACCAGGGCTTTTCCCGGATAAATTTCAAGAGCCCGCCTGAGCGCCCCGGGGTTATTGACGTCAATGCACAGAGGGATACTTACTTCCGCCAGTATGGCTTCAATAACCCTGGGAAGCATATCCATCTCATTGACACCTTCGGTAACCACATTCACATCCAGGATTCCGGCACCGGCGGCCAACTGGGCCTTTGCCTCGAGTATTACGGTTTCCATATCTCCTTTTCGGAGGGCTTCTGCAAGTTTTTTCTTGCCCGTGGGATTGATCCTTTCACCGATCATAACTGTCGGCCCATCCGGTCGTATCACGATAACCGAATCCCTGACGGATAATTTTGTCTCCATCTTAGCCACCTTTTATTCTGGCCTAAAAAAGATCATTGTTTTTATTTTCCGACATAACCGGCCTGACAGCTCACCGGTAGATGCCATATTCTTTTGAAAACTCAATCATGGCTTTTACGTTTCCGGGTTTAGACCCCTGGACACCGGCCCCGCTGGTCAGGATAAACCCGCCTTCCTTTCCGGCAGTATCGATGAGTTTTCTGCAACAGGCTTTAACATCATCCGGGGTTCCGGTACAAAGAATATCAAGGGGAACATTTCCGGCAATGCAATTGTTTTGGCCAACCGTTTCCTTGGCCCGGGCCATGTCCGTTGAATCAAACCACCAGACCACCTTGCCCCGGGGAAGATCGTTGATGATGTCCAGGCGCCGGTTGTATCCCCCTTCCACAAAAAGCTGGGGAACTACACCTTCATTGATCAGCCCGACAATCACCTTTCTTAATGACGGCCAGTAAAATGTTTCAAACTGTTTTTCAGACATGAATGTATCTGCGCCCTTGTGAAGCGGGATAAAGGGCATGACATGTCCGGCAGCCTTGCAGGCAGCGGCGCCTGATTTGACCATGAAGGGAACCAGTCTGTCACAGGCTTCAATCAGTTCTTCCGGATGACGGAACATGTCCATCAGAACCCCTTTGGTTCCCCTTAAACTGTCGCCGATAACATCAAAGGGGGCCTTTGTAAAACCGGCGGAAAATGAAGGTTTCCCCTGCCCCATGATCCTTATATTGATCTTATTGACCTGCTTCAGCCACAGATGGACTTCCCGGCCTGCCTGCATCAGATGACCCAGCGCATCTGCCACTTCATCCAGGCCAAAAGGGATGAGCCCGGAAGGGACAACGGGAAGTTCGTGAATGGGCGGCATCAACGGCAGTTTTCCAAACGCCTCCAGCCGGGTGCACACTCTTGGGAAAAAAGAATACAGGAAAAAACCGGTGGGGTCATCGATGAGGTCCATATATTCGTCAGCCTTCATGTATTCTTTTTCTACAAACTGGTATTCCTGGTCATGTCTCAGCCCCCCTCCGGCCCATCGGTACAGCGAAAGACCAAGAAGCTCAAGGGCCTTTCCGGGCGCAATATTCCTGGGTGCGTTCAACCCGTCCGGATCAAAATCATCATGATATTTCTGCCAGGCAAAGGAGAGTTTGGCATAGTCATACATGGCCTCATGCCAGGTGATCCCGGCATATTCAATGGGAAAACTTCCGGCAGAGGGGCAGACCGGTATGCGTTTCGGCGGCTTTTTCATCTGGATGGCATCCCGGTACAAGGTTGCTCTTTCCTTGTAAAGGGATTCCGATCCAGGATCGGCAAACGAAATATTTTTTCCAGCCAGCCAGGTTTCAAAAAGCTGATCCTGTTTTTCTTCGGCGCTATCAGATATGGTTTTCCATCGTTCTTTCATTTTTCAAGCCTCTCCAATCCAGGTTTTAATCCGGTTGATCCCGTCCATGGCATCCCGTGCACAGGCGTCTGCCCCTGCATACTCGCTTATTTTATCGCTCATCTGCCCGCCGCCGATAATGATCTTGACATCATTCCTCAGACCGGCCTCCTCAATGGCTGCCACGGCATCCCTCATGGCATCATAGGCCACGGTGAGCAGACCGCTCATGCCCACCACGCGGGGGTTGAAGGCTTGGATTGCCTCAACAAATTTTGCCGGCGGTACATCAATCCCGATATCAAGAACTTCAAATCCGTTTACATCCAAAAGGAACCCCACAATATCCTTTCCAATGTCATGGATATCACCTAATACCGTACCGATGACAACCCTTCCCTTCTTCTTGGTCCCGGACCGGTTTTGGATCATGGGTTTCACTTTTTCGGAAATCTGCTTGAGCATTTCGCCGGCCATCATAAGCTCGGGCAGAAAATATTCCCCGGCCTCAAATTTTTTTCCTACGGTTTCCATGGCTTTTGTGCACGCATCCAGGATGGCAACAGGATCGGCCTGGCTGTTCAGATACCCCTGGGTCAGGTCCAATGCCTCATCTTCTCTCATATGGATTACGGCATCTGTTAATTTTTCAAACATGATGACTTCCTTTCATTCCCCTTCCGGTTGTTAAAAATGGAATCGGATTAATTTATCTATCCAGTATTAAAAACAATCTTAAAGCTATATAGATAACTTTGTCAATGTGTTTAGTAAAAATTTTTAAAAGCAGTCCTTCAGTGGGCGGTTATAAAGCAATTTTGATTATTGACACCGAATATATCGATAAGCTATACATATAGATTATGACAAAACGCACAGTTAATCCGGCAGATAAAGCCGGACCTAAAACCGATAAGATTGTGGACAGAGATCTGGATGAACCTGCCTATATCCAGATATTCAATCTTTTAAAACAACAGATCGCCACTGGTGTTTATCTGCCGGGAAGCCGCCTGCCGTCCGAATCAGAGCTGCGCAGGGTCCATCAGGTCAGCCCCATGACCATCCGCCGGTCAGTCAAAATGCTCCTGGACCAGGGAATCGTAAAAACCGTCAAAGGCAGCGGAACATTTGTGAACAAACCGAATCTCTCCCGGGTGACCTTCAGCCTGGAAGGGTTTTCAGATCTTTTCAGGGACAAACAAACCACCCGGGTAAAGCTCCTTGATGTCCGGACGATCATGGCAGGCCCGGATGAAGCTATCCGGCTCCAGGTTGCCCAGGGGACCCGGATCATCCTTTTAAAAAGGCTGCTGGTAAAAAATTTGGACCCCATTATATTTCACAAAGAATATCTGATTTATGACCCTCATCGCCCCATCATCGAAACCGAGCTTGAAGTCACGGAACTTTATGGACTTTTTGAGGGGAACGGACTATCCTTTTTCAAAAGGGGCGATCTGTCCATTGAGACCATGGCCCTTAACCAGGAAGAGGCGTCCCTGCTCAACACCCTGCCGCTGACGCCTGCGTTCAGGATTGAACACCTGTTTTATGATTTTGAAGAAAACCCCATCAGCTGGGGACAATTCATCTGCAGAGGAGATCAACTTTTGTTTAAAACATCGGTGGGCGTCAGCCCGGAGTGATGATTCAAAGGAAATTATTTTCATGACGCATAATAAAAAACTCAGCACTCTGGCACAACTGATTGCGGATCTTAAAGAACAGGAATCCCTTGAACTCTCATTGCAGATGATCTCCGAAGGGACGGACCCGATCCGGATCATTGAATCTTCCCACCAGGGAATGGTAGAAGTCGGCTTCCGATATGAAAAAGGCATCTATTTTATTTCAGCCCTGGTCATGGCCGGGGAAATCATGCAGCAGATCACCCGTCTGGTATTGCCCCTCACCCTGGACAACCCGCTCCGAAAATCAGTCGGCACGGTGGTGATCGGTACGGTAGAAGGTGATATCCACCATATCGGCAAGGAAATATTCAAAACCTTTCTGCAGGGCCACGGCTTTTTTGTTCATGATCTTGGCGTGGATGTTCCAAGGCATAAATTTTTGTCTGCGATTCATGAATTCAAACCGGATATTGTCGGTATCTCATGTTTGATCAGCACGTGCATTGACTCTCTTGCAAAAACCATTTCCCATTTAAAGGCCAATACGCCGGATGGCCTGAAACCGATGGCATATCTGGCCGGTGGAAGACTGATGACCCCGCTGGTGTGTAAAACCGTTGGCGCGGATTTATGTACCACCGACAGCATGGAAGGTGTCCGGTTATGCCAGAAAATCATGCAGAGATAAAAATTCTATTCTTCAGACAGACTGTCCGCAATCCGGTAAAGAGATTTGACCCGGCTCAGAAAGTCTCTGCTGTAAAGGCCGCATGAAGAGCTCAGGACAAATCCGCCGGCCGGTATCATGTCGGTTAAAAGCCTGCAAAAACAGGATATCAGATCAGGTGACGGTGTATCTGAATCCAGGAGTTCAGCATCCATGCCGGCCATGATCACCCGGCCGGACCCGAGCTCCCTGCTCAGCGCCAAAAGATTGTTGGCGCCATGCTGGACCGAAGCCAGGCCGTCGATATCCCAGTCCCTGATCAGAGGGATGAGCCCGGTGATCCTGCCGCAGGAGTGTAAAAAAACAGAGGTGCCCGCCCTATGAATCTCACTGACCGCCTGCCTGTAAAAGGGCCCGCATATGACTTCAATATCTTGAGGACTGATCAACAGGCCCTTGTCCTGGGCCAGGTCATCTGCCATCACAATAGCGTGGACCCCCTGCTCAAGGGATTGATGAATCAGACCCAGACAATTTTTCGCTTCCTGTTTGTATACCCGGATGGTTTTCTCCCGGTCCCGGAGCCAGTCCGTCAGAACCGAGATCAACCCCAGCCGGTTGACCATTTCCTGAAACGGTCCATCAATCACCGCGATCACATACCGGCCACTGAACCGGACTGCATGTTTCAGATCCGGGCAGCCAAAATAGCGATATCCCAGCCCGGGTTTCACTGTCATGTCAAGGGCAATGGGCAGACAGACCATGTCCTGACCCAGGTCTTCGACCATACGGAAATGATTTTCAAGCGTATCCCCATACCCTGCCCGGTCAAGGAAACCGGTACCCAGCCAGAGCTCCCCCCTGGGAAGGGGAAATACAGGGCGTTTTTGCAAAACCTCTTTGATCTTCTGTATGGATTGATTTTCAGAATTCTGGTTCATGATACACGGCATGCAGGGTTAATGTTTCATATTGACGGAACAATAGCAGTTTTGAAAACAATTGGCTATAATGAACCCGTGTTTTCCACTTTTAAAAGGCCGGAGGCCTGCCAATGATTCATATTCGTGTGGAACCCGCCGGGATTGATATTCAGGTCGATAAAGGGAAAACACTTCTTGAAGGGTTGAAGCATGCAGGGCTTATCTTGGAAAAACCCTGTAGCGGTATGGGTCTGTGCGGTGAGTGCGGCATATGGGTTTTTCCTCCTGACGCCCTTTCCTCAACACCCCACAAAAACATAAATCCGGAAGATGACACCAAAGGTCTGAGACTGGCCTGCCAAGCCGTCCCGGAAGAAAACATCACCATACAGGTGCCGGATCATTTATTATACGAGCCGGGAAAGTCCCGGGATCTTATCCTCATGCAGAGCCCCCGGCCATGCCCTGAGACGCTTGATCCGGCCGTCTATGTGACCACTGATAACAGATGTACGCGGTTGTGGCGCAGTGGCACTTCAGAACCCGCCATCCTTTCCGACTGGAAACCCGGATTCAGACCCAGGGGGCTGGCCATTGACATCGGAACGACCACACTTGTAATCGCCCTTGTTTGTCTTGAGACCGGGATTGTCCTGGCGTCAAATGCAGATCTGAATCCCCAGGTTATCCATGGGCATGATGTATTGACCCGCATTCAGTATGCCAGCGCACAAGACCGGCTGTCAGAAATGGCAAGCCTGGTCAGAGAAAGACTCAATTCTCTTATAGCCGGCGTCTGCGAGTCGTCCCAAACCCGGCCCCGGGAAATCATTGATGTTGTCATCGGGGCAAACACCACCATGCTGCAACTGGCGGCAGGAATGGATTCTTCATCCATGGGCCGTTCCCCGTTCAATTTCGACATCCTGGGGAGCTGTTCTCATGATGCAGCTGTTTTCGGCCTGAAGGTAAACCGGGCGGCAAAAATTTATCTTCCCCCGATTCTCCATGCTTTTGTGGGAACCGATATCAGTGCCGGGCTTGCCGTGTGCCCGGATTTCTTCAACAAAAACCGGACTGTTCTGTTTATCGACATGGGAACCAACGGTGAGATCTGTCTCAATATAAAAGGAAGGCTATATGCGGCTTCAACTGCTGCCGGGCCCGCTTTTGAAGGAACAGGGATTTCCTCTGGCATGAGAGCCAAAATTGGGGCAGTGGACAGGGTTGAATATGACGGCAAAACCTTTTCTTTTCATACCCTAGGAAACGATACGGCAAAAGGGATCTGCGGCAGCGGTATCATTGATTTTTTAGCCGCGCTTCTCAAGGCTGGATATATGGATGCTTCCGGCAGACTCCTGGATAAAGAACCAGGCCATGACTTTCTGGTCCAGGCAGATGGCCTGTCTAAAATCCGTTATGGCCACAATCTTTACTTTACCCAGAAGGATATCCGGCAGGTCCAGCTTGCCAAAAGCGCCATTCGGAGCGGTGTTGATCTTCTTTTGAGTTATGGCGGGATAACCCCCTCACAGGTGGATCTGGTATTTTTATCCGGAGGGTTTGGCAATTCCCTGGACACCGGCAATTTGTCAAGAATCGGGCTTTTAGCCGAGGGTCTGGCCCAAAGGCTGGTTTTCTGCGGTAACACTTCGATAAACGGAGGCATTGAACTGCTGACTCACTGCCATCGACGGCATTGGCTTGAAACCCATCTGGACAAGGTGCAATATGTATCCCTGGCTCAAACATCAGGGTTTATGGATGCCTTTATGGCTAACCTTGGGTTTCCATAAAATATTTTTATTATTTTTTGTTGACAGGGAAAAAGCTCTATTCTATATTAGAAACGATTGTTTTTTATAGAGAACAATTGCTTTAGGGTCAGGGCCAAAAACATGCAGTTTCCTGCGGACAACAGATTTCTTTTTGCCGGGTATCTGGTACGGGCAGGACCGAAAGAAAGGCCAAGGGGAAAAAATAATTTCGAATTGACCAAATTAAGGTCGCAACCATAGAACCCATTGACAAAAATAAATTTTCTTTCTACTTTCAAAAAAACTGTTTTTATCACCCTGAATTCTAACAGCGGAGGAAAAAAGACCAGATACCGACTTGAACGGGAAATAATTGTCCTTTGATGAGACCATGGAGTGTCACCTGGTAAAACCAGACACCGGATGTAAGAGCTGTCAAGATTTTTATAAACGGCTTTATAAAGTACCAGAAGGAAATCAACCCCTTTTTCCAATTATTTTTTTAGGCCATACCCTACCTCTCCGATTCTTGTCGGTTTTTTTTTAACATGCATGAGACCGGCTTTATTTTTTTAATAATAGATCCTCAAAATTTTGCTTTGCTGGTGGAAACCCATGTCCCTTATGTCCAATTTTGGCATATTGGTATAACAAGATCTCTTAATATAAATTCAAGGATCAGAGCACCTTTGAGCCATATTTAGATATTGGAGCGGACATGGTAAACATTTTATAGTAAGCCGTCATTTATTCTAAAAAATGCGACAATATAGAAATAGCCATCCTGTCCGCATTAATTTTGAAATCTCAAATTATTAAAAATTAAGCCGGGCCTGTGCCTATTTTATAGTTCAAGCGCTATCCCATAAAGAACCTGTACAACGTTTCGCCACTGGCCTAATGGCCTACCTTTATCAAACGCAAACTCTAATGCACCTGTTCTTTTCCATTTTTCATGTAGCGTGGACCAGGTTAATAGATAATGTTGTGCCCTTTCCTTCATAGGGGTTCTTGTATCTCGCAAATTTTTAGGAAGATACGTTTGAGATGTTCGCATCAAAAACATTGCCATCCGAAGGTATCGCCTGCTCATGCCAAAATCTGCATGCTGCCCTTGTGCACTCCGTCGCTTGTGATCCATCTTTAACTCTTCAGGTCCTTTTATCCCAATAAGATACCCAGACCTTACAACATAGTCTTTCAGGATACGATTGCAGCGTTTTGACACTTTTTTAACTTGAGTTTTGCCCTGGACCCCACCGGTTTGTTTAATCCTTGGAATAATACCGGCATATGAAACCAGCTGACTTAAAGATTTTTGTCTGTCAGGATCACCAATCTCAGCACAAACACCAGCAGCTAAAACGATTCCGATCCCCCGGATACTGGTCAAAAAAGCACCAGAGGTCTGGGCTAAATGTTCGGCTATTTCCTTTTCCAGCTGCTGAATACTTTCCTGAAGGAAAATAAAAAGTTTGACCTGTTGTCCCAAAGAAAGCTGCAGGGTTGCAATATGCTGTGCTGGCGGTTGTAGAACCTGGGATGCATATTTCTGAAGTTGTTCCGCACAGTGATCTGCATGATGGACTAAATTGCGGGCGAGCAATTTGGATAGTGTCGAGCGGTTACGCCGACGGATTTGGTGTACACTGAACCGATTGTCCATCAACGCTAATGACCCCCTTGAGAATGGTAAAATTCCACTTTTTTTCTCATCCAAAAAACCAGGGAAGATCTGATCAACGATGAAGTGGATTCTACGTTTAACCCCGGTTGCCATTTGAACCAGTTTTCGTCTTTGCCGGACAAGCATTCGCAAATTCCAATAGATGCCGGTTTGAGCAGGAGCGCAGTTGCCTTTACAACTGAGAAGCATTTTACAGACTCCCAGTAAATCAAGGATATCTGTGCTTGCCTGCTTGTTGTCACGATGCTTCTTTGCGTCACAGGCGTTTACTCCGGCAACCATCCAATTGTCTGAACGTAAAGCGGAAATAAAATTATCAGCATAGGCGCCGCAGTCTTCACCTCCGAAAAAGACATGCTGACGGTTAATACCACGGCGGCGGCAGGATTTTTTAACCTGATCCACCAGATAGTTTTTGCCTTCCAATGAATTCTTGACTGAAAACGGTTTTCGTAAAATATCACCGTTGCCGCTGCAAAACATGACAACATGATCTTTTTTTGCATAATCCATTGGAATGCACATCACTTTATTCCTGTCCCCTGCAGACTCAAAAAGACTAAGAATTTCTTGACTTTGATTCCGATAAATGTTTCTTTTTTTCATGGGGTTCCCCTCCTTAAGTTCTTCAACTGCTTGATAGCAGATTGATTTAATAACTCTATCACCGATTTAAATCGGATGATTATTATTAGGGGAGCCCCTCCTTTTTCTATTGGTATTTCAATCTATAATTTAGCTATGTTAATGCAAACATTGAATATCAAAGAATAGAATCGTGAGTGAGTGTGAGCTCGCTTGAATGGCTCCCACACACTCACGATATCTATTTCTTTCAAGGTACCAATA
>CAZUDE010000010.1:0-131154 GCA_964619205.1 uncultured Desulfobacula sp. | reverse complement strand
ATTCATAGTTCAGGGTTTTAAAAAGCACATTGCTTTTTTTCACGGTTTTGGAAACGGTTCTGTCCGCAAGGTCATAGGTATAGCTGAGGGTGACGACAGTGGCAGCAATGGTGTGCCTTTCCGTTATCATCCGCCCCATTTCATCATAGGATAAATACTCGGTCAGGGCCGCTTGCTCTTTTTCCACAAAAGCCCGATGCCTTAGCCTGCTCCGTCCATATTTGTATTCTGCAAAGCTTGCGTCCGGGTAGATCTTTTTTACTGAGCCCTTACGATAACGTTAATAATATTTCTATTACAAAGAGTATTAAAAGAAATAAAACTTTTATTATTGTGCTAAAGCGAAGAAAAAGAATATCATTTAAATAATAAGCAAAACCAAGAGAAAGGCCTAATAAAATAATTTTGGAAAACTGATTTTCAAAAAAATAGCTAAATTTTAAAAATTGGAGTAAATGGTTCAAAACTATAACCATCAAAACAATGAAAATTAATTGTAATAAATATGAGAAAATTTTTTTCATGATTTTTTAGTATTAATTGCTAATAGTGTTGATTTTATTCATCTAAACATTTTCTTAAGTCTTGAACTTGTTTAATACAACTATCATTCCTGTTATGATAACTGAATTCATCCTCAAAACTGGTCCCACTCCCATATCCCTTCTTTGAACTACCTCCAGTTGGGCTAGGGAAACGCCCCTCAGCAGTAACAGCGCCGATTACACCACTAGAAATCTTTCCAAAAAGGCCCAAAACACTCTGAGGGGTTGCTACCTTTGCGAAATGGCCTAATAACCAGTTCGTTATAAAATTTTGAATCCGATCCGCTTTTTGATATACCTTTGAATACTGGGTTTCTATTGCATTTGGATTCAAGTCGAGAAATTTCTTGAGATTAAACATTTCGGCAAGCTGTGGCCCTTCGCCTCCTCCCCGACTATTATCAGGACCGATTGGTCCCTTATTAGTCGATGGGTTGACTCCATAGCACCTACCATCGCTATAAATTCCGTCATCATTTTCCGTTTTCCCGTAGATACCACCTTGACATAGACAATCCTGTTCTCCAATACCAGGGTTCCCTCCAAATGGTCCAGAAGTGCCATGATTCCCATCAGGCCCTCTGTCATAACCTCTGTCAAACCCACCAAAATTATTGCCATTATTGCCATTACTTTCTGCACCACCAGCACCCATATCATAATGCCCGGTCGGATCAGTATAGATAAGAGGATTATTCAGGCAATAGGCATACCGGTTAATACTCTGAGGTCTGTCCGAACCATAGGGCAAATATTCTCCCGTGGCAAGAACAATTCCGTCCGCCCCGGATATGGCGTTGGTGGAGCCCAGGTGGTCCTTGTGATAATATTCCGTGCCCGTATCGGTCATTTTGGCTATACGCAGATTCCCGGCAAATACGTAAAGGGTGGAAGCATTGTTGATGATTTCAAAATCAGTTCCAAAATACATGTAGATTTTCGCGGTATGGTCCCAAAGAAGTGTCGCTGTATTTTACCTTTTTCTGATAAGGGTAAGGGTCCGGCAGTTTTGAACCACCGGACCCTTTGTAGACGGCAGTCTACCGCACTGAGCTATCCCCTGGCATCGGGGTCCCCCCTCGGATGCTTACGTTTCACTCAGATATGTCGATCTGGTCGCAATTGTATATCAATTCTGCGCCGATCGTTTTTTCTTGTCGATTAAAGGCTTCTGTCAGAAGAAGGGTTGCCGCATTCATGATCCGGCGGCGGTTTCCCCTGCAGTGGGAGGAAATCAAAGAAAGGGCGTCCGGATCAAACAGGGTATCACCGGCCCCGCAATGGGGGCAGCAAACCGGCAGATCCGACTTTTTTCTTGTAATTTTTGACAGAACGGTTACCAATAGATCCCAGGGCATGTGTTATTCCTCCTCTTTTTTGAAATCGTAGTTTCAATGAGGGTTATAGCACATGCCCCCCCCTCTTATCCCCCCCAAAGGGGGGAGGAGGATAAAAGGCATGAAGCGGTTCCTGCCATGTTTGAATTTTGGATTGTTTTTCTTGTTTTCTGATACCTGATCTTTGTCTGTTCAGGTATGATACCGCTGGATTTGCGACCTGTTTTTTGGGATATCAGAGCGATATTCTACAGTTAAGGATCTTATGAATGGGATCTACCATTAAAGAGAAGGCCTACATATGAAATCATTAAACTTATTGTTTTTTTGTACATTTTTATTAGTTGTTGTCGGCTGTTCGAATATGTCTGGAGTTTATATTAGTGGTGCAAAAAAAATCCCAATAGCAGAAGCTACCAAACTAAATATATCTAAAGACAAATCAGATCCCATAAAAAATTTAATTAATGGGCATTATATAGCTCCAGGTAATAATTTGGTTTTTTTGCTTAATCAGTTCGAGGTTGGAGAAAAATTTTCAGTTGATGATGAATATTATAAAAATTTGACCATCGAAATTATAAACTACACAATTGGTGAAGCAATTGAAGTAGGTTCTTCCAATCTTTCTTTTTTTTATTCCGAAGGTCCTACTGGGTTTATTTATAGTGGCTACGGTTATTATTCTAACACTGGATATGGGGATATCACAATTAAAGAAGTTTCTATGAATACAATTATTGCTGAGCTGAACATAACGATTTTAAAACAATCAGCCGGGGTTTTTCCAGAACCCAAACGAAAAGAAGTGGAATTCAAAGGCAACTACACATTCAAAAAAGAAGAATTATTAAAATCTAAGCCTTTACTTAGTATTTTTCCGAGGGAATGATGTCAGATCTTGCAAAGGGGTAAGAATTTAAGAATTCGGGGGACACCTTACTAATTATTGTCAAATAGTTGTAAGCGCTAAGTAACTTGCTTGACATTCACCGTTGACTGGCTGCTGGGTCCATGCCCGCAGGAAATTTGTAGAAGTGACCAAAGCCGCCGGGAACAAAAAAAACCCTGAAAGCAATGCAAGCACGGCTTTAAAATATATCAGCAGACTGTATAAAATCGAAAAAGAAGCCCGGGAGGATAATATTTCATCTGAAGACCTCTATACAAAAAGACAGTTGGAAGCGGTCCCGATCCTTGATGAATTCAAAAAATGGCTGGATGTTAAACTAGAACAGGTTCCACCCAAAAGCCTTCTTGGGAAAGCTATTCATTATACTTTGAACGAATGGCCCAAACTGATCCGTTACACCACAAGCGGCCTGACCACACCGGATAATAATACGGTTGAAAATGCCATCCGGCCGTTTGTCGTGGGTAGAAAGAACTGGCTGTTCTCAGACACGCCTCAAGGCGCCAGAGCCAGTGCCGCCATTTACAGCCTGATCGAAACCGCCAAGGCCAACGGCCTGGAACCTTACTGGTATTTGAAATATCTTTTTCAACACCTTCCCGAGGCCATGACGGCACATGATTTTGAAATCCTGATGCCGCAAAATATTGATAAAAGAGTCATCTCAGGCCCTGTTAACTGATTTTTAAACTTTTGCATAGGTGCGGTTTACTTAGCGCTTACGGATCTCCAACAGCAATATGCCGGATGTATAAATGGCATCAATCCGGATATTTGTCACAAATTTGAGCCGGTCTTTTGGCGGCCGATTTGTGAGCCCATCCCATGAGTGCTGCTTTATTGTCAATTTATTATTGACGGATTATTCAATATATCCTTTTCCCCGGCATTGCGGACACTCAATATCCGGTTCGCATTGGCAGTCCTGAACTTCGCCTTCGTTGTCATTGCTTCGCCATTCAGCATTGCATTCACAATTCCCTGCCGTCACTTTATTGCCCTTGCAGGTTGGGCAAATCTTGTCAGATTTCATTATATGATTTCCTTTTACACTTATCATCATTGTCCTATGCACATACGGAGCAGTGCAGATTTTTTCATCCCTTTATGGTTTATCTATTATTTGACGAATTGTTTTTGCAATATCCGATATCGATATCGGTTTCTCCAGATAGGCGGCGATGCCGAGTTGACCGGCTATTTCCGAATTAATCAGAGGGCTGTGGCCTGTGCTGATAATGATTGGAATATCGGGTCGAATCTTTTTTAATTTTTCAGCTAATTTTGCACCCGTCATATTGGGCATGGTCATATCGGTTACGACCACATCAAAATAACCGGGATTCAGCTTGAACAATGCCAGGGCATCTTTCGGATCAGTCACGGCTTCAACACGGTAACCAAAAACCTTCAAAATTTCTTCAGCCACCTGGGTAATACCTTCTTCATCATCTACAAAAAGGATGCTCTCTGTTCCGTATAAAGATGTATCCGTTTTTTCCATGGCTGTTGTTTCAGGCTCTTCGTCAATCATTGGAAAAAACATGGTAAAAGAAGCCCCTTCTCCAGGTTTTCCGGCAACGGTAATTGCCCCATCGTGGTTTTTGACAATCCCGTGGACGACTGCCAAGCCCATCCCCGAACCTTTCCCGGTTTCCCTTGTTGTAAAATACGGATCAAATATCTGGTCCATAATTTCAGGATCAATTCCGGGGCCATTGTCACTTACCGTGATTTTAACGTAATTCCCTGATTTCAGGTCTGGGTAATGATCAACATCTTTTTGTTTTAAAAATTGAGTTTCTGCCGTGATTTTTATTACCCCGCCGGTTTGCTCCATGGCCTGGGTAGCATTGGTGCACAGGTTCATCAAAATTTGGCCAAACTGGATCGGGTCTGCAAGAATCGTGACTTCGGTATCCGGCAGACTTTTTTGGATCTCTATGGTGGCCGGGATCAATGATCGCATCAAGTTGAAGGTTTCATTAATCAGCGAGACAACTCTGGTGGGTTCTTTATTCTGATCGGTCTTGCGGCTGAAATTAAGAAGCATTTTTACAACGCCGGCAGCTCTCAGGGCAGCTTTTTTTATCACATCAAGCTTGCGATATAACGGATTGTATTCCGGGATGTCTTCCATTAGAAGTTCGACATTCCCAAAAATAATATTAAGGACGTTGTTAAAATCATGGGCCACACCTCCGGCCACTGTGGCCATGGATTTCATCTTGTGGGTGTGTTGAAGCTGTTTTTGAAGCAATTCCCGGTCCTTTTCCATTTTTTTGCGGGCACTGATATCAATGACAACCGTTCTGTATTGCACAGGTTTTCCGTTCAAATACGAAATGATAGTGCTTTCAAGTTGCGCATCAAACACTGTCCCATTTGTTTTTCTCATCCTCAGTTCGCAGATCTGCCGTGTTTTTATGTCGGAAAGGGTTCTCAAATGCTGATAGTGAATATCCTGGTCTTCTAAAACAATATGGGCCGACAGGGGCTGGTCCATAAGAGATCCTTTTTCAGTCAACAGCATATGTGCAAGTGTCAGGTTGGCATTCAGGATGATTCCTTTTAAATTAAGAGTGACATAACCCACCGGGGCGAAATCATAAAGCTCGGCATAACGCATATTGGATTTCAATAGTTCCTTCTGTGAAAGGCGCAACTCCTCATTCTGCAGCTCCAGCTCAATCTGAAAGGTCTGAAGTTCATGAATTAATTTAAGCGGATCATCCATGGCAGGGGGTGCATCTGCAAAATCTGTTTTTGTCATTAACACTTCAGCCTGTTTACGCAGTTGATAAAACTTTTCCTGTGAACTTATTTTTTGTTTCATTCAGTATCCCTCCGATTTAATCAGATATTGGTAAAAATGAATTAAATAATCAAACAGCAGGATCTGGATTTTCTCCCAGCCGGCACCGTCCGTAATGGGTACGGCAGTGTTTCCGGGAAGATGATGATATTGAACATATTGGTCTACCACAGGATTTTTGATTTTGAGAGATTTCCATATTTCATTTGCCGGGCTGATTTCAGAAAGAGCGGATATCGCATCGAGAACAAATATTTTACCGCCGTCGGTAAACCGGACAGGGGTATTATCCATTGAAAAATTCACGGTTGTCTTCATTTTGTATGTTCTCCTTTTTTTAGCGATGCTGCTATAAAATATACTGCCATAAGAACGTCTTTCAATTGTTGCCTGGTCGAGGATCGGTAGCATATTTTCGTGTGGGCGATGCTGTTTTCTGCATTTCTGTAGGGTAAATATAATGAATATCCGGGGTACTCGTCAACAAATCAGAAAAGCATAAAACAGCATATATATCGCCTATTTAAAATGGGTGTTGTCTTGGAAAGGCAAGTTCTACAAGTCCTTCCGGTTTGGTTTTTTAAAATAAACATTATGTTATGACTGTTATGAGGAGGGTTGGCTATATCTCTGATTAACACATGACAAAAAAACGGTCTCCTGCTGATTGATATTCCGCTTAAAGACCCGTGGGAAAAGGCCTATAGCGTATCGATTCACTAACTAAGCACCTAAACCTTTCTCTTTTAGGCATGTGATGATTCAGTGTCGGGGCCTTAAGGGCTCCGCACTGAATCAAACGCAATGGCAGAGCGCCTATTTTAAATAGGTAATATATGTGCATTTTTATGCGTTTTTCTTTTATTGACCCATCTTTAAATAATTTATTATAGTAACTACAAAGACAATCGGTAAAAAAGCACGACATTCTCTGATGTACCTAAGCTTCTACAGTTGAATACCCTGATCAACATCCGGAAATTTAAAAAAGAAAAAAACTTTGGCAGATAGGGATAAAATTTGTAAAAAAAAGGAGGATACCATGACACCAAGAAAAAAAAATATAGAACGATCCATATTTGACAGGAGGGCACCTTGCGACAGGCGCACGATTAATTTTGGGGCGAAATATCCGGGCCATGATCAAAGATCAGGGAAAAACAGGAGACAAAGCTGGGAAAAAAGAGATGGGTGGAAGCCGATCAATCAATGGAGCAGTTCGCCCATACGGTTTAACCTTTCCGGTATCAGCAACGCACCATGGCAGATTGCGCCGGCACCTGAGGAAACTGCCGGGAATAATAACCAGGATATAACCGGCTCAAAGGGGTAAAGAAAAACATGTGCCGGTAATTGAACTGATGGATAACGGGATTAAAGTGAAGATCGGGAACACCCCCCACCCCTTGGAAGAGAAGCATTTCATTGAATGGATTGAAATTATAAAGAAGGATTTATGAATACTCAAGAATTATGTCAAAAGATCAGAGAGATTTATCCGGATATCGGAGCATGCGGAATCGATCTGGATGTGGCCTATGATGTCAAGAATGATCGCTGGAAGGTCGGCCTCAAACGGGATCAAAAAGAATTAAAAACATTTCTGGAGCCGGGAGATGCTGAACTCTGCATGGAAGGCAAGCAGTGCCTGAGTCTGGCCGTAGAGATCAACCAGCTTAAAGACAGCATTGACCGGATGCCGAAAGGATAATTTCTTATGTTTTGTTACCAGTGTGAACAGACGTTTAAAGGAACGGGTTGCACAATTCAGGGGGTTTGCGGAAAACAACCGGATGTGGCCGCCCTGCAGGACTTGCTTCTTTATACTTTAATGGGGTTGTCCCAGGTTGCGCTTGAAGCTCGCAAAGTAGATATAAATGATGAACAGGTAAATGTTTTTATAATAAAAGCGGCTTTCTCAACATTGACCAATGTTGATTTTGATCCGGAAAGGTTTTTCAAACTGGTCCATGAAGCTGTTTTTTTGCACGAAAAACTTAAAACCAAAACCCGGAATAATGGCAAATATGATGATTTCAATGACGTTCTTTCCGATTTTATTCCTTCACCTGATATAGAGGGAATGGTGAAGCAGGGAGAAAAAGTCGGGATCAAAACATATCCCGTGGATAACCCTGATATTCTGTCGCTCAAGCACACGGTCCTCTACGGGATAAAAGGTGTCAGTGCCTATGCAGATCATGCCTGTGTCCTGGGGAAAGAAGATGATGGTGTTTATGCATATGTTCAGGAAGGTCTCGCCGCCATCTTGAGAACGGATCTGAGCCTCGACGACTGGCTGGGGCTGACCCTCAGGTGTGGGGAAGCCGCTTTAAAAGCCATGGAACTGCTTGATGCGGGGAACACGAAAACATATGGACACCCGGTTCCGACAAAAGTGCCTTTGGGATATATCAAAGGCAAGGCAATACTTGTTTCCGGCCATGATCTTAAAGATCTTGAAGAAATTTTAAAGCAAAGCCAAGGCAAGGGAATCAACATTTATACGCATGGGGAGATGCTTTCCACTCATGGATATCCAAAATTAAAAAAATACAGTCATTTTTATGGTCAGTTCGGGACTGCCTGGCAAATGCAGGCAAAAGAATTTGCACAGTTTCCGGGTGCGATTCTAATGACCACCAATTGTATTCAAAGGCCCCAGAAATCCTATCGGGACAACCTTTTTACATCCGGGATGGTGGGTTGGCCGGATATTGTGCATATTTCCGATTTAAATTTTACGCCTGTGATTGAAAAAGCACTGTCGCTTCCGGGATTTACCCAAGATAAAATATCCGGCGAGGTCATGGTCGGATTTGCGAGAAACGCTGTTCTGAATATTGCCGATAAGGTGGTCAAAGCGGTTAAATCCGGTGCTATCCGGCATTTTTTCCTGGTGGCAGGCTGTGACGGGGCAAAACCCGGAAGAAATTATTATTCCGAGTTTGTTGAGAAAATACCCTCAGACTGCATTGTTTTAACCTGCGCCTGCGGCAAGTATCGGTTTTTCGACAAAGAACTGGGCAAAATCGCCGGAATTCCCCGCCTTCTGGATGCCGGCCAGTGTAATGATTCCTACTCTTCGATTCAGATTGCCGCGGCGCTTGCAAAAGAATTCAAAACAGGGATCAATGAACTGCCGCTATCTTTGATTATTTCATGGTATGAGCAAAAGGCTGTCTGTGTTCTTCTTGCACTGCTGCATCTGGGCATAAAAGACATCCGGCTGGGACCTTCTCTGCCGGCGTTTCTGACGCCCAATATCCTTGCAACCCTGGTGAAATTATTTGACATCAAACCGATCACGACACCGGACAAGGATCTGGAAACCATTTTAAAGGGATCTAAAAAATGACAGTGGATGTATCTGTAAAAATAGGGGGTGAGGCAGGTCAGGGGATTCAGAGCGTGGGGAGCCTGCTCGCAGAAGTCTGCCGGGAATCCGGTTTTTACATTATGGCAATTAACGATTTTGAGTCAAGGATCAGGGGCGGACACAGCTTTTTTCAGATCCGCATCAGTGACAGGCCGATTCAGGCCCCTGCCAGCAGGCTTGACCTGCTTATCGGGCTCAACCGGGAAACCTTTGATCTTCACAATCGTGAACTCAACAATAAGGGGCTGGCAATTATTGAGGGCGAAACCGGCAGGCGGGATAAAAAATTTATGGAGATCCCGTTCAAAAACCTGGCAAAACAATTCGGCCGTGCGATCTATTCAAATACGGTTGCCGCTGCATCTTGTCTCTGCCTTTTAGGCGCGCCGCTTGATATTGTACAGGCTGTTCTTTCGCAGCAATTTAAAGACAAGCCGTCTGAGGTTATTGAAAACAATCTAAAAGCAGCGGAATTCGGATATGAAGCCGTAGCCGGAGTGGATTTTTCATCCAGGCCGCTGGCCAATCCTTCACCACCCAAAGGGATGCTTATGGAAGGGGCAAAAGCCCTGGCCCTTGGTGCCATTGCATCGGATTGCAGGGTGGCGGCGTTTTACCCCATGTCACCGGCCACCAGTATTTTATCCCATATGAATGCATTTTCAAAAGAGCTGCCCCTTGTGGTGGAACAGGCTGAAGATGAAATTGCTGCCGTTAACATGGCCATTGGCGCATCTTTTGCCGGTGTCCGCGCCATGACCGCCACATCCGGCGGCGGGTTCTGCCTGATGACCGAAGGCCTTGGTCTTGCAGCCATTTCGGAAACCCCTATCGTTATTATTGATGCCCAGCGGCCCGGCCCGGCCACCGGACTTCCCACACGAACGGCCCAGGGTGATCTTAATTTTGTCATCCACGCCTCCCAGGACGATTTTCCAAGATTTGTCCTTGCCCCTGGAACCCCTGAAGAGGCGTTTAGCCTGACCCAAAAAGCCTTTTATCTCTCAGATAAATATCAGGTACCGGCCATAGTTCTGGTCGACCAGTATCTGACGGATTCGCTGTACACCCTTGAAAAGCCTTTCAGCGCCCCAAAAAGTATTGAACGATGGATTGTCGAAGATAAGGACATGGATAGTCCAAAAGACTATAAGCGGTTTGCTCTGACCCACTCCGGCATCTCGCCAAGGGCCATCCCCTGCGCCGGGAATGCTCTGGTGGTTGTATCAAGTGACGAACACACCGAAGAGGGTCACATGACCGAAGAAAGCAGGCATCGGAATGCCATGGTGAATAAACGAAACGCAAAACTGCCGTCCATGACTAAGGAGATGAGCACGCCCAGCCTCATGTATCCTGGTGCTAAAACATTGCTTGTCGGATGGGGATCAACCGCAGGGGCTATCAAAGAAGCCGTCCTCATGCTCCGGGATAAAAAAAGAGATGTCGGCTGTATGATCTTCACGGATTTGTGGCCTTTTCCCATTGAAAAAATCAAACCGCTCATTTCAGGCAGAACCGGATCCATGTGGATGGTGGAGCAGAACTCAACTGCCCAATTGGGACAGATCATCCTTTCACAGACCGGGGTTGCCTGGACGCACACCCTTCTTAAATATGACGGGCGGCCCTTTTACCCACAGGAAATTGTTGATGCAGTTAAAAATCAGGAGGCAAATTGAATGGAGAAAAAAGATGCTTTCTTTTCAGAGTTTCCAAACCAGTGGTGCCCGGGTTGCGGCAATTTCGGCATCCTGAGTGCGATAAAAGATGCTCTGGTTGACCAGAAACTGAACCCTGAACAGGTTCTGATGGTTTCAGGCATAGGACAGGCAGCCAAGACACCTCATTTTATGAAGTGCAATATGTTTCACGGGCTGCATGGCCGGGCACTTCCCCTTGCCCTTGGCGCAAAAATAGCAAACCATGACTTAAAGATCATTGTGAATTCCGGGGACGGTGACTGCTATGGTGAAGGCGGCAATCATTTCATGCATGCCATCCGCAGAAACACCGACCTGACCCTTCTGGTTCATAACAACCAGGTATACGGCCTGACCAAGGGACAGGCATCCCCCACATCTGCTTATGGAATGATCACGACCATGCAGACCCGGGGTGTGATATCCGATCCTTTTAATGGTCCCCTGGTTGCACTTGCCCTGGGTGCAGGGTTTGTCGCACGGGGATTCGCAGGCAACATTCAGCACCTGAGCGATTTGATACAACAGGCCATGCACCATAAAGGATTCAGCCTTATTGATATCATGCAGCCCTGTGTTTCTTTTAACAAAGTGAATACATATGAGTGGTATAAACAACGTATTTATGAATTGGACGGCCCGATACCGGATTCCTTTGAACAGGCCATAACCCTGGCCAGGGAAGGAGGAGAAAGGATACCCATCGGCGTTTTTTACAGGAAGGGAAAAACGGATTTCACGAGCCGGATTCCGGCTTTGGGATCCGGGGCCCTTCTTACAAGATCCTATAACCCTGATACCGTGCAGGCCCTGATCGACAATAACGGCTGAATACAAAAGAAAAAAACAACCACAAACAAACGAGGAGATAACATCATGAAAGTAAATGATTATTGTAAAGCAATGCTTGCTGAAGTATCCGCCTGGAAGGCAAAACTCGACGCAATGAAGAAGACTGCCGATTCCTACAGCTCTGCCCAGAAAGAAAGAATCCTGCCGCTTATCGGTCAGCTGGAGCAGGAGGTGACCAGTGCGCAGATGCGTGTGGATCAGCTGAAAAATGAGTGCCCGTCGGAGTGGTCGCCCATGAAAAACGAACTTGATGATCTGTTCGGCACCATCGGCAGCAGTGTCGACCGAAACTGGCGCGAAATGTCTCCGGGAGAGATCGGAGGTTGAAGTCAAATATAACAAAGACCAAAAAAAGGAGCACCCATGAATAACCGGCGGAATTTTTTAAAAACAACCGCTGCCGCGGCTTCCGTTCTGGCTTTGAATTCCGTTCCCAGAGCTTTTGCGGAAAACATGCCGATATACACGAATATTATCTACACCAAGGGTAACCCCGGTATATGGGCACAAAAGGCTTATCTCCATGTCCCGGAGGTGACAATAATCCGGGAAAAAGTTAACGTGGTGACCAAACATCCGATGGAGGACGGGCATTTTATCGTCAGGCACACGCTTATTCTCGAAGACGGCACATATATCGGTTCTGCAACTTTTACTCCGGCCGATAAACCGGAATCAAGCTATGAGTTACCCAATAGATATAAAGGGAAAATTTATGCCACCAGTTTCTGCAATCTTCATGATTTCTGGCTGACCGAAACCATGATCTGATTTAATAAGGAGACAATGTCATGAAAGATATGGGAAATCTGCATTTAAAAGTGCAGGAACTCTGTGATTGTTTTTCACAAACAGATCCGCTTAAAGAAATGTCAAAACTGAAAAATGATAAAAACAGTCTTGAAGCGGCTTTAAAATGGATCTCATTAAGTGTACTTCACGGTGTAAACAACAATGCAAAAGAAATATCAATTCAACTGGATGATGATAACTTGGTTTCAGTCACTGCGAAGTATCGAGATGCAGAACTCCCATCGCCGGGTGCACAGATTGCAGATAATATTTTTGAAGCTGTAAAAGAGATGACGCATATTGAAGATGATGAGGGAAAAATCAGGTTTGCTGTTGGGATAAGGGATTCGAGTCTTGATTTAAACATCAGCATACACAATAAGGACGATTACAGGAAGATATCCATAAAATTTCCATAATCTTGCCAGGAAAGAAAAAAAGAGATCCTGAATGAAAAAAATACCCATACCGAAGAAAAATGTCATCAATTGCGTAAACGGACTGAAGACTTCATGATAAATCAAGATGCCATACATGCGATTCCTGTGTTGGATGATCCTGTCAAATTGATTCATGAACTCCAAACCTTCCAGGCTGAGCTGAAATTGGAAAATCAAGATTTAAATTGTTCACAGCAGGAAATTTTGAAATCCGATATACGACATACCGGACTCTACGACTCCGCATCGGCGAGCTATATCACCCTCAGCGAGGAGGGATTAATCCTGGATGTCAATTCTGCTGCAGCTGCCCTGCTGGGTGAGGACCGGAGAGGACTGATCAACAGACGGCTTTCCAAGTTCATCGTCAAGGAAGATCAGGACATCCACTACCTGCACCGGAAAAAGTTTTTTGAGTCCGGAGACCCTCTGGAATACGAACTGCGAATGGTGAATAATGCCGGTGTTCAATTCTGGGCAAGGCTGACGGCTGCTGCCCAATACAACTGCGCGTCGGCCTGCCGCATGATAATGAGGGACATCACCGAGCGAAAACAGGTCACAGATGTCCTGACCTTTTTACTCAAATGCGGTTTGCCGACCAGGGGAGAGGATTTTTTCGAATCCCTGGCCCGATATCTGGCTGAGAATCTTGGAATGGACTTTGTCTGCATCGATCGCCTGGAAATAGACGGATTGACCGCCCGCGCTGTGGTCGTCTGGATCGACGGCAAATTCAATGACAATGCGGTTTACGAACTAAAGGGCACTCCCTGCGGCGAAAAGGGAAGCAACCCTGTCTGTTGCTTTTCTTCAGGCATATCAAAATTATTTCCGTGCGACCAGGTACTGCAGGATCTGCGGGCTGACAGTTATGCGGGTGTTACCCTTTTTGGGAGCTCCGGCCGGCCGATTGGACAGATAGTGGTTATTAGCCGGAGCCCGCAGAAGAACCGTCCTCTAACCGAAGCTATGCTGAAAATGGTGGCTGTTCGTGCAGCCGGTGAAATGGAACGACTGGGTATCGAGGAAGTCCTTCAAAAATCCTGCTCCGAATTGGAACAAAGGGTTAAGGAGCGGACAGCTGAACTTCGAACAGCGATCGAACTGCGGGAACAAGAGATGGAAAAACGCCTTCAGGCAGAGAAATCACTCAGTGAAGCGCTTTCTGAAATCAAACAATTGAAGGACCAGCTTGAGGCTGAAAATATTTATCTTCGTCAAGAGATCAAAATGAAGCATCACTATGGTAATATTATAGGTAAAAGCGAGGGCCTCAAGTATGTTCTTTATCGGGCGGAGAAGGTTGCTCCAACAAATACAACGGTTCTCATACTCGGAGAGACCGGTACGGGAAAAGAACTGATTGCAGACGCCATCCATAACATGAGCCCGCGGAAAGAGCGCCCCATGATTACGGTTAATTGTGCCGCTCTGCCTGCCAACCTTATGGAAAGTGAACTGTTCGGCAGGGAAAAGGGCGCCTTTACCGGAGCCGATACTCTACAGATAGGCAGGTTTGAAATCGCAAACGGATCAACTCTCTGCCTTGACGAGATCGGAGAGCTTCCTCTCGAAATGCAGGCCAAACTTCTCCGGGCGATCCAGCACAGCGAGTTTGAACGTCTTGGATCTTCCCGGACAGTCAAAGTCGATGTCCGTATTGTGGCTACGACAAATCGAAACCTTGAGGAGGCGGTGCGTAAGGGCTGGTTCAGGCAGGACCTTTATTACCGGCTCAATGTTTTTTCCATCACAGTCCCTCCGTTACGACAGAGGCAGGCTGATGTTCCACTGATGGTTCAGGCCTTCATTGAGCGATATGCGAGAAAACTGGGAAAACAGATTACATCAATCCATAAGGGGACCATGAAAAAACTTCAGGATTATCCATGGCCCGGTAATGTGAGGGAGCTGGAAAGCGTCATCGAAAAGGCAGCAATCTTAAGCCCCGGTCCGGTCCTGCAACTGACGGATAAACTTGAGATAGCACCTTCCCCTTCGTCATCAAATGCAAAAACGCTTGAAGAGACGGAACGAAATCAAATCATTAAAATCCTTTCAGAGACCCGGTGGCGCATAGAGGGAAATAACGGGGCAGCAGGTATTCTGGGTCTCCACCCAAGCACTTTAAGAGCCAGGATGCATAAGCTCAGTATACTCCGGCCCGGGATTTAGGATTCTGATCAGGCTGACCTGCTTTCCTCAAAGACAACCTCAATATATGGTGGTTCCACCAAATGCTGAGGGTAAATTGATTGTATCAGCACCCTTTACTATTCCTCATCTTTCAAGCCAATCTGTTGTTATTATTAGCAATATCAAAAAGACTGTTTTTTTTGCGGCTGTTGGCAGGTTTCTTGCTCTTATCAATACCCATGATAACAGTCATCCTGCACATAAAGGTAAGTTCAGAAAAACGAAACGAGCTGTCACAGACGATAGCTTCACTGAACAGAGAAATAAGGATGGAGAAAGGATGCATGCGATCCGAATTTTTTCAGAGTGTGGAGGATGAAAACGAGCTCTGTCTTCTCGGGCAGTGGGCAACCCAGGCAAATCTTAAAAAGCATATGAAGTCTGAGCGGTTTAAGGTTCTAAAGGGGGCCATGAACCTTCTGAAAGAACCCTGTAAAATGATATTTTACACGGGCTTTCAGATGGATGGCAAAAAGGAGATATTCCTCTGAAAGAACAGTGGCCGGGAAAAGCGGAAGGAGGTGAAAGATCTAAAATGATAAGCCGGATTTTTATCAGGAAATATTTAGTCAATCGAAACATACATTATTAAAAGGAGAATACCATGAGAAAATTATCTATGACAATCATTATAGGACTTTTGTTTCTGCTGGCGCCGATTTTTGCAATGGCACAAAGCACAACAGGCTCCATCCAGGGATTTAACTGTGTCACTCAGGGCAAAGTCTGCCCGATCGGAAAAGAAGATCCGGTTGCAGCCACTGAAAACGTGTTTGTTCTGCTTGTGGATGCTGCTAAGGCCGATTACTATTTTCTTCCAAATGTTGACAGGGCAGTCCTTGCACGCCGTCTCAACACACAGGTAACCATTGAGGGCGCTGTGGACAGCAAATGGAAATCAATCAAAGTGGCAAGCATCTCAAGTGGCGGGAAAGTGGTATGGTCTACTGGTCTGCAGGAGGAAATGAATAGAGAAATCGGCGGCTATAAATAGCTATAAACTGATTAAACATGAACCTCAGGCAATGGCCTGGGGTTCATTTCTTTTCGGGGGCGTTCTTTAAAATGACTGAACAGATTCAGAACTTCATTCTTGAAGCTTTTCAACAGGATTCTTTCAGGCTTTATTTCCTTATGTTCGGCGGCGGACTTTTAGCGTCACTGACTCCCTGCACTTATCCGGTTCTCCCGTTGACGATCGGCTATATCGGTAACCAGGCGGGCGGCAACCGGTTAAGAGCATTTCTGTTAAGCCTTTTTATGGTGACTGGTCTTGCGGTAGTTTACGCAGTATTAGGAATCACGGTCGCAGCGGTGGGGGGCACGTTCGGTTCGATAATGGGAAACGGGTGGCTTCTTTACGCAGTGGCTTTTTTTTTCCTGATGATGGGGCTTTCCCTTTTTGATGTGTTCTATTTCCCTGTTCCAGGATTTATCTCAAGGCTCCAGACTAAATCTACAAATAAAAAAGGATTTTTGGGTGCAGTATTAATAGGCGGTGTGAGCGGATTGGTTGTTGGTCCTTGCACCGGTCCCATTCTTGCCGTCGCTCTGGGCGCAATCATGCTGTCGCTAAAAAATGTGCAGGGCATGGATTATACCATGCAGGCTATAAAGGGCGGCCTGCTTCTCTTTTTATTCGGGTTTGGCCAGGGGGCACTGATAATTCTGGCCGGAATCTTTACAGGGTTTATTTCCAGATTACCAAAGGCAGGGGTCTGGATGGTGACTCTTAAAAAAGGGTTCGCGTTTCTGATCATTATCAACGCAAGCCTTTTATTCGTCCTGGTCGGTCAAAACACAGATTTCCCGAATCTGACCCGTCTTCTGGCAAGTGCGGAAACAAAAACTGCACCTGCTCAAAAAGCGGACGATGCCACTAAACCTCCTGATTCCGGAATTCAGACGGGTCAGGATTCCGGTTTCGGCGAGATCAATAAAACTTCATCAAATCCGGCCCCTGACTTTACACTGCCTTTGCTGGGAGGAGGGCAGGTTACCCTGAGCAGTTTAAAAGATGAAAAAGGAGTTTTGCTTGTATTTTTTGCAACCTGGTGTGTCAGTTGCATGGCGGAAGTGCCTGAAATCAAAAAATTCGCGGAAATTGCCAAAGAAATTAACATAGCCGTGTTAGGGATCAATTACAAACAGCCGGCAGAGATTGTTGAAGGTTTTAAGAAATCTTCAACAATCAATTACAGAGTACTCCTTGATACGGATGGAACAGTGGCGGTTGAAAAATACGGGATCAAGGGATTACCGCATATTGTTGGTATTAATGCGAAAGGTATGATTATCTACAGGGGGGCGGGTTTGCCTGACAATATAACGGAATTCATAAAATATTTGAAACAGGATATTTAGGGTTTTACGGCAAGAGAAAACATATTTTTTGATAAAAAGATAATTCCAAGCCGATTGCCGCGGGGTTGAAAATAATCGATGGAAACAAGGAGATAATATTATGGCCGGAGTATTGAAGAAACCTCTTTTTTTTGTATATATTTTCCTGGGAATGATCCTTTTTAATCTGGCCGCGGAAGCGGCGGATATTCCAAAAGGATTACCCCGGGCAGGGGATATTATCCCTGTTTTCTCAATCCCGGTTCCAAAGGATAAAACATTCAAGTCATACCTGATGCTCGAAAACGGCGGCATGTTTCAACCCGCTGAAATGGATGTGAAATTATTAATCATCGAGGTTCTAAATGTTTACTGAGCATCCTGTCAATATATGAGGTCATATATAAACGAATTATTTGCCAGGATTGAGAAAGATACTGAACTTAAAAACAGTGTGAAGATAATCGGGATAGCCGTGGGAAATAATATAGATGATGTTGCTTTTGAAGAAAAGAAATACGATTTTCCAATTGTCCCGGATGATAAATATGAATTTCATCAGTTGGTCGGCCAGCCCCCGACCCCTTTTTTTATTTTTGCGCGGCCGTATGGTAATGGGCGCTTGCTTGTTTTGGATTCTTATCTGGGAAGACTCGAAGATACAGACAAACTCTTTGCAATGGTTAACATCGCTATAAAAAAGAGTATATCCGCCTCATCTGTAGCACTAACAAAGAAGCAGGATGATAAACTGCCGGAAGAGCTCGTGATTCCCGTTGAAGACAGTGAATTGGCAGGGATGATAAGCCAAAGCCTGGTTGTAAATGGGGAACAGGCTGATAAAATAGAAAAAATAAAGTTGAAAGATTTGGGAGATGTTTACACGGGAGTTCTGAAGAAATCAAAGAAACGGTTATTTGCGCGTGTTGTTGCACGGAAAATACCATGCCTCGACTGCCATGATGTCTTTTTTATATACAGCTTTGATGATATGGGCAAATTTATACAATTTATCCCAATTTCAATTTCAAAGCTGGACAATGAAAAATGGGATGAAAAAGATATCAATAAAATGCGAAATAATTTTGTAGAAACGTCACTGTTGGTATTAAAATCTTTTAATCCGGAGGTTGACGGCATATCATCGGCTACAATCAGTTCAAAATTAATTTATGATAGTATGGGGCAAACAGAACTTGTTTTACGGGGGCTTATTGATATGGGATATATTAAAAAATAAAAAACTTATTGATATCAGGAGGAAACGGCATGAAAATTTTCAGTCCCTTTAATTTGGGGGAGATTGAATTAAAGAACAGAATTGTGATGGCGCCCATGACACGCTCAAGAGCAACGGCTGACCATATCCCGAATGATATCATGGTTAAATACTATAAACAAAGAGCCCAGGCAGGATTGATCATCACAGAAGGGACTTCGCCGTCCCCAAATGGTGTGGGATATCCGCGCATCCCGGGTATTTATAATGAGGCCCAGATCCGGGGATGGCGGAAAATTACAGATGCGGTTCACAGTGAAAAAGGAAAACTGTTTTTACAGTTGATGCATACGGGACGTGTCTCCCACATGGACAATATGAAACCCGGGGCAAAGATTATGGCGCCCTCTGCTGTTGCCATGAGCGGTGAAATGTACACCGATTCGAAAGGACTGCAGCCTTACCCTGTGCCGCGGGAAATGACCCGGGACGATATTGAAGAGGCTCAAAATGAATTTGTACAGGCAGCTGTGAATGCCGTTGAAGCCGGTTTTGACGGTGTGGAAATTCATAGTGCCAATGGATATCTTCTGGATCAATTTATAAACCCGGCATCCAATCACCGAATGGATGACTATGGGGGTTCAATCCAAAACCGATGCAGGTTTTCCATTGAAGTCGCTCAAAAAATAAGTGCGGCCATCGGTTCCCAAAAAACAGGGATTCGTCTTTCCCCCCATGGCATATTCAATGACATGATCATATTTGATGAAATCGAAGAGACCTATGCCTATCTGGCAGTCGCCCTGAAGAAAATAAAATTGGTTTATATCCATATTGTAAATCATTCTTCCATGGGGGCGCCGGAAGTGCCGGAATCAATTCAGTACATCATCCGCAAAGCATTTGAGGGCAATATGATTGCAAGTGGCGGATTGGATAGAAAAAAGGCAGAAAGTATCTTAAATGCGGATAAAGCTGAGCTTGCGGCATTTGGCAGGCCGTTTCTGGCAAATCCGGACCTGGTCCACAAAATGAAGAAGGATCTGCCGTTAAATGATCCTGATTATGATACCTTTTACTCTCCGGGTGAAAAAGGATACACGGATTATCCTTTTGCGACTGACTGAATGAACCGTTTTAGATGTTGAGAGTTTATTCGCCTGATCAAAAAACGCTGCCCCGGTAAAAGGCAAGTTTCCGGGCCATGGGCAGAAACGGTTCCGTGATCTTTTTTCGTTCGGCATTGCTCAGGCGGGTTTTCTCTTTTCCGGCAAGGGCAAGTTCGCGTACCTCTTCCGGTGTGCCGCATCCGACAATGGCAAGCGTTATATCACAGGACAGGGCAAATCTGATCAAAAGACCGGCAGTGATTCCCAGGTCTTTTGCAATATAGCGCTTGCCGCCCAGCACCTTCATGCCGATGACGGCGATGCCTTTTTTATGGGCGGCTGAGAGCGTGTGTGTCAGAAAGCCGCCAATGATCTCTTCCACCGGATTAACCGGCATGAGCACCGCATCCACCGGCCATTGCTCAACGGCTTTGGTCAGGATTTCAGGGTCATGGTGCCCGGTCACACCGATGTGTTTTACCAGGCCCATATCCCTGGCTTCGATAAATGCTTCCAGAGCCCCGCCTTTTTGTGAAATAAGCTCAAGATCCTTTTTTGTCCTTACATCGTGAATCTGCCAGAGATCAAGATATGACGTGTTCAACCGTTCCAGGGTCTGGGTAAGCTCAGCCAGCGCGCCGACTCTGGTCCTGTCCGCGGACTTGCTGGTATGGAAAATGGTCTCTCTTTTTCCGGGGTTGTTTTTCCAGTATTCACCATAATAGATCTCGCTGTCCATATAGACCCTGGCTGAATCAAAATAAGCAATCCCCTGGCTTAATGCTGTTTTAATTACTTCCCGGGCAGCTTGTGCCTCCCCGGTAGTCCGAAGTATCCCTTCGCCGCCCAGGCCTGTGCGTGTAATTTTTTTTGCAGTGTTTGGGAATACAATGTTATTGGTCATAAAATTTCTCCTGATTGGAATCATTGTTTTGAAACATTCTGAATTATTAGTATAGCCTGTTTTATTAAAATTAACCCGGAAAGAATTATTGCCGCCGCTGCCGGTCTGATTTCCAATTGCAGTCGTGCTATCGAAAAGTTGTTGATTGGATTTATGGATATCATTGGTGCTCCTTTGTAGCTATTAAGATAACCATCAATATTGCTTTAACAAATTTTATCAAATTATTCGGAGGCTGTTATGAAATCTTATCGAAAGAATAAACCATCCATTTGGCGTGCCCTTGGAAAATGCCAGATATGACCAATTGGTCAAATAAGACCTTTTTTATGTTTTACAAACCCTGGCCAAACCATTCTTTTGATATGGTTTATTCCTGTAAAATAAAGGCGATCAACGATAAAATCTGTGAATCTGAATTCTGGCATAATGATTGCGTATTAAGATGAAATAGAGACTGTAAAGATAAAATGGAAAATACAAAAAGGGGATTACCATGATCGTAGTCAGAATTACCCTGAATGTTATTGCGGATAAGCAGTTGGAACTTACGCAGACCCTTCTTTCGCTTATCGACCCCGTGGGAAAGGAAATCGGCTGCAAAAGTTATTCTGTTTTTTGTGATATCCACGACAGGAACCGATTTTGCCTGATGGAGGAGTGGGAAACCCGGGAAAACCTGGATCAGCACATAAAATCCCACCGGTTCGGGGTGTTGCTGGGAACAAAAACGCTTTTGCGGGAACCCCTGAATATCAGTATTTTTGCCGTTTCCAATCTCCAGGGGATGGAGGCCATTGAAGCGGTCAGAACCAAAGGAACCTTATATAATGAAGATATTATTAATTTATCCTGAATTTCCGGATACATTCTGGTCATTCACCTATGCCTTAAGCTTTATCGGGAAGAAGGCTGCTTTCCCGCCCCTGGGTCTGATCACTGTGGCGGCCCTGCTGCCGGAGAAGTGGGTCAAGCGCTTGGTGGATACCAATGTGGAGCGTCTGAAAGACAGTGATATTCTATGGGCAGACACGGTGTTTATCGGCGGGATGACAGTCCAGAGAAAATCTGCGGCACAGATTATTGAACGTTGCCAGGCATTGAAAGTTCCTGTAGTGGCAGGCGGTCCTCTTTTTACATCCGAGCCTGAAAAATTCAAGACAGTGGATCACCTGGTGCTGGATGAAGCTGAGTTGACCTTGCCCCGGTTTTTATTGGATCTGGAACAAGGCTGTGCCCAAAAAATATACCGGGCCTCCGGGTTCTGCGATCCCGGCGACACGCCCGTTCCTTTATGGAACCTTTTAAAGATAAAGCGGTATGCTTCCATGAGTCTTCAGTTTTCCAGGGGATGCCCGTTCAACTGCGATTTCTGCAATGTCACAGCCCTGTTCGGCCATAAGCCGCGATTAAAAACACCCGAACATGTTATCAGGGATCTGGATCGGATTTATGAGACTGGCTGGCGCGGCAGCATCTTTTTTGTGGATGATAATTTTATCGGCAATAAGGGGTATTTGAAAAAACATCTGCTTCCGGCCCTGATTGAATGGCGCAAAGATAAAAAAGGGTGCGTATTTTTCACGGAATCCTCCATCAACCTGGCCGATGACCCTGAGCTGCTGGACATGATGGTGACTTCCGGTTTTGATTCCGTGTTTATCGGGATTGAATCCCCGGATGAGGGGAGCCTCACCGAATGTCATAAAATCCAGAATAAAAACAGGGATCTTCTTGAAAGTGTGGGCATCATCCACCGGTCCGGCTTGCAGGTCATGGGCGGGTTCATTGTGGGGTTTGACAGCGACGGCCCTTCCATTTTCCAGCGGCAGATCGATTTTATCCAGAAAAGCGGTATTGTCACGGCAATGGTGGGGATGCTCCAGGCCATTCCGGGAACCCGGCTGTTTGAAAGGCTTCAAGAGGAGAGCCGGGTTTGTGAATCCTTTACCGGCGACAATGTGGACGGCACTACCAATATTATCCCGCAGATGGGCATGGACACTCTTTTCGACGGATATCAATCCATCATGAAACAGATCTATCAGCCGAAAAATTATTACCGCAGGGTCAGGACCTTATTCCGGGAGCTCAAGGCTCCAGAGATCATAGTCCCCCTTGATATTCAGCGGTTTCTTTCGTTTTTCAGGGCAGCCATAAGACTCGGGGTCTTCGGAAAAGAGCGGTTTCAATACTGGTATCTGATTCTCTGGACTTTGATGCGAAAACCCAGGTTCATGTCAACGGCTATAACGCTGTCCATATATGGCTATCATTACCGGAAAATCTGTGAACGGTATATTTACTAACCCATCCCATTATTATGGGTCCGTCTTTATGGGCGGTTTTTATATAAAAGGAATCAAAGATCATGGTCACGAACCCGATGAATGACATAGGGCAATATTTCAGTACAATAAAAGAACGGTTCGGTTTTTCTTCGAACAAGTTCAGACCCGGCATGGGAGTCAATCTGCTGATTGCTTTGGCAGTGCTGGCGTATATTTGTTATAATCTGTTTTTTGTTTATGTGCATCCCTATGAATACGGGATCAAGGTGGTCCGGGTGGGTCTGAACCGAGGTGTTCAAAAAGAAAGCTTCAGTGCCGGTCTTGCCCTTGTCCTGCCCTTCGGCCTCCAGCAGATGTACCTTCTGCCCAGGGGAATCCAGGTGCTGGAACTGACCAATTTTCCCGAAACCGCAGCAGGGGGAGCCAGAAAAGACAGGGCCGCCCATATCCAGACCTCGGACGGGTTTTTTGTGGATGTGGATGTTTCCATGCTCTACCACATCAAGGACCCGTATCTTGTCTTCACCTCCATCGGTCCCGGTATTCTCTATGAAGACAATGGGATTATCCCCAAGGCCGAGCCTGCCTTAAAAGAAACTTTAGGAAAACTGACCACTGAAGAATTCTACAACAGCCCCATGCGGGTTAAAAAAGCCGAAGAGGCCAGGGATCAGCTCAACAGGGAATTAAACCCCAAAGGGATTGTAGTGGATGAGGTGCTGGTACGCTATTTTAAATACAGCCCTGAAATCCAGAAGAATATTGAAGAGAAAAAACTCCAGGATCAGATGGTCTTTACAAACCAGGCAGCGGCCAGGGCAGCAAAAGAAGAGGCTGAACTCAAAAAGATCGTCCAGGAAGGCATGGTTATTGCCGCTGTTGAAATGGAAAAAGGCAAGGCCTATGTCACACGGAAGATTGCAGAAAAAGACCTTTATGTCAGAAAGATTAAAGCAGATGCGGACCTCCTGGTAAAACTTGCCGAGGCAGAGCGGGTGAGGCTGAGAAACGATGCCTTGAAAGGAATCGGTTCCGACCGCATGGTGGCCTTGAAAATGGCCGAGACCTATAAGGGCCTGGATCTGATCATTCTGCCCAGCGACGGGCCAAACGGGGTCAATCCGCTGAATCTTGTCAATACCCTGCAATTATTTGATGTCCGCAAAGGAGAAAACAAATGAAACGCTTATCCATTCTTTTGATATTGATGTTCATGGTATTGGCAACAGCAGGATGTGTACCCCATACCACCGGGGAAACTGAGGTCGGGGTCAGGACCCGCAAGCTGGCTTTCTGGGGCCCAAAAGGGGTTGAGGACCGGATTTACGCCCAGGGTGCCACCTATTTTTTTCTGCCGTTTATCAATGACTGGCATGTGTTTGATACCAAACTTCAGAACCTTGAGATGACTTTTTCCAGTGTCAGGGGAGACCGCAGAAACCAGGATGATCTGGTGTTTAAAACCACGGACGGCAATGACATCAGCCTGGATGTGATCATTGCCTATCGCATTGATGCGGCAAAAGCACCTTATATTCTTCAATATGTGGCAAAAGACGACCGGGCCTTGCGGGAGACCATTGTCAGGACGGTTGCCAGGAGCAAACCCAGGGACATCTTCGGGGAGTTGAAAACCGAAGCTTTTTATGTGGCTGAAGCCAGGGAAACCCAGTCCGAAAAAGTAAAGACCGTACTCCAGGATATCCTGGGGCCCATGGGGATAATCGTGGAAAAAGTATTGACCAATGATTACCGGTTTAACGCGGAATATACCAAGGCCATTGAGGACAAAAAAGTCGCGGACCAGCAGGTGGAGAAAAACAAGTCTGCCCAGCATGCCGCCCTTGAAGAATACAAGAGAAAGCTGGAAGAGGCAAAGGGTGAGGTCAATAAAATGGTGGCCGATGCCGACGGCCAGTATCTGAAAGACAAGATCGAAGCCGATGTTTACCAGGAACAGCAGGAGCTTCTGGCCAAAGCCATTGAGGCTGAAGGGATAGCCGAGGCCAAGGGTGTCCGGGAAATGAACAACGCCCTGGCCGGGTCAGGCGGTGAGACCATTGTAAAGCTGAGAATTGCCGAAGCCCTGGCCGGCAAACGGATCATATTGCTGCCCGTGTCCGAGGGCGGGATGAATTTGAAAACCACGGACATCAACCGGCTGATCGAAACCTTGGGAGTCAAATCGCTTTCGAACAAGCCGTAAAGCAGATGAACGTTTATACAAGGCCAAAACCAGCGGCAGAAATTGCGTTGTGTCCAGCCCCAAAAAGAGGAACACCCATGTTGACTGATCCGAAAAAGCAGCCGGATAAAAATATCAAGGACAGGTTTTTTGAACTGTTCGGAAAGGCCGAGCCAGGCAAAAAAAATCAGAATGCCTTACCCCCCAAGACCCATTTCAGCATCTGGTATTTTATCATTGTTTTTTTTCTGGTCACTTATCTGCAGCAGTTTATTTTTGCACCAAAGACTGAAATCATTCCTTACAGCAGTTTCAAGCAATCCCTGGTGGATGGCAATGTAAAAGAGGTGACCCTCGACCCGGTAAATATCAGCGGCACTCTCAAAGGAAATCCGGACAAGGCATTCTCCACGATCCGGGTGGATGACCCCGGATTGGTGAAGGAACTGGATGAGCAAAGGGTCAGCTATTCCGGCCGGGTTGAAAACAGATTTTTTGCCGGTCTTCTGTCCTGGGTGCTTCCGCTGGTGTTTTTTTTTTCTGATCTGGCGGTTTACAACTAAAAATATGGGGTCGGGCATGGGTGTGATGTCTTTTGCCAAGAGCAAGGCTAAAATTTTTGCAGAGAGCGATACAAAGGTCTCTTTTGCCGATGTGGCCGGGATTGATGAAGCCCGGGACGAGCTCCAGGAAGTGGTTGATTTTTTATCCACCCCGGAAAAATTCCAGAAACTGGGGGGAAGAATCCCCAAAGGCGTACTTCTGGTGGGGCCGCCCGGAACCGGCAAAACCCTTTTGGCCAGGGCAGTGGCCGGAGAGGCAAAGGTGCCGTTTTTCAGCATCAGCGGGTCGGAATTTGTGGAAATGTTTGTGGGGGTGGGCGCGGCCCGTGTCAGGGATCTTTTTTCTCAAGCTGCCAAGCAGGCCCCTTGTATCATCTTTATTGATGAGCTGGATGCCCTGGGAAAAGCCAGGGGAATGAATGTCATGGGCGGTCATGATGAACGCGAACAGACCCTGAACCAGCTTCTGGTGGAGATGGACGGGTTTCAGACCAATAAAGGCGTCATTATCATGGCAGCAACCAACCGGCCGGAAATTCTGGACCCTGCCTTGCTCAGACCCGGACGCCTGGACCGGCAGGTCCTGGTGGACCGCCCGGATATCAACGGGCGGGAAGCCATTCTGAAAATCCATTCCAAAAATGTCGTTTTAAGCCCTGAGGTGGACCTGGCCAAGATCGCAGGACGCACTCCGGGGTTTGTGGGCGCGGATCTTGCCAATATCATCAATGAGGCGGCATTGCTGGCTGCAAGAAATGATAAGGAAATGGTTGAATCCTCGGATTTTGACGAGGCCATTGACCGGGTCATCGGGGGGCTTCAAAAAAAGAACCGGGTCATGAATGCAAAGGAAAAAGATATCGTTGCCTTTCACGAGTCCGGACACGCCATTGTGGCCGAATCCCTTGAGCATGCCGATCCTGTGCATAAAATTTCCATCATTCCCCGGGGCATTGCAGCCCTTGGGTACACCCAGCAGCAGCCCACGGAAGACCGCTATCTCATGACCCGGTCCGAACTGATCGACCGTCTGGCCGTTCTCTTGGGCGGCAGGGTGGCTGAAGAGCTGGTGTTTAATGAAATTTCAACCGGCGCACAGAATGATTTGCAGCGGGCCACCGATATTGTCCGGTCCATGGTCACGGAATACGGCATGAGCGACCGGCTGGGCCTGGTGAGCTATGACCGCCCGCGGCAGTCCATGTTTATGCCGGAAGGGTATTCCTCCGTAAAAAATTACAGCGAGGCAAAAGCAGGCGAGATTGATGAAGAGATTTCACGGTTGATCAGTGAAGCCCATGAGCGTGTGCACAAAATTTTATCTGAAAAGAGAGGCGTTCTTGATGAACTGGCTGCACTCCTTTCAGTCAAGGAAACCGTCCAGGGTGATGAACTCAGACAGATGATGTCGGACAAAGCTGTAATAAAATAAGGTAGAAGAGAATCCCCATAACGTCGGGGTCGGTCTGAAACTGTTTTATCGGCGGGTTGGACTTTACCCGATTAAATAAATAAAAACCAATAAAAAGGAGAAAACAGATATGAAAAAACCAATAGGCGAAAAGGAGTATTCTCCTGGATATAATGTTTATCCACCCGGATATTATGGCAGGAAAATGATGAGCGCTTTGGATTGGGCAGGGTCGCAAGTCCGGAAATGGCAAAGAGAAGAAGCAGAAAGAAAAAATCTTGAAGATTTTTCACAAAAAAACTGCATTTGTTTATCTCGCGGGATAGGGGTTGGTGCACTGGAAGTGGCCGAATTTTTGTCGGAAAGGACCGGATATCGTGTGATTGATAAAGAAATAATGGAATATATGGCAAAAGATTCCACTTTGACTGAAAAGATCATTGAATTTTATGATGAACGGGTTCCTGGAAAGATGAGAGAATTGCTTGTAGCGCTCTCCATTGAAAAGAAATTCTTCGAAAACGAATATATCCAGCAGCTGGCAAAAACGGTTACCGCACTGGCCCATACGGAGCCGACGATATTTGTGGGCCGGGGAACCCACTTGATCCTGCCCCGTCATACGATTTTGTCGGTAAAATTGATATGCAGCAGGAAACGCAGGATTGAGAGACTGTCAAAGATGTTGGGTGTTGACGAGGGCGAAGCCGAGAAAAGATTAAACACCATGGATGATGAACATCATGAATTTTTTAAAGCTGTTTATCTCAGGAAAAAGGTTTCCTCTGATGAATTTGATCTGGTCATTAATATGGATTTCATTAATTCAGGATACCAGGTTGCTCAAATCATTGTGTGTGCATTTGAACATAAATTTCAATTAAATTTTAATAACAACTAGTTAATGAGGAGGTTATGATGTTTGGAAAATTATCAAGCGGTCTGGATATCGCCATCCAGAGAGCAGTCGAGCAGGCAAGGGATACCAATTTTTTTCAGGTCGGGACAACCGGCCGCGGGGTTTACCCGTTTATCAATCTGTTTGAAAAGGAAGGGGATCTGGTGCTGGCCACTGAACTGCCCGGCGTTAAAAAAGAGGAATTGACCCTGGAAGTCAGGGAAGATGTACTGCGTCTTTTTGGTACGCGCAGCATCGAATATGGTGAAGATTGCAGCTGCCATCGCCTGGAACGGAAAGGGTTGAATTTTGATCGCTCCATCAAACTGCCCTTTCGTATAGAGGGAGGCAAGATCCAGGCCGAATTAAAGGACGGGATCTTAATGGTGTTTCTGCCAAGGGCAGAGTCGGATAAACCCAAAAAAATTGTGATCAATTAATTTGAAACCATAAGGAGAATATCATGGCTGAAAATATTAGTGTTGCCAAAACCGAAGCCCAGGACCTGCAAAAGCAGGAGCATAAAGAAGAACGAACGGTTGAAGGACGGTTTTTTATCCCGCAGACCGATATCGTGGAAAATAAGGAAAGCCTCATCGTCGTCATGGATCTGCCCGGGGTAAAAAAAGAGGATCTGCGGGTGAAATTAGAGAATAATGAACTCGATATAGAAGGCCGGATCAGCTATTCACCCTATGAAAAACTCAATCCCGTATATACTGAATTCAGTATCGGCAATTATGCACGAAAATTTACCGTTTCCCATGCAGTGGATACCCGGAACATTGATGCGATTCTTAAAGATGGTGTGCTGACGCTCACCCTGCTCAAGGCGCCTGAAGCAAAACCAAGAGAAATACAGGTTAAATGATTTTGAACAAAGAATTGATTTAAACGGGGGTGGCTGCTTGTTGGCCTAAACAAGAGGATTTATAGTATGATGAATGAAATGTCTATCTGTCCTGAATGGCCGAATATCTTCTGGCCATTTATAGGTTTGGAGATCCTGATTGCACTGGCGCTGTTGGCTTATTTTGGCTATATCACCCGGAAAAACCCGAGTCCGGGTTCAATATGACGGCCTTTGCACTGAGGTTGTCCGGTCATCGGAATGCTGTGAGCAGACGCCATGCAAAAGTATCCAGGCAGATGTGGCGCAGCCTCTGGCCTGATCTTCCGGAAAATGAGGTTCCCATTGATTATGTCACCAACGGCGTTCATGTGCCCACCTGGATCGAACCCAAAATCAGTCTTCTCCTGGACCCATCGGTGCTGACCATCGGGTTTGCCCGCAGATTTGCCACCTACAAAAGGGCGCTTTTGATTTTCAAGGACCGCCGGCGGCCCATCCAGATTATCTTTGCCGGAAAGGCTCATCCCTCGGATGATCCCGGTAAACGGGTATTGCAAACCCTGATCCACCTGGCCCGTGATCCGGAGCTTGGCGGCAGGATCGCCTTTGTGGAAGATTACGGCGAACGACTGGCCCAGTATCTGGTGCACGGGGTGGATATATGGCTGAACACGCCCCTGCCGCCTTTTGAAGCCTGCGGCACCAGCGGCATGAAGGCTGCCCTGAACGGCGTGCCCCATTTGAGCGTCCTGGACGGCTGGTGGGAGGAGGGGTTTAACGGTAAAAACGGCTGGGGCATAGCACACGAAGAAACCTCTGATAACCTTGACGACAGCGATGCCCAGAAAATTTATCATCTTCTGGAAGAAGAAATCATCCCGAAATATTACAGCATGTCTGGAAACAGTATTCCCCACGAATGGGTAAAACTGATGAAGGAATCCATGAAAAGCAATGCTGCCGGATTTTCCGCCCGCCGGATGGTCAAACAATATGTTGAAAAATTCTATTATAAAAGCATTCAAATAATCTCAAACACCCATAAGGAGGACAGAATATGAATAAGCTGTTTTTTAAACAGGTATGGACAGTTCTGTTGATTCCGCTTTTTTTAGTGGGTTGTGCAGCTGTCCTCCCGGGCATCTCCAGGGCAAAGGATAGTCCTTCGTCCTTTGCCGGTCTCGTGAAAAAAGCCGGGCCGGGTGTGGTCAATATTGTTGCCGTCAAAGTGGTCAAATCATCAGCTCAAAAGCAAAGACCTTCTCCATTCGACGATCCTTTCAAGGATTTCCTTGACCGGCTTCTGGAGGACCGAATTCCGCCTGAATACCGTCAGGGATCCATCGGCAGCGGTTTCATCATCGACAAGGACGGCTTCATCCTTACCAATAACCACGTGGTTGAAGATGCCGGTGAACTCAAAGTCAAACTGGCGGATAATAAGGAATACGATGCCGAGATTGTGGGCCAGGATGCCAAAACAGATCTGGCCCTGATCCGGATCAAACCCGATCAGACCCTTACCACACTCCCCCTGGGAGATTCGGAGGCGCTGCAGGTCGGGGATTCGGTCATAGCCATCGGCAATCCCTTTGGCCTGGGAAACACAGTGACCGCCGGCATTGTCAGTGCTAAATATCGACAGATCGGCCAGGGGTCTTATGATAATTTTATCCAGACCGATGCTTCCATCAACCCCGGCAACAGCGGCGGGCCCCTTCTGAATATGCACGGCGAAGTAATTGGTATCAATTCGATTATTTTTTCTCAATCCGGAGGCAGCGTTGGCATCGGGTTTGCCATTCCCGTCAACCTGGTCAAGGATCTTCTGCCCCAGCTTCGCCAGGGCAAGGTGAGAAGATCCTATCTGGGCGTAATGATCCAGGATATGACGCCGGAGCTTGGAAAAATACTCAACCCGGGCACGGATACAGGCGCTCTGGTTTCGGGTATCACTGCCAATGGACCGGCAAGCAAAATCGGCATACAGCGGGGGGATGTGATTGTTGCCTTTGATGGCAAAGCGGTCCGATATTCCCGTGACCTGCCGCGACTGGTAGCTGGGACACCCATTGGTAAAAAAACAACTCTGGAGGTGATGCGCAGGGGTAAAAAAATTCAAATGGAGGTCACGACCGAAGAGATGTCCGAAGAAAAACCCTTGGAAGAAAAGCAAATTGAAGGATTGCAACTGGGTCTTGTCTTGCAGGCAGTGACACCTGAGGTGGCCGGACGGTACGGTCTTTCAAGCACGTCCGGTCTGTTGATTGTGCAGGTGGCCAAAGGATCACCTGCAGCCGAGGCTGGTTTGACAGAGGGAGATATCATCATCGAGGCAGACGAACAGGCTGTTTCCGACGAAGCTGCCTTTAACCGGATAACCGCAAGGCACACCAGGGGAACTACCTTGCTGCTGTTGGTGGATCGCGGCGGCAGTACGGTCTATTTTACGATGGGGTTTGTGGATTAAAATACTTTCTTTGAGAGGAGACAAATTATGGCCAACAATGTATTGATCGCATTTGATGATTCCGAGAATGCCGTGCGGGCGGTGACTTTTGTTGCATCTCATTTTACCCGTGACTCATCCATCATGCTGTTCAGCGTGATCCCGGATTCGGAAAGCATCTGCGCAATGAACAGCCCGGAGCCGCCTCATTTCTGAGGGCTTTGATCCGGAGAAGGTAAATATCAAAATTGAGAAACGCTCCAATGGAGAGGCACGTGACATTATCCGGGAAGCAGATTCCGGGTACGATGTCGTGGTGATCGGGAAAAGAGGGTTGTCCGGTATGCAGGAATTTTTTTTCGGCAGTGTTTCCCAGAAAGTCCTGCAAGGGGTCAAAACGGCGTCGGTCCTGTCGGTGGCGTAAAAGAAGGAATGCAGTTCAAACATGAATATAAAGGAGATGAATATGATACCTGTCATCAGCCGTGAGATTCACTTGACTTCCCGTCCCAGGGGGATTCCGGCCCTGGACGATTTTACGCTGGTCCATACCGAGCCCGGGCCTCTGCCGGAGGGAAAGGTGCTGGTCAAAAACCTTTTTATGTCGGTGGACCCGTACATGCGGGGCCGTATGAACGATATGAAATCCTATGTACCGCCGTTTGAACTGGGGAAACCCATGGACGGCGGTGCCGTTGGCGAGGTCATCGAGTCGCGTGCCCCGGAACTCAAACCCGGAGATACCGTCGTGTCCATGTATGGCTGGCGGGAATATTTTATGGCTTCCCCCAAAGAGTTGCGTCTGGTCAAACAGGCGGTCCAGCCCCTTTCCGTTTATCTTGGCGTCCTTGGCATGACAGGCATGGCTGCATGGGTCGGCTTGAACCTGGTGGATGTCAAAGCCGGTGATGTGATCTATATTTCAGGCGCTGCAGGTGCGGTGGGAAGCGTGGCCGGACAGCTTGCAAAACTTCGGGGAAGCCGGGTCATCGGGTCGGCTGGTTCAGCGAAGAAAGTTACATTTTTAAAGGAAGAGTGCGGATTTGATACAGCCTTTGATTATAAAACCGGGCCGGTTCTCCAACAATTGAATCTTGCAGCTCCTTCCGGAATTGATGTCTATTTTGATAATGTCGGCGGAGAAGCTTTGGAAGCCGCGCTCTCGGCATTGCGGGTTAATGGCCGCATCATCGCCTGCGGCAGTATTTCCGGTTACAATGAAAAAAGCCTGCCGCCCGGTCCTTCAAACCTGTTCAACATGATTACCAAACGGCTGACCATGAAGGGGATGATTGTGGGTGACTGGCTGAATCGTTGGGATGAATTTGAAAAAGAAGCCGGCAGCTATTTCCGGGCAGGTACGCTAAAAAACAGGGAAACCGTTGTGCAAGGTATCGACCGGTCAGTGGATGCGTTTCTCGGCCTGTTCAAAGGTGAAAATACGGGTAAGATGATAGTGAAATTAATTTAGAAAAATCAATTTCATTTGAAAGGAAGCAGATCGTGACATTAACACAAAAAATTAAAACTATTTTCCCCAGGGCGGCCGATATACCAGGGGTGCTTTTAAACGACATTCCCTTTATCCAGAAAGACTATCTTGTGAACGGTGAGATTCATGTCTGGGAGGGTCCGAGACAGGAAGTGCTTTCTCCTGTGAGGGTGAAGGACGACACAGGGCAAAAGCCTTTATATATTGGTGAGTACCCGCTGCTGACACAGGTTCAATCACTTCAGGCCCTTGACTCGGCAGTGGCGGCCTATGATCACGGCCAGGGCGTCTGGCCCACCATGTCTGTGGCTGAGCGCATTGGTCACATGGAACGATTCATTTTCCGGATGATGGAAGAAAAGGGCCGGGTGGTGAGGTTCCTCATGTGGGAGATTGGCAAATCCCTTGAGAATTCAAAAAAAGAATTCGACCGGACCATTCAATACATGAACGATACCCTTGCCGCCTTGAAAGATTTAGATCGCATTTCTTCCCGCTTCACCATTGAGGAAAACATCATCGGTCAGATAAGGCGTGCTCCTCTGGGCGTGGTGCTTTGCATGGGACCCTTCAATTATCCGCTTAACGAGACCTTCACCACACTGATACCCGCTCTTGTCATGGGCAACACCGTGGTCTTAAAACCGCCCAAGCATGGCGCGCTTCTTTTTGCACCGCTCCTGGCAGCCTTTTGTGATGTTTTTCCCAAAGGGGTGATCAATATTATTTACGGTGAGGGCAGAAAACTCATCCCCCCGCTCATGGCATCGGGCAAGATCAATGTCCTGGCTCTCATCGGTACTAGCCGGGCGGCCAACACGCTGAAGCAACAGCATCCCCATCCCAGCCGGCTGCGCTGTGTCCTGGGACTGGAGGCCAAGAATCCGGCCATTGTGCTCAAAGATGCCGATCTTGATCTGGCCGTGGAAGAATGTGTCCAGGGATGCCTTTCCTTTAACGGACAGCGGTGTACGGCCCTTAAGATTATTTTTGTGGAAGCGTCAGTTGCCCATGCGTTTCTGGATCGTTTTGTTGCTGCCGTGAATGCCGTGTCTTTTGGAATGCCCTGGCAGGAAGGGGTTTTTGTAACCCCGGTAGCGGAAAAAGGCAAGACCGATCACCTGCTGGACCTGGTGTCGGATGCAATTGAGCTGGGAGCAAAGGTTATCAACCCGTCAGGGGCAACCGTTTGCGGCAGTTTCTTTTTTCCGGCCATTCTGTATCCGGTTAATTCAAAAATGAAGGTCTATCATGAAGAGCAGTTCGGGCCTGTCATTCCGCTCCTGGCCTTTGATCAGATCAAAGAACCTGTTGAGTATATCATCAATTCCTGCTATGGCCAGCAGGTCAGCATCTTCGGCAGCGACCCGGACCGGATCGCTGCCCTGATCGATCCCCTTGTCAACCAGGTCTGCCGGGTCAACATCAACAGCCAGTGCCAGCGGGGACCGGACACCTTTCCTTTTACCGGGCGAAAGGATTCAGCCGAAGGAACCCTTTCCGTATCCGATGCCTTGCGGGTATTTTCCATTCGAACCCTGGTGGCTGCAAAATTTACGGATTTGAATAAAAAGATCATCACCGGTATCGTCCGGGGCCATAAAAGCAAATTCCTGGCAACGGATTTTATTTTATAAGCGGCCCGGCAATACCTATCTATCGGCATCTTTTTCGAACCGAACAGTAAGATAACGGAAAAAAAGGCTATATGTGACCCATGGTCGGATATGACCTTATTTTTTAGTTTTAACTGCGGCAATATGAAATCCCTTTTAAGGCCACGACACCTGCTGATCAACAGGAGGGCAATTATAAACCGGAGAATGAAAGCCCGGCACGTTAATTGAAGTATCATCAGATTATGAACAGATGCATCACACGGACATAAATAATCCGTGAATCATAAAACATAACGTATAAAGGAGACATTATGAATAAACTGAATTTTTTAAAAGCAGGTGAAAAATGAAAACAAATATATTATTGGCCGTCATATTGATTGTCCTAGGGGTTGCAGCCTTGGGATATCAAGGAATCTCTTACACGACCAGTGAAAAAGTCGTTGATATCGGTCCGCTGACAATGACAGCGGATAAAACAAGGACAATCCCGTTGCCGCCCATCGTTGGCGCCATTGCTTTGGTGGGTGGTATCGTGCTGCTGGTCATCGGAAGAAAAAATACCTGACCCCGCGGGCCGGCAACCTGTTCGGCGCATTTTATTTCGTGCGTGGAATTCGTATCGGTAAATAAAGGAAAATAACCATGAAAATATTACAAAGTTTTTTACTGAGCTGCATTGTTGTTGCTTTTTGTTTAAGCGGTATAACTCTGTTCGCATCTGATTCAGATGACTGGATTGAATCATCTGCAAAAAAATCCTATGTGTTCAAGCGCTATTTAAAGGATGAAAACGTCCACATCCATTCCAAAGACGGCGCGGTCACTTTGACCGGCGCGGTTTTTGAAGACTATCAAAGATCGTTGGCACACGGGATAGTGGCAAACCTGCCGGGTGTAAAAAGTGTGGACAATAAGATTGTATTAAAAAAGGAAACGCCGGCTGTTTATTCAGATGCATGGCTTATGACCAAAGTAAAAGCCACCCTTTTATTTCATCGAAATGTGAGTGGTACTGCTACTGAGGTATTTGCAGAGAACGGGACCATTACCTTGCGCGGTGAAGCTTCCAGCGCAGCCCAAAAGGACCTGACGGCAGAATATGCCTTGGATGTGGATGGGGTTAAAACCGTTAACAATATGATGGCCGTCGTACCTGCGGCTTTAAAGCGGGAGAAAGAAACAACAGCCGAAAAAACCGATGCCGTCATAGAATCCATTGATGATGCATCCATTTCGGCTCTGGTCAAGACAACCTTGCTGTATCATCGCTCAACCAGCAGCCTGAACACCATCGTGACGACAAAAGACGGCATGGTCACGCTGGAGGGCACTGTGAAAAATGCAGCTGAAAAGGATTTGGCCGGCAAACTGGCGAGTGATGTCTATGGCGTAAAGAGTGTTTCCAACAACATGACGCTGAATTGAATGCGGCCGACAACCACGAAGATCGTCCGGTGAACCTCGTCTTTTTCCGGGCGACGTAAAGAACACAAAATAAAACAGGAGAAATGCTATGAAATCAAGCACACGGGACAATGCAGAAAGTACCCTTCATAAAGTAAAAGGGAAGGTAAAAGAGACGGTTGGAAAAATAGTAGGAAATCATGACCTGGAAGCCGAAGGCAAAATCGAGAAAGTTCAGGGAAAAATTCAGGAAAAACGCGGCCAGATAAAGAAGGTCCTGGGCGAGTAAGAATAAGGATAAAAATGGGTCAATATCATCTGGAAAACATGTTTAACCCGCGTCACATCTCAGTGGTGGGCGCCAGTGAAAACCCGGGTACCATCGGCCATGCGCTGATGAAAAATCTTATCGACGGCGGGTTTGCGGGAACGATTTTGCCGGTGAATCCCAAATATAAAACCATACATGGGCATGACTGCGTAAGATCGGTCTGTGATCTTATGCCGGGGGTGGACCTTGCCATTGTTGCCACTCCCATTCATACCGCCATTGATATTGTGACGGACTGTGTCGAAAAAAAAGTGAGCAGTGCCATTATTATTTCGGCAGGCGGCAAAGAAGTAGGTATTCAGGGCCGTGAGATCGAAGATCAGATCCAAAAGATCGCCTATAACGGCGGGCTTCGTATCCTGGGCCCCAATTGCATGGGGCTCATCCGGCCCGGCAAGAACCTCAATGCCGGTTTTGCATCCGATATGCCGTTAACTGGAAATCTGGCATTTGTCTCCCAGAGCGGTGCCATCTGCGGCGCCATTCTTGATATGGCTGCCAAGGAACACATGGGATTCAGCCATTTTGTAAGCATCGGGTCCATGCTGGATATCGATTTCGGAGACATTATCGACTATCTCGGAAATGATCCGACGGCAAAAAGTATTTTATTATATATTGAAAACCTGACTCATGTTCGCAAATTCATGAGCGCTGCCCGTGCTGTATCACGGGTTAAACCCATCATCGTGCTGAAATCCGGCAGAAGTCCTGCCGGTGCAAAGGCTGCGGCCTCTCACACTGGTGCCATGGCAGGAGAGGATGCGGTGTATGATGCGGCCTTCAAACGTGCCGGCATTGTGCGCGTGGAGTCCATTGAGGAACTCTTTGACTGCGCGGAACTCATGGCCAAGCAGCCGCGTCCGCGGGGCCCCAGGCTGGCGATCCTTACCAACGGCGGCGGGCCGGGCGTAATGGCGGTGGATACGCTTGCCAAATATGGAAAAGTGCCTGAACCTCTTGAGCCTGAAACGATTAAGGCGCTTGATGCGTTCCTGCCGCCTTTCTGGAGCCGGGGAAACCCCATCGACATCCTGGGGGATGCAACAGCAGAGAGATTTGGCCAAGCCCTTTCGGTCTGTTTTGACTCAGAAAACCTGGATGGGGTTCTGGTTATTCTTGCACCCCAGGCCATTACCGATCCTTTCCCGGTGGCAAAGATGCTGGCCTCTGCCGTCAGCGGGAAAGGGTATCCGGTCTTTGCCTGCTGGATGGGCGGAAAAAGTATTGAAAAGGCTGTCGCAGTTTTGAATGAAGCCGGGATTCCGACCTATGATACGCCGGAACGGGCTGTTCGTGCTTTTTTGTATATGGTTGAATATGCCGCCAATCTTGAAATGCTCCTGGAAGTTCCCCCGAAAATGACCCGGAGTATGGAATTTGACCAAAAAAAAGCCGGGCGCCTGATCGACGGGGTGGAAGAAGGCTTTATGCCCCAGGCAGATGCCGTGGAAATGCTCACAGCCTATGGTCTTCCCATGATCAGGACAAAAATTGCCGGGACAAAAGCCGCGGCCCTGGGTATGGCTCAGGAAATCGGATTTCCGCTGGTCATGAAGCTTATGTCTTCCGATATCACTCATAAGACCGATGCCGGGGGCGTATGTCTGGATTTGCGGTGCAATGAAGATATCAGCCGGGCCTATGACGGGATCATGTCTTCCGCCGCCAGATATAAACCCGATGCAAGGATTGAAGGGGTAACCCTTCAGCCCTATTTTTCCAACCCTGATTTTGAAATTTTAATGGGGGCCAAGCGTGATCCCAGTTTCGGCCCGGTGATCCTGTTCGGAATGGGCGGAATTTATACAGAAGTGTTAAAAGACAGGTCCCTGGGACTTCCCCCCATGAACCGCCTTCTTGCCTTGCGGCTCATGCAGGAAACCAAGGTTTACACTTTGTTAAAGGGATATCGAAATCGGCCTGCCGCAGATATGGAAAAACTCGAGGAAATGATCATCCGGCTCTCCCAGCTGTTGATCGATTTTCCGCAAATTGCCGAGCTGGACATGAATCCCGTCCTGATCAAGGACGGCAGTCCTGTGGCAGTGGATGCCCGGATACGGCTTTCCCCCATGGATGTCCCTTCTTCCCTTCATCTGGTTATCGGCCCCTACCCTGAAGAGGATGAGTCCCATATGATCAGTGCCGACGGGCTAAAGATTTTTATCCGGCCGGTCAAGCCTGAGGATGCCCCGCTGTTTACGGCGTTATTCAAAAAGCTGACCCCCACGACGATATACCATCGTTTTTTCGGGATGTTAAAGGAGTTGAAGCCAGACATGCTGGCCCGGTTCACCCAGATCGATTACGACCGGGAGATTGCCTTGGTAGCCCTGGATGAAGCGGCTCAAACCGACAATATGCTGGGGGTTGCCAGAATCATTGGTGAACCCGATGGAAAGACCGGTGAGTTTTCCGTTCTGGTGGGGGATGACTGGCAAGGCAAGGGTATTGGGTCGAGTCTGTTGGAAAAATGCCTGGCCATTGCGCAAAAGCAGGGGTTTAAAACCGTTCATGGCATTGTCCTGGCGGAGAACAGGAACATGCTCATGCTGGGGAAAAAGCTGGGGTTTGAGATTGAAATAGATCCTGACACAAGTGACAACCATCTGGTCATTCATCTGGGAAAAGAGGGATCATGAGTGTAAAGGAAAATCAGCGGAAAAAAGAGAGGATGATTAAGGCGTTGCAGGAGTCTGAAAAGCGATACCGGCGACTCTTTGAATCTGCCAAGGACGGTATCCTGATCATCAATGCCGATACAGGAAAGGTGGTGGATGCCAATCCTTTCCTGTTGGCGCTGATTGGTTATTCTTACGAGGAGGTTTATGGAAAACACCTCTGGGAACTGGGTGCATTCAAAGACATTGCCGCGTCCAAAGAGGCGTTTAAAAATTTGCAGGATAACCATTATGTCCGTTATGAAGATCTGCCGCTGGCTACCCTTGACGGGCAGCATGTTGCCGTGGAATTTGTCAGCAATGTTTATCTTGTGGACGGCAAAAAGGTAATCCAGTGCAATATCCGCGACATCACCGCGCGAAAACAGGCGGAAAAAGTTTTGGCGGAGAACAATGAAAAGATGCGCAGTATCCTGGACAACATCGGCATCGGTGTGGCCCTCATCAGCCCGGATATGAAAGTTCTCGAACTGAACCGGAAGATGCGTGAGTGGTTTCCGGGTGTGGATATTACGCAATCCCCGACTTGTTATCATGTGTTCAATGATCCCATGGGTCAGGATATGTGCAGGGACTGTCCCACGGTTAAAACCCTGCAGGACGGCAATGTCCATGAAGGCTTAAAAGAAAGTCTGCGGGCAGGAATAAAATGCTGTTATCGGATTGTTTCATCCCCGGTACGCAATTTTGCAGGAGAGGTGACAGCGGCCATTGAGATGGTCGAGGATATCACCGAACGGCTTTCCCTGGAATCTCAATTCCTTCAGGCCCAGAAGCTGGAATCCCTGGGGAGGCTGGCAGGAGGTGTGGCCCATGATTACAACAATATGCTCAGCGTGATTCTCGGATATGCAGAACTGGCGATGGGGAAAGTTACACCGGCTGAACCGGTGTATAGAGATCTTGAGGCAATCACCAAAGCTGCCAGGCGTTCGACAGAGATCACCCGGCAATTGCTGGCCTTTTCCCGTAAGCAGACCATTGAGCCCCGGCTGATTGATTTGAATGGGGCGGTTGGGGGAACCTTAAAGATGCTGACCCGTCTGATCGGGGAGGATATCGACTTGGCCTGGCTGCCTGGAGAAGATTTATGGCCGGTCATGATGGACCCTTCCCAGCTCGATCAGATATTGGTGAATCTGTGTGTAAACGCCCGGGATGCCATCGCAGACATCGGCAGAATTACCATTGAAACAGGCAGGGCAACTCTTGACAAAACATTCTGTGATTATCATGAGGGTTTTATCCCCGGTGAATATGCCTGGTTGACGGTCAGTGATGATGGTTGCGGCATGGATAAGGAGATCCGTGATAAAATCTTCGAGCCTTTTTTTACCACTAAGGGTGTCGGCCGGGGCACAGGTCTCGGGCTATCCACGGTCTATGGCATCGTCAAACAGAACCAGGGATTCATTCATGCCTACAGCGAGCCTTGCAAGGGAACATCCTTCAGGATTTACCTGCCGTGCCACAAGGGTTCCACCGCAGCTTCTCTGAGCAGGAGAACACAAGGCATTATTGCCGGCCATGGCGAAACCATCCTGGTTGTAGAGGATGAGGCCGATATTTTGAAAATGACCCAGATTATGCTTGAAAAGATAGGTTACTCCGTATTGACGGCAGGCACAACAGATGAAGCCGTGCGAATGGCAGAAGCCCATCCCGGTGAAATCCGCCTTTTGATCACCGATGTTGTCATGCCGGAAATGAACGGGCGGGAACTGGCAGACCGGCTGATATTGCTTGAACCGGGGCTTAATCTGTTGTTCATGTCCGGTTACACCTCTGATGTGATCACCCGGAGGGGAGTGCTGGACAAGGGAGTGAGTTTCATCCAGAAGCCGTTTTCCATGAAAGACCTTGCCATAAAGGTGCGCGAGGCACTGAAAAAAAATTCAGAGATTGTTTAACCCGGGAGGAAATTTTATGAACCACCAGGGGAAGATATTTAAGATGATCCTTGCAGGGATATTGGCAGGTGGATTGATTTTCATCAGTTGCCCGGCCATTGCCCTGGAAGGCATCATTTCAGGTTCTGTAAGGGACCGCTCGGACAATCAGGGGATTCAATGGGTCATCATCACGGTAAAAGAGGATGCTACCGGTAAAGTGGCGGAAACCGGTGTTACAGATGCATTGGGGGATTATTCGATCCTTATTCCGGTTCTCGGTACTTATAGTATTGAAGCCTCAAAACCAGGGGATGGATATAGAAGGGTGGCGGCACCGGATCCGGTTGAAATTTCCGATACAATCCCGAAACAGGCTGTTAATCTATCCATGGGCGGAAGGGAGTGGCCCCTGTATACTCCTGACGATCCGACATCGGCCATGCCCTGGGAAACAGGTGCCGGTAAAAGCTATCTCATACCGGCCATGGAAATCTCGGCATTTCTTTTTCTCCTCAATGGATACGACCGGCTGATCGGTTACCCAAATCTTACAGAGAATGGGGCAAAAGTTTATGATACAAACCTGTCAACCTTCCGGGATCACGTCGTGGAAGGGCAGTGGGGAGCCGACACGGATGCCTTTGGCAAAAATCAGTTTGTGCATCCCTATCAGGGGTCCATTTACCATGGTTTTGCTCGGTCTGCAGGCCTTACCTACTGGGGATCGCTCCTCTACACCAATGTGGGCAGCCTTCTCTGGGAAACAGGCGGGGAGATCACGAACCCCTCCATCAATGACCAGATCGCCGGCGGCTTTGGCGGGAGCTTCTTTGGGGAGTCTCTTTTCCGGATGGCCGGCCTGGTGCTTGAGTGCGATGGCGGCAAACCCGGCTATAGTTACAGGCGGCCTTTTGATTATTTCAATTTTGGATTCACCACCCCCGGTAACGCAGAGAATCCTTTTGATGACATCATGACCCGCGATTCAAGTACCTCTGCCTCTCTTGGTACGATTTATCAATGGTGGCTTTCCCGGGAGGCGGCGCCCCAGGGTACGGCCCTCGTGGGAGATGATCCTGGCGGCAGGGAGACCATCAACCGCCTGAATACGGAAATCACCGCCCGCATTTATGGCCCCCATGCCCTTGGGCTCCAGTATAACGCATCCTCCCGGGATGCAGAATATCCCGCCAGGGCCGACACTCACCAGTCCATTGGAACCTTCAGCCCTGTTTATACACGGCTTGGCAAGAACCGGTTCGGAGATGTCGAGTGGCGCAAACATGACAATTTTTGACCCGGAAAGGATGTAGCATTATGTTGGAAAAATTGAACCCAAAACAAGTATTTCATTATTTTGAAGAACTGACAAAAATTCCAAGATGCTCTGGAAACGAAAAGCAGGTGAGTGACTACCTGGTCAATTTTGCAAAAAAAAGAAAGTTAGACGTTTTTCAGGACAAAAAACTGAACGTTATCATCAAAAAACCCGGAACAAAAGGATATGAAAAATCACCTGCGGTGATTCTTCAGGGACATATGGACATGGTCTGCGGAAAATTAGAGAAATCCGGTCACGATTTTTCAACGGACCCGATATCTTTAAAGATTGATGGAGATTTTTTACGGGCGGATGGCACGACACTTGGTGCGGATAACGGCATCGGCGTGGCATACGGACTGGCCATACTGGATTCGGATGACATCCCCCACCCGCCTGTCGAGCTTCTCGTCACAACAGATGAAGAGACCGGTATGTATGGCGCAGCGGCACTTAAAGCAAGTCATCTCACAGGAAAGACACTTTTGAATAATGATCGTCCAGGGTATCATGACGGCCCAGCTACCGTGGACCCTGGTATTTATCGGTGCAGCACTGGCGGTCTTCTGCTTCATGGCCAAAATTCCGATCCTTGCGGTCGCACTCGGTATTTACCTTCCCATCGGCCTGACGGCTGGAATTTTTGCAGGTGGTATTGTCAGGGAATTGGTGGAGAAAAAAACCAAACTCCCCCCTGAGGATAAGGACAAGGCAGCAGGAGATGACAAAACAGCAAAAGAGGACCCGGTGTCTGAAAAAGGCAAAAACATTGAAATGGACAAGGCCGTTGAAAAGGGCATACTGCTTGCATCGGGACTTGTAGCGGGAGATGCCCTGATCGGTATCGTAATCGGGATATTCGCTGCCATTGGGACAAATATTGCCTTTGGACTCAACCTATTCCCGGTTATTGCAAAAAGCAATCTGGCAGCATTCATTATGTTCCTGGTGCTCGCAATCTGGATTTTCATTTATGCCACAAGAAAGGATCAGTCAACATAAACCCGCACCATAACCGTAAATTAAAAAGTCTAAAATATCAGGAGTGAGCAACGGCATTTAAATCCTGAAAGAAGAGGGGTTCTGCTTACTTATGTCTATATAATGAAGAACAGGTCTTATAACTTTTTAAACAGGAGTTAACATCATGCAGCGGTTTATGTTTCAGATGGGTCTTACACTGGCGCTTATATTTGCCGGGATATGGTCGGCAAGCGCGGCTTTAGCAGAAAAGCCGGACCGGAGTGACGGTAAAAAGGGAAAATCCCACAGACAGGAAGCAAGGAGCGACAGGCACAAAGACAACAGGGATTCCGATCATGGAGAATCATACGGGAGAAATGAGCATGGAGCCAATGGGAGAGAGTATTTCAGTGAGCAAAGGCAAATAATCATCCATCAATATTATTCCGATCAATTTCGAAAAGGGCGCTGCCCGCCGGGTCTTGTCAAGAAAGGCAACCATTGCATACCACGCGGTCATGCAAAAAACTGGAGAAAAGGCCGGCCGCTTCCCAGAGAAGTCATTTTCTATGATCTTCCGCCAACCATCATTGTTCATCTGGGGCCGCCACCGCCAAGGCACCGTTTCGTGCGTGTGGCCCAGGATATCCTTCTGATTGCCATTGGAACGGGAATGGTGGTGGATGCTTTTGAGGATATAGGCGGGCAGTATGATTGATAAGGTCATATAAGACCACTTGATCACATATGGCCGAATTATCCATCTGTTTTTATCGGTTCTGAAAATGGAATGCTGCAAATCAATACCCGGCTAACAATATTGATCTGTTAGACAGGGCGTGCACAGGATGGAAACTTACCCTGATAAGGGAAAATAAAAATAGGGGTTAGCACGCTATTTGCAACTTACCTTATTCAGTCGTCAGTCTATGGTATTTGAACATAGAAAATATAAAATAATTTTTTAAAGGAGAAAAAAATGGGCCTTGTCATCGGCGTTCTGGTTGTGGTGGCGTTGGTGTTCGCGATTGTTTATTTGGTTCAGCGGACATAAGCGTTTTATTGAAGAAGTTTACATCTTAAGGGATGACTTTGACTGATGATCCGGTCAAAGTCATCAAAACTTTATGGGGATAAAAAAAAGAATTGTTTTATGATGATCAAGATTCAGAATCTTACAAAAACATATCATGAAAAAAGAGGTCTGTCGCCTTTTCAACTTGAGGTGGAAGAAGGGGAACTGATTGCCCTTATCGGGCATAACGGCGCCGGCAAATCCACTTTATTGAAACTTTTGGCGGGCTGGCTCATCCCTGACAGCGGTAAGGTTTTTGTGGACGGCATTGCCCTTGAAAACAGATTGGCGGTTGTGAGAAAAATCGGTTTTGTGCCGGAAACGCCCAATCTGTTTGATTTTTTTACGGTTGACTATAATCTCAGGCTATTTGCCCGTCTGTTTCAAGTCCCTTTTCTGAGAATTGAAGAAATTTTGAAAGCCTTTAATCTGCTGCCTTTTCGCAATAACAGGATCCAGGTTTTATCAAAAGGATTAAGGCAAAGGGTAAGCATCGGACGATCCCTTCTGGCAGACCCATCCGTGCTTTTATTTGATGAACCGACTTCAGGGATAGACTTTGACATGACAAAAGAGATTTACAGACTGCTCAACGAATTTCATTCTTCAGGGAAAACAATCATTTTTACATCCCACCGGCCTGAAGAGATAAAAACCCTGGCCACTCGGATTGTTGTGCTTCACCAGGGTGTTCTGGTTTTTGACGGGTCGCCCCAATCCTATTTTCAATCAGACATTCATGAAAAGCTTTATCAATGATGATTAAAAATATCATTACATTAACAGTGAATGATTTAGCCATTGCCTTCAAGAATAAGTCCATATTTCTGATTCTATTTATTCCGTTTTTTGTTTATATCTCTCTGATGCTGGTGGATGAGGCCGGGGTTGATATTAAAAAAACCAACATCGGATTTATCCAGTCACAACCCTATCCCCCTGTGATTCTTGAAGCTGTTCAATCGGCTGATACGCTGTTTTCTATTTTAACTGTTTTAAGTGAAGAACAAGGCCGTAAATGGTTAAAAGAAAAAAAAATCGACGGTCTCCTGCTAAGGCCTGAAAAAGAAAAGAGCGGTCTGGTTCTGGTTGTTTTAAAAAAAGAATCCATAATATCCCTTCAAATTGTTGAGAGTTTTTCAGCCCTGCAAAAAGCGATCGAAGGAACCGGCATCAATTGGATTTCCGATATCAAACCGCTTCAGAAAGGCGGGATTGAAAGACAAACCCTGCCCACATGGATACTCATGCTGGTCATGCTGGTGAGCTTTATCATCATGCCTGCGCAAATTGCCGAAGAAAAGGAAAAAAAATTACTTCTTGCACTTTTGCAGACCCCCATGCGGGAAATTGAATGGCTTACGGCCAAATTGTTTTTGGGCATGATTTTAATCTTCATTGCCGTCCTGTTTCTCCATCTGATGGGAAGATTTGATTTTGGAAACGTCATAAGCTACATCTCATTTATCGGCGTCGGCAGTTTCTGTTTCAGTGCCTATGGGATTTTCCTGGGTTTTTTATGTCAAAGCCAGGCCGGCGCCAGAACCTTGGGGGTTATTTTCTATCTGCCTCATCTGCTTCCTTCTGCATTATCCGAGTTTTCACAAAAATTATCAGCCGTGGCTCCTTTTTTGCCGTCATACCCGTTTTTTGAATCCGTCAGATCAATCCTGCTGGATGACAGCAGTGTATCAACCTTATTTTTGGCATGGATTTATTTGTTTTTTATCGGATTAGTAACCTTTTTCATGTCATATCTGCTCATGAAAAAACGCTGGAGGATGTAATATGAAATCATGTCTGAGGCACAGCAGGATCTGTATCATCATTATTTGTTATGCTTTCTTTTTTCCGGTTTATGTGTGGTCTAAATCTCCCTCTGAACTTCAGACCCTTCAGGTGTTCTATGAAAATGATCTTTTCGCCGGCACGGATGAATACTATACCAATGCCTTCCAGATCACCTGGCTTTCAAAAGATCTGAAACAGTATGAGGACGATTTTCGCCTGCCGAGATTTTCTTTGCCGTTCATAAAAGCCCTCCCCCTTTCCGGAAACCCGGCAAGCGTTCATAATGTCGGTGTTTTATTCGGGCAGCAGATCTATACCCCTTCAAACACTCAGACAACCGCACCGCTTGAAAATGACCGGCCCTATGCCGGTTTTCTTTATGGCGGCCTGGCCCTGCACAGCAAAACCCATCTCAAGCTGGACACCCTTGAAATCGTACTGGGTGTTGTGGGGCCTGCTTCCAAATCTGAACTGTCTCAGAACACGATTCATGACCTGAGGGACATCCCCACTGCCAAGGGATGGAACAATCAGCTACACAATGAACCGGGGGTGAGGCTTTCCTGGCAACGCAAATGGCGGCTGCACAGCATGGTGTTGTCTGATGTTTTGAGTTATGATCTGATTTCCCGTGCCGGATTAACCCTGGGGAATGTGAGAACATCAACCAGTGCCGGAGGAGAAATCCGCTTCGGGTATAATATTCCGGAAGATTTCGGGTCGGATGTGATCCGTCCGGGAGCCGGGGTCAGCGCTCCTGTCATCGCAGGTACAAAATCAGGGGAAACACCATGGGGGGCTCATATATTTGCCAGTACCCAGATTGAGGCGATATATCATGACATATTCCTTGACGGCAACACCTGGCGAGACAGCCAGAGTGTTGATAAAAAACCATTGGTGGCTGATCTTTCCCTGGGAGCTTCATACAGCATCAACATGTTCAAGCTGACCTATCGACACCTTTTTCGAACCGAACAGTTTGACAACCAGAAAAAAGGCCAGACCATAGGCTCATTGACCCTGGCGCTTTCGTTTTAAACAGATGGCCGGGCAGATCGGCAGGATAACAATGATAAGTTTGATAGTAAAGGACGGGCATACAACTTCAACCATTTAAAGGGGAAATATATGAAAACAACGATGGGGCTGTGGATAGATCATCGCAATGCAGTGATTGTGGCAGTTTCAGGAAAGGGGGAGAAAACAAGCGTTATCGAATCAAAGGCAGAAAAACAGCCTGGACGGATTGCCGGGGTACGTTCGACTACCCCCTATGAATCCCAAAAGGTTTCAGCGGATGACAGACCATCAGATTTCAGCCAAAGTCCGTCTGTCCAAAGCAAAAATGGTTGAAAAAGACGAGAAAGTGATTCTAATCGAGGATAACTCAACCAGAGACATGCATGGGGCTGAACTGAGTGACAGGAATTCAGCCCTAAGTCACTAAAATAAGAAGGAGTCCAATTATGAACCGGCTTGTGTTGTTGTCTATAATTACAGGGCTTATCTGTTGGTCAGGCAATATCGGCGCCAAGGAGATAAACCTCAATGCAGGAGAAACCTACCACCAAGGAGACCTCACCGTTACCTGTGGCTGTGGCCAATCATCGACTGATCCAACAACGCTGGCCCTTAAAGATTGCCAGTACTGGGACGATTTCACACAAAAGTGTTTGTTTGAAAAAACAACGTATGTGTACAAAAATATCGAGTGTATTGAAGAGTGCCAGCACTGGGATAAATTCAACAGTACCTGCCATTACCGGACTACGTGTACGTTCTATCCGTCTCAGAAATTTTTTGTGAAGACGACATGCGAAAGGTTTGATGACTATAAAAAGACCTGCCTGCAAACGAAGGATATGATGATCGGACGCTGAGAGAGAGGTGCGATTGAGGATTTGGCCATTAAGCCTTTTATTACGGTTGATATTTTAAGCCAGCCCCCTGCGCTTGAAATGCATTAAGCGAAGACGCTAATCGTGCTCAAGCCCGAACAGAAACCTGAAATGTAATTGATCGAAACAGGTCATATATGGTCATATGGTCATATATGACCTGTTTTAATGATAGTTCTCCTCTCCAGCCATGATCCATTGATGTAGTTATTCTTTGATAATTCAAGGTACTAAGACGAAAAATTAAAATTTATTACGGGTGGCCCAAAACTTGAACATGAAATGTTGCAATGAATAGACTTCCGGAAAAGCTAAAAAATGTTTTGCAAATACTTCGATCAATGTTTGAGACTATGCGGTTTGGGAAGATGAAAAAAATTATCTGACATTCTCATCCGTCACCTATAAGTGTAAAATATTAAAGGATTGTTAATTTTTTAATTTTAGAAAAGAAAAAGGAATAATGAATCAATTAACCTTCGATCCATCAAATTCTGATTTGCTTCCATTTCCCGATCATTCAAGTCCAATGAATTACTGTCTTGAATTATTAGAGCACAAAGGACATCTTGAAAAGCTTGTGAAAGAACAGGCACAGGAATTGACAACGGTTAATGAGAATCTGAAACAAGCCCTGGTCAAAGGGGAAAAATTAGAATCTCAACTTCGTCAGGTCTACAAAATGGAATCAATTGGGCCGTTGGCAGTGGGGATTGCTCATGATTTTAATAATATTCTGACATCAGTGATTGCATTCTCTGAATTGACAATGATGTCAGTTAAAAAAGATTCTTCCGTCTACCAGAACATGACTCACGTTTTATCAGCAGGACTCTATGGTAAAGAATTGATACAACAAATTTTGACCTTTAGCCGGGAGGACGGAAAAAAGCCAAAGCCTCTAATGGTGAAATCCCTTGTTAAGGAAGTTCTTAAACTGATCCGAGCCTCTTTACCCTCAACAATTAAGATCGTTCAGAATTTGAAAGGCAATCCTTTGATAATGGCGGATTCAATACAGATGCATCAGGTATTGATGAATTTATGCGCAAATGCCAGTCATGCTATGGAGAAAAATGGGGGGACGCTTCTTGTTGAACTTGAACATATAGAGATAAACAAAGAAGATTCCTTAAAAGCCGAAAAAATCAAACCAGGTCCATACGTTTGCTTAATAATCAGTGATACCGGTTGCGGAATGACCCGTGAAGTAAAACAAAGAATATTTGACCCTTTTTTTACCACCAAGGCGCATGGCCGCGGGACTGGAATGGGACTTTCCGTAGTGCATGGGATTATTTCAGGTTTGGGGGGAGTCATTATTGTATACAGTAAACCCGGCAAAGGTTCGTCCTTTAACCTTTTTTTCCCTGCCATCGAACAGAAAATTAAGCTTGTGGAAAGATCACTATAGTATCTACCATGAAGATTAGTGAGATTATATCTATTTACGACCGGGATCTCAACTGGGCTGGATTATCCATCACCACAGAGCTGACCGATTTAACGTATCATGTCAATTTTGAAGAGAGTGAATAAGCAGCATTCAAAAAGGAGGGGGAAGTGGTCGTTGTAATTGGTGGAGATGTAGCAGGTATGAGCGCTGCATCAAAAATTCGCAGACTTCAACCTGAGACGGACATAACTGTTTTTGAGCGTGGTCCCCATACTTCTTTTGCGGCCTGAGGCATTCCCTATTACGTCGCCGGTCTGGTTGACAGGGAGGATGCGCTAATCGCCAGAACTCCACAAGAGTTCCACGAAAAATATAAGCATAAGCGTCAACAAATTACAACAGTCAGAAACTCCCAATGTCTGGGCGGCCGATATGCCACCTTCCCTGGAATATTCAATCGGACTGATGGAAGGATTATCATCCATATATTCCGGAATTTACAATAATTTTTTAAATAAAAGGAAATCAATTATGAAAATTCTTATTGTCCTTACGTCTCATGATCAACTCGGAGAAACCGGAAAGAAGACGGGTTTCTGGTTAGAAGAGTTCGTCGCACCCTATTATGTGTTAAAGGATGCCGGAACGATTATCACGTTGGCCTCATCAAAGGGCGGCCAACCTCCGCTTGATCCAAAAAGCGACCTTCCCGAAAATCTGACCGAAGTAACGAAACGATTCCGCACAGATAAAGTTGCACAGGCTGAACTTGCCAACACAAAAAAAATATCCGACATGTCTGCGGACGATTTTGATGCAGTTTTTTACCCCGGTGGACATGGCCCGATGTGGGACATGCCGAATAATGCAGCATCCATTGCGTTGATCGAAGCATTTGTGAAAGCCGGCAAACCGGTCGGTGCGGTGTGTCATGCACCGGCTGCGTTAGTCAATGTAAGGGGAAAGGACGGCGGATATCTGGTTAAAAACAAGCGAGTAACAGGATTCTCGAATGAAGAAGAGGCTGCTGTGGGCTTGACTGCGGTCGTGCCGTTCCTGTTGGAAGACCGGCTTAAGGAACGAGGTGGCTTATATAGCAAGGGCGAAAACTGGACTCCTTACGTCCAAGTGGACGGCAAGATTGTGACAGGTCAGAACCCGGCCTCGTCGGGAGCCGTAGCCAAAGAGTTGCTGAAGCTGATTTAAGACCGGCCATGATCCATGATAAAACAGCAGAATGGATCGAAAGTCTTCATCTATCGTTCCCGCGAGACTATCAAGCAGTCACCGGAATACACGGAGGTGCTTCTGCTGACTCAGGATTTTGAGACCAGACTGCATGGACATTACCATCTCCAGGGATACTGGGTTGATGAATCGGTTCCCCGGTAGAATTTGCGTTGAAGCAAACGGCTTTTTCAGATAAAGGGGGTGGTTGTCAATGAATATTAAACGTATTGCAAAAGATTTTCCCATCGTTTGTGTGGGCGGTTCGGCAGGCGGCCTTGACGCGTATACCCATTTGCTGCGGCATCTGCCGGCCGATATGGGTGTTGCAATTGTCATCGTTAATCACCTGAGGACCCAGGCCACCAGACTCCACGAGATTCTCCCGAATTATACCGGGATGCCGGTTGAGCTGATTACAGAAAATTTGCTCATCGAACCCAACCATGTGTTCATCATTCCGGCACAGCTTGATTTGCACGTTTTTGAAGGAGAGTTTCGTTTAAAGCCGCTATCAAAGCCCAGGGGATGGCCCGACGTGATTACGGTTTTTCTGCGTTCCCTGACGAAGAACTGGGACGGCAAATTGATCGCCGTCATGTTGCGGATTCTCGGGGCGCTTCAAACCATTGCCGCTCTGACTGCCAGCCCGGGCAGGCGACGGGCGCTTCGCGATCAAGCGCTATGGATCACTGAACTGGCTGAACGCACCCTCGAGTCAGCGCATGACCGAGAGATGATCGATAAGCGGCTGGCGAGCATGCGAGAAGCGCTCGAAGGCGAAGGCAAAATAGAGAAATTTCAGGTAAAATTCCTGAAAAACCATGGCCGGATCAAGAAGGTATTGGTCGAGTAAGAATAAGGATAAAAATGGGGCAATATCATCTGTGAAAAAGGGCCATGACAAAAGAAGGTTTTTATGAAAATTGGAATCTATAAAGCAACACCCCTGACCTTGTTTTTGATCTGTGTGGGGTTGATGTTGATGTGCGGCTGCCGGTCTGATCGGGAATCCGCCATGGGGTCGGATGGATCGGTTGGGTCATTGGACGGCGGCGCTGCCGTTCCCCATGGGTATATGGCCCGGCTGGAACAGGTGCATGAAGGCCGAAAAATAGGGTTCGGACCCTTTGTGGGGTATTATTTCCGACCGGAGGATCCCAGGGACCTGAGCCGGTTGCAGTTCGTCTGTTTTAACGAAAACAAATTCTACAGTTCAGATATGCCCGACAATGCTAAACTATATGAAGGAACTGCGGTGCGGGTGACGCTGCCCCCCTCCGATATCATTATCCCTGTCCAGGACAGAATCAATCCGATATTTTTCCAGGAAGCACCCGAGGCCTGGCGCAACACGCGGCCGGAGCCTCAGGACGAGTTCGTCCATTTTCATTCCTGTTACGACGGCATAGGACCGGTGTTGACCGGATACTGGTTCCGTCATGTGGCCATTTCTGAATTCACCTATGATATGGGGGGACGAGTCAAAAAAGAGGGTCCGATGTACCATCGGGTCCATAAAGGGCCGGACCTGGACTTTGCAAGGATCGTGGAATTTGACAGGGGGCCTGGAAAGTATGATTAACATCTAAATACCCAAAGGAGAAAAAAGACATGAAAAACGGTAAACTGATGCGTTATGTGGCCATTGCCGCTGTTTTGCTGATCGGCGTCTACTGGTCGGCAGCCTCGGCGATTGGCAGCAAAGCCGGTAAAGAGTACCCCAACGCGGGGTTCCTGGCTACGGCCGAATGGCTGAAATCCCAGAAGAAAGACGCGGCCCTCGTGATCGTTGACGTTCGGATGGACAAAGACATTGAGGGTAAGCTGATACCTGACGCCGTTCGAATGCCATGGCAGCAATTTCAGTACAACGATGCTGCCGGCAATACGGGCGCTTTATTTGTAGGCATTGAGCGTGCCCAGCAACTGCTGGGCGAACACGGCATTGCCCGGAACGATACCGTGGTGCTGTATGATTCGGTGAAACGGGACGGGGGCGCCACCAGTTCTTATATTTTCTGGGTTCTTGACCTGCTGGGCCATAAGAATGTGAAGGTGCTGGAGCGGGGCATTGACGGCTGGATCGAGGCCGGTGGAGAAACAACGGCTGATCCCCGCAAGACAGAGGAGGTTCTCTACCAGGCCCCGTCAAAAGAGATCAACCTCTTTAAATGGGTGAAGGCTGATACCATTATGCCGCGGCTCGGTGATCCCTATTATCAGATCCTGGATGTCCGGTCCAGAGAAGAATACCTGGGTGAAAAACCCAATACGGGGCTGGACGGTACGGCTCTCAAGCTGGGACATATCCCGACCGCAACCAACAACGATTACATCCTCAACTGGACTACCCCCGACATCAAGGCGATTAAACCTTATGCAGCGTTGCAGGAACTTTACAAAGGTCTTGACCCCGGCAAGGCGGTTATCACCTACTGCCACTCGGGCAGGCGCGGATCATTCACATATTTTGTGCTCCGGCTTATGGGCTTTGAGGATATAAGGCTCTATGAGCCTTCCTGGATGGAATGGGGCAATAAAGGCTCTTTTTACCCGGTTGAAATCGAGGAAAATCTTCTCAAAGGGGATACCCTTCCGGGCAAGACATACCCCCCCGCTGCCGACAGTCAAGGAAAGATAACCCCAAAAAGCGGGAAGCCCGCTGAATCCGGAGACGGCCGCAGTTCGAAAAGCGGGTACGCCTCCTGTGGAGGATAACCCCCATGGAATACCAAAATAAACATCGCATTCCCTATTGGAATTGGGTCCCGGCCGCATTTGCCCTGTCGGGCATCATCATCTTTATTTTTGCCACCTACGGGCCTCCGGCCTCGTCCAGCGGATTTGTCAGTCTCCTCAAAGGTTTTTTTGAGTGGGCGGCACCGGACTATGCGGCAGCCAAGGCCCAATACCAATCTATCCCCGGCCCCGGTTCCTGGATTTTTGCCTTTGTGCTGGGCATGGCAATCGGCGGTTTTATTGCCGGGCGGACATCCAGAGACATCCCGGTGCGGGACATGCCGCCCATCTGGGTGAAACGGTTCGGTGACAGCCGGGCAAAACGATACGCAGCCACTTTTTTTGGCGGATTCCTGATTCTTTTCGGATCACGGCTCGCCGGCGGCTGCACCCTGGGGCTTTTTATTTCCGGGTCAACGCAACTGGCCATCAGCGGTATTTATTTCGGTGTTGTCATTTTTGCCGTGGCCATGCTCACTGCCCGGCTGATTTTCGGCAAGGTTACAGAAAAGGAGGAGATCCAATGACAAATATCTGGTTGGGACTTTTTTCGGGCATTGCCTTTGGATTTGTCATCCAGCGCATCGGCGCCACCGACGCCCATCGAATGGCCCGATCGCACCTGATGCTGGATGCGGATATTCCCCGGTTTATGGTCCTGGCGGTGGCCTTGTCTGCCGTGGGCCTTTTCGGGCTCCAGTCCGTCGGCGTGGGGCGAATCATGCCTCTGCCCACCAGCATTGTTGCCACGGGGTTGGCCGCAGTAATTTTCGGCATCGGGTGGGGGTTGACCGGGTATTGTCCCGGCACCACCTGGGCGGCTGCAGGTGAAGGGCGGTTGGATGCGGTCTTCGCCCTTTTGGGCGGTCTGGCCGGGGCAGCCCTTTTCGCCCAGTTGCACGAGACTCTGATTCCCATTTTATACGATCCCACCAATGTCGGCCGGATCACCCTGACGGATCTGTTCGGACATCAGGCTGTCGCAGTTGCTTTGCTGGCCGTCGGTTTCGGCCTGTGCACCTGGGGCATCGGAAAGCTGTGGAGGCATGATAATATTGAAAAAAACGACTGACCCCAAAAAAGAGAATCCGGTACAAAACCGACCCTGAAAAAGCAGGATTGATATTACCGGAAAGGAGGACCATGTCTATGGATGTGGGGATACTTTAATCCGGGTTTTAACAGGGTTTATCATCAATGAAAGAAACTTTTCGATTTTTATTATATAATATCCGTTATGGAACAGGATCAGGATGGCGGTTTCATACGCCTTTTCCTTTTAGCGGCTACCTGCGGAGGACCAAAAGAAACCTCCCTGAAATTATTGACTTTATTAAATCACAGGGCCCTGACCTGGTGGGTCTGATAGAGGTGGACGGCGGGTCTTACAGAGCAGAAGGTATTAGCCAGGCAAAACAGATTGCTGATGGATTGGGACATTATTTTATTTTCAAAACCAAATATCAAAAACCATTACTGACGCGTCACATTCCCATTATCAGAAGCCAGGGGAATGCCTTTCTTGCCGGAGACAGAATATTAAACCAGCAGTATCACTATTTTGAACGGGGAATCAAACGGTTGATTATTGAAGTGGAACTTGAGCGCATTGTCTTTTTTTTGGTGCATCTTTCCATCTCATATCATCGCAGGAAAGAGCAGTTGATGGAGCTGGCCGCCCTTGTAAAAACCTGTAATAAACCAATTATGGTAGGGGGTGATTTCAATGTCTTTTTCGGAATCAAGGAGTTAAACGATTTCCTGGCTGCTACACAACTCAAAAGTGCAAATCATTTGAATGTTTTCACCTTCCCAAGCAGAAAACCAAGGTGGGAACTGGATTTTATTTTCCATAGTCCTGAAATAACAGTGGACAGGATAGAGGTGCTGCACACCGGATTGTCGGATCACCTCCCTTTGGTCTGTGATTTTACCATAACTTCCTGAGGATAAGAAATGGAAAAATATATGAGGGCCTTTGGTGAATAAAAAGGATAATATGGTCGGGCCGCGGTTTGTTTCTGACAATCAGATCACACTGCTGCAGAACGGCGAAACATACTTCCCGGCCATGGAAGCGGCGCTGGACAGGGCGGAGCATGAGATTTATCTGATAAGCTATATTTTTAAAAATGACACCATTGGACGACGTATTGCAGAAGCGCTCAGGCGGGCAGCGTTGCGCGGTGTGAGGACCCGCGTGCTGATTGATGGATTCGGTTCGGAAAATCTGCCGAAAACCATGGTCGCTGACCTTAAAGCAGCCGGTGTGATGGTGATGAAGTTCCGGCCCAGGATATCTCCCTTGACACTTCGGCGGCGGAGGCTGCGTCGATTGCACCGGAAAATTGTGGTTGTAGATCAGAGATCTGCCTTCGTGGGAGGCATTAATATTATCGATGATTTTGATACCCCTGATCAAACCTCGTCCCGGTATGACTATGCTGTACATGTGGAAGGGCCGCTGGTTGGAGATATTCTTAAGTCCACCCGCCGGTTGTGGTATAGGGTGACCTGGACCCGTTTCAGAACCTGGGGCCGGGACAGAGACCGGCAAGCTCCTGTTCCCGAATCCGGGGGCAGCATGCGCGCAGCTTTTCTGGTGCGCAATAATATCCGGCATCGGCGTGATATCGAAGATGCCTATTTACAGGCGATTGAACGGTCACAATTGGAAATCATCATAGCAAATGCCTATTTTTTCCCCGGTTTAAAGTTTCGTCATGCGCTTATGGACGCTGCCGGGCGCGGTGTCCGGGTGGTTTTACTCTTGCAGGGAAAGATGGAATACCGATTATTGTATTATGCCTCGAAAGCCCTGTATGGCAGTTTTCTGGATGCCGGGATTCAAATCCATGAATATCACAAGAGCCTCATGCATGCCAAAGTTGCTGTGATCGATGAGCAATGGTCTACGGTGGGCTCCTCAAATCTTGACCCCTTCAGCCTGCTGCTTGCACTTGAGGCCAATGTAGTTGTTGATGATAAAAATTTTGCCGGAACCTTGAAAACGAGCCTGGAGCAGTCTATGGCTGCCGGGGCGCATCAGATCCAACCCAACAGCTGGAAAGAACAACCCATTCGGCTGCGCATGGTCAGTTGGCTATGCTATGGCTTGGTCCGGTTCATGACAGGAATGACGGGTTATGCCCCGGGCAATGAGACAGACACTTTTCAAATTTTGAGATAGGATAAAAAATGGATGAAGCTCCATGACATGGATCAAACCGGATTCAATCAGTACAACTATATTTTTCAAAATCAATAATGGAATCTCTTAATTCAGATTCCTCTTATTTTTATGGAGAATCAGCAAAAAAAGGCTTCTCAAGGACACCATTAAAGAGCTTATAAAAAAAGGCTATATATGACCTTTTGAGTATATATGACCTTTTATATTGGGTTGCTGATGGCTGGGTTGAAACTGCAAGTTGTGATTATTTGTGCTTAAAAATCAATATCATGGGTAAATTAACCCCGGGATTTTGAACCCTGGCACAATGATTGCCTTATATGAAAGATAACCGGCGGCCCCAAAGATGGTTTGTAATGAGGCATGAAAGACAAAACCGGGTATTCAGACGGGGAAAATTCAGAAAAGAAATATTATTATGCTCAACAAAGCCAAAACACTAAAGGGATACAAATTGAACAGCCTTGACGGAGACATAGGCAAGGTCAAGGCATTTTATTTTGACGACCTGTGCTGGACGGTTCGTTACCTGGTGGCCGACACGGGGAACTGGCTTACGGATCTGCAAGTGCTGATTTCTCCCTATGCATTGACCGGCGTGAACAAAGAAGAACAACACATTGCTGTTGATTTGACAAAGAAGCAGATAGAAGACAGTCCTTCTTTGAACAGTGACAAGCCTGTCTCTCGACAATTCGAGAATTTCTTCTACGGATATTATGGATACCCGTCATATTGGATAGGTGACTCCAAGTGGGGGTATTTTCCATATATTGTGCGTGACAGTGAAAAATGGGCGGCCGTCATTCAGGGTGAGAGAGTGTGGGATTCCCATTTGCGCAGCACTCATGATGTTAGCAATCATAACATCAAGGCCGTTGACGGTGAGATTGGCCATGTCGAGGATTTTATCATTGAAGATGAGACATGGGAAATTCGTTATTTAATTATTGATACACGGAACTTTTGGCCGGGGAAAAAGGTCCTGGTCTCACCTCAATGGATCGAACGGATCAGTTGGGAGGAATCAAAAGTATTTGTCAATCTTACCTGCGAGACCATCAAACAATCACCTGAATTTACAGAAGCGTCCCTGCTGACCCGGGATTATGAGAGCAGGTTGTATCAACATTACAAACGACAGGGATACTGGGTCGATGAACCGCTGGTCAAAGATCGTTCCCGTTGAAACAAACCGGAAAAATAGGAGAATTAAAATGAAACACAACTACCTGTTGATCTTAGTAATTTCATCATTTGTCGCATTTAGTTACCTTCCCGCCCCGGGATTGGCCACGCCAATTTTAGGGACGGCACAGAATTTCGCAGTGCTGGGCGCCGAGACAGTTACCAATACCGGCCCAACCACCATCATTGGAGATATTGGTGTGTCTCCAGGTTCTTCGATCACGGGTTTGGCAAGCATCACGCTTACCGGGGCTGTGCATCAGACGGACGCGGTTGCGCTGCAAGCTCAGATTGACACCACGACTGCGTACAATGCCCTGGCAGCGTTGATACCCACTTCCAATTTGACAGGCTCTGATATGGGCGGCCTCACGCTCACATCGGGCGTTTATCGTTTTGACTCGTCGGCTCAGTTGACGGGAACACTCACTCTCGACGGCCAGAACAACAACAATTCGTTCTGGGTTTTCCAGATAGGGAGCGCGCTTACGACTGCAACCGGCTCGGTGGTTGATGTGATCAATTATGGGACCAATAACGGATCAGATTACGGCTTGTTCTGGCAGGTTGGCAGCTCCGCGACCCTGGGTACCAGCACAACCTTTGCAGGAAATATCCTTGCACTCACGAGCATCACCCTTAACACCACCGCAAAAATTTTGAACGGCAGAGCCCTCGCGCAAACAGGGGCCGTAACATTAGATACCAACAGCATCAGCAACATCTGCTTCGACTTATTGGGCAATGAGATCGGCCCTGGTTTCAACCGAGGCCTTGAGTTTGATTCAGAAGGCCGTGTCGTGGTCATTGGCAGCAACACTCCGCTTCCTGCAGTTCCAGAACCTGCTGCTGTATTTCTTTTTGGATTAGGGATGCTGGGGTTGGCAGCATTTGGGAGAAGGTCTGATAAAGTCTGATAACCAATGGCCCCGACAAATCAGGTCATATATGACCAAGGGCTGTGTTAAACAATCTATAAGGAGAAAACCATGTTGTGGACAATTACAGTAGTGCTGATAATTCTCTGGGTGCTGGGATTAGTGAGCAGTTATACGATGGGAGGATTTATCCATATCCTCCTGGTCTTGGCCGTTATCACCTTGCTTATCCGAATCATTCAGGGTCGGAGAATTTTGTAGTAAAAAAGCCTAATTGTAGTCAGGTCAAGAAGATATTGGACAAGTTAAGGTACAAAAAAAAATGAAAATCGGAAAATTTGCCGAACTTGAAAAATTCGGCAAAAGAGGGAGCAGGCGATGTTAATGAACATTATCAGAGCAGGAGGATACATTATGATTTTTAATGAATTGGCAAATAAAGTAAAAAAAATAAGGCAGTCACGAACAAAGGATATACGCCGAAGCAGAACCAGAAATATGATCATAGGGGCTGGTATCGGATCTGCAGTGGGGGTTGCAGCCGGAATCCTGTTTGCCCCGAAATCAGGGAGTGAAACCCGGAAAGTCATTGCCGATCGAACCGGCAAAACCGTCAAGAATTTTAAAGACAATGTGGCTGCAACCAAAGATAGAATATTTGCCTCATCAACAGAAAAAAAATCCCGTTCTCATAAAACCGGGGAAAACAGCGATGAGACCGGAAAAGAAACTTTGAAAAAATAGAGTGTAATAGAAACCCCTTTCAAAAAACAAAAAAAGGATATTCTTATGCAAGGATCCATTACCTTGAATGAGCTGGGCATATTTATCATTTTTACTTTAATTACAGTGGCCGGTGGATATGCCATTGTGACCCTGAGGAACATAAACGGCTTTTACAAAAAAGCCAATATCCTGATTCAAAGAAACACGGATCATTTTAACCGGATCATTCCCAATATTTATGAAATTTCAGAAAACACCGCAAGAGTCAGTGAGGAATTCAAAAAAAGTATTGGAGAGGCGGGTGAAGCCCTCAGAACCATTTCCCATGAAACCACTGATACGGTATTGACTATCAATGAGACTGCTGAATATCTGGCAAACTATGCTCTGATGATCGGTGAAATTGTCAAGACCATTGTCAATCTGTTTTCATCGAATGAAAGAGAGAAAAAACCATGAAAAAAATACTGCAAATTTTGTTACAGATATGCCTTGTTGTTTTTTTGTGTGTACCCGGTAAACTTCTGTATGCATCTGATACGGATGACCGTATCGAATCATCAGCCAAAAAGACCTATATATTCAAGACCTACTTGAAGGACGATAATATTAAAATAAAGTCAAAAGACGGCCTCGTTACCTTGACCGGGACGGTTCAGGAAGCATCCCATAAATCATTGGCCGAGGCAACTGTTGCAGGCCTTCCCGGAGTTAAAAGTGTGGACAACATGCTGGAAGAAAAAGGTGAAAACCGCCCTGCTGAAAAGTCGGAGGCATGGCTCATTACCAAAGTAAAAACTACACTTTTATTTCATAGGAACGTCAGCACTACCAAAACTGAAGTTCTCGCGGATAAAGGTACCATCACTTTGCGCGGTGAAGCCCCCAGCCTTGCTCAAAAGGACCTTACAACCGAGTACGCACTGGATGTGGAAGGCGTTGAAAATGTCAAAAATGAAATGACCGTATCAGACGCTGGGGCAGCAATGCCAATTGTAAAAAAAGCGGCCAATAAGACGAATGCTGTGGTTGAAGTGATTGACGATGTGTCTATAACCGCCCTTGTAAAAACCTCATTGCTCTATCATCGCTCGACCAGTGCCATCAATACCAAAGTTGAGACGAAAAATGGTGTTGTCACGCTGGGAGGTATAGCCAAGACGGCCGCTGAAAAGGATCTGGCCGGCAAATATGCGAGTGATGTTAACGGCGTAAATAAGGTCAACAACAACATGACCGTCGAATAAATCGAATTCAGGACATAGCCAGATTCTGGATTCGCCGTTTGATGTTTTGTGCGGCGGATTCATAACCGTCATATTTAAAAAGAGGAGGACTCATCATGACATTAGGCACTATTTTAATCATTATACTGGTACTGGCGCTGGTGGGTGTAATCCCTGCCTGGCCGCATAGCCGATCCTGGGGGTATGGGCCCAGCGGTGGAGTCGGGCTGATCGTGCTGATCTTTGTGATCTTGGTCCTGCTGGGCAGAATATAGTTTAAAGGTGATTGTCAATGACAAGGCAAGCACCCAAAAGGAAAATGTCATGCTGAACAATCCCAGGGCAGAACCGGTGCAACACTCGATTTCATTCCAAGTGATATTGGGAATGGCGTTATTTGCCTTTATTAAAACATTCTCACTGCTTTCTCCCATTCTGTTATCTTTCCTTTTGGTTCTGCTGCTTTCTCTTGCCGTCAATCCGGTTATTTCCAGGATGCGGACGTCGACAGGTGGAAGGAAAATACCCACAGGGTTGGTCATAATGGTATTGATAGCGGGATTTTTTGAAGCGATTCCTTTTCTGGGATCTATCCTCAGCGCCTTGCCTGCACTTTTGCTTGCTTTTGGGAATGGGGGAATGATCCCGCTGTGGGTTGTATTCGCCTATATGGCCATTCAGGCATTGGAAAACAATGTGATCCCGCCTTTTATCATGGCACGCAGAATGAAATTGCATCCGCTTGCGGTGATCTTTTCCATGCTCTTGTGTGTGGCTGCCTTCGGTGTGCTGGGGGTTCTGGTAGCGGCTCCTCTGGGTGCCATTGCGAATATTGTGCATGATGAACTTTATCGAAAGCGCTTTTTACCCTCGGTAAAGGACGCAGACCTCGATCGCCTGGCAGGAATTGCGTTGCATGAAAATCCTTCTGTCGGAAAGTGATGTTCATGGGGCAAGAGTGTTGCCAAGACCGTCACCATTAATTAAAAGGAAATCATATCGATGACACAAAGAAAATTTACACAGGAAAAGTTTATCCAACTCTACAGGCAGGCAGAAAAATTGATAACCAAAAAAGAGGTTGTCAATTCACAAACTGCCATTGAAGATCCGGCTAAATTTATTCATGAGCTCCAGACATTCCAGATTGAGCTGGAACTTCAGAATAATGAACTGCACCGCTCCCAGAAGGAACTGATGCGGTCGAAAATACGCTATGCCGAGCTTTATGATTTCGCACCCGTGGGCTATATCACCCTGAATGACAACGGATTGATCCTCAACGCCAATCTGACCCTGGCGGATATGTTGTCAACGGAAAGAAGCCGTCTTATAAACCAGTTGTTGTCGACGTATATTGTTTCTGAAGACCAGGATATATATTATCAGCATATAAGACATCTCTCCCATACAAAAACAAGACAGATCTGCGAATTGAGGCTGAAAACGGCTGATGGAAAAACCTTTGATGTGCAGATGGAAAGCACATTCATTGAATATCAGACCACAAAACCAGCGCAATACCGCACCATGATCAGCGACATCAGTGCGCGTAAACAACTGGAAAAGGAACAGGAAGATTTTCAGGCCCGGCTTCACTACGCGCATAAGATGGAATCCATCAGTACAATCGCCGGCGGCATTGCCCATGATTTTAATAATATCCTTTTTATTATCATGGGCAATGTTGACCTGGCAGATGAACACATACCGGAATCAAATCCTGCGCATATCAATCTTAAAGCCATAAAAAAGGCAAGTCTGAGGGCCGCCGGCATTGTAAAGACGCTCCTTAACTTCAATCGAAAGGCCGATGGGGAACAAAGACCCACAAATCCTGTCTTTGTGATCAAAAATGCATTTTCATTTCTTCGGGCATCGATTCCAGCCTTCATAGAAATTCAAACAGTTTTTCCGGACGAAGAGATGTCGATTCTTTCCGACCCCATCCAGATCGGCCAAGTTCTGATGAACATTTGTACCAATTCTTCCCAGGCAATGGAAAAAACAGGCGGCACCCTTGAAATCAAAGTGGAAACTGAATTTTTAACAGAGAGATCGGCCACAGGTTATCCCGGTCTTTCCGCCGGGGCGTATGTTAAAATTACGGTGAGCGACAATGGTCCGGGTATTGATCCTGAAATCATTGGCCGGATCTTTGACCCCTATTTTACAACCCGGGGATTTGGCAGCAGCTCAGGGATGGGGCTGGCTGTTGTTCATACCATTGTCAAAAATCATAAGGGTGTGATTACGGTTAAGAGCAAGCCTGGGAAAGGGGTTGTTTTTACACTGCTTTTCCCCAGGATTGATGCAAAACCAGTGATGGAAACCAACCTCCCGGATGAATTTCTCACCGGAGGGGAAACCGTTCTTTTTGTAGATGATGAAGAATCCATTATTGAGATGGCCAGGGAAGCACTGACGCAGTTGGGTTACCGGGTTGAAGCCCTGTCGAGTCCGGAGGACGCACTGGCATTATTCAAGCTGAACCCCAATTATTTTGATGTGGTTATAACGGATATGACCATGCCGAAGATGACGGGAATTGCATTGGCTGAAAAATTATTTAAAATTCGACCCCAGATTCCGGTTATCATCTCTACAGGCCACAGCTCTCTGATTGATGAGGAAAAGGCGGGGCAACTGGGATTTGCAGCCTATATGGCAAAGCCTGTGACAATGTCAAGAATTGCATCAACCATACGGAAAATTATAGATCAATCCCCACAGGGTCATATTTGACCAAAGGTTGGATATTAGCCTTTCTGTCTGGCGGACCGAGTTGCTCTGAAAATGTTTATAAGAGAAATTGTTCTAATAAAGTCAGCAGAATGGAAGCATGATGCCGGCTTGCGGAACTTTGGCATCAATGTTGAAGCGAAAGTAAATAACCGGTGCGGGAAACCGTCATCGGGAAACCAGAAGGAAAATGAAACCAGATTTAATTATTATATATTTGGGTATAAAAGGAGATGAATTATGGATCTTGTACAGTTTGTAATCATTTTAATCGTTGTCGGGTTTTTGTTATGGATGGTAAACAATTACATTCCCATGGACAGAAAAATCAAGCAGATTCTTAACATTGTGGTTGTCGTCGCCGTTGTTTTATGGGTGGGAAACCTGTTCGGGGTATTTGATTCCGTTCGTGGAATTCGTATCGGAAAGTAAAGGATGCAAAAGGAGAAAAATTCAAATGAAACTTTCAGCATGGCTGAACAAAAAGATAGCCGAGAACATTGATGTCTCTCAAATCGAATTGCCAGCAGACGTATCCTACGACAATGATCCGGATGAAACTGTTTTTTTTGAAGAGCAAAATCCCTGCGGGTATTTCTGCGCAGAAAATCATCCTTTTTCCACGGTGGAACGATTTGGATCATGGTATTACAGCAGGGGTCAGGACAAAAAAGCCGGCATTCATTCATCCAAAATGAAATGGCATCTGTTTACAAAGGATAAAGAGTTTGCTATCCAGACAGCTAAAGCACACATGGAATAAAAAATGGAATATTCGGTATAATGGCCGGTTTGAAAACAATTTTTTCTCACAGATCAATCAAAGCCCTGCTGATCTTTGCCGCCCTCCTGCTGTTTGCTGCAACGGACGGCTATTCGGAGCAGCCAGGGGCTAAAATCGTTCTGGTCCGGGCGGTCATGTGCGAATCCGTTGAGGATTCACTTCCTGTAACTCCGTCCGTGGTGTTTTCAATTTCCCAGGGTGAGGTGTTCTGTTTTTCAAATTTTGACCCGGTTTTTGAAAAAACCCATATTTTTCACAAATGGTATTACAGGGACAAATTGATCTCCACCATGAAGCTTGTGCTCAACCCTCCCAAATGGTCTTCTTTCAGCAGGATACAGATCAGGGATGAGGATAAGGGGCCCTGGCGTGTTGAAATTCGGGATGCCGGGGATGCACTGCTCCAGACCCTTAGATTCGGCATGGCAGACTGATTGACCATGGAGTCTCTCTTTTATATATTCTCAGGGCTTCGCTGGCAGGATGTTTTCGATATCCTCCTGAACAGCTATATTTTATTCCGGCTTTATGTGCTTTTCAGGGGAACCAATGTGATCCGGGTGCTGCTGGCTGTTTGTGTCCTCTGGGCTGTCAGTCAGGCTTCGGCCCCGCTTGGCCTGATCATCACCAGCTGGGTCATGCAGGGTTTTATTACCGTGGCTGCGTTTATCATCATTATTATTTTCCGAAATGAAATCTCCAGTGTTCTGCAGACCAAGAATCTGAAATCATTTTTATGGGGAATTCCCCGGCATCAATTTCAGACCCCTTTGAACAGCATTGTTGAAAGCGTCTATGAAATGGCTGAAAAAAAGATCGGCGCATTGATCGTCCTGCCCTTAAAACAGGGCCTGGCCAAGGTTGTTCAAGGCGGGGTCCCCATAAACGCCAGGCTGTCCCAGGAAATGCTGGTGAGTATTTTCTGGCCCGACAATCCCCTGCATGACGGTGCCGCCATCATCCAGGGGGGTCAGATTACTGCGGCAGGCGTGATTCTTCCCTTGTCAAAAAGAGAGGACCTGCCTTCTTATTTCGGGACGCGTCACCGGGCTGCAGCCGGGTTGGCAGAACTCACAGATGCTCTGGTGATTGTTGTTTCAGAAGAACGGGGCCGGGTTTCCCTGTTCAAAGAGGATCGGATCCATACGCCGGACAATCGTTCATCCCTTGAAGAATCGCTCCGGGAACACGCAGGCGACAATTCGAAAAAAGGATTCCGGCATCAGACCATAGAACTTGTTGCAGCGGCAACAATCTGTCTTTTCGGCATTACCGGGATATGGCTCCGCTTTTCAACAGGAATGGAAACCCTGGCCTCACCGGAGATCCCCATAGAGTTTATAAACCCGGATCAGAAACTGGAAATCATGTCCTCGTCATCAGCCAATGTTAAACTGCTGATCAGCGGGGCAATGCCGCTCATCAATTCCGTCAAGCCTGACCAGATCAAGGTCAAACTCGACCTGTCCCATGCCGTGCCCGGCATTAACAAGCTGTCCGTTACCCAGAAGAACATCGTGCTTCCGCCGGGGTTGCGGCTCAAAAAGATAGAGCCCTCGGAACTGGACATCACACTGGATAAACTGATTGAAAAAGAACTCCCGGTTCAGCCCTATTGGATCGGAAAACTGCCCCGGGGGTTGGTCATGACACAAGTCACGGCAAGACCCGGGACGGTTCGAGTAAGCGGCGGAGAATTTTTACTGAAGGATATTTCCACCATTTTTACGGAAAAGATACCCCTGGACAGGCTTTCTGAACCTGGGACCCTCACTGCAGGCCTGGTCCTGATTCCTGCCTCGCTTAAATCAGCAACTGATAATAAAATTCAAATCCAGTACATCATTTCAAAAAAAGAATACTAACCCAACCATTTTCTGAAAAATAAGGTCATATGTGACCGAAGGTTGCATATGACCTTTTTCTGTGGGTTTCAGTGCCGCTAAATTATGAGATCTATTTTTCGGATTATCCATATATATCAATGGGATGATGACGATGTTCCAGACCATTGGAAGCCTGGCACACAAATTGAAGTGTAAACAGAGAAAGCACAAAGAAACCACCTGGAAAAATAATCCGGGAATCGCAGTAAAAACAATACCATGTAAAGGAGAGAAATGATGAGAACAAGAAATTTTATCAACTGTTTATTTATTGGCCTTTTCCTGTTTGCCTTTGTTGCCGGCTGTGCCGGGACATACAAAAAGGAAAGCACAGGGGAGTATATTGATGACAGTGTGCTGACCACCAAGGTGAAAGCGGAAATATTCAATGATCCGGAGCTTAAGGTTTTCCAGATCAATGTGGAAACCTTTAAGGGAGAAGTTCAGCTGAGCGGGTTTGTGAATTCCTCAAAGGTTTCTGCCAGAGCCGTGGAAGTCGCCAGATCCGTGAAAGGGGTTCAATCCGTTAAAAACAGCCTTATTGTAAAAAATTAACTCAAACCCAAACAGGAGAGATATCATGAAATTTTTTAGTACCAGAGTTGTTCTGTCTTTAATTGCGGTGATGTTTTTATTTGGGTGTGCCGCCCGGCAACAGCCCATACCCGCATTTACCCCAACCATGTTTAATTCAAATGATTATGTATCTTCCGTGGATAATTTTCTGATTATCCTGGATGCATCCAGCTCCATGGATGATAAGTACAACGGGAATAAGAAATTTATCGTTGCCAGTGACATTGTAAAGCATTTGAGCCAGACCCTGCCGGAGCTGGGTCAGAATGCCGGCCTCAGGTCTTTTGGACACAGCGCACAGGTGTCTAACAAACCAACGGTTCTTTTTTACGGCATGGAAAAATATACTCAGAAGGGATTGAATGAAAAACTGGGCTCAATTTCAAGTGCAGGCGGTACCAGCCCCATGCATGCAGCATTGACCGCAGCCGGAGAGGACCTTAAAGCTTTTTCCGGTAAAACCGCTGTTGTCATTATCAGTGACGGCCAGGAAGAGTTTAGTTTAGAGTCTCCCATAACTTTGAAAGCAGCTCAGGCACTGAAAGATCAGATGGGCCCAGGCCTTTGTTATTATCCCATACTTGTCGGAGATAATGCAAAAGGGGTTGCCGTGATGGAAGAAATATCCAAGATCGGCAAATGCGGTTTTGTCACCAATGCAGATAAATTAATGGCAGGCAGCGGCATGGGCCAGTTTGTCCAGGATGTTTTCCTGACTAAAAAGCCCATGGCTCAGGCACCGGCGCCAGTGGCAGTCACACCCAAAACAGCTGCTCCCCCGCCGGTTGAGAAAGTCTGGGTAGTGGATGAAGCTTATTTTGATTTTGATAAAATTATCATCAAACCGGCAGGTTTCGAGTTTCTTGACAAGGTGGTCAACGTTCTGAAATCCCGGCCCGAGCTTTTTGTAAAAATCCAGGGGCACACGGACAGTATCGGCACCAAAGCCTATAATGATGTCTTGTCCCTGAGACGGGCCGAGGCGGTAAAATCCTATCTGACGGATAAGGGAATTGATAAAAACCGTTTATCCACAGAGGGTTTCGGGTTCTCAAAACCGGTGGAATCCAACAAAACAGATAAGGGCAGGGCAATGAACCGCCGAGTTGAGCTTTATCCGATCACAAAATAAACAATTCTAAAAGGAGATATCCTAGAATGAAGGTGAATGGTGTGAGTATTTTCTGGAAACCGCTTCGTTTTTTCGGGTATCTCCGCAAAAAAGAACCGAACCTGATCTTTTCTGAAGAAGCTCCGCTGCGTGCGGAATTATTCGGCAGCGATCAGATGAAGCAGCACGGCAGAATCCTGGCCAAGACCCATGAGTTGAGCCTTAAATTCCTTCCGGATAAGCTTTTATCCCGGCTGTCGGATAACGAGGCTGTTCTCATTGCTGTCTGCAGGCCGCTCACCGATGCGGTTGTGGCAAACCGCCTCATTGCCCCGGCCGAAGAATGGCTGCTGGACAATTTTTATCTCATCGAAGAACAGATCCGCACTGCAAAACGGCATTTGCCAAAGGGCTACAGCCGCGAACTGCCGCGCCTGCTCAACGGGCCGTCTGCCGGGCGGCCAAGAGTCTATGACATTGCCCTTGAGACCATCTCCCATGGTGACGGGCGGGTGGACCCGGAGGGCCTCAGCAGTTTTGTGTCTGCCTATCAGGGCGTTACCGTTCTGAAGCTGGGTGAACTCTGGGCCATCCCCATCATGCTGCGGCTGGCCCTTATCGAAAATCTGAGGAGGATCGCAGCCCGTCTTGCCGGGGATAAAATAAACCGGAACCAGGCAGCCCTCTGGGCTGATCAGATGATCGAGACCGCTACGGAAGACCCCAACGGCCTGATTATGGTTATTGCCGACATGGCGCGGTCCAATCCGCCCATGGTGGGGCCTTTTGTAGCAGAGCTGGCCCGTCGCCTCCAGGGCCAGGGCCCGGCCCTGGCTTTGCCTTTGAGCTGGATTGAACAGCGGTTGTCCGGGGTGGGCCTGACCATTGAACATCTGGTGCGCCAAGAGACTCAACAGCAGGCGGCAGACCAGGTGTCGGTAAGCAACAGCATCGGCAGCCTCAGGTTTCTTTCCGCCATGGACTGGCGTGAATTTGTCGAGACCATGAGCGCTGTGGACCGGCATTTGAATAAAGATCCGGCAGATGTCTACGGCCGGATGGATTTTACCACCCGTGACCGCTATCGTCATGTTGTTGAAAAGATTGCCCGGCAAAGCTCCCGATCCGAGACTGAAGTGGCCCATCTGGCCATTGAACTGGCCCGGGCGGCAGGAGCAGAGAAAGGTGTGGATGACCGCATGGCCCATGTGGGTTTTTACCTTATTGACAAGGGATTGCCCGCACTTGAACAAAAAACGGCACTGCGGTTTTCGCCCGGCCGGTTGATTGGCAGGGTCATCCAAGGGTTTCCCCTGTCTATTTATGGTGGCTCTATCTTATTTTTGACTTTGGTATTGGCAGCCTGTTTTACGGCAAAGGCATATGCCGACGGTCTGCAGGGCTGGGCCCTGGGGCCGCTTGTTTTGCTTTTCCTTATCTGTGCCGGTCAGCCGGCCGTGGCCCTGGTGAACTGGCTGGCCTCTTTGTGGGCCAGGCCCCAGCCTTTGCCGCGGATGGATTTTTCCAACGGGATTCCATCGGAATGCCGGACCCTGGTGGTGGTTCCCACCATGCTGACCAGCACCCGCAACATCGATGATCTTATGGAAGCAATGGAAGTCCGTTTTCTGGCAAACCAGGATCCCCACCTTCATTTCGGCCTTCTCACCGATTTTCCTGATGCGGCAGAAGAACGGCTTTTGGAGGACGACCCGCTGCTGCTTCAGGCCCGCCTGGGTGTTGAATCGCTGAACAAAAAATACCGGATCACCCAGGGGGAGATTTTTTTTCTCTTTCACCGTCCACGCCGGTGGAATGCCCGGGACAATATCTGGATGGGGTATGAGCGCAAGCGCGGTAAAATTGCCGATTTGAACAGGCTGCTCCGCGGCAGTCCGACTGAAGGCTTTGCCCTTGTGGAGGGTGACACCATTATTCTATCGTCGGTGAAATATGTGATTACCTTGGACACCGATACCCTTTTGGCCCGTGATACGGCCCGGCAGTTTGTCGGCGCCATGGCCCACCCGCTCAATCGGCCGGTTTATGATGAAACGCAGGGGCGCATCACAGAAGGTTACGGCATCCTTCAGCCGCGGGTGGCCGGCAGCCTGTCCCATACAAATCAATCTTTTTATGCCCGCCTTTGCGGCAGTGAACCCGGGATTGATCCCTATACGCGAGCGGTTTCCGATGTGTACCAGGATTTGTTCGGGGAAGGGTCCTTTATCGGCAAGGGCATCTATGATGTGGATGCATTTCAAAGAGCCCTGGCCCATCGTTTTCCCGATAATCTCATCCTCAGCCACGATTTGCTTGAAGGCTGCCATGCCCGGGCCGGTCTGATCAGCGATGTGGAATTGTACGAGGAATATCCGTCCCAGTACAGGGCTGACGTGGATCGCCGGCACCGCTGGATCAGGGGCGACTGGCAAATTGCCCGCTGGCTGTTTCCCGGGGTACCCGGTCCCGACGGTCATATGCAAAAAAATCCGCTGTCCATGCTGTCCCGCTGGAAGATTTTTGACAACCTGCGGCGCAGTCTTACGGCTGCATCCCTGACCCTTCTTTTGCTGCTCGGCTGGATGGTCTTGGCATCGCCATGGTTCTGGACTCTTACGGTGACTGGCATTATTCTGCTTCCTTTTTTGCCGCCCACGGTCCTGAACGTCTTTCAAAAATCAGTGGATGTGAGGCTGGGCGAGCATCTGACCGGCACCTTGACAACCGCCTGGCGGCATTGTCTTCAGGCGGCACTTACCCTTGTTTGTCTGCCCCATGAGGCGTGGTACAGCCTGGATGCCATGGCTCGCACAATCTGGCGGGTGATGATCACACATCGGCGGCTGCTTGAATGGAATCCGTCGGCCGGCACCGGCGGCCGTCATGGACCGAAACCGGCAGGTCTTGGCAGTTCATTTAAGTCCATGTGGGCGGCACAGGCCATTGCCGTTGCTTCGGCCATGACCCTTTTTTTGTTGAAGCCGATTACCCTGGTGGTGGCCGGGCCCATCCTTATCCTGTGGCTGTGTTCTCCTGTTGTTACCTGGTGGATCAGCCGGCCCCTTGACCGGCTCCCGGAAAGATTGACCATGGATCAGACGGTTTTTCTCCACGGGTTGTCCCGGAAAACCTGGGCCTTTTTTGAGGCCTTTGTGGGGCCGGAAGATCACTGGCTGCCGCCGGATAATTATCAGGAGGTCCCGGTCGGCGTTGCAGCCCACCGTACTTCCCCCACCAATATGGGGCTGGCTCTTTTATCCAATCTGGCAGCCTATGATTTCGGATATGTCTCTGCCAAAAATCTTATCCACCGGACAACCCATACCTTGAATACCATGGCAACCCTGGAACGGCATCTGGGCCATTTTTATAACTGGTATGACACCCTGTCTCTTGCACCGCTTTTTCCCCGCTATATTTCTTCGGTGGACAGCGGCAATCTGGCCGGTCATCTTCTGACGCTGGGGCCGGGGCTTCAAGGTCTCATCCATGACCCCATAACAGGCAGACGATTGTTCCAGGGTCTCAGCGATACCTTTCAAGTTCTCTCTGATCTGGCCGGAGATAATTTCCGGGCAAGGATCATGGAGATCCACAAGGAACTTGAAGGATTGGTCAAAACTCCGCCTGCCACCCTGACCGGGACATGGCAGGGTCTGAATCAGCTCCTTGAGTCAGCTGAGGGATTTAAGCTGGATGTGAACGCCATGGACAGTAATTCTGAAAACCCCTTGAGAGAGTGGGTTTTTACCTTTGCCGGGCAGTGCCGCAATGCCCTGGATGAGCTGTTTCTTTTGACTCCCTGGACAGATCACTTGTCTTCTTTGGATAAACCCCATGACATGGCCGATCTTGACCTTATCCCGACCCTGGACCAGGCTGCTCAGATGGAGGCAAGGCTGTTGCCGGAAATTGGGCATCGCCTTTCTCTGGCCGTCAAAGAAGAGGAAAAAGAGTGGCTGAATGAGCTTTCCCGCCTGATAAAGGTATCCGGCCAGGAGGCCGGGAAACGGATTGAAGCCATTGAACGCCTTTGTGGACAGATCAATGAATTTGCCCGGATGGAATATGATTTTTTGTTTGATACCTCTCGCCGCCTTTTGTCAATCGGTTATAATGTCAGCGAGCATCGCCGGGATTCCGGCTATTACGATCTTCTGGCTTCGGAAGCCAGGTTTGCCTGTTTTGTAGCCATTGCCCAGGGGCAATTGCCCCAGGAGAGCTGGTTTGCCCTGGGCCGCCTGCTCACCACCACAGGGGAAGGACCCATTCTTTTGTCCTGGAGCGGGTCCATGTTTGAATACCTGATGCCGCTTCTGGTAATGCCGACCTATGAAAACACCCTGCTTTACCAGACCTGTAAGACGGCTGTGGCCAGCCAGATTGCCTATGGCAGAAAATGTGCCGTGCCCTGGGGCATTTCAGAATGCGGGTACAATGCCATTGATGTTCATCACAATTATCAATACCGGGCCTTTGGCGTTCCCGGTCTCGGACTCAAGCGAGGGCTTGCCGAAGACCTGGTGATCGCGCCCTATGCGTCGGTGATGGCGCTGATGGTGGCGCCCCAAAGGGCCTGCCGGAATCTGGAACTCATGGCCAAAGAAGGGTTTGCCGGGAAATACGGGTTTTATGAAGCCGTGGATTATACGCCGTCGCGTCTGCCGCCGGGCCGGGAAAATGTGGTGGTCCGATCTTTTATGGCCCATCACCAGGGCATGAGTTTTCTTTCCCTGGCATACCTGCTCCTGGAACGGCCCATGCAGAAACGGTTTGAATCCGAGCCCCTGTTCCAGTCCGCCCTGCTGCTGCTTCAGGAACGGATTCCCAAGGCAACGACCCTGTATATCCATACCACAGAGCTTGCCGAGCAGGAGAAGGCCGCGGGCATGGTTGAAAAACCCATCCGGGTTTTTACCAGTCCGGATACGCCTGGGCCTGAAGTCCAGCTGCTTTCAAACGGACGGTATCACGTGATGATGACGGCTGCCGGAGGCGGTTACAGCCGGTGGAAGGACCTGGCCGTCACCCGGTGGCACGAAGACAGTACCAGCGATAACCGCGGCACCTTCTGTTATATCCGGGATCTTACCAGCCGGATGTTCTGGTCCACAACCCATCAGCCGACCCTGATGCCCTCAAAAAAATTTGACGTGGTGTTTTCAGAAGGGCGGGCCGAGTTCCGCTGTGCGCATGATGACCTTGACTCCTATACCGAAGTTGTTGTGTCGCCTGAAGACGACATTGAGCTGCGCCGCATAACCATCTCCAACCGCGCACGCCGGAAACGGACCATTGATGTGACCAGCTATGCCGAAGTGGTTCTGGCTCCGCCCATGGCTGAAGCGCTGCATCCGGCCTTCAGCAATCTTTTTGTTGAGACCGAAATCATCGAAGAACAGCAGGCCATTCTCTGCACCCGGCGGCCCCGGTCCCAGGAAGAACAGCCGCCCTGGATGTTTCATCTCATGGCCATACACGGAGCAAAGGTGAAACAGATCTCCTTTGAGACCGACCGCATGAAATTTATTGGCCGGGGCAACAGTGCAGCCAACCCCAGGGTCATGACCGACGACCCGGCAGCCGAACTCTCCGGCAGCCAGGGTTCGGTTCTTGACCCCATTGTGGCCATCCGCAGCCGGTTAAGCCTTGATCCGGGCGAATCCGTCATCATCAACCTGGTTACCGGTGTGGGTGACACCAGGGATGCAGCCATGAAGCTGATGGAAAAATACCAGGACCGGCATCTTGCCGACCGGGTGTTTGAGCTGGCCTGGACCCACGGGCAGGTGTTTCTGCGGCAGATCAATGCCACTGAAACCGATGCCCAGCTCTATGGACGTCTTGCCAATACCTTAATCTATACCCATGCGGCTTTGCGGGCTGATCCAGGCCTTTTGAAAAAGAACCGCAGCGGCCAGTCCAGCCTCTGGGGATATTCCATTTCCGGCGATTTGCCTATTGTCCTTTTAAAAATTGAAGACCCGGCCCATATCGATCTGGTCCGTCAACTGGTTCAGGCCCATGTCTACTGGCGGCTGAAAGGGCTCTCTGTGGATCTGGTGATCTGGAACGAAGATCATACAGGCTACCGGCAGGTTCTCCATGATCAGATTGTCAGTCTCATTACCGCAGGAATTGGTGCCAATGTCATTGACCGTCCCGGCGGCATCTTTATCCGATCCGCGGATCAGATTGCCGAGGAAGACCGTATCCTGTTCCAGGCGGTTGCCAGGGTGATCATCAGCGACTCCCGGGGAACCCTGTCCGACCAGATCAGCGACGGCGGTCTTCCCGGTATCCAAATGCCCCGCCTGATCCCAGGCAGACACCTTCGGCCCGAACCCACGGCAACACTTCCCCAGCCGCGTCACGACCTGACATTTTACAACGGGCTGGGCGGGTTTACGCCGGATGGACGCGAATATGTGATTACCACGGCAGAGGGACAAAAAACACCGGCACCCTGGGTCAATGTCCTGGCCAACCCGTTTTTCGGGACAATCATCACTGAAAGCGGCCCGGCCTGTACCTGGAGTGAGAATGCCCATGAGTTCCGGCTCACGCCCTGGGAAAATGATCCGGTGACCCATGCAGGAGGCGAAGCGTTTTTTATCCGTGATGAAGAACGGGGTCATTTCTGGTCGCCGACACCGGCACCCTGCACCGGCTCTGCGCCTTATGTCACCCGGCACGGATTCGGTTATACCGTGTTTGAACACACGGAACGCGGCATCCGGACAGAACTCTGGATTTACGTGGCCCTTGATGCGGCTGTCAAGTTTTCAGTCTTAAAAGTGCAGAATATATCGGAACGGTCCCGGAAGCTATCGGCCACAGGTTATGTGGAATGGGTGCTGGGAGATTTGCGGCAAAAAACAGCCCTGCATGTGGTCACTGCAATTGATCCCATGAGCGGTGCGCTTTTTGCAAAAAATGCCTATAACACCGAATTTCCCAACCGGACGGCTTATTTTGATGTGGATGATCACACAAACTGCACAATAACCTGCGACCGGACTGAGTTTCTGGGACGGAATCATACTCCGGCATCCCCTGCCGCAATGCTGAAGACCGGCCTTTCTGGAAGGGTTGGGGCAGCTTTAGACCCCTGCGCCGCCATCCAGGTGAGCTTTGACCTGGCTGCCGGACAGGAGCGGGAGATCATTTTCAGGGTTGGATTGGGCAAAGACCAGGATGATGCTGAAAACCTGGTTCGTCGGTTTCAAGGATCAACAGCGGCCCATAAAGCCCTTGATACGGTCTGGCAGCACTGGACCCACACCTTGGGTGCCGTCAATGTACAAACTCCTGATCCCTCCCTCAATGTGCTGGCCAACGGCTGGCTGCTTTACCAGACCCTGGCCTGCCGCCTCTGGGCCAGATGCGCAACCTACCAGTCGGGAGGGGCCTTTGGGTTCCGCGACCAGTTGCAGGACGTGATGGCCCTGATTTATGCGCGGCCTCACCTTATGCGGGAACATCTGTTGCTGGCGGCATCCCGTCAATTCGAGGAAGGTGATGTGCAGCACTGGTGGCATCCGCCCCAGGGCCGGGGGGTCCGCACCCGTTGCTCCGACGATTATCTCTGGCTGCCTCTGGCCACTTGCCGGTATGTTCTCAGCACCGGAGACACCGGGGTGCTGGACGAAGCCGTCCATTTTCTTTCAGGCCGTGCCGTGGCCGCGGATGAAGATTCATATTACGATTTGCCCAATCGGTCTGACAAAAAAACCGGCCTCTATGACCATTGTGTCCGGGCCATTGAAAAAAGCCTCACTTTTGGAGAGCACGGTCTGCCGCTCATGGGGTCCTGTGATTGGAATGACGGCATGAACCTGGTGGGAGAAAAGGGCAAAGGCGAAAGTGTATGGCTGGGGTTCTTTCTTTATGAAGTGCTCCTGCGTTTTACCGAGGTGGCTGATAAGCGGGGGGACACAGCCTTTGCTCAGCGCTGCCGCAATGAGGCCGCTACCCTTCAGATCAATATCGAATCCCATGGCTGGGACGGCGACTGGTATCGGCGGGCCTATTTTGATGACGGTACACCTCTGGGGTCATCCATCAACCCGGAATGCAGGATTGATTCCATTGCCCAGAGCTGGTCCGTACTGTCCGGAGTCGGTTCCCGTGAGCGCTCGCACCGGGCCATGGAAGCACTGGATCAGCATCTTGTCAGCCGTGAACACGGGCTGGTACGACTTTTAGACCCGCCATTCGACAAGTCGTCACTGAACCCCGGTTATATTAAGGGATACGTTCCGGGCGTGCGGGAAAACGGGGGGCAGTATACCCATGCAGCCATCTGGGCTGCCATGGCCTTTGCGCGTCTGGGCGACAGGAAGCGGGCCTGGGAGCTTTTTACCCTGATCAATCCTGTGAACCATGCCCGGTCGGCAGCAGAGGTGGACGTGTACAAAGTTGAACCCTATGTGGTGGCTGCCGATGTCTATGCCGTAGCCCCGCATACGGGCCGGGGCGGCTGGACATGGTACACGGGTTCGGCAGCCTGGATGTACCGGCTCATCATTGAATCCCTTCTGGGGCTATCGCTGGAAGTGGATAAATTGAGGTTCACCCCGTGCATCCCTGGGGATTGGGAAGGATTCAAACTGCATTACCGCTATCGGGAAACGGTCTATCACATATCGGTTTTCCAGCAGGCCGGCGGCAAAGGGTCCATGAGCGTCCGTGTGGATGGAAAACCCCAAAAGGATAACATTATCCCTCTGTGTGACGACCATAAGGAACACTGGGTTGAGGTTAGGATTGTGTAACAGGATATTTCCCTGCAAGCTCCATTCTTTTAATGAATGAATTCAAAATCTTCACAGTTTCTTCATAATGGCACTGCTATATTTTTGATCAATAAACAAAAATACTGATTAAAGAGATGAATCATATTAATGTCGATTTAAATATAAAACAGATAATGACGGTCTTTCCGGTGTTCCTTCTTATGGTGGGAATAGTCTTTGAATACAGTGATTTTGATGTGTGGTGGATATCGCATTTTTATAATGAGCAAAGCCGGTCCTGGCCGTTTCGGGGTCACTGGCTTTTTGATACGGTTATTCATGACTGGGGAAGGTATTTTGACATTTTTGCGGTTGTCACCTGGCTGATGGTTTTTTTGTTAACCTGGGGGTACCGCCCTTTTAAAAAACACAAAAAAATCATGCTTTACGTTTTGGCAGCCTCGGCTGCCGGGCCGCTGATAGTGGGTGCAGGGAAGCATACGACTCATATCTACACCCCATGGGATTTAGACATTTTTTCAGGGACATTGCCTTATATCAGGTTGTTTGACCCTGTTCCCAAGGGTCTGCCCATTGGTGAAGCCTTCCCTGCGGGTCATGCCGCAGGAGGATATGCTTTTTTCAGTCTTTATTTTTTATTGCTTCACCTTGGCTCACCATATAAGAACCATGGTTTTCTTTTTGCCCTGAGTCTGGGCCTCTTTTTTGGAATAGGTCAGCAGGTGCGGGGCGCTCATTTTCCCAGCCATGATCTGTTTACCCTGGTCATCTGCTGGTATTCAGCCTTGATAATTTATTATCTTTTTTACCCGGAGGAATGGAAAGGTCATTATTTATGATAAATAAAATTTTCAGCTCGCCGAAAACGCGCTTTGCCGTTATTTTTCAGATGTCTGCGGTTGTTCTTTTTGTCCATACCCTATTGAGAACCGCTCTTTTTATCAGGGCCTGGGATATCACGGATCAGACCTTTTTTGAATGGCTCTATATATACGGACAGGGTTTTATTTACGACATCGCCTTTATCGGGTATTTTTGCATTCCGTTTGTCCTTTTGCTCCTTGTCCTGCCGAACAAGTGGTTTGGCAGCGCGCCGGTTAGATTAACGGCACAGGTAATTGGGTTTTGTATATTATACGGCCTTTTCTTTTCCATTGTTGCTGAATGGCTTTTCTGGGATGAATTCGGTGTGAGGTTCAATTTTATTTCCGTGGATTATTTGATCTATCGCCGTGAAGTCACCCATAATATCATGGAATCATATCCCGTATTCTGGATATTACCCATCCTGTTCATCATAACAGCCGGCGTCTTTTTTTTGTTACGCCAATCTTTTTTAAAAACAATGCAGGTGAAGGAGAAATTTTCTCAGAGAATTATCATTGCCGCTTTTCTTCTTTTGATTCCGGCCCTTGCAGGGCTTTTTTTGAATCAATCCCAACGGGGGTTTTCCAACAATAATTATGTGAATGAACTGGCATCAAACGGCCCTTATCAATTATTTGCAGCTTTCAGGAACAATACCCTGGATTACCGGCAATTTTATGAAACAGGGGATGATAGATCACTCTCAAATTTATTGAAAGAAATGGTCCTTGAACCAGAGGAACAAGCCGATCAGACCGGTTTATACAATATCAAAAGACACATTCAGGGAAATGAGACTGAAAAAAAACTCAATGTGATTCTGATCTCGGTTGAGAGCCTGAGTGCAAAATACCTTACCCGTTTCGGGGAAAAACAGAATATTACGCCTTTTATGGACGACTGGTTTAAAAAGGGAAAATTATTTACAAATCTTTATGCCACAGGCACACGGACAGACAGGGGGCTTGAGGCCATCACCCTGTCCATTCCGCCCACACCGGGCCGTTCCACTGTAAAGCGACCGGATAACAGCCATATGTTCTCTTTGGGAAAAGTATTCAAGGATAAAGGATATGATACAGCCTTCCTTTATGGGGGTCGAGGATATTTTGACAATATGAATGCCTTTTTTTCAGGAAACGGATACCGGGTTGTGGATCAGACCCGCCTGAGCGATAAAGAGGTGACCTTTAAAAATGCCTGGGGGGTTTGTGATGAAGACATATACAACAGGGCCGTTTATGAGGCGGGTAAGGCATTTGCTTCAAAAACGCCGTTTTTTTTTCATATCATGACCACCAGCAATCACCAGCCCTTTACCTTTCCTGAAGGAAAAATCGATCTTTTGCCCGGAGAGGGCGGAACCGGCAGCGGCAGGGCCGGCGGAATAAAATATACGGATTATGCCTTGAGCCGGTTGATCAAAACAGCGGAAAAACAGCCCTGGTTTGAGGACACACTTTTTGTGGTCGTGGCGGATCATTGTGCCGAGAGTGCCGGTAAAACAGGGCTGCCTGTAGAAAAATACCATATCCCCTTGTTTATCTACGCTCCCAAATATATTGAAGCAGAAGAAATAGAATGCCTGTCCAGCCAGATTGATATTGCCCCGACAGTTTTGTCCCTGCTTAATTTTTCCTATGACAGTTTCTTTTTTGGTAAAGATATTCTGGCCCCGGACTTTAAAGAGAGGGCCTTTATTGCAAATTACCAGAAACTGGGGATACTCAACAGTAAAAAAGAATTGCTGATCCTGTCCCCGGGAAAAGAACTCAGTCTTGTGGATATCAGCACATCAGAGCCGGTTATAAAAAAAATAAAAGATTCCTATCCCTTTGTTAAAGAATTAATGTCATATTATCAGGGAGCGGATTATATTCTTAAAAACAGGTTGAACCGATGGTCTGAAAATCAGGCGGATCTTGCAAATAACTAAGGATCATGAAAGGCATGAACATTCTTATTGTGGAGGATGACCCGGAGCTGCTTGAGCAGCTTTGCACCTCCCTGAAAAGAAAATTGTATCGGGTGGAAACGGCTGTTAACGGAGAAGCAGCGCTGGATAAAATATTTGAGGTCAGCTATGATCTGATTTTACTGGACATCATGCTGCCCCGAAGGAATGGTCTCAGTGTTCTCAAGGAGATCCGCCAGGCCGGGTTGAACGTCCCCGTGCTCATGCTCACGGCGCGCGGCGATGTTGAAGACAGGGTGAAAGGGCTTGATTATGGCGCCGATGATTATCTTTCCAAACCTTTTTCCATGGCTGAACTCATGGCAAGAATCAGGGCAATACTGCGAAGGGACGGCAAAAGGGACCCGATGCTCACGGCCGGATCCCTCAGCCTCAATACTGCCAGCCGGGAAGTCATGCAGAACGGCAAATTGCTTGATTTAACACTCAAAGAATTTTCCGTTCTTGAATTTTTGCTCTACAACAAGGGAAGCGCCGTCTCCAGATTCAACATGGCTGAACATCTGTGGGGGAATGAGTTTGATCCTTTTTCCATGTCCAATTTTATTGATGTCCACATTAAAAACCTGCGGAAAAAAATCAAATCCCACGAGGATATTGAAATTATCAGGACAATTCGCGGTATTGGGTTTATTATTGACGATACCATATGAAAATACGTAAAAAAATAACCCTGTGGATTGCCGGCACTGCCTTATTGTCGACGCTTGCATTTTCTTCTGTAATTTTTTTTGAACTCACGGAAGAGCCCTTCAAATTCATAGACAAAGAGTTGCAATACATGGCGCAATCCCTTGTGAAACAGATGGAGACCCCGATCATACGGAAGGATCGATATGCCCTGTCCCATATGCCCTATAACCCGGATCAATACTGGATCAAGGTAACCGATAATAAAGGCAGCGTTTTATATCAATCCGCCCTGACCCGGTATACGGATATCACCGCTTCAGGCAATAAAACCACATATCTGATGGAAAGATCCATCCCAAGGTCACTAATCAGTCTGGAACAGGATGATGAGGATGATGTGCTCTTCAGGGTAATGGTGATCAAAGCGCAGCTTAATCTTGTTCCCATTGAGATCCGCATTGCCAAACCCATTGAAAATCTTGAAGAGGAATTGCTTGAGCTGTTCCGGTATATTGTAATCAGTCTTGCCGTATGCACCTTGGTCATCATTCTGTTAAGCTATAAACTGGCTGGAAAAATTCTGGTTCCCATTACCAACATTACCCGGATGGCTACCGAAATCAGTGAAAAGTCTTTATACAAACGCATTCCCATAAACCGTAACCGGGATGAATTGCAGGAACTTGCCACATCGCTGAACAAAATGTTTGACCGGCTTCAATATTCTTTTAAACGCCAGAAAGAATTCATCGGCAATGCCTCCCATGAGCTGAAAAGCCCCATCACCCTTCTCATGCTGTCCCAGGAAGAAATGCTCATGAATGAGGATTTACCGCCGAACGCCAACAAGAACCTGATCAAACAGCTGGATACCACCCGCCGGATGAGCCACCTGGTCCGAAATCTTCTGGATCTCTCCCGGCTGGAGCAGCAGGAAACCCTTGACAAGCAACCGGTCAACGTGTCAACCCTGACAGACCGGGTTTTGAATGACTATGCAGATCTGTTTGCATCAAAGAATATCAAGGTAGAGAACCAGATGCCCAAAGATATTGTTTTTAGCGGCGACCCTGAAAAACTTTTCCGTCTCTTTATTAATCTGATCGATAACAGCATCCGTTATAATTTTGAAAAAGACGGCATAATCATCATAAAGGGTAAAAAAACAAACAAGGAGGTAGTGCTGGAGATATCCAATTCCGGCCTTCCCATCCCGGAAGAGGATCTTGGTTTAGTTTTTGAGCAATTCTACCGGGTGGAAAAATCCCGTTCCACAACCTATGGCGGCTCAGGGCTTGGGCTGGCAATCGTAAAAAAAATAGTTGAACTCCATGACGGCTTCATCTGCATCACAAATGAAGCCGATCAAATGATAAAAGTGTCTGTTTCTTTCCAAACGGCACAGATAATTTAATGTTTAGGCTCAGCCGGAGTTCCATCATGAGCAGATGACCTCGACTCCTTTTTTTTGCCTGTCTGCGATATTTTTGTCTGGCCTGCTGTCTGCCAGGGAAGAAGTGGAATGTTCTCGTGCAAACTGAACCATTCTCTGGGAATTGCTGAAATGGGAACCGGCTGAATCTGTAACCACTCTGCCATCGGCATCCATGCTCAGTGCGCCATAGCTGACGGCTGAACAAAACGTGACGCATCCCCCGCAATGGTTGCATTTTCCCTGTTTCTGGACATCCTGAATCAGATTAAAATTTTTATGGATTCAAGCCTTTTGGCTCATCATCCAGGTTAAGTTCCGCCCAGACCCGACTTTATTCACAAAGTCTACCAGGAATTCATCAGGTTGATCCCCATAAATTTGGCGACTTCTTCTTTCATCTGTTTGAACCTGTAACCCACAACCTGGACAACATACCGCATGATTTTAAATCCAATGGCCGTATCCTTTTCCATCAGCTTATTCAGCTCCCGGGCATTGATTTTAAGGACTTCACACCTCCTGGAGGTGCAATAGGCTGAAAGCTTCATTTTATAAGGCGGGGTAAAACAGGACCACCCGAAGATCTGTGATTCCGGGACATCTCTGTTATGGGAGGAAAGAGTATTGTCATGGGTTGTCTGTCTGGCGTCCGGCATCTCAAACCTGAGTTCCACATTGCCGTCAATAACAATCCACACGTGTTCCGCCGAATCTCCCTCCAGAAAAAGGCTTTCCCCAACCTGATAATTTTCGAGTGAGCAGAGTTCTGGAAATTGTTTTAATTCATCTGTTGTAAGGTCTTTGAAGATTTGCAGTTTTTCAATGATTTCAAGCTTTACCATGGCGACTCTCCTTTCTAATAATAATTAAAAAAAATTATAGATTTGAGCAGAGCTGGACCGAGGCTTGGGATCAGGCAAAAAGAAATTATGGATCGAAAAGGAGGTTCGGCTGCGATTTGAGCTTGTATTTAATATTTTAAAAAAAATCGAGTGGTTTGTAAAGAAAGAATTATTGACAAATATTTCACCCAGGCCCAATTATGATGGCATTGGTCGTGAACATGAATTGACGGGAGAACAAAAGGATGACAAAAGAAAATGATATAGCCGATATCATAAGGGAACTTGAAAAAAAAACCACTTTGCTGGAACCGGATCAGGAGGGGCGGCAACATCTGTTTGAAAAGGTGAATCAATATGCTGAAGGATTTTTGACAGGACTTTCATCTGCTCCTGTATTTCAAAGCGTAAGCAATGAAGGGGCAGGTCTTTTGATCTCGCCCATAGGCGAAGAACCGGAAGAGTTGGGGGCTCTTTTGAAAAACTTTGATGACCATGTTACCCGGTCAGGGTTGAATCCTGCATCCCCCGGTCATCTCGGGTATATCCCCGGCAGCGGCCTTTATTATTCTGCTCTTGGCGATTTTCTTGCAGCCGTGACCAACCGGTATTCAGGGATTTATGCAGCATCCCCCGGCGCCGCCCGGATGGAAATGATGGTGGTCCGATGGTTTGCCGATGAAGTCGGATATCCGGAATCTGCGGCAGGAGATCTTACATCCGGCGGCAGTATTGCAAATCTGTCTGCCATTGTGTCGGCGCGGGATGCCTTTGATCTGAAGGCAGGAAATTTTCACAGGACTGTGGTGTACCTCTCGGCCCATACCCACCACTGCGTTGAAAAAGCTTTAAGAACAGCGGGAATGAGAGAATGTGTGATCCGGCAGGTTCCAGTGGATGGTTTTTTCAGGATGAAGAAAGATCAATTGGAAAAAATGATTAAAGCCGACAAGGCTCAACATCTTGTCCCCTGGCTTGTGGTGGCATCGGCAGGAACTACGGATACAGGATCAGTTGACCCCCTTGAAGAAATAGGAAACATCGCCCGTAAAAACAAGATGTGGTTCCATGTAGACGGGGCCTATGGGGCCTGTTTCGTCCTTTGCAGCCTTGGCAGAAAAATATTGAAAGGGATGGACTCATCCGATTCCTTGACCATGGATCCCCATAAAGGGCTTTTTATCCCTTTCGGGACCGGTATTGTACTGGCAAGAAGGGCCATGGATCTGCATAAACCTTACCAGTACCAGGCAAATTATCTGCAGGACGGGAAAAACCTGGCCGGCATGGATGAGATTTCGCCGGCTGAAATGTCCCCGGAATTGACTCGTCATTTCAGGGGGCTGAGAGTCTGGCTCGCATTGAAACTGGCCGGGATAAAAACTTTCAGGGCAGCCCTGGAGGAAAAATTGTTGCTCGCCCGGTATTTTCATGAGAAGATAAGGACCATAGATGGAATTGAGACAGGCCCTGAACCGGACCTGTCCATTGTAATCTTCCGGTACGTCCCTGACAGGGGCAGTGCAGACGAATTTAACAAGGCACTGCTTGAAAAAATCATCACACAGGGATCAATTTTTATATCATCAACTCTGATACAGGGAAAATTCATGTTGAGGCTTGCGGTTTTATCTTACCGGACCCATCTTGAAAAAGTGGATCAAGCCATTAGTATAGTAAAAGGCATGATTGAAAAAGTAAAAGAAGAATAATGAGTTAAATCATTAAACCCTGAAAATAAAGGAGACGTCACATGGCCGCAACAAAACTTGCCGGGAACCCGGTTAAACTTGCAGGTGAATTTCCAGTAAAAAAAAGCAGTATTAAAGAACTGACAGCAGTTAAACAGGATTTATCCTTAATTTCACTTGAAGATTATAAAGGCAAACGGAAAATTTTAAATATCTTCCCCAGCATTGATACCGATGTCTGTGCCACCTCTGTCCGGACATTCAACAAAAAAGCATCTGAAATCAAAAACACCCAGGTGATCTGTCTCTCCTTTGATCTTCCCTTTGCCCATAAGCGGTTCTGCGGGGCTGAAGGCATTAAGAATGTCGTTACCGGGTCATTGTTCCGCAGCCCTGCGTTTGCCAAGGCGTATGGTCTTCTGATAGAAGACGGCCCCTTAAAAGGACTCACTGCCAGGGCCGTCATTGTTCTGGACGAAAACAATACAGTGCTTCATGCCGAGCTGGTGGATGATATCAAGAACGAACCGGATTACAGTGCAGCGCTGTCCGCCTTATAGACGGGAAAAGAATAATTTCTTCTATTATCCACAGCATTTAGGGAGGTCCCATGAAAGGCATTCTCAAATGGATCGTCATCATTGGCGGAGTAGCGTTGCTCCTTATTATATCTGCCGCCTTTATCATTCCAAAGTTTATTGATGTTAAGAAATATAAACCTGTGATAGAGGAAAAAGTCGCTGCTGCAACCGGCCGGACGTTTACATTCGGTGACGATATGGACGTGTCGGTGTTCCCCTGGGTGGGGGTCAGGCTTACGGATCTTCATCTTGGAAATCCTGAAGGATATACGGGAAAAGACATGATGACGGTAAAAAGCTTTGAGGTCAGGCTCAAGGTAATGCCGCTTTTGTCTAAACAGATTGAAATAAAGACGTTTATTCTGGACAGCCCGAGAATTTATCTGGAAAAAATGAAAAACGGCCGGGCCAACTGGGAAGGGGTAGGAAAGACAGAGGGGAAAAAAGAGGATGCAGGCAAAAAAGAAGACACCCAAAAGAGATCCGAGGGCTTTTCTTTGCCCATTGAAGCCCTGAAAGTTGATACGCTTACCATTACAAACGGTCAGGTGATCTATATCGACGCCGGAGCAGATTTGAAAAAAGAAATATCAGACTTGAATTTGAAGCTCTCCAATATCAGTTTTGAAAAACCTGTTGGAATTTCATTTGACATAAAAATCGATGGGAAACCAGTGATGCTTGACGGCAGCGTCGGTCCTGTGGGCAAAGATCCCGGCAAGGGAACCATCCCAATGGAGTTGGTATTAAAAGCAGCAGACCAGATGGAAATAAAAATAAAGGGGAGTCTTACAGATCCCATGACGGCCCAGGAATTTGATCTGGATGTTCAGATAGCACCTTTTTCCCCGAAAAAACTTATTCAGATTCTTAACCAGGCTTTGCCAATGAAGCCAAAAGATCCCGCCGTGTTCGAGAAATTTGCTTTAACTGTAAAGGCAAAGGGCAATCCGAAAACAGTTTCCCTTTCTTCAGGGACATTGACACTGGATGATTCCAAATTTGTTTTTTCTGCAGATGCCAAGGAGTTTTCCCTGCCTGATATAAAATTTGACCTCCAGCTGGACAGCATCGATCTGGATCGGTATCTGCCCGAATCAAAAGCAGAATCAGGATCGTCAGAACCCCCAGCAGGGTCAGCAGCACCGGCATCGCCCGCATCAAAAGCAAAGCCAACAGACTATGGCCCCTTGCGAAAGCTGGTTCTGGACGGGAATATTAAAATCGCAAAATTAAAGGCCCAGGGTGCAATTGTTGAAAATGTGATGGTTCATATCCTGGCAAAAAACGGGGTTATCTCCATTGATCCCCTAGACCTCAACCTTTATGGCGGCAGTATCGCATCAAAGGTCGACGTAAATGTCCAGAAAAAAGATCCTGCAACAACAATCACCGTGGATGCCAAAGGGATTCAGGCCGGTCCCATGATAAAGGATACCGTTAAAAAAGAGGTGATTGAGGGAACCCTGAAAGCAGGGTTTGGGCTTTCCATGACAGGGGATGTCCCTGACATGATAAAAAAGACACTGACCGGCCAGGGGGAAATTTTGTTCAATGACGGTGCCATTATCGGTATTGACCTGGCTGACACGGTCAGAAGCATTCAATCAAAACTGGGCTCCGGAGACGAGGTAAAGGAAAAGCCGAAAACGGATTTCGCAGAATTGAAAATACCGTTTACAGCAAAAGAAGGCCTTATCCGGATTGACGGAACCAGTCTTTCTTCACCCCTGATGCGGGTGCTTGCATCCGGAACCGCTCACCTTGCAACAGAGGCGCTGGATTTAAAAATTGATCCCAAACTCGTTGCAACGCTGAAGGGTCAGGGGGACACCAAAGACCGGTCCGGCCTGACGGTGCCGGTTCTTGTAACCGGCACCTTTTCTTCGCCCAAAGTTCAGCCTGATATTAAAGGAATGCTCCAGGGAGGCATGAAGCTTGATCCGGAATCACTGAAAAAGGGGTTGCTGGGAGGTGAAGCAAAAGATGCTCCGCAAGAAAATACAATGCAGCCGGATGTGAAACAGCAGATCAAAAGCCTTCTGCCGAGTTTTGGAAATTAATGAAATTCATCATGAATAATGGAGAATAATATGAAATTTTTAATAAATAAACAGGACTGGAGGGTGAAGATATTTTTCCTTTTCATGCTGGTAATCCCCTTGACCGCCTGGGCAGGCAATTCGCTTTTGAATAAAGGGACTGACCTGATGAAATCCATTGGGGTTCCGGCTCAGGCCGGCAGCCTCAGTACGGATGAAATCGGGGCGGGCCTGAAGGAAGCCTTAAAAATCGGATCTGGCAATGTGGTGACCCAATTGGGAGCAACAGACGGGTTTAACAAGGATTCCAGTATTCATATCCCTCTTCCGGAAAGCCTTGATAAGGTGAAAACCCTTCTTTCCAAAGTTGGGAAATCCTCTCTTCTGGATGATCTTGAACTGAAACTGAACCGGGCCGCGGAAATTGCAACCCCCAAAGCAAAACAATTGTTCTGGAATGCGATTTCTGCAATGACCCTGGAGGATGCCAAAGGAATCTTGAATGGCCCTGATGATTCGGCAACCCGGTATTTTAAAGGTAAAATGTCACCTGAGCTTGCAAAGGAAATCAGACCCGTCATTGATGAAAGCCTTTCAGATGTCGGTGCAATCAAGGCCTATGATGGTGCAATGCAGGAATACAAAGCCATTCCGTTTGTACCTGATGCAAAGGCCAATTTGACGGATCATGTGGTTGAAAAGGGAATGGACGGTATTTTTTATTATATGGCAAAGGAAGAGGCGGCCATCCGTCAGAACCCGGCCAGGCGAACCACGGATCTGTTGAAAAAAGTGTTTAACAAATAACAGCGGGACATGTGACGGATTAAATCTGAAAGGACGATAGAGATAATTATGGATGTGACATTCTATGGCGCGGCGGGTGAAGTAACCGGTTCCATGCATCTTCTGGATACGGGTAAGGACCGGATTCTGTTTGATTGCGGCATGTATCAGGGCAGGCGTAAGGAAAGCACGGAAAAAAACAAAAATTTTCCATTGGACAGAAAGGACATCACCAATATGGTCCTGTCCCATGCCCATATTGATCATTCAGGCCGGATTCCCGTCCTGACCCAAAAAGATTTTTCAGGGAGGATCATAACCACAAGGCCCACGGCTGGTGCATTGCAGTATATGCTGCTGGACAGCGGGCATATACAGGAATCCGATGCCCAGTACCTGAACTATAAATCATTGAGGTCTTTTCTGTACCAGCAGGAGCAGAATACTTCAAAAAAGCAGTTGTCGGACAGGGAAAGAGGCCAGATCAAAACACTTCTGAAAAAAAATGCCTATGACCTTAATAATGAATCCATTAGCGATCTCCAGAAAAAAAACGGACTGGAAATTATCCAGCCGCTATATACCATGGAGGATGCGCGGCAGTCCCTTGGGTTTATTGATGGGTATCCGTATAAGTATCCGGTGACCATAGGAACGGACACCACGGTTAAATTTTATGTGGCCGGCCATATCCTGGGGTCTGCGTTTTCTCTAGTGACCATAAAAAGAGACAATAAAACTTACCGAGTGCTTTATACCGGTGATGTGGGGCGGTTTGGAAAACCGATTCTACAGGACCCGACCCTGGCCTTTGATGAGGAAGACCGGGAGATTGATCTCTTCATTACAGAGAGCACCTATGGCGATCGGGAACATGATCCGGTTAAGAATCTTGAGGGGCAGCTGAAAAAAGTTTTGAACGATACTTTTGAAAGAGGGGGGTCCGTGATTATTCCTGCCTTTGCCTTTGGCAGGACCCAGGAATTGATTTATCTGATTCATGAGCTTTATGATAAAAAAGAAGTGCCAAGACGGCCTGTTTTTGTAGACAGCCCTCTTGCATCCAACCTCACAAAGGTATTTGGCGAACATTTGGAAAGCTATGATAAGGATACACATGAGGCTTTTTTAAAAAAAGGCATCAATCCTTTTTATTTCAACAAGATCAGATTTGTGGAAACCGTGGAGGAATCCATGCGGCTGAATCAGGATGAGTCTTCCCATGTGGTGATTTCCGCATCCGGAATGTGTGAGGCGGGAAGAATCCTGCATCATCTCAGGTATAAGGTTCATAACCCGAAAAACACCATCCTTTTAGTGGGATATATGGCGGAAAATACGCTGGGCCGGAGGATCGAAGAATTCGGGTCAGCACCGGACAGGCAGGAAAACCCTCCTGAGTTGAAAATACTGGGCAAATCCTATCCATTGCGGGCAAAAGTGGAAAAAATAGGTGGATTCAGCGCCCATGGCGACAAACATGAGCTTGAAAGCATTATTGCAAAATCCAACCTGAGGATTAAAAAAATCGCCATTGTTCACGGCGAGGCATCTCAGAGCGAAGCCTTTGCCAAAAACCTTCAGGGAAAAGGCCATGATGTCTTTATCCCAAAAGCCGAAGAGAAGGTATCTTTTTAAGAATACTCATAAACCCCCTGCCCTTAACAAAGGGCAGGGGGCAGCTTGTGTTTCATCTTCATCCACTCCTAATTCCAAAGGTTTGAGCAGAGCAATATCCTCCAAGATTTTTTCAAGGGTGGAAAAGCTTTTCAGGTGATAGCGACCCAAGAACAGCTCGTATATGAATGGCTTTCATAATAAATATAAATATTATGGATTTTACTTTAGCAGCAGGGATATTATATTTCAGGTAGTAAAAACATGAATTAACCTGAATTTTTGTGAGAGGACAACCATGGATTCAAAAATGATTAAATCTGTACTCAAGGATCTTGGCATAAAAAAAATAAATTCCGGAGCAAGTTCAGGTGCTTCAAAAGGCTGGATAAAAACCGGCGGGGAAAAGCTCGTTTCCTATTCCCCCATCAACGGAGAACCGCTCTCCACGGTTACACAGGCAACAAAAATGGATTATGAAGCCATTATGGTCAAGGCAGCCCGGGCTTTTCTTAATTTTAGGATGATGCCGGCACCGAGAAGGGGTGAAATTGTACGTGAAATCGCAGATGCCCTGCGCCGTAAAAAAGACGCTCTCGGCACCCTGATAAGCCTTGAAACCGGTAAAATAAAAGCTGAAGGTCTTGGGGAAGTCCAGGAGATGATTGATATTGCTGATTTTTCAGTGGGATTAAGCCGCCAGCTTTACGGGTTGACCATGCATAGCGAAAGGCCTTTTCACCGCATGTATGAACAATGGCATTCATTGGGAATTGTCGGGGTCATTACGGCATTTAATTTCCCGGCTGCGGTCTGGTCATGGAATGCATTGATTGCTGCGGTGTGCGGGGATACGGTTCTTTTCAAACCCAGCTCAAAAACCCCTTTGACCGCCATTGCCATCCAGAATATCATTGCGCCGGTGGTGGATCAATATGACATTGACGGTGTGTTTAACCTGGTTATCGGGGACCGGAAAGAAGTGGGTGAGCCCATGCTCACTGACAAAAGGATTCCTCTTGTCAGTGCAACGGGAAGTACGGGAATGGGCAGGAAAGTCGCCACATCGGTTGCTGCCCGATTTGGCCGGTCCCTTTTGGAGCTTGGGGGAAACAATGCCATCATCATCACTGAAACCGCCAATTTTGATATGGCCTTACGGGCCACTCTTTTCGGAGCAGTGGGAACTGCGGGTCAGCGGTGCACCTCAACCCGGCGAATCATTGTCCATTCGTCGGTAAAGAAAAAATTTATCCGGCAGTTGATGGATGCATACAAACAGATCCGGATCAATGATCCCCTGAAAGAGGACACCCTCATGGGTCCCCTGATTGATAATGAAGCTGTAATGACCATGATGAAATCTGTTGAGACCGCCATCCGTCAGGGCGGAAATCTTCTATATGGCGGAACGCCTCTGACTGTTGAAGGTCTTGAAAAAGGGTGTTTCGTCATTCCGGCCATCGTGGAGGCAAAAAATCATTTTCCCATTGTCCAGGAGGAAACCTTTGCCCCTATCCTTTATATTATTGAATATGAAGATTTCGACGAAGCCCTGAAGCTGCAAAATGATGTCCCCCAGGGGCTTTCCAGCTCAATTTTTACAAGTTCCATCCAGCACCAGGAAAAATTTCTCTCCCAGATGGGGTCTGACTGCGGTATTGCCAATGTCAATATGGGCACCAGCGGTGCAGAAATCGGCGGCGCTTTCGGCGGTGAAAAAGAAACGGGCGGGGGGCGTGAATCCGGGAGCGATGCCTGGAAAATCTACATGCGAAGACAGACCGCAACCATTAATTTCGGGGACGACCTGCCCCTTTCCCAGGGCATCCTTTTTAACATCAGCGGAGAAGAAAAATGAAAAACAGCATCACCTCTCTTCCAAAGCCTGAAAACGAGCCTGTAAAGCTTTATCAAAAGGGCAGCATGGAACGCAAGCATCTTGAAAAGGAATTAAACCGCCAGATGGCAGGTACCATTAATATTCCCCTGGTGATTAACGGGAAAGAGATTTATACGTCAGACCGGCATGACATTTTCTGCCCCCATTATCATTCAAAGCGCCTGGCAAGTTTTTGCCTGGCCGGACCCAAAGAAATTTCCCTCGCCATTGATTCTGCCCTAAAAGCTAAAAAGGGGTGGGAGGCTCTGCCATGGCAGGAACGGGCCTCCATTTTTCTTAAGGCCGCAGACCTTATATCTCAAAAATACACCTATCTTCTCAATGCCGCTACAATGCTCGGGCAATCCAAGAATGCATATCAGGCTGAAATTGACGCCACCTGTGAGTTGGCTGATTTTTTAAGGTTTAATGTAAAATTCATGCAGGAGATATATTCAAATCAGCCAGAGTCTGAAAAAGGTTCATTTAACCGGATGGAATACAGAGCCCTGGAAGGCTTTGTTTTTGCCCTGACCCCTTTTAATTTTACCGCCATTGCAGGAAATCTTTCCACCGCTCCCGCCCTCATGGGAAACACCATTGTCTGGAAACCCTCTTCCACAGCTGTTCTATCCGGTTATTATATCATGAACATTCTCAAGGAGGCCGGGCTGCCTGACGGGGTGATCAATTTTATACCGGGCAAAGGGTCGGTAGTGGGTGAAGCCGTACTCAACCACAAAGAACTTGCAGGGATTCATTTTACAGGTTCTACCAAGGTTTTCAGGTCATTGTGGAAAAAGGTGGGCCAGAATATTGAACAATACAGATCCTATCCCAGGATCGTGGGCGAAACCGGGGGAAAAGGGTATATCTTCATGCATCCGTCGGCGGATCTGGATCAGGTGGTTACAGCAGCCGTCAGAGGTGCATTTGATTATCAGGGGCAAAAATGCAGTGCCTTATCCAGGATGTATGTGCCCCGATCCCGCTGGCCTGAAATTGAACAGGAGATCAAACAAAAAGTTCAAGAAATCAAAACCGGGCCGGTAACAGACTTTAGAAATTTCATGAATGCCGTGATTGATGAAACCGCATTTGAAAAGATAAGGGGATTTATCAATCGGGCAAAGACATCTGACAGGGCAAGGGTGATTGCAGGCGGTACGGCGGACAAATCAAAGGGGTATTTTATCCATCCCACGGTGATTGTAACGGATGACCCTTATTATGAATCCATGACAGATGAAATTTTCGGTCCGGTCCTGACCTTTTATGTTTACGAAGATAAGGACCTTGATAAGGCACTTGCTCTTGTGGATGAGACATCTATTTATGCCTTGACCGGAGCTGTCTTTGCAAAAGACAGGACGGTCATCGCCCGGATGACCCGAAGGCTCATTCATTCAGCCGGTAATTTTTATATCAATGACAAGCCCACGGGCGCTATAGTGGGAAAACAACCCTTTGGCGGTGCCAGGGCCAGCGGAACCAATGACAAGGCCGGAAGCTTTTTGAATCTCTTAAGATGGACTTCAGCCCGGACCATAAAGGAAAATTATATTCCGCCTGAAACCTTTGCCTACCCTTTTATGGAAGAGTAATAGCAACAATTTTCGGGTAGACAGTACCGGCCTGATACGATATGGTATGCTTTTTTATTTTAACACCGGCAAAAAAACAGGGAACCCTTTGAGAAAGGATATAAGATGACAAAGACAATAAGCTTCGGGGATACCGTATCGGTTGATTATACGGGGAAGTTTCAGAATGGAAAGATATTTGATACATCAGAAGGGCAGGCCCCTTTGAAATTCACAGTGGGGTCAGGTATGATGATCCGGGGGTTTGATCAGGCTGTGGTGGGAATGAAACAAGGCGAAACAAAGACCTTTGTTGTTGAACCCGAAGACGGATATGGACTTAGGGATGAAGAACTTTATGTGGATATCCCGAAAATGCATTTTCCTGAAGAGATCCCTCTGACCGAAGGCTTGCAGCTTGAACTCCAGGACCCGGATGGAAGGCCGGTTCCGGCAAGTGTTGCTGAAATCCGGGAAGATGTCGTTAGAATGGATATCAATCATTTCCTGGCGGGTAAAACACTTGAGTTTGATATCACGATCAAAGAAACCGGTCTTGAACAAGATACCCATGATTGCGAGTCAGGGTGCGGCTGCGACTCAGGATGTTGTCACTGAATCTGGTATTTTCCTTCCCTTTTTCGTATACAGACCCTTTGGAAAGAGGGAGGAAAACAGATCATAACGCCTGTTTTTTTCTTGTTTCCCATACGATTGATCTTATAAGCTCTTTATCCCATCAGTCTATATCCCAATCTTTTCTTATTTTTATTAAAAATTAGTATTAAAATTAGTTGTTGGATGTTTGTTTTTAGAATAGAATATTTTAGATTTTTAACTCCAAGGCGGTTCATAATGATTAAGACACATAAAAGCACAGATATTCGTAAAAGAGAAATCGTTGATGCTGTTCGAAAACTGATTATCCAACATGGCAGCGAACATGTCAGCATCAGAAACATTGCAAAGGAAGTTTGTCTCTCAGAGGCTGCAATCTACAGACATTTTAAAAGCAAGGGAGAGGTTCTTGAATTTCTTGCCAAAGATATTATGAATGGTTTAATCAGCGACATTGACGCTGTTGACAAGAATATGTCTGAAACAGCTGATTTTATTGATGCTGTTTTAAAAAGGCATCTTTCTTCCATTGAACAGAGAAAGGGAATTTCATTTCAGGTAATAGCGGAAATCATCAGCTTTGGAGATAAAAAAAACAATATGCAGGTGACAGAGGGTATTAATAAGTATATTGCCCAGCTCAAAGAACTTCTTTCAAAAGGAATTGAAACCGGGTTAATTAGAAACGATATAAATCTGGAGGATGCTTCCACCGGTTTATTCGGCATGATCCAAGGCCTGGTTAATATGTGGGCCCTGAGCGACTACAGTTTTGATCTTGTTGAAAGATATGAATCACTATGGAAGGTATTCCGGAAGGCAATTTTCATTTAGACCCAGAAGGCATGTTGGGGCCCTCCTTGAAAAATTGCAGTTGAACATTCCCTATTTTTAAGGTTCAGATTGAAAGGAATAATACGGTTTTTTATCCCATGAATTTTCGAATAAACGCCATAACTATCAATATGGCAACAAGGCCTGTTCCTATAATACCTATTACCATTGAAACTTTTTGACCGAACGTGCTGTTTGTTGCGTTTTCTTCATCTGTATTGTTTGCTGCTTGTTCCTGGCTCATGATCTTTCTCCTTGTTAACGATTCTTAGTATGTAAGTAAACGTTCACTTTCATACTAATATAGTGACTGTATTGTGTCAACTCCAAATTTGATTTGATAAATCGGGATATAATAAAATAGGGGTAAAAAGGATTATTAATTGCCTGATTTTCAATTGATAGATTCCGTGGTATGGTGTTTTCGACACTTGAATGTTCTTGTGGAAGCATGTTTGTCTGTTGGGTTTTAAATGCTGTATTAAGGATAGGGAAAATATGGGAAAATGAAAATTGAAAAAATACACCGGATAGGTTTATTTGATATTGACTTTCAGTTTAAATTGAGAATCGAGGCCATGGCCAGGCTTTTCCAGGAGATTGCCGTTCATCATTCGACAGGCATCGGCGCAGGCCCGGAAGTGCTTCTGAAAAAAGGGATGGTCTGGTTTCTCTCCCGTCTTGAAATTGAATTCTTTCGATACCCCACCCTGGGAGAAGAGATCAGGATAGTGACCTGGTCAAGGGGATTCAAGGGATATAAAGGGTATAGAGAATATTTGATTGATTCTTCAAAAGGGGAAGTGGCAAGAGGATCCGGGGTTTGGTTGTTTTTTGATTTCATGCGAAAACGGATCACCAAAGTGCCGCCTGAAATTTCAGAGCGCTATGAGTTTGAACAGGAAAAATGGTTTGATCATGAAATTGATGATTGGGTTTCCTGCGGCAGAATAGAGCCTGAACATGGGACGGAAATCAGCCTTCGGTATTCTGACTTTGATGTGAATGGGCATGTCAATAATACGGTTTACCTTGGCTTTCTTGAGACCCTGTATCATAAAATCATGAACTGCCAGGGGCAGTCTGTAAAAAACATGAAAATTAAATTTTCCCGTGAAATAGATCGGAACAAGTCGCAAATTCAGGTGGGTGTAAGAAAAGTAAACAATTTGTATAGATGCAATATCCACGATAAATCCGAATTGTATGCAGAGGCCGAAATTATTTCTTCAGAATTATAAACAGCAGGGTAAAAGGAGAAAAAAATGGTTGATAAATATAGAATACCAATAAAAGATCTTTGCAAACAATATCCTTTTGACCTGTTTAATTTCAAAAACACTTCCGAGCTTTCACCCCTGTCAAACATTATCGGCCAGAAGCGAGCCATCGAAGCTATTGATTTTGGATTGAACATGAAAGGGTCGGGGTATCATGTTTTTGTTACCGGTGTCGGCGGAACAGGAAAATCAACCATTGTCCGGGAACTATTAACAGCACATGCGATGAATGACGATACATCACAAGATCTCTGTCTTGTGAACAATTTTGAGAATGAGTACTGTCCTGTGGCCATTGAAATGCCGGCGGGTTCTGCCGTGTATTTCAGTGAAAGCATGGCCCGGTTTATTGAAGTGATTAAAGCCAGAATACCTGAAATTTTTAACACAGTGCCGTTCCAGGAACAGCAGAAAACGATTTATAAAGAGTATTCAAACCGCCAGAAATCGCTTCTGGATGAGGTTGAACAACTCGCCTTTAAAAAGGGACTGACGATTATCAAAACTGATGCTGATTATCAGGTGACGCCGCTCAGCCATGACTCACCCATGTCTGAAACGGATTACCAGGCCCTGGAACCGGCAGCCCGTCAGGAAATCGAAAAAAAAGCCGCTGGTGTTGAAGAAATTCTGGATGAAGCCATTTTTGAAATCAACAGGCTGGGTGAAGAAATGAAAGCCATTTTAAAAGAGCTTGTGGAACAAAAAACCAGCCAGCTGATTTCAGAGCAGATAGATCCGGTCAGGTATTATTTCAGAGACTGTGAGGACATTCAGACCTATCTTAAAAACGTCAAGGAAAATATTATTCATAATATTGCCATGTTCCTTGGGGTCAAAGGGATGGAGGATGCCGAAGGCCAGAAGGTATCGGAAATGGCCGGGGCAATTGTAAAAAAATACCAGGTTAATGTGCTGGTGGATCGGCGGCGGGAAAAAGGAGCGCCCGTTGTATCTGAGCCCAATCCGAGCTTTCAGAACCTGTTCGGCAAGATAGAGAAAAAACCGGTGGCCGGGTCCTTTGAAACGGATTTTACCATGGTCCAGGCCGGATCTCTGCTAAAAGCCAATAAAGGGTATTTGATCCTGAATATTGAACCGCTTCTGATGAATCCGCCGGTATGGGAATGCTTAAAACGAACCCTCCAGGATTCCCTGCTTCAGATTGAAGATATGCCGGACCAGGCCGATTACGGAATGCCTTCATTAAAGCCTGCACCCATCTCATTGTCGGTAAAAGTTGTGCTGGTCGGCGGGTATGAACCGTTCAGGACATTGCAGAGTGCGGATTCCCAGTTCAATAAAATTTTCAAGGTAAGGGCAGACTTTGATTATGAAACCGCATTTACGGATGAGAATGCCTTCAACTATGCCAGGTTTATTGCCAGGGTCTGCAAGGATGAAAATCTTCTGAGTTTTTCCCCGGATGGAGTATGGGCATTGATTGAATATGGCTCAAGGCTGGCTGAAGATCAGCGCAAACTCTCTCTCAGGTTCGGTCACATTCACGGGGTGTTAAAAGAAGCAGATTATTGGGCCCAAAAAGACAAGGCATCCCTGGTTTCAAAAGAGTATGTGATAAAAGCCGTCAGTAAGCGAAGGTTTCGTCATAATCTCTATGAAGAAAAGGTGATGGAGGAATTTGATGATCAGTCTGTACTGATGGATGTAAAGGGAAAAGTCGTGGGACAGGTCAATGCGCTGGCTGTGTATGATATGGGTGAAATTGCATTTGGAAGGCCCACGCGGATAACTGCGGAATCCTATATGGGAGAGCCCGGGATCATCAATGTAGAACACGAGTCGGATCTTTCCGGTGAAACCCATGACAAAGGGATTATGATCATTTCAGGCTATCTTGGGAGGATGTTCGCCCAGAATTATCCGTTGAGCGTGAGCATCAGTATTACATTTGAGCAGAGCTATGACGGGATTGACGGGGACAGCGCCTCTTCCACCGAATTGTATGCTGTTCTATCAAGCCTTTCAGACATTCCCATCCGGCAGGAAATTGCAGTCACCGGGTCTGTGAACCAGAAAGGAGAAATCCAGGCCATTGGCGGTGTGAACGAAAAAATCGAAGGCTTTTTTGATATCTGTTCAAGAAAGGGTCTGACCGGAAAACAGGGTGTCATGCTCCCCAGTACCAATGTAAAAAATCTGGTTTTAAGAAGAGATGTAGTTGAGGCAATTGAGAAAAATCAGTTTCATCTCTACCGGGTGAGCCGTATTGAAGAAGGAATAGAAATACTAACGGGTGTTCTCGCAGGTCGAGCGGATAAAACAGCGTGTTATCAAGAAGATACGGTCTTTGGAAAGGTCCAGGAAAAGCTTAGAAAATATCATGAACTGTCCCTGCGATACGGGAAATAATTTATTTTGGTAATTAATTTGCTGTAAACCCATTTTATTAGCGCTTGATTTTTTTATTGCTTCTTTTTTTAGGGTTTGCTAAGGAAAATCAAACCTCAACCTACGTTTTATTTTCTTAACCCTATTTTGGGAATTCCTATAATTGGAATAAAGGAGAAGTCATGAGCATCGGGCAAATTGAGAATCCTGTGTTTACCTATTCTGAAAGCGATCTTGGCGATTTTATAGAAGGCGCGACACTCCTTGCAACAGGCGGCGGAGGGCCGAAACAGATAGCCTATAACCTGTTAAAAAACAGCGGGGTGACATCGGTTAACCTTATTGCCGCACCTTATATCCCGGACGAAATGACCATCGCAATGGTTGCCCAGGTGTTTGCCCCTTCCGATATCTGGGCCAACCAGGATTATCAGTCTTCCCTGAATTCCTATAAAACCCTGATAAAACCTTCGGGTCATAGTGCTGTTCTCCCGGTGGAAGTGGGAGCCGTGAACGGTGTTGTACCAGCCATTGTTGCCGGAAAAACCAAAAGCTACCTGATCGCCGACACCCAGATCGACCGATCCATGTCGGAAATGGATATGGCATTGTTCCAGATGAAAGTTCCCTATAACATTCTCCAGATGGTCACAAAACAGGGAATGGTTGTCCCTCAGAAAAAATATCCGGCAGGGGATGTGGATGCCATGATCGTTGAACAGGATATTCTGGATATAATGAAAGAATATAAAGAGTTTCAGGGAGTGGGCGGTTTTGCGACCTATACCATGACCGGAAGGGACCTTAACCGCTTATATACGTCCGGTCTGCTTTTTTCCAATACCTATGATTATGCAAGAAGGTTAGGTGCCTGTATGGGACAGCCGGAGTTTGAGACCCTTATCTTTGGTGAGATTAAGCATCATCTGGGTCCGGCCTTGAAACCCTATCCATTGTTTAAAGGGTACCTGGTTCAAAGCGTTCAGCAGGCCCATGCCCAGGATTACGGATATGCAGACTTTATCACCTCTGATCCAAAAAGCGCCATGGGTGCAAGGGTGTATTACTCCAATGAAAATATGATGGCCACGCGGCTTTTGTGGGTACTTGTCCGGGGAGTGCCCACACCCCTGGAGCTGAGCCCCATGGCAATCGGGCCTGATGCCGTCTGTTATCTTCTCATGGAAGGCGATTCGGGAAATTATCAGAAAGGACATTCCTTTACCAATGAGGATTTTGGAAAGGATCACGGGGACCCCGATTTTTTCAGGACCCATGAGATTCAGTTTATCGGCATACCGGAAGCGCCCTTAAGAAGGCTTGACATTATTCCAAATTATAGCCGTGAGATCAAGCGGATCATGGAAGCATTCGGCCGGACGTATACCGGGAATTATATTCCCATTGAAAAACTTAACACCCTTCAGCCTGTTTTTGACATGCCGAGAAAAAATGGCGAAAAGGGAGGAGATTCATTTATTACGATTTCAAGCCCGGTCAAAAAGGGTATCATCCGCTATACACTTGATGGCTCCGACCCGGATCAGACCTCTCCCTTGTTTTTTGAACCCATTCCTCTGTCAAAAGTTTTTGGAAAAAAGCTCAAGGCAAGACTATATTATGAAAACAATCTTGCCGGCCTGACGACAACAGCAGGATTTGATGCCCTTTAAACCCTATATGAAAAAATTAATATTTGTAGCTCTCTTAACCTTTTTTTTATGTTCATTTGCAGGCGCAAGCGACAATAAAATAAGGTTTCAGCATCCCATCAATACAAACGCCTACAACAACAGCCTGATCCAGGACAGGGACGGTTTTTTGTGGATCGGATGCGGCAACGGCATTATCCGGTATGACGGGTATGAATTGACTTCTTATAGGGCAGGGGAGGGGTCTTTATCATCCAATTATACCCCCGGACTGTTTGAGGACGATGAAGGCTTGCTATGGATCGGGTCCATGGGCGGCGGATTGAATGTGTTCGATAAAAAAACCAATACCTTTACCTGCTATAGAAATGACCCTGATATCTCTTCAAGCATCATCAGCGACCAGTTCAACTGGGCAGCCAAAACCATCACCCAGGATAGAGACGGACTCCTCTGGATGGGGACCATCGGCGGTATCAGCCGGTTTGATAAGAGAACAGGGAAATTTGAAAATTTTCGCCATGACCCCCATGATCCCCTCAGTCTCGGGCATAATTCCGTATGGACGGTGATGGCCGACCCGGACGGAATTATATGGATCGGAACAGAAGAGGGTCTGGATTCCTATGATGGGAAAACAAAGATATTTACCCATTACCGCAATGATCCTGAAGACCCGGAAAGTATCGGTAAGGGAAAAGTGTATGCTGTGGAACCGGGGGATAAAGGTATTCTCTGGATTGGGACAAGCCTTGGGGGATTGAACCGGTTTGACAAAATAACCGGAAAATTTAAACGGTTCATACATGACCCCCTTAATAAGAAAAGCATTGCCCATAATGAAGTCTATTCCATCGCAAAAGACAGGAGCGGGAATTTATGGCTTGGCCGGTCCTATGCCTATTCTGTCGGGCTTGAAAGATTTGACCCTGAAAAAGAAATATTTACACTGTTTAAGCATGACCCCGCAGACCCGGATTCCATCAGCGGTGATATCATCATGAGCTGCTTTGAGGATCGGGCCGGGATTTTGTGGATTGTCGAAAATACGGGTTTTATCGACAAATATGATAAAAACAAAAAGGCCTTCAGTCTTTATCAGCATCAGAAAAATGAAGAGAATTCCTTAAGTTCAAATGTCGTTCCAACCATCCTGGAAGACAGCAAGGGCAATATCTGGTTTGGAACCCAGCTTGGAGGGTTAAATCGGTACAACAAAGAAAAAAATGAATTCAAGCATTATGTGCAGGATGCAAATGTCCCTGACGGAATATCCAATAATTATGTTTTTTCTATCCTGGAAGACAGTGATCAGAATCTATGGATATCCATGAATGATGGGGTTCACGGGATATTTAATCCAGATACGGGAAAGTTTTTAAGAAAATATAAGAACCCTTATGCACAAGTGGTTGCAAGAGGGCTGATCCAGGACCGGTTTGATAAGAATATCTTCTGGTTTGGAACGGAAGCCAACGGATTCTTCAGGTTTGAAAAAAATACCGGCAGGTTCAGGCAATTCACCAATCATCCCGATGATCTGCAAAGCCTGAGCGTTAATAATGTCATCAATCTTTTTCAGGATCAGGAAGGGGATCTGTGGGTGCCGACCCAGGGGGGTGGCCTGGATTTGTTTGACCGGGAAAAGGAAAGGTTTTTGCATTTCAGGACAGACCCGGACAAGCCTTTAACCATAAGCGGAGATACCGTAAGAGCTTGCTTTATAGACAGTTTGGGAAATTTCTGGGTGTCAACCGATGGCGGCGGGTTAAACCGGTTTGATAAGAAAAAGGGTGAATTCAAAAGATACGGTAAGGAACATGGTTTTACCACTAGATCCATAAAGGCCATACTTGAAGATGATCAGAAAAATCTGTGGTTGAGTTCGGATTCAGGGCTGATAAAATTTGATATTAAAAATGAAAAAGTCATAAAAATTTATACAAAAGAAGATGGACTTCAGGGGAATAATTTCAGTGTCTATCCGACCAGCGCGGTGAAAACCCGTGACGGGCAGATGTGGTTTTCCGGCCTGAACGGGGTAAATGCCTTTTATCCCGAAGAAATCCGGGATAATCCCAATATTCCTCCTGTGGCCCTGATATCCATCCATCAGGGAGATAAAAACCTTTCAGAGGGCAAAATTCCCAATACCCTGAAGGAATTGAACCTGGGCTGGAAAGACAATTATTTTGAATTTGAATTTGCGGCTCTGAATTATTCACAGCCGGAAAAAAACAGATATGCCTATTATCTGGAAGGGTTTGAAAAAGAATGGAATTTTATCGGCAACCGGCGGTATGGCAAATATACCAATATCCCCGGAGGAAGATATATACTGAGGCTTTTCGGGTCGAACAACGACGGAGTCTGGAATGACACGGGGACATCCATCCTTATCACAGTTGAAACCCAACCCTGGAAGACCTGGTGGATGATATTGATCTATATGGTATCAGGGGTCTTGATTCTGGGTCTGATGTTCTGGCTGAAGACCAACAGTTATGAAAAAAAGCTTGCCAGGGAAAGAAAGGTTTCCGAGCAACTCAGATTCATCGACAGGATGCGGTCTGAACTTCTTGAGCAACAGAAAATTGTTGAAAAAGAGTTGATCAGAGCCAAGAATGATTTAGAAACAATAGTCACGGAGAGAACTTTCGAACTTAAGGCTGCAATGGAAACAGCAGAGACTGCCAATAAGGCAAAAACCCAGTTTCTCGCAAATATGAGCCATGAAATCCGGACACCTTTAAATCTGATTCTCGGGTTTTCCAAGGCCCTTGAAAAAGAACTCCGTGATGAAACCCAGAAGGAATATGTTATGGCCATCCGTTCCAGCAGCAAGACTCTTTTGGCGCTCTTAAACGATATCCTGGACCTTTCAAAAATAGAATCGGACAAATTTACCATTAATTACCGGGCATTCAATATCCGTCAATTGTTTTTGGAAATCAGCCAGATGTTCGTAAAGACAGTCGAGCAAAAAGGGATGAAGTTTGAACTGAACATGTCAAAGCAACTGCCGGAAATTCTTATCCTGGATGAGACCCGGTTAAGGCAGGTTGTTGTGAATATCACAGGGAATGCCGTTAAATTTACCGAAAAGGGGTATATCCGCCTCAGTGTGGACTATGTTTCAGACGATTCAGGAAAAAGGCATGGGGATCTTCTGATCCATATCGAAGATACCGGCATGGGTGTCCGTGAGGATGAAAAAGAAACCATATTCAAGGTTTTTTCCCAGCAGAATCACCAGGATGTAAACAAATACGGCGGCACAGGCCTGGGGCTTACCATTTCAAAACGTCTTGCAGAAATCATGAACGGCACCATCACCGTGGATTCAATTGTGAATCAGGGCAGCAGATTTACAATTGAATTTAAAAATGTTGAACAGGCCGTCTTGAAGGGACCCGGCCCGGGTCATGGGGACGTTATGGGTATCTCGTTCAACAATGCCTGCATACTGCTGGTGGATGCTGTTGAAGCCGACCGGACTCTGATTGCGGATTTCCTGGAAAATTATGGAGTTGAGGTTGTCTCAACCGATGATATTTCAAAAGTGCCTGAAATTTTAAAATTCATGATGATTGAGTTGATTATTTGGAATGTGCCTGATAAAAAGTCCATGATGTCGTCGTCAGGGCTGTCATCAGCCCTAAAAATTGGCGCAAAAGGAGGAATCACCCCCTTAATGGCCATTGGGAGCGTACTCCCGGAAATTGAAAAATTCTGTGATCTTGTTCTTGCAAAACCGGTATCAAAAGAAAGCCTTTTTAACGCTCTAAAGAGTATGTTAAAGCACATTCACTTAAGACCGAACAAAATCATGGAACAGGAGCCGGGCATTTTTGGTGCTTCTCTTTCTTTCGATACCATTGACCGGCTCAGACAATTACAGGGCGAACTCACACGTATTGAAAAAACCGTCTGGACTGACCTGAAACAGGCCATGGTCATTGATGAAATCCTGATTTTTGCAGATTCTCTGAAGGACCTTGCAGTGAAGTTCGATTACCCCTATCTTAACCAATATGCAGATACCCTGGCCCGTCAGGCAAAAAAATTTGATATGGTACAATTGCCGGTCAGTCTGGATAATTACCCGAAAATGGCGCAGGTCATTTCAAAAATATTAAACGAGTCAACTGCTCACCGGAGTTAAGGCTATGAAAACACGAAAAACACTGATACTGGCAGTGGATGATAATCCCCAGAACCTGCAGTTTCTCGGTAAACTTCTATCTGACAATGAATATGAAGTGGGGATGGCTCAGAATGGTTCACAGGCATTGAATTTTGTGAAGAAGAATGAGCCGGACCTGATCCTTTTAGACATCATGATGCCGGATATGGATGGCTATGAGGTGTGCAGGCGTCTGAAAGCTGATCTTGCCACACGGCACATCCCCATTCTTTTTCTCACCGCAAAGGTTGATTCAAACGATATTGTCAAGGGGTTTGACATGGGAGGGGTTGACTATGTCACCAAACCCTTCAATTCTGCGGAACTTCTGGCCAGGATCAGAACCCATGTTGAAATTAAAATGTTAAGGGGGCTTTTGCCCATATGCTCAAAATGCAAAAAGATAAGAGATGACGAAGGGTTCTGGAAACAGGTGGACTCATACATAGAGGAACATTCAAAAATTACTTTTACCCACGGGATATGCCCGGATTGCCTGACTGAACTGTACGGGGAAAAAGACTGGTTCAAGAAAAGAAAATAAAGACAGCTCATTCATTGCTTTTTTAATAGACGGCGTTATGTTAATACAGCATAATATTAATAACGAAGTTTGGAGCAGATATGAGCAAAATAATCGCACTGGCCGGAAAGGGAGGGGTTGGCAAAACAACGGTTTCAGCCCTGATTACCCGATATTTTACAAAGCATCACCATGAACCGCTTCTAGCAATTGATGCAGATCCCAACAGCAACCTTGGGGAAACCCTTGGATTGAAAATTGAAAAAACCGTCGGGGACATTCGTGAGGATTTTATGAAAGATCCCCAGGGCGTGCCCTCCGGCATGGACAAGATTGTATACCTTGAAATGCTCATGAACCAGGTCCTGGTTGAGCATCAGGCGTTTGACCTTCTGGTCATGGGTCGCCAGGAAGGGCAGGGGTGTTACTGCATGGTCAATAATATCCTGAACCGGTTTGCCGATGAGCTGGAGAAAAATTATACTTATCTTCTGGTGGACAATGAAGCCGGTATGGAACATTTAAGTCGCAGAACCAGCGGCAGGGTAGATATGCTGCTGCTGGTCACGGATTATGCCTTGAGGGGTCTTCGGGCCGTGGGCAGAATCAATGAAATGCTGGGGGATCTCAAATTGAGTGTGGAGCATAAGGGCCTTATCGTCAACCGGGCGCCGGAAACCTTGAGTACAGCTTTCCTTGAGGAAGCAGAGAGGATAGGTGTCCCCATCTTATGCGCCATACCGGAGGATCAGAATCTTCTTGACTTTGACATGGAAAGAAGATCGCTTCTTGAACTGCCCGACGACTCCCCGGCTGTGGTTGCCATCAAATCCATGATGGAAAAGGTGAAAGAGATTATTTAAGTGGCCATGGGCTATAGCTTTGATTTTAAGGATGCAGAGTCTTATGATGCCTGGTTTTCGCAGGTTAAAAATCGATATTTCCTGGATCTAGAAATAAATTTATTGATGGGCCTTTTATCTCCTGAAAAAGGGCAGAGAATTCTCGATATCGGATGCGGAACCGGGATCAGCCTTGAACCGTTCCTGGGTAAGGGCCTGAACCTGACCGGGATTGATTCGTCTCCTGATATGCTGGCGCGGGCCTCAAAAAAATTTGAAAACAGGGTGGTCCTCCAAAAAGGATTTGCCGAGGACCTTCCCTTTGATGACAATTCCTTTGACGCTGCTTTTTTTTTCACCAGTCTTGAATTTATGGACAGACCTGCCAAAGCCATTGAGGAAGCTTGCAGGGTGGCAAAGGATATAGTGGTAATCTGTGCCCTCAACCGTTACGCACCCTTGAATATGGCCAGACGGTTTAAAAGTTTTTTTGTTCCCGGCATCTATGCCCATGCCAATTTTTTCAGCATCTGGGAATTGAAACAGTTTCTGTTTGGGATGCTGGGCAGTGTTCCCGTAAAATGGAGAACCACATTGCAGTTTCCGTTTGCCTGCAGTCGAATGGCAGCCCGGATTGAAAACAATAAGATCGTTCAGAAATCTATTTTCGGAACATTGATCGGTATGAAAATCAGGCCGGTCCCAAAATTCAGAACCAGGGCCCTGACACTCAAGGTCAGAGAGCGGAACGCCTATAATCCGGCAACCGGCCTTGCCACACGGATGAGGTCCTGAAATGGAAACTCTGATTTATGAGAAACTCAACGATAAAGCCGTAAGATGCGGTATCTGCAGGCATGCCTGCGTGATCGGGGAAGGGAAAAGGGGGATCTGCCGTGTCCGTGAAAATCATGACGGCAGGCTTTTATCCCTTGTATACCCCAGACTGATTGCCCAAAGCGTTGATCCCATAGAAAAAAAACCCGTCTTTCACCTTAAGCCGGGCTCTTTTTCCTATTCCATTGCCACGGTGGGTTGCAATTTTAAATGTGCCTTCTGCCAGAATTCCGACATTGCCCAGAGGCCTTCAGATGGCGATGGGATGATCCAGGGACGGGACGCGACCCCAAAAGAAATTGTGAAGCAGGCCCTTAGTCTTGGATGTGAGAGTATCGCCTATACCTATACCGAACCCACGGTTTTTTTCGAGCTGGCCTTTCATACAGCAGAGCTTGCAAAAGAAAACGGTCTTTATAATGTCTTTGTCACCAATGGATATATGAGTGAAAAAGCCCTTGACATGATTTCACCGTATCTTGATGCTGCCAATGTGGATTTAAAAGCCTTTACCGACAAATTTTATAAAACTTACTGCAGGTCAGGGCTTGAGCCGGTCAAGGAAAATATCCGGCATATGCTGGATCTGGGCATTCTTGTGGAACTTACGACTCTTCTGATTCCAGGGCTCAATGATGATAAAAAAGAGTTGACTGCCATGGCTGACTATATTGCAAAGGACCTTGGGGAAGAAACACCCTGGCATATTTCAAGATTTCACCCCTGCTATCGTATGACGGACAGGCCGTCAACCCCTGTATCAAGTCTTATGAGCGCTTTTGAAGCGGGAAAGAATGCAGGGCTTCGCTATGTCTATACGGGAAATGTCCAGGGTCTGCCTTCGGAAAATACGTTTTGTCATTCATGCAAATCCCTTCTGGTTAAGCGTCAGGGGTATCAGATTGAAAACCTGCTGCTTTTGGGCGGGAAATGTCCTGACTGTAAAACCCCTGTCCACGGCATTTATTAAAATTAAAATTTAATAAAAAAGAGAATTAAAATTTTAAAATGATAGAAAATTTGAAAGAAAAAATACGAATTTACGGCAGGATGATAAAATTTTCCCATACCCTGTTCGCACTTCCATTTGCTTTATCAGCTGTGGTCATGGCCTTTGAATCCCATCCTTTTTCCCTGTGGAATCTTTTCTGGATTCTTTTGGCCATGGTGGGGGCAAGATCAGCCGCCATGGGATTTAACCGGGTCGTGGATGCAGCCATTGATAAGAAAAACGAGAGAACCGCAGCAAGGGAGATCCCTTCCGGCATATTGTCAAAAAAAGAATCCTGGTTTTTTGTGGCGGCATCTTCCCTGATTTTTGTCTTAAGCGCAGCCATGCTGTCCCGTCTCTGCTTCTTTCTTTCCTTTCCTGTCCTTTTTTTTCTTTTTTTTTATTCCTATACCAAACGTTTTACAAAATATTGCCATCTCTTTCTCGGGTTTGCCATATCTCTTGCCCCTGTGGGCGCATGGGTGGCCATCACCGGGACTCTGTCCGCCGGTATTGTCTTTTTAAGCCTTGGTCTTTTAAGCTATATTGCCGGGTTTGACATTCTTTATGCCTGCCAGGATATCGAGTTTGACAAAAAGGAAGGGCTTTTTTCCCTGCCTTCAAAAATCGGGGCCAAAAAAGCCATGATGGTTTCAGCCTTTTTTCATGGCGCTGCTTTTATTTTTCTATTTGCCATGTATTTCAGTTCTGGCATGCATCCTGTTTTTCTTATATTTCTATCCATGATTGCCATTCTTCTCATCGCAGAGCACTATCTTGTCCGGCCCGATGATCTGACCCATATTAATATTGCTTTTTTTCATATCAATTCCCTTATTTCCGTTCTTCTTTTCATCGGCGTTCTGACCCAGGGTTTTTTTTAATGATGGAGGAGAAAATTTACTCCATTCTGCAAAAGCTTCATGATCACGGGTTTACATCCTATCTGGTGGGAGGTGCGGTAAGAGATATCCTTTTACAAAGAAAACCCGAAGATATGGACATCCTGACCAATGCTTCAATCTTAGAGATCGAATCTGTTTTCTCAGATCAAAGGGTCAGGACTGTTGGGAAGGCTTTTCCTCTGTGCATCATCAACGGAATTGAGGTTTCATCGGGCCGCGCCGGATCGAACGCGGCAAGTTTTCCTGAGTCGGATTTGGCAAAAAGAGAGTTTACCATCAATGCCATGGCTTTTGACCCTCTTTCAAAAAAGATTATTGATCCTTTTAACGGAAGAAAAGATATTGAAGACAGGATCATCCGGTTTACCCTGGAACCTATAAAAAGGATAGAAGAAGACCCTGTGAGAATGGTCCGTGCGTGCAGGTTTCTGGCTCTGATGAAGGGCTCTTTTTCCCTTTCCACACTGGAGGCCTTGCATGCACACGGGGGTTTTCTTGAAAAGGGGGTTGCTAAGGAGAGGATCAGTCATGAAATTATGAAATCCATGTTACTGGATAAGCCTTCCCTGTTCTTCAGGGCGCTTCAGCAGACAGGGCTTTTATCCTATATTTTTCCAAGCATAGGCCGTTGCTTTGATCTTGATGGCGGTTCCCATCACAGGGAAACTGTTTTTGAGCACTGCATGCTGGTGGGGGATGCCCTGCCGGCGGCTCTTCCGGTTCTGAGGCTGGCCGGGTTTCTGCATGATGCCGGTAAATTCGACGCTGCAACATCAGGGAAGGACGGGAATCTCATCTTTGCCGGGCATGAAAATCACACGGATCAGGTGGTAAAAGACTTAACAGCCTTGAGATTCGCCACGAAAGACATTGCCTATATCAGCGCCTTAATAAAAACCCATATGCGGCCTTTGACAGGAGAAACCACGCCCAAAGCCGCCCGCCGCCTCTTATCCATGCTGGGTCACCATGGACTTTCCCACAGGGATTTTTTGCGCCTGCGCATTGCCGATAAAAAAGGGAATCTTGCCAAAAACCCCTATAGGATTTCTGAAATCCGGGTAAGGCTCAAAAAACTCCTTGATGAGATCAATCGATCCTGTGCGTTGAATATCAATGATCTTGATATTGATGGCCATGAAATCGCTGATCTATTGAATATTGCACCGTCACCCGAAATTGGGAAAATTAAAAAAAGGCTGTTTGAAAAGGTCCTGGATGATCCCGGATTAAACCAATATGAAGAATTGAAAAAATTATGCCTCTCCTTTCAAATAAAAAAATAATCCTGTTTTTCGGCTGCCTGGCCATTTTTTTCCCGGGCTCATTTGTGTTTGGTTTTCCCGGTGTTATGGCATCGGAATGGCAGAGGCTTTTTCAGGTAAATAAAGCCGAGATCGGCCGTCTCATGTTTTTTATTCTGGCCGGGACGGGGTTCTCCATGTACCTGGCTGGAAAGCTTCAGGAAAAAATTCCCGGCCGCTTCATCATTTTTGTTGGCTGTCTTGCCTGTTCCGGGGCCATGGTATTTGTCGGGCGGGCGTCTTCCATAACCGACGTATATATATGGGCTTTTGCCGAAGGCTTTTTTACCGGGTTTGTCTATATCCCTTGTCTTACGCTTTATCAGAAAATGTTTCCGGAAAACAAAGGGCTTGTGACCGGAATCCTGAACCTGACCTTTGGCGGTTCGGCTGCCGTCATGTCCCCGCTCTTCACTTATTTTCTTATTTCAAAAGGCTATGGGTTTACATCGGATTTTGCAGCCGTCTTTTCTGTTTTGATAGGAACTGCGGGATCTTTTTTTATAAAACTTCCGGGAGAAGGAAGTCTTAAGAACAGTCAGCCGGTTCCGACCCTGTCCCTGATTAAGACCATAAGGCTTTCATCCTTTCGTTTTTTATGGTGTTCCTGGGCATTGGCCGGGGCAGCCGGGGTTTCTCTTATTGTTCTGTCCTCATCCTTTGGTCAGCAGCTGGGATATGGTGTTGCCCAGTATGTCTATATATTAACCGCTTTTAATATTCTTAACGGAATAGGCCGTCTTGTCTGCGGGAGGCTTGCAGACAGATATCCCAAGCAGAAAATCCTCATGATGATCTACCTCATGGCATCCGGGGCATATTTTTTGATACCGCATTTTCAAAATCTTTATATGATCAGCTTTTTTTCGTGCTTTATCGGGCTTGCCTTTGGCGGTATGTTTACGGTTTCAGCGCCGCTTGTGACCGAGGTATTCGGTCTGGAGAACTTTGGGAAGGTGTTCGGTCTTGTGTTTACAGCTTATGGGTTCTGTGCCGGGTTTCTTGGCCCCTGGCTTTCCGGTGTCATTCTTGATCTAACCGGGTCTGATTTCAGGATTGTGTTTTCCATGTTTGCTTGTTTTTATCTTATCTCATCCATTTTGATTTTAAGGGTGAGAAGGCTAAAGGAATATAATCCCATGTTATAAATGCAGGTCACTCACGATGGGGTGATGGGAATTTTGATAATAAATGTCGCCCCCTTGCCTGGTTCCGATTCAACTTCCAGGGTGCCTTTATGGTGGTTTGTAATAATAAAATAAGATACGGACAGGCCCAATCCGGTTCCCAGACCGACTCCCTTGGTCGAAAAAAAAGGTTCGAAAATCCGTTTGCGGATATTCTCTGGAATGCCGGGGCCGTTGTCCTCTATGTGAATGATGACCCTGGATCGGTCGTGACTGAGCTTCAGGTTGAATTCAGGGGGTCTCAAGGATTTGGTTTCATCCATGGCCTGGGCACCGTTGGACAGAATATTCAAAAAGACCTGCTGGAGCTTGCTTCCGTCACACATGGCAGGCGGCGTGGTGGTATCATACAGTCTTGAAATCTTGATGGTTCTGAAATCATATTTCTTTTTAAGATCATAGCCGGTGGAAGCGAGTTCAATGGTTTTATCCAGGAGTTCGGCTATGTCTGAGGAAGAAAAAGAGGAAGAGCTCATCCGTGAAAAAGACAGCATATCGCTGACAATGACGGCTGCCCGGCTGCCCGCCTGCCGGATGTTTTCAAGAATCAGGGGCAGCCCTCTTTTTTCTGCATATGCTTTAATATGGGCAAGGGGTATGCCGATATCCCGGGCAGCGGCTTCATTTGCCGGAAGGTCAACCAGCAGCCTGTTTTTAATAACATCTGTATTCCCGATAATGCCTGACAGCGGATTGTTTATTTCATGGGCCATTCCTGCGGCAAGTCCTCCAACAGACATCATTTTTTCCGACTGGATCATCATTTCTTCGATCCTGACTTTTTCCGTGGTATCATCGATGCGGATGACGGCTCCTTTGACGGTATGGGTGACAAGGGGGTAAACCGTTATATCTTCGTGCCGATTTTCATTTTCTTCAGTTTCAATTATTCTTGACTGTGTGTACGGAATCCCGTCCCGGAAAGTTTTTTCAATCCCTTTGATTTCTTTTGGCGTAAAGGGCAGCAAATCAGTGAGAAAACGCCCCTCAGCCGCCACGGCATTGATTCCCGTTGTTTTTTCTATTTTTTTATTCCACTGGAGAATTTTCATGTCCAGATCAATGGCAATCAAGGCTGAGGGCATGGAATCGGTGATATTTTTCAGCATATTCTGGAGATTCACCGTTTCCAGCATGGCCTTTCGCAAGGCCTCTTCTTTAAATACCCGGTCCTCAACCATCTGGTTGGCCAGGCGTCCAAGGAGTTTGAACTCATTAAAGATTAAGAGGTTTTCATTGATTTTAATGTCTGAGGTTGCAGCGTTACGGAAAAAATCAGTAAAGAGGTTCATTCCCTGGTAGAGCCTGTTTGTAATGAAAAAACCAAGGATGAGTGAAAGAATGACAAGAAGAAAAGAAAACCACAGAATAATTAAGATATTATGTTTCAGTTCTGTGCTAAAGGATTTTTTTTCAGTTTCAATGATTTTTTCAATATCATCAAGATATACCCCTGTGCCGATGATCCATTCAAAATCCCTGAGAAATACCGCATAGGTTAATTTGGGTTCAGTGACCCCGGTGGAGGGTTTTTCAACAGGATACTCGATATAGCTCATTCCGTTTTTTATGCTGATGTCAATGAGTTCCTTATAAATTTTCCCAATCTCCGGGGAAGTTGCCTGGATGACATTTTTCCCGAGATATTGTTCTGAGGGGTGGCTCAGGCAGAAGCCATCCTTTTTAAGAACAAAAGTATAACGGTCCTTATCGCCGGGGGGTTGTGATATCCGGTCAAGGATTTCGTCCTTTATTTTTTCTTCCATGTCCTCAACGTAAAAACCCGCGCAGATGACCCATTTAAAAGGTTCAAAGCTTTTTGCATAAGTGATTTTCAGATGGTCGGCACCTTTAGCTCCGGGTTTGCTCCACCGGTACCGGTAAAATCCGGAATCTTTTTCGCGGGCAAGAGACAGAATGTCCCGGATCATTAATCTTCCGTCCACATCTTTTGTGTCCATCATGTCCCGCCCTTCCCATTCCGGGGCAGCGGCATTTAAAATTGTGACGCCTTTTTGATTGAGGATGAAATAATAGCCCTGGCCATTGTCCCATTTGATGGTTCTTAAGGTTTCAATGATTCTGGATTTGAGAACGCCTTCGGACACGGTGTGCTTGTCCGTGTTGTAGATATGGGATGCGAGGGAATAAGCATGGTTGACCTTTTCCTGGACTATAGTGCTCACCCGCTCTTCGGCGCTCGACTTTTTGTAGTTTATGAAACTGATGGTATTGTTGATGTCGTCCTGCAACCTTGTTTTATAGATTTCTGTATAATGTTCCCGTATTTTTATCAGTTCTTCTTTTTTTTTGTGATATTCTTTAAAAATCCAGAAGCTGCCGATGGTGGGGGCAATAATAAGAATGGTCAACAGAACGCTTAGAAAGCCGGTGCCTGAGAGGGAACGGGGGTCTATGATGTTTCTGAATTTCATTTAATATGGGAGAATCAGATATTTAATATGGCTTATTTTGTCTGAATTATTTAAAAACATAGGGCAAGATATATGTGCAAAACGTTTATTTGTCAATATTTCAAGGGTGCAGATTTATGAAAATGCAGAACGATTGCCTGCCCTGCATTGCCAGGGGCAGCCTGGATGCGGCAAGGCTGGCAACAGAAGATGAAGCCCTTCAGCTTCAAGTGGTGAAAACAGTATTAAAAAAACTCATCACTTTTGATCTGAATTCACCGCCGCCTCTGATGGCTTTGTTTATAGGGCAGACAGTCGAAAAAATTACAGGCGTCAGTGACCCATATTCCCGGGTCAAGAAAAAATACAATGATTTTGCCCTGGAACTTTTTCCCCTGCTTGAAAAAAGAGCCATGGGCCCATCCTTTGATACAGCTCTTCGTCTTTGCATTGCGGGGAATATTATTGATTTTGGCACCCATGCCAGGGTCGGTCGCCAGAAGGTCCTTGATACCATTGACGAGGCTCTTGTCATGGACATCAACGGGGATGGGGAGCTTTTTGAAAAGGCGTGTGAAAAGGCTAAAAATATCTTATGGATAGCTGATAATGCCGGTGAGATTGTGTTTGACAGGATCCTGCTTCAAAAACTGGATTGCCGGAAAATCATTTATGCGGTCCGGGGCGGTCCGGCCCAGAATGACGCTACATTTGAGGATGCAGAATATGCAGGCCTGACAAAGATGGTAAAGGTAATCGATACAGGGGCGGCCATTCCCGGGGTGATCCTTGACTATTGTTCTGACCGTTTCAAAAAGGCGTATGAAAAAGCCGATATGATCATCTCCAAGGGCCAGGGCAATTTTGAAACCCTTGAACCCATGGATCACCGGATTTTTTTTCTGTTCAAGGCAAAATGTCAGGTCGTTGCAGACCATGCCGGGTGCAGGCTGAATGATATGGTCATAAAAAAGCTTAACAAAGCCGGGGCAGAATAATAATTTGATTAAAATGTTTAAATTGCTTGCAACCCTTGCCAACCAAATATATAAGTACCTAAAATATCAGGAAAAAGGCAGAAAATAGCGGACATAAAAATGATAAAAAATTAAGAAAACCGCTATTCTGCCTTTAAAATTTTAATAAGAGATGAATTCCATGACGGAAATTAAAGGGTATCGGCAATGAGTGAGGTTGTACTGATCAATATTACAGGCAGGGACAGGAAAGGGCTGGATGCAAAGTTTACAGGAATACTGGCGGAATATGGGGTCACTATTCTGGATATCGGTCAGGCCGTCATCCATGACCATATTTCTTTCGGGATGCTGGCGGAAATTCCAGAAGCCCGTGATTATTCATCCATTTTCAAGGACATGCTCTTTGAAGGTCACAATATGGGGCTAACCATCGACATCAAACCCATCGACAGCCGGGAATATGAAAAATGGGTCCATGACCATGGCAAGGAAAGGCGGATCATTACCCTTCTGGGCAGGACCATCAGTGCCCGGCAGATCTCTGCGGTGGCTGCCATCATAGCTGAAAATCATCTGAATATCGACAGCATCAATCGCCTCACAGGAAGAATTTCCTTAAAACAGCCCCAGATCAATCCCCGGGCATGTATTGAAATGTCTATCAGTGGGAAACCCTTGAACATTTCCGGGATGCGGAAAAAATTCATGGAGATTTCACAGGAAACAGGGATCGATATCTCTTTTCATGTGGATAATATCTACCGGAAAAACCGGAAACTAGTGGTCTTTGATATGGATTCCACCCTGATTCAGGCAGAGGTGATTGTGGAACTTGCAAAACTGGTGGGTGCCGGGGAAGAGGTGAACAGGATTACTGAATCCGCCATGCGGGGGGAGATGGATTTCAGCGAGAGTTTCAGAAAACGCGTGTCGCTGTTAAAAGGCATAAAACAGGAGCAGCTTTTGAAAGTCGCAAGAGAGTTGCCGCTGACGGATGGTGCCGATCTTGTGACAAAAACACTCAAGGGGCTGGGATATAAACTCGGAATTCTGTCCGGCGGATTCACTTTTATGGGGGAATATTTAAAAGACCAACTCGGGTTTGATTATATGTTTGCCAATGAGCTTGACATGAAGGACGGTGTTGTGACGGGCGAGGTCGTGGGGGAGATTGTGGATGGTCAGAAAAAGGCCATCCTGTTGCGGCAGCTGGCCCAGAGGGAATGTATCACGCTTGAACAGACCATAGCTGTGGGGGATGGCGCTAACGACCTTCCCATGATCAGTATCGCAGGCCTTGGCGTGGCCTTTAATGCCAAACCCATGGTCCGGCGGAGAGCCTCCAATAATATTACAAGTGTCGGGCTGGACGGCCTTCTGTATCTTCTTGGGCTTCATGAAAGACAAATCAAAGAGGAAGTCCAGCAGTCGGTAGAATGTTCCTATGGATAAAATGAAGCAACTGGCGCAGGATGTCAAAAAACTTGAAAAAGAGATAGGTGCGTGTACCCGCTGCGGCATGTGCCAGGCCAATTGTCCTTTGTTTGAAAATACAGGAAAGGAAGCCGATGTTTCCAGGGGAAAACTCGTTTTGATCAATGGGTTGATTGATGGCGTGTTCAAGGATGCCAAAGGCGTGAACGAGCGCCTTGAGCGGTGTCTTCTTTGCGGGTCCTGTGCCCATGGCTGCCCCAGTGGCGTCAATACGGTTGAAATCTTTCTTAAGGCAAGGGCTGTCATTGCCCAATATTTGGGAATGCCCTTTGCAAAAAAACTGGTTTTTAAAAAATTTTTATCCAATCCTGAACGGTTTAATGGGCTCATGGCCATGGCAGGTGCCTTTCAAAAAGTTTTTTTCAGGGAAGAAAAAAATATCCAGGGTACTTCCTGTGCCAGGATTGCTTCACCGCTGCTGCGGAACAGGCACCTTGTCCCCTTAAAGGATGCAGCCTTTACCGGAACCCTTCACAAACAGGATGTCCGGGTGGAAGGGAAAGGCGTCAAAATTGCTTTTTTTGTCGGATGCCTTATTGACAAAGCCTTCCCCAATATCGGGCATAGTGTGGTGGATGTGTTGGAACATTTTCATGCCGGGATTTTTATTCCCTCAAACCAGGGATGCTGCGGTATCCCGGCCCTTGCAGCAGGGGATGTTGAAACCTTTGAAACCCTTGTCCGGCTCCATGTGGATATTTTTTCAAAGGAAAAATTTGATTATCTGGTCACTGCCTGTGCCACCTGTTCCTCCACCATCATCAAATTATGGCCGAGCCTTCTCAAAGATAAAGACAGGGAGTTGTTGAAAAAGATTGAGGCTTTGGCTGAGAAGACCGTGGATATCAGCTGGCTAATGGAAAAACGCTTTGATCTTTTGTCTCCCATTCCAAAGCATAAAAAGAAAAGAGACATCATTACCTATCATGATCCCTGCCATCTTAAAAAAGCTCTCGGGATTTCAGTTGAACCCCGGCGCGTGATTCTTGCTTCAGGCAATACACTCGTGGAGATGAAAAACAGTGATGCCTGCTGCGGCATGGGGGGCAGTTTCAACCTCATGCACTATGATCTTTCAACCGGGATCGGCCTGATAAAAGCCAAGAATATCATGGATACAGGATGTACTACCGTTGCCACTTCCTGTCCTGCCTGCATGATGCAGATATCCGACATGCTGGCAAAAAAGGGGCATCCCATCCGGGTGAAGCATCCGGTGGAGATCTATGCTGAAGGATTGTCAGAGGAATAATAAGGTGTAGGGTCTGCTACACCTGCTCCGGCAAAGCCCTTTTTTCTGTGAAGACAGGAATCGCAGAAGCCGCAGGATCTGCCTTTATCGTCAGGGTCATAACAGGAAATGGTCAAAGAATAATCCACACCCAATTGGATCCCGGTTTTGATAATCCCAGCCTTGGAAAGATGGATCAGCGGGGTTTCTATTTTCAGAATGGTTTCCTTTGTGATCCCTGTTTTTGTGGCAAGGTTTGCCATTTTTTCAAAGGCCTTGATAAATTTGGGACGACAGTCCGGATACCCGGAATAATCCACGGCCGTAACCCCAATATAAATGGAAGTTGCTTTCAGGACTTCGGCCCAGGCCATGGCATAGGAAAGAAAAATTGTGTTTCTGGCCGGGACATAGGTGATGGGAACCTCATCTTTTTTAATACCATTAAGGATCTTGTGTTTTGGGACCGGTATCTCATCGGTCAGGGCTGAATTTCCAAACTGTCTTAAATCAATATCAATTATCTTATGGGCTTTTGCGCCCAGGGCTTTGGCAATTTTTACAGCAGCGTTAAGCTCTATGGAATGCCTTTGTCCATAGCGAAAGCTTAAACTGTAAATATCTTTTCCTTCCGATCTTGCAATGGCCATGGCGGTTGTGGAATCAATCCCCCCGCTTGAGAGAACAACTGCTTTATCCGGCATTATGGGTTAAACTCCTCTTTTGTCAGGTGCCCAGATGATTTTGTGCTGCTGCAGGGACAGCCTTGCATGGAGATTGTCCTCAATCATCCGTTGTGCAAGAACCTCAGGAGAAATATGACCAAAGACCGGGGAAAGATGGATTTTTTTCTGGGATATCCCGGTTAATTCAGTTTCAATCATGGCTTTTGCAAATTCATAATCTTCAAGGGAGCCGATCACAAATTTGATCTCGTCCTCTTTGCCGAGATAATTTATATTTTCTTTAAAGAATTGATGGGACTCATTGCTTGATGGGCATTTTATATCCATGATTTTTATGCAGGTCTTGGGAACATGCTGAATGCTGAGGCTGCCGTTGGTCTCTAAAAGAACCTGGTAATGCTTTTCAAGGAGAAGGGAAATCAGGACAGGGGTTGCATCCTGGTGCAAAGGCTCCCCTCCGGTAATTTCAATAAGATTGCAGTTATAGTCTTCGACTTTTTTTATGATCTGATCAAGGGTCATGGGAAAGGATTCTTCTTCAGCATATGGGGTGTCACACCATGAACAATTGAGATTGCACCCTGAAAGCCTTATGAAAATACAGGGCAGACCGGAAAAAGTGGATTCTCCCTGAAGACTGTAAAAAATCTCGCAGACATTCAGCAGCACTTATTCCTCCCAGTAGGACGAGCCGCATCCCGGGCTTTCCAAAACCAATATTTTCTTTACTTTGATAAAATCAGTATTCAGCCGCAGGGAGAGTTCGGTATATAAGAATTTGGAAAGATTTTCCGATGTCGGGTTAATGGCGCCGAATTCTGCAATGTCGTTGAGATTGGTATGATCCAGCTTGCCCAGTACATCCTTCAAAACGGTTTTTACATCTCGAAAATCAATGCCGATGCCGAGCTTGTTGAGTTTTCTGCACTGAATATAGGCTTCAATGATCCAGTTGTGCCCATGGAGATTGGAGCAATTCCCGTCATACCCTTTCAGGGCATGTGCGGCTGCAAAATGATCCTTGACATAAATTTCATATACACCCGGCATAAGGCCTCCTTGAAATAGATCATACCATTGATTTAAAAATATTACCCCAATAAACTTTGTTCTGAATCCAAAATGTCAAGAGGAGATAAAAAAACCTCTTTTTTTCAAGTTTTCACATTTTTGATTTGGAACTAATAAATCACCGGTAAAACCCAGTGCATTTTGATGGTTAAATATTTCTAAGAAAAGAATGGGTTAATTCAGCGGTTTTTTTAAGAGAAGATAATTTGCGCCCCTTCACCCTAAAATTCGTCAGAAGAGGCGAAATTTTTATTTTTATGACGGGGTTATTTTTCTTAGCCCTTTACCCGCTTGATGGTCCCGTTACTTATCATTCCCTGAAACTGAGACAGCAAGACCTTTTCCTCCTTGTCAATATGACCATCATCTTGAGCACAGTCCATTATTTTCTGATACTCATCCGGTGTTATTTCAAGGTCTTGGATAGCATTATTGATAAGCTCTCTGAGGGTTGAAGCTGACTTGCTTGGCTTTTCCATACGGACTGTCTCCCTGATTAAATTTTTTGGCAACAGCACAATGAAGGGCTGAATTCCCACTTTTTTTGATTCTATACGAATGTCACTCGAAAAACCAGCTTCTTTTAAAAGATCTTTAACTGCGGCTATTGGTTACAGCTTAAAAAAGGTTACTGGTCAAGGTTCTTTGTCTCAATGGTTCAATATCCTCAAAAGCTAAAACTAATGTTTTCGCTGGCGTAAGAATTTTTTTTCTGGCTGTATGTTGGGAATTTGAACAGAAAAACCGTGTTAGGTCATGACTTGACAAAAAAGCCGGTAAACCATGAATAGAATCATGATTACCGGCCATTGTATATATTTGGTAGCGACGCAGGGAATTGAACCCCGGACCCTGCGGATATGAGCCGCATGCTCTGACCATCTGAGCTACGTCGCCATGAACCAAAAACCCGGCAAAATTATCACAGGAACGCTTTCATTGTCAATATGTATTTTCAATTGGCGGCTGCTTTATCAAACCCCACTACCTTGACGTTGAAGTTTTGAAGCTTTTCAGGAAGGTCGGAAAACACAATCATGAAGGGAACACCGGCACCTGGTTTTATACTTACATTGGAATTATGGTTTCCCTCTTTGACTTCAAGCAGTTTCATCATCTCAGCAATATCTCCTGATTTCAGGACTTCCTCTGTTATGATGTTTCCGCAGAACGCATTTTTTGTTTTAGCCACAGGTATTTCTTTTGTGGATAAGGTTCCCTGAACTTCGATATGGCTGAAAGAAATACTGGAGGGGTTGTCCACACGCCCGGTAATCACAAACAGGGTTCCGCTGTTTGTATTGGAAACAAATCTGCCGTTCACACTGTTTTCATTGGGAATCGGTTTCAGATCGGTTGCTGCAGGAGTGTTTGTTTTCATATATTTTTCAAGAAAGGGGATATTGACATCAGACAGATGAGGAATTTTGTATCCTGTCATGATGCTGGCAACATAGGCCCCGGTTACCAGAAAAAAGATTAAGAGAAGCATCAGAACAGGCAGACTGACCAGTGGTTTTTTCTTTCTTCTGGAAGACCTCTCCGGCAAGTCTATCAAAGGAGTGGCTTTTTCGATCAGAGGTCTTTCTTCCATGGTTTCTTTTTCCCCCATATCTTCTTCTGAGTCTTCTTCAACATCTTCTATATCGCTGGAATCATCTTCCGGTTCTGTTTCCTGTTCCAATACTGCATCATATTCTGAAAAATCATCTTCCAAGGCGGCTTCAGCGGGTTCTTCGTCCGGATCTGCATCTTCAAGGATTAGTGTTTCTTCACTGTCTTCAGGTTCCTGCGTGGTTTCAAGGGGGGATTCATCCTCGTCAGGGCCAGAGTCGCTGGAAAGACTGTCGGTTGAATCATCGCCCACATCAAATTCCAGTTCAAACTCATCTTCTTCCCCGGAGTCTTCTTTTTCAAGTCTGTCCTCTTCTCCATGTGAATCCGGATCATCAAAATCAGTGTCAAGAAAATCAGTATCATTTTCAATGTTCAGGTCTGTTTCGCCTGTTGTGTCGCTTTCTTCCATGCTGAGCATGAGTTCTTCAGACTCATCTTTCATGGGTTCAAATTCGATTCCGTCGAAATTGTTTTCCTTGTTTTCATCAGCATCAGTTGAGATATCTTCTGAAATATCTTCATCTTCAAACTCAAACTCTTTTGCGTCCGGCGCATTTTCATTATTGCCGGAATTCAGATCAAAATTATTTTCTTCAAAAGAAAAATCATTGTCATTCTGCTCCAGATCCTGTGATGTAAATTCCGAATCCTCAAGTACAAGGTTTTGATTTTCAACTTCAAGATCCGAATCCTTTAAAGAGAAATCAGTGTCTTCCATTTCAAAATCAGTAATGTCATCAAGAGCTGGGGTTAATTCAGGAATAAAGTCCGGAATTGTTTCTTCGGCCTGTACCGGTTCCCGGGGAAATGGATATGCTGTGAAAATATGTTTACAGACACTGCACCGAACTTTTGAACCGTTTTCTTTGACAAGAGAATCGTCAAGGTTGAAACTTGTTGAACACTCATTACAGGTAATAATCATTGGGTTCCCCTTATTCTGAAGTTTCAGATTTCCTAAAGTTTCAGGTCATAAATGGCAGGAAGGTTTCTATATTTTTCATTATAGTCCAGTCCATACCCGACAATAAAACCTTTTTCAAGCGAAAAACATGAATAATCCACATCAATTTTTACATTACGTCGTTCATGTTTGTCAATCAGCGCACATATTTTAATGGAACTGGGGTTTAATGAGGTGATGGATTCAATGATCTTGATAAGGGTCCGGCCTGTGTCCACTATATCTTCTACCAGGAGAACGTCCCGGTTTTCAAGATTCAGGTCCGGTTTTTTTGTAAACACAAGATTTCCGGTTGAGGAGGTCCCCTGATAGGATGAGGCGCCAATCAGGTCGATCTCATGGTCAATGGTTATCCTCCGGGAAAGGTCGGCAAGGAAAATAAATGATCCTTTCAGGATGCCGACAAGAACAAGATCTTTTGTTTTATAGTCGATGGAAATCTGTTGTCCGGTTTTTTGAATCTGTTCATGTATCTTCTGTTCAGATATCAAAGGGATGAATTCAGGCATTTTGTATTTTATAATCCTGTTTTTTGAAGTTGCTGGAGAATCTGTTTTTGTTTGGCCGTCAATTCCTTTGGCATGGTTATGTTAATCACGACAAATAGATCTCCGCAACCATTTCCTTTCATCTGGGGGACTCCCCGACCGGGGATACGCATTTTTGCCTTGTGATTTGTGCCGGCCGGGATTTTTAGATTGAGGGTCTTCCCGTCCGGGGTTACGATTTCCAGAGTATCTCCGAGCAGGGCGTGGGTCAGCGGGACCTGCTTTGAAACCAGCACATCATTGCCTTCAATCGTATACCCGTCTGCAGGGATCAATTGGGAGCGGATGTAGAGATTGCCTGCCGGACCGCCGTTGGGGCTTGTTTCACCTTTTCCGGGAAGCCGGATTTTTTTACCCTCGGTCAGTCCTTTTGGAATGTTAACTTCAATGGCCCTTGTGCTGCCGTCCTGGCTGATGGTGATGGTCTTTTTTGTGCCATGAATGATTTCATGAAGCGTCAGGGGGATTTCGTATTCAATATCTTTGCCTTTGGCCGGCGGCCTTTGTCTCTGACCAAAGCCACCCTGCCCGGCATTCTGGAAAAACGGGTTGCCGCCTGCACCTGAAAAACCGCCTTGCCGGCCGCCCCTTCCAAAGCTTGAGAAGCCTCCCCCCCCCATGGACCCGCCAAACCCGAATTCCTTTAAAATATCACCCAGATCAAAGTTCCTGAAAATATCTTCCTGGGAAAACCGTTGCTGAAAACCGGCAGATCCGTATGTGTCATACTGGCTCCTTTTTTCAGGATCACTCAAGACAGCATAGGCCTCACTGATTTTTTTGAATTTTTCTTCCAGGGATTTATCCCCCTCTGTTTTGTCGGGGTGATATTTCATGGCTAATTTTCGATAGGCTTTTTTGATTTCAGAAGCATCGGCATTTTTTTCAACACCTAAAATTTTATAATAATCATCGGCCATACAGGGTTCCTTTTACTCATAAATCCAATTAATTATTTGTGCCTATCAAAATAAGTTTGAATTGTTTCAAGTCAAGTTTTTGGTTCTGTTTTGAAAGGCTGAAATCGCAACCATCAGGACGGATATGCCCGCCGGCGTCATTCCGTCAATCCTGGACGCCTGGCCCAGAGACGTGGGAAGTATCCGGTATAGTTTTTCCTTTAATTCATTTGAAAGACCGGGGGCAGTGGAATAATCAAATTTGTCCGGTATCCGGATTCTTTCAAGGTCCTTGTATTTTTTGATTTCATTGAGCTGACGCTGAATATAGCCTTCATAAGTGATTTCGATTTCAACCTGCTCCTCGGCTCTTTTTAAAACAGGTTCCAAAGGCGGGAATATATTCTTGAGTGATGTATAATCCAGTTCTGCACGTTTTAATAATTGTTCCAGCTTTACCCCATTGCTTATGGGGGTTGTTCCCCTGGCCAGGAGAAAATCATTGATGGCAGGGGTGGGCTTTACCACAAGGGTCTTAATCCGTTTAATTTCTTTTTTCGTCTGTTTTTTGATTTCTTCACATAAGTCTAAGGTGTCGCTATCCACGAGGCCTAGCGCATGCCCAATCCGGGAGAGTCTTAAATCCGCATTGTCCTCTCGGAGCAGGAGCCTGTATTCCGCCCTTGAAGTAAACATCCGGTAGGGTTCATTGGTGCCCCTTGTTGCTAAGTCATCCACCATTACCCCCATATAGGCCTCGGATCGGTCTAAAACAAAGGGGGGGCGTTTCTGAACCATGCAGGCGGCATTAATTCCCGCCCATAATCCCTGAGCCCCTGCTTCTTCGTACCCGGATGTCCCATTGATCTGCCCGGCAAGAAAGAGTCCTTTGATTTTTTTGGTTTCAAGGGTCAGTTTCAGTTCCAGGGGATTGATATAATCATATTCAATGGCATAAGCAGGCCTCATGATCCTTGCCGCTTCCAGACCTTTGACAGACCGGACAATCCGGTACTGGATCTCCAGGGGAAGGCTGTTGCCAAGACCGGATGCATAGATTTCCTTTGTATGAAGGCCCTCATATTCCAGGATGACATGGTGGCTTTCCCGTTCCGGGAACTTAACAATTTTGTCCTCAAAGGAAGGACAGTAGCGGGCAGAACGGCCCTTAATATGACCTCCGTAGAGTGCTGAATATTGCAGATTCTGCCGGACAATCTCATGGGTGTCCGGATTTGTGCGGCCCATATAGCTCGGCACCATGGGGTTGATGATGGTTTTTGTTGAAAAGGAAAAGGGTTTTGGTGAGTTGTCCGATGGATGGGCAACAAACTGTGAAAAATCAATGGAATCTGCATGCAGCCGGGGCGGGGTCCCTGTTTTCATTCTGCCTGCCATGAAGCCGAGATCGGCAAGATTCTGTGCAAGTCCAATGGATGAAAATTCACCGGCACGACCGGCCTGGATTTTTGATGCCCCGATATGAACCGTGCCTTTTAAAAAGGTTCCTGTGGCAATAACAACGGCTCCTGCCGAATATTCAAATCCGGTCTGATCCACAACACCGGTGATGGTCTCGTTTTCAACCCGGAGTTCCTGGGCCATGGACTGTTTTAAATCCAGATTTTTTGTTTTTTCAATCACCGCTTTCATATTTCTTGAATACAGGCCTTTGTCATTCTGGGTCCGGGTCGAGTGAACTGCAGCCCCTTTGCTTGTGTTCAAGGTTTTATATTGAATGGCCGACGAATCCGTGATTTTGGCCATCTGACCGCCCAGGGCATCAATTTCCTTGACCAATTGCCCTTTGGCCATTCCACCGATGGAGGGGCTGCAGGGCATGGAGGCGATTTTATCCATATCAATGGTTAAAAGCAGGGTGGCACATCCCATGCGTGCCGATGCAAGGGCAGCCTCACACCCGGCATGACCGGCGCCGATAATGATAACATCATAATTTTTATAATTTGAATTCATGGCGGCAAAGTATATCCTTGCCTGAAGATTTGGTCAACCAAGGGTTTGAAAAATGCTTTATAACTGCTCCATTAAATGGTATTTTCCCGGAAAGAGTCTATCCGGACAGACAGAAATATTTTTTTTCATGGAAACAGGGCAGGACGGATGAACAAAAAAAAACGGTATTCGGATTATAATGCGTATTTAAGGAGCTTATTCGGCGAGCGGGTGCAGAAAATTGCCATCGATGCCGGATTATCCTGCCCCAACCGGGACGGACGGCTCTCCCGGACGGGGTGTATTTACTGCAATGAGATGGGTTCCGGCTCCGGGCTCCTGAAAAAGGGATTGTCCATCAGAGAGCAGATCGAGGCCGGGAAAATCGGGAGTATAAAAAAATATAAGGCAAGAAAATTTCTGGCCTATTTTCAGTCCTATTCCAATACCTACACCACAATTGACCATATGAAAGAGATCTATGACGAGGCGCTTTCCTCACAGGGCATGGTGGGTATGTCCATTGGTACACGGCCCGATTGTATTGATGAAAAAAAGCTTGACCTGATTGAAACCTATGCAAAAGAATATCTTGTCTGGATAGAATACGGGCTTCAGTCGGTTCATGACGTCACGCTGGGACTCATCAACCGGGGGCATGCGTTCAAAGATTTTACCCATGCCGTGAACCTGACGCTGAACAGGGGTATCCAGATCTGCACCCATGTGATTCTCGGACTGCCGGGGGAAGACAGAAAGATGATGCTTGAAACAGCCAGAATATTGGCTGACAGCGGCATTAACGGCATCAAGATCCACTTGCTTTATGTCATCAAAAAAACCCTGCTTGAAAAAATGTGGCAACAGGGTGATTATAAGCCCATGGAACAGGCTGAGTATGTTGACATGGTCTGTGATTTCCTGGAATTATTGCCAAAGCACATCATTATCCAGCGGATTACGGGAGATCCCCATCCGGATGAATTAAGAGCCCCCCTGTGGGCGGCTCAATACCGAAAAACCTTTAATATGATCCAGGATGAGCTTGAAAAAAGGGAGACATTCCAGGGTAGAAAGTATAAAGGATCAATCTGATAAAAACTGCTGAAGGTTTTTAGACATACGGTTTTCAAAAATATCCCCATTTTTTTTTATGATCAGGCATTCCGTGTCTTCAAGACTGTTGACCAGGGTAAGACTTTCTTCAACATCCATGACCATGAGGGCTGTGGCAAGCCCGTCGGAAAAACTGCAGTCTTTTGAGATGACAGTGGCGCTCACGATTTGATTATCCACGGGGAACCCGGTTTTCGGATCAATTATATGGGAATAGGATTTTTTGTTCATTTCAAAGAAATTCCTGTAATTGCCGCTGGTGGCAATGGCCTGGTTGCTCAACCGGACAATTTTATACAGATCCTGTTTTGAATTATCTTTATCGGGTCTGCTGATGCCCACGGACCAGGGTTCCCCTTTTTTATTTTTCCCGCCTGCATAAAGTTCTCCGCCGATTTCAATGAGCATATCACGGATGCCTGAAGACATAAAAAGAGCAGCAACGGTATCCACGCCATATCCTTTGGCTATGGAACTTAAATCAAGTGTAACATCCGCATCTTTAGAGACGGTATGGTTTTCTGAAAGCTGAATATGGTGAAACCCGGTTTTGGATAAGGCAAGGGTTATCTCTGAAGAACCAGGGATTTTATTTTCAGTTTTTTTTGTTCCAAACCCCCAAAGATCCACAAGGGGTTTGACGGTTCCGTCCCATGCCCCATGGGTTATCTGATAAAGATTTTGAGCGGTCAAGAGCACTGAATAAAGATCTGAAGAGATTTTCATCTGCCTGCCTGCCGCCTGCCGGTTAAAAATGGAGAGCCGGCTTTCAGGATCAAACATGGAAAAAGTCTTATTGATATCCTTGAGGCAGATATCCACCCTGGTCTTCCATGAATCAAGGTTTTCATTTTTATCCGACAGAAATTTAATAGAATAAAAAGTTCCCATGGTTTTCCCGGACAGGCTATACTCGGTTTTTGAATGAAATGAAAAACTTTGTGACTGGGTAATAAGGAAAAAGAAAACCACATGGATAAAAATTAATTTATAAAATTTCATTATGATAAAAATATCCCAAAATGATTTATTTTTCCATTCAATATATGTATCCTCATTTTATTGCAAGAGCCTTTATGATCCCAGGCCGGAATGTTTTTTAAAGGTGTGCCGGGGCGCGTATGATTTATCTTAGGAGAATATGGAGACAAGAACAGTTAAAATAACAAAAGTCCCGGTTGAGCTGCATAAGATTTTGAAATTTGAAACCCTTGCGGCCAGCGGCGGGGAAGCAAAGCACATGATTGCCCAGGGGCTTGTAAAAGTGAACGGCAGGGTTGAAATACAAAAGCAGAAAAAAATTCATCCCGGTGACATTATCGAAATAGAAGGTTACAGGCTTGAAATAGAAAGGGATGTCACCACCTGAAAACAGATGACGCTCGCGGCTGTTGCAATGTTGATGGAATTTTTCTTTCCGAACATGGGGATGTGTACAAAGTCGTCACAGATTTTCATGACATGGGATGAGATCCCGTATTCTTCATTTCCAAACACAACAATGGTATCTTTCTGCCATGGATAGGTATTAAAAGAGCAGGAATCTTTGATGGTTTCAATACCGATAATTCTGAACCCGGCTTTCTTTTTTTCAGACAAACAGCCTGCAAGATCTGCTGAAATTTCCTGTTCAACCCATTTTTCAGCTCCCATGGCGGTTTTTTTTACTCCGGGCTGATCTTTTCCCAGTGTGTTGCCAAGAATCACGGATTTAAACCCGGCAGCTTCACATACCCTGAAAATGGAGCCTACATTAAAGAGGCTTCTGATGCCGTCAAGGGCAATATGGCAGTTGATATCCGTCAGGGCCGGGGAAAAACCGTCATCTTTTGTCTGAACGGGTTCCAGCAGGTTATAATCCCGGAGGGTATGGCCCATGACCGAATGGTGAAGGTGAATCCGGTCGGAAATGCATTCAATCCATGACCGTGTGGTATTATTGCCAGGATCAATAAAAGGTGCCATCTCGGCCCAGTTCAGGATTTCATTATATTGCCGGGTAAAAAGTTTGAAAGACACAGGGGCAATGCGGTTGGTGGTCAGTTTCTGATAGAAAGCGGATAACCATTTAACAATCTGCCTGTTCTGATTCTTTTTGGAAAGAGATAAAAATTTTTTTTTTGTAAATAAAAAAGAATCCATTTGTCGTTCTCCAAAGCCATATGCCGCCTGAACCTTATATCAATAAATAGGCAGTCAATAAATAAATTCTTTTAATTAATTTTATCTGCCGGCCGATAAGCATACTACCGGGAATATAAAACCATTCCTTATTTTAAGGAGAAACAATATGAGCAGCATACAGAGCCAATCTTTATCAGCAGGGGTGTCACCCCGACTGAGCACCTTGCCTGACTCACAATTTTCAAGCTATGTCAAAAAACAGTCCTACAGCGCCTATGAAAGTCTTGATGCCGGGCTGACCATCAAAACCAGAGAAGGGGATCTGGTGACACTTTCTTCCAGCACCTTTTCAAAGCTTGACGCTTTTTTTTATAACAGCAAGGGAGTTCTGCAGACTGATGCCGGGAAAATATCTGTCACACAGAATCAAAGAGAAATCACCCTGGCTTCAGGAGAAAGCTTTACATTTACCGTTGCAGGAGATTTAAACGAACAGGAACTTCTGGATATTGAAGCCATTGTCAAAGGCATTGATGAGGTGATTTCAGAAATGACCCAGGGTGATATGGAGGATGCTGTTGCCGCTGCCCTTGCCATGGGGGGATATGATTCAATTGCCGGCTATTCGGCTGATATTACCTATCAAAAATCCTATGCAATGACATCGGAAGTTCAGGCCAAAACTGAAGAAACAGGTTCCTGGCCTGCCATGCTGCCGTATGGGAAAGATACAGGGCCTGCAAAAATGGAACTCTTTGAAGAAAATCGCAAAGCCTGGAACAATAAATACAATTCAATAGAAAACCTGGACAAGTTTTTTCAAAAAATGGCTGAAAAGTTTGATGAAAAACTCATGGATAAAGTTCAGGAACCCATTGACAAGCTCTTCAGGCATCATCTGAGGAATATGGAGAAAAACCACGGGGAAGATGGATCACTGCGAAATGCAATTGAAAATGCAGGGCAAAAGATAGACAAAATGATTGATAAAATGACAGGGAAAATATTTAAAGATCAATTGTCGTCATTTTTTGGATAATTTAGAAATTATCAATAAAAAGAGGCTGATATCCTTTAAAAGGGTCTCAGCCTCTTTGTTTTTAGAAAAGATAATTTTTATTTTGCCGGTGGAGGGGTGAATACACGCTGGGCCAGTTCATTGTCCAGCATAAGAACACCGTGGCCTTCACCATTTATTAGTTTTAATTTATCCACAATGGCTTCCATTGAGGATTCTTCCTCCACCTGTTCTTCAACAAACCAGTTGAGATGGTTTTTTGAAGCATGATCGTTTTCTCTGATGGCCAGATCCATCAGGTCATTGATCAATCTTGAAACCAGTTTTTCATGCTCATGGGCCATTTCAAATATTTCAAGGGCGTTTTTGAATTCTGTTTTCGGGGCTTCAAGTGCTTTTAACAGAACCCTACCCCCCCGGTCATTGACAAATTGATACATTTTCATGGCATGCAGTCTTTCTTCCTGTACCTGGACCAAAAAGAAATTTTCAAACCCCTTTAACCCGGCAGAGTTAAAGTATGCAGCCATGGAAAGGTAAAGATATTCTGAAAATAATTCACGATTGATCTGTTGATTATATGCATCCTGCAGTTTCTGTGAAATCATGTTGCCTCCTGATAAATAGAATCAATTAGTCGTCTTCATCATCATGTCTATTGTTTTTATGCCCTTTGTTTTTATCGGATTTATCCTTTCTATTCGATTCCTTGTATTTTTTGAGTTTATACGGGACTTCATTCCCGGTGGAAATGCGCCAGCCTCTGTCAAGGCTTGCGGACACAATCCATCTTCCATCGGAAGACATCCGGATATAAAGATTGTCACTGAAGTAAGTGTCCGGAGCCCTTAGCACAATGTAAACGCCTATTTCCGAATCATATTCAAGGTCATGACCGTCTTCATGTTTGTGTCTGTATCCGTGGGCCGGGGCATGGGGCGGCGGGCCCGGCTTGTGATAGGATCTGTCCGGGTGGTGTCCATCGCGGTCGCGGTCCCGCGAATCCATCATCACACAGCCTGAAAGAAAAAAAAGTCCTGCAAAGATGATGGCAGCAATGCCAGTTTTCATTTTCCCCCCTTATTTCAAGTTGATAATCTAATACATTAATCATCCTTTCCTTTTTTGAAAAGGGCTTCCATAAGACAGATGGCATTATTTTTAAAATTTGCAGCCATATTCCGGCCGAAAAAAAGCGCATTCTCCCCAAAGATAATTCCAGGCCCCAAAGAATCCGGTCGGGGAGGATGAGTCTCAGAGGCATTTTTCACCTTTTCCCACCATATGGAGGCCTTTTGGCTTTCCTCTGACACAAAGGATTTTTCAAACCCCGTCTGCTCAATGATGCCAGCCAGGGTTTCCCAGGGTTCAAGAAAGGATATGGATGCTTTTGAAGCCCAGGGAACCGGATAACACATTCCATTGCCAAGGCCTTTTGTGATCTCATGGAGCACCAGCTTTCCGCCCGGCTTCAGCACCCTGTAAAATTCTTTTACGGCAGCATTTTTGTCCTCGATATTCATGAGAATATGCTGGCACAGGACCGCATCAAAGGAGTGGTCTTCAAATGGCAGATCAATGACAGAGCCTTCCTGAAACTCTATTTTTTCTTCAAGTCCGGTATGGGTTGTTAAAAACACGGCGCATTCGATAAAAACATCCGAGAGATCAAGGCCCGTTACCCAGCAATGGAATTCTTTGGCCAGAAGTCTTGAAGACCCGCCAATACCGCAGCCCGCATCCAGTACCCGCTCATGGGGTATAAATCCGGCTTTTCTGAAGAGTTCAATGCTGGACAGGGCACCGCCTGTATGAAGTTGATCCACAGGGGAAAGATCTTTTAATTCGATACGGGAAAGGTCCTTGCCTGCTTTTTGTAAAGCAGTTTTAATTCTTTGAAGCAGATGGTCTGAATGATAATGTTCTTTAATTTTTAATTCTTTTGTATGCAATATATTATCTCTCCACAGTTATTATTAAAAAGCCTGTATCCATCTTAATCAAGCTGTTTTCTTTGGGGCAAGGTTGTTTTTTAAGATTGATATTGCTTTTTCCATATCATTTTCAGTCACCACCAGCGGCGGCATCAGCCGGATTGATTTTTCTTTTGGAGAATTGATCAGAAGTCTGTCGTTCAGGCATCTGTTAACAAAATCAGATCCTTTTGTTTTCATAAGATCAAATGCAATTAATAATCCCTTCCCTCTGATGTTCTCGATTTCGTATTGATCTGAGAGTTGGGTCAACTTTTCAAAAATCATATCGCCCATTTTCCTGCTGTGCGTCATCATCTCTTTACTCAGCAGCTCTTTAAGAACCGCCAATCCGACAGACATAGCCAATGGCTGTGCTGTGTAGGTGCCGCCCTGATCACCGGGTTCGAAAATATTCAATGGTTCTTTTGCAAGCAATGCCGAAAGAGGGAATCCTCCCCCGATTCCCTTGCCAAGGGTCATGATGTCCGGCTCTATGCCGTAATGTTCATAACAGAACAATTTCCCGGTTCTTCCCATTCCGGTTTGAATTTCATCAAAAATGAGAAGAATATTTTTTTTGCTGCATAACTGCCGCAACTCCTTGACATAGTTCTGATCGGCAACATTGACACCTCCTTCGCCCTGAATCGGTTCAATCAGAATGGCGCATGTGTTTTCTGTAACAGCTTTTCGAGCCGATTTGAAATCATTGAATACGGTTTTTATAAATCCTTTGGTTTTTGGTTCAAACAGATTTTCCCACTCTTCTTTGCCGGTTGCGGACATGGTGGTAAGTGTTCTTCCATGAAACCCGCGAAATGTGGTGATAATTTCAGATGCACCATTCTTGTATTTACTGCCGTATTTTCTGGCCAGCTTTATGGCTCCCTCATTTGCTTCTGCACCGGTTGATGTGAAGAACACCCGGTCAAAACAGGAATTATTGGTTAGGAGTTCCGCATATTCCAGCATGGGCACATTGTAAAAGGAAGGGCTTGCATTGATCAGGGTACGCGATTGCTCCACAAGAGCATCAGAAATTATTTTCGGCGAATGCCCTAAACAGTTCACCGCCCATCCGCCGATGAAGTCCAGATATTCATTGCCTTCAGTATCAATGAGATTGAGACCCTGCCCTTTTTGCATAATGATTTCAGGCCGGTTTGTGACCTTGAGTAATTTAGTGTCTGCTATTTTTAATAATTCTTTTATATCCATATTATAGTCCTTCCAATGGCATATGTAATTTATCTTGGAAAAGCAGTATCAGGATGTGGAATGCGTGTAAAGTAAATAGTGGGGCAGATTTTTTTGAAAACAAGGCAGTTTCGAAACTATCCCCTCTGACAGCTATATCTTCAGAGGGGATAGTATATTGGGTGGCCTTTTAATCCTTGAGTTCCGAGATATTCCCGAAGAAGTCCAGCGCCTCAGGATTCTTCAAGGCATCCTTGTTTTTGACCTCTTTTCCTTCGATCATTTTTTTCACGGCCAGTTCC
>CAZUDE010000009.1:0-150815 GCA_964619205.1 uncultured Desulfobacula sp. | reverse complement strand
CGACACTATTAAAATAATCAGAAATTTTTACTCAGAACAAACAGGAAATTAACAACCGGTCCTTTGGCAGATTTTGGCGCAGCAACACCCTGGGTGGATGATCGGGTTTTGGCCAAAATAAATGCTGATGGTGGAATTTTTATCAAAGAATTGGGTAAAAAACTTCCAGTTAAAGTTAAAATAATGGATACCGAATCAAATCCAACTAAAGCGGCTGAAATCACTTCCAAGTTAATCATGCAGGACAAGGTGGATATGATGCTTGCTTTTCATACACCTGATACTGTCAATCCTGTGAGCAGTATTTGTGAACGATTCAAGATGCCATGTATTTCTCTGGATTCACCACTGGAACCATGGTTGGATGGCGGGCCTTATACATGGGCCTATCATGCTTTCTGGTCGGTGGAAAAAGATATCGTGCCCACATATGTCAGTATGTGGGACCAAATTCCCAATAATAAGGTTATCGGGTTACTCATGGCAAACGACCCAGATGGTGTTGCTTGGCCGACAATTTTTAAAAAAGTCCTAGAACCTCAAGGTTATAAATTTGTAGATATGGGGCGTTTCCCTTATGGCACTCAGGATTTCAGCAGTTATATCAATGCCTGGAAGAAAGAAAAAGCAGACATCATATTGGGCAATACAATCCCACCGGATTTCGCAACGGCATGGCGCCAATGTGCCCGCTTGGCATTTAAACCCAAAGCTGCAACAATCGGCAAAGCCATCCTCTTCCCATCTGCAGTCGGTGCGATAGGTGCGGATCTGCCTGATGGTTTAAGCTGTGAAATCTGGTGGAGCCCTGATCATCCATTTAATTCTTCGCTTGAAAAAATATCAGCTGGAGGTCTTTGTGCAGACTGGACAAAGGATACGAATCAAGAATGGACGCAACCCATTGGTTTCAAGTATGCCGGTTACGAAATTGCAGCTAATGTTCTGAATCGGGCACAATCTCTGGATAAAGACACGATTAGGAAAGCCATTGCTGATACAAAAATGGACACTATTGTAGGTCCTATTGACTACAATGATCAAAATTACTGCCGTACGCCTTTGGTTGGCGGACAATGGCAGAAAGGGGACAAGTATCCCTGGGAATGTAAAATAGTGAGTAACAAACTGCATCCCGAAATACCGACTAATGGTACATTTAAAATCATTAGTTAGTTTCTCAATGATAGACCCCTGCACCTTTTAGATGCCGGGACAGGAAAGGAAAAAAAGATGGGGAAAAAAGTATTCGTTGATCTAAGTCATCCATTTTTCGGTGACATGCCTCTCTGGCCCTATTTTTCAAAACCAGAAATCGCTCCCATGCACAGCATGGCAAAAGCCGGCGTTATCACTCAGACCATCAAGTGCACTATGCACACGGGAACCCATGCCGACGCCCCTCGTCATGTTATGGAGCGCATGTTTGATGGCCGTCGTGCGCTCTACTCTCATGAGCTTCCCGTGGATGCTTATGCCGGCGAAGCAGTCTGTCTTGACGTATGCACCCCGGAATGGCAGCTGACCACTGCAGAACATCTTGACGACGCGGTTGCCCGCGCTGGCATGAAACCCGAAGAACTTGAGGGAATGGTTGTCTGTATCCGAACCGGTATGCATCTCAAATTTGACGACAGCAAGGATTATTACCACTACTCTTGCGGTAACGGTGTTGAAGCCGGTAATTGGTTCCTAAAAAACAAGGTAAAATGTGTGGCCATGGATCAGCAGGCATTGGACCATCCGCTGCACACCTCTATGGGTAATAACGGAACTCGAATGATGCTTGAAGGCTTTTCCGGGAAAAACATCTGTGAAGAGTTCATCGAAAAGTACGGTGAAGAGGCATATGCAGAATTTGACAAGGAACTCTACATCAAAATCCATGGCCAGGCTAAGTACGATGAGAAATTCGGAACACTTGAGGCGATTGGTTGCTATGGAACCTGGGAACCCTGCCACAAGATTCTGCTCGGTAACTACATCGTCGGTGTAGAGAACCTCGGTGGAGATCTGGAGAAAGTGGTGAACAAGCGTTTCCGTTTCTTTGCCTTCCCGATTCGTTGGCATCTTGGTGATGGCTCTATGGTTCGTTGTGTTGCCGAAATCGACGAGGACGATCTGAATGATGTCCCTTCACGCACATACCCCTATGGTGCAATGTGATTTGATGCGCTGATCCATAATATCAATCTTCTTATGCCGGATAACTTTTGTTTTGAAAGGTTATCCGGCTAAGTCAATTGATTGCCAGACAAAAATCAAATAAGGCAGGAAATAAATAAAGGATATAAAGTATGAAAAAAATAAAAATTGAGGAAGTAATAGCATACGAAGCTCCTGGCCATTTTGGAATGACGGCCATGCGGCTGCAGGGAACAGAAGAAACCGGTGCCACTAAATTTTGGATGGGTTTGTCTCACTTTCTTCCCAATGGGGGTGCCGGATGGGGGTATGAGGACAATCCCTTGGAAAAGGTCTATTTTGTATTGGAAGGGGAGATCACGGTCAAATCCAAAACAGAAGAATTTATTTTAAAGAAATGGGACTCTCTGTTTATAGGTCCAAATGAAGGCCGGGAGATTATTAATAAAACCAACAAACCGGCAAGTATGTTGGTCGTGATAAATTATCCCGAGTAGCCTGATACAAGTTATTATTAAGGTTCAGATTTAAATTAAGGATGAAAAATGACTAAAAAGCTAAAAAATAAGGCAATCATTACGGCCGCACTTACAGGGTCAATCCATACACCATCCATGTCACCTTATCTTCCTGTGACAGCAAAGCAGTTAATAGATGAATGCCTGGCAGTCTATGAAGCCGGAGGAGCGGTTGCACATATTCATACCCGTGACCAGCAGACTGGAATGCCCAATGCAGATCAGGAAATTTATCAGGAAGTGGCTTCCGAAGTTAAAAAGCAATGTGATCTCATTCTTTGCACCACAACCGGTGGGAAACTGGGTGCACCGGTTTCAGAACGTGTGAAGGTTGCCACAACCTTGAAACCGGAATTGGCATCCCTGAATGCAGGCTCTCTGAATTTTGCTTTATTCCATATCGCAGATAATATCGAAAATTATAAATATGATTGGGAAAAACCCTATCTTGAAGGGACTGAGAATTATATTTTCCCCAATACCTTTAAAACCATGCGTGAGTTCCTTGAAATTTTTGAAAATACAGGAACTAAACCTGAATTTGAAATATACGATATGGGCATGATTAACAATCTGGCTTTTTTAATCCGGAAAGGAATTGTGAAAAAACCGGTTTATATGCAATTTGTTTTGGGTATTCTTGGCGGAATGCCGGCAACACCGGAAAACCTGGTATATTTAATTGATACAGCGCGTCGAGAGATCGGAGATTTTGTTTTCAGCGTATGTGCCGCAGGGAATAAACAATTCCCCATGTGTACCCAGTCTTTGATAATGGGTGGAAACGCTCGTGTCGGGCTTGAGGACAACCTGTATCTGGAAAGGGGAGTTCTTGCAAAAAGCAATGGTGAGCAGGTCGCCAAAATTATAAGAATTGCAAAAGAACTTGGTATTGAACCTGCCACACCTGAGGAAGCCCGTCAAATTTTAGGATTAAAGGGTTTGGATAAGGTCGCTTTTTAGAAAACCGGATAATCAGAGATAAAAAACATAGAAAAGTGCTCTCAATATTTAGAGCGATCAATCGGTATGGCGTCAATGGAGGGTGAAATATGAAGTTTACAGATAAAGTTTTAGATACCATTCTTTTTGGTATGGGACAGGCCATACGAATAACATCGGCAAAATATAAGTCCTTTAAAAAACGGATTCAAAGTAAGGACTTTATTGCCCAGATTAAAACCTTGGATGATTCAACCGGTCGATATTTTATCTTTAGTCCAAATAAATATTCTTCTAAAAAAGGCATCCATGCCAGAGCGGATATCAATATGATATTCAGCAGTTCAAAACTGGCTGTAAAACTATTTACACCGCCCCGGGATCAGCTTGATATGATCAATGCGGCCAAGGATGGACACGTCATGATTGAAGGGCCTGATGAATTGACCATCTGGTTCAGTGAAACACTGAATATGCTTCTTACCATAGGTGTAAAATATGGAAGGGATTGGGGAGATGGCCTTAAACGCTATACGAGCAACACGAATGGGGGACCAATTTTTGTTGATGTAAAAGAGGATAAAATCATACGTATTACACCCATTGAATTTGATGATACTGATACACAACCCTGGACGATTCATGCAAGAGGAAAAAGCTTTACACCACCGCGTAAAACAACTGTTTCCCCTCATACATTGGGATGGAAATCAATGGTCTATTCAAAGGATAGAATTCTCTATCCCATGAAACGGGTGGATTTCGATGTAAACGGTGAGCGAAACCCACAAAACAGAGGGTTTTCAGGATATGAGCGGATTTCATGGGATGAAGCACTCGACCTTGTAGCCGGTGAAATAAAAAGGGTAAAACGCGATTGCGGACCTGGTGCTATTTTGAATGGCAGCGGTTCTCATCATACCTGGGGACATCTTGGGTATTGGCTGAGTGCACGCCTGCGATTTTTTAATTCTCTGGGATTCACACCGGTGGTTCATAATCCGGATAGTTGGGAGGGATGGTATTGGGGTGCCATGCACCATTGGGGTCACAGCTCCCGTCTTGGTGCAGGAGAGGCTTACGGAACCATTGAAGATTGTTTACAAAATGCTGAAATGGTCGTTTTCTGGTCCAGTGATCCGGAAGCAACCAGTGGCGTCTACGGTGCATTTGAAGGTACTGTCCGCCGACAATGGCTAAAGGAATTGGGGATTGAAATGGTCCACATTGATCCTTTTTTCAATCATACCGCAGCCCTTTTGGGTGGCAAATGGATTGCGCCGCGGCCAGCGACCGGAAATGCCCTGGCCCTTGCAATTGCTTACGTCTGGATTACCGAAGATCTGTATGACAAAGACTATGTTGCGAATCGAACAACTGGGTTTGATCAGTGGAAAGCGTATCTTTTGGGTAATGAAGATGGTATTCCGAAAACACCGGAATGGCAGGAAAAAGAAGCCCGTATTCCTGCAAAGACTGTCCGGGCTCTGGCAAGGCAATGGGGTACGAAAAAAACATATCTGGCAGCCGGCGGACTCAATGGCTTCGGCAGTGCCTGCCGCTGTGCGACAGGAAACGAATGGGCAAGATCAATGGTCTGCCTGATTGCCATGCAGGGTTTGGGAAAACCGGGTGTCAATCTTGGAGGAATGCAGCAGGGCACGCCTGTGGATCATCGTTTTTATTTTCCCGGATATGCCGAGGGTGGTTTTTCAGGAGACTACCAGGGCACCGCCATGGCAGTCAGCCTATACCAGAGAATGCCACAATTGCCTACGGTAAATACGGTTGCCCAGAGAGTTCCCCGGCTTAAAATTCCCGAGGCTATAATGGATGGCAAATGTGAGGGGTATCCAACCTATCCTTTTACTATCGAAGGTCAGTTTTTAAAATTTGGTTACCCAACACCCGGACATTCTCGGATTAAACTTTACTATAAGTATGGAGGGTCTCATTTTGGCACAATGAATGAAACCAACCGGTATGTCAGGGCATATCGATCAAGCGGGTTAGAGACGGTTATCAATCAGTCCATCTGGATGGAAGGAGAAGCCAAATTTGCAGATATCATCCTGCCGGCCTGTACCAGTTTTGAAAGATGGGATATCAGTGAATTTGCCAATTGCGGAGGATATATTCCCCATTGCTACAACCAGTGTAATCATCGGGTGGCAGTATTACAGCATAAATGTATTGAACCATTGGGTGAATCAAAATCAGATTTTATGATTTTTCTAGAAGTGGCCAAACGGTTAGGACTAGGTGCTCCTTTTTCAGAGGGTATGACTGAGCTTGACTGGTGCAAACGCTTATTCGATGCCACAGATCTTCCTCAGAAGATATCCTGGAAAAATTTTCTTAAAAAAGGCTACTATGTCATTCCAACACCAACAGAGGCTCAACGACCGAAAGTGTCCTACCGGTGGTTTGCCGAGGACCGGGCAAAAGACACACCAGATCTGACCCCTCTTCCCGGAGATTATACTGAAAAATGGCGACATGGCCTGCAAACCCAGTCCGGGAAACTGGAATTTGTCTGCTCTAGTCTGGTACGATTTGATCCGGATGATCCTGAACGGCCGGTAATGACAAAATATATTCCCTCCTGGGAGGGGCACCACAGCACGGAATTAATTAAAAAATTTCCTTTGCAGTTGATTTCACCCCATCCCAGATACAGTTTTCATACCATGGGTGACGGAAAAGACAGCATTATTAATGATATAAAAGAACACCGGGTCCTCATCAATGGATATTATTATTGGATCGTTCGGATTAACAGTATTGATGCGAAATCACGTGGAATTATGCCCAATGATCTGGTCAAAGTGTTTAATGATCGGGGTGCTGTCATTTGTGCGGCAAAGATAACAGAGCGCATTTTACCGGGTACAGTTCATTCCTATGAGTCATGTGCCATCTATGACCCGATTGGAGAGCCCGGTGAATCGCCAGACCGTGGCGGGTGCATCAATCAATTGACTCCGAGTAGAATGATTATAAAAAGATCCCATGCCACAGCTTCCAATTCCTGTCTTGTTCAGATACAGACGTGGCAGCCCGAAGAGGAGGTGACCGCATGAGCAAGTGGAATTTCATCATTGATATTGAAAAATGCGAAGACTGTAATAATTGCTTTCTGGCGTGTAAAGACGAACATGTGGATAATGAATGGCCGGGTATAACAGACTCTCAACCCAGGCATGGACACCGCTGGATAAATATTATGCGTAAAGAAAGAGGACAGTTTCCCCTGATTGATGTTGCCTATCGGCCAACACCCTGTATGCACTGTGATGATGCTCCCTGTATTGCTGCTGATTCAGATGCAATATTCAAAAGAGAAGACGGTATTGTACTCATAGACCCTCAAAAATCAAAAGGCAGAAAAGAGTTGGTTAAATCCTGCCCCTATGGTGCGATATATTGGAATGATGAAAAGAATGTTCCTCAAAAATGTACGTTCTGCGCACACCTGCTCGATACAGGATGGAAAACGCCTCGTTGTGCCCAGGTATGCCCAACAGGTGCTTTAAAGGTATTCCAGGCTGATGACAGAAAAATGGAGAATTTAGTAAAAAGTGAGAATTTAAAAATCCTTCATCCAGAGTATAAAACATCCCCCCGTGTTTATTATAAAAATTTACATAGATTTAACCGATGCTTAACGGCCGGCAGTGTTGCTGTGAAATCTGGAGAAAGGGTTGATTGTGCTGTGGGGGCGAAGGTAATCCTTAGAAAAGACAGCATGATTGTTGCAGAGGCAATAACTGATAATTACGGTGATTATAAAATCGATAATCTGAAATCGGATATGGGTATTCTCCAGTTGGAAGTTGTTTACAAGGCATTTGAGAAAAAAACCATAACAATTGAAATGAAACAGAGCCTTAGTCTGGATGAGATTATTTTCGAACAATAAATCCACATAAAAAGAGTAAATTCTTTGAATACTTTCACCGCGGATTGATAGTTCTTGTTTGATTTCAGTCATGTTAAGATCTCACTGTTTCAAATATACAAAGGGTTTTTCAATATAATTCAAACGAATACTATAATTATGAAGCCGTGACAACATGAAACACAACGAGAAAAAAAGATTGTTTGGCAACATTGAATTTTGTCTGTACCGAAGAGCTCAAACCGGGCAAAATATGAATTTTTAAAATGCTGATGTATTCGAATGATATTTACCCAAAAAATGAATTATGTCAAAGTACAAAATTACTGCATTATGTATCGGAATTCTTTTTCAGCTTTGAGGATTGACTGGCAGATCAATTAATCGCTAATTTTTGAAGAATGAAATTCATGCTTAATTATCCCAATCAAAATTTTTTGCGGGTCTGAATTTATAAAGGGTATCAATAGAAATCATAAGTCGGCCAAAAAAATAATATAGGAATCAAGATCCTCTGGTCTTGTCTATCATTGTGGGGGTTCCAGATGAAGCAGATTAGAATTCAACAATAGACATCATCTTCACATCCTCTCATTTGGTACCTTTCTTTTTCCCCTTCATTTTTATGTACCAATCCTGATCACCATAGAATTTATCCGAACATTCCGGGCAGATACCGTGGCTGAAATTTGCCGCAGAGTTCTGGCTTATATATGATTCTATTTGATTCCAATACCCTTTATCGTCACGAATTTTTTTACACGAAGAGCAAATTGGTAGTAGTCCTGAAAGAGTCTTAATTTCTTTCATGGCCAGTAATAGTTTGTCGTGCTCTTTTGTTAATTCAATTTCTGCCAATTTCCGGTTGGTAATATTTTTTGAAATACAAATAACTGTTTCAACTTCACTATCATTGAAAATAGGTTTGACAGTTGTTAGATAGTAGGTGTCTCCAGAAGGCAATGGCACTCGAACTTCAATTTCCTGGATTTTACCGTCAGCAAATACTTTTTTTACAATAGCAAATCTTTTATCTGCTTCATCTTTTTCAAACACATCCCAAATTTTACGATTAATTATTTCATCTGCTTTTTTACCGACACCCAAGGCAAACGCATTGTTTACATATCTATATGTTCCATCACCATAAAATGAAAAAATCGGATCTGTGGATTCATCCATCATACTTTTATAGAGTTTTTCACTGTTGCGAAGTTTTTCCAATTCATTAATCAGTTCTTTCTTATTCAAATCTAACCTCATTAAGGATCAAATTAGCAATGTTTCTCATAACAATATATATTGCGATTAAATGGGTCAAGGCCTAATCATCCCTGTGCGCAGCAAACCCAAGGTTTAAATTACCAGGAATACTTAAAAGCATGTATTAATATACTTCTGACAGATTTTTTCTGCCTGGATGATATAATATTCAAGGAACCATGCATGTTCTAATGGAAAATATCCTCGATGGCATCCACCACCATGTTGGTGCCTACCGCGATCATCAGAATGTCTCCCGCAACCCGGACATAGCTGTGGTTGAGCGGCGGTCATCAATACCGAAACCCAAGGTCACCGAAGCATCCTGCTGATTGTTCTCACGGTCCTTGCCGATGATTTCTTTCTCAACTTTGTTTCCCTTGACTTCCTTATGCTTGCTGTTTCCTGCCGAGCCCGGCTTTTCCGCAGAGACATCCCCAACCGCAAAAGCCAGAAATATGCTAATCACGGCGATCCCTATCAATGTTTTTATTTTGTTTTTTTTCATGATTTCTCCTGTTTGTTTCTTTCAAAATTTTAAGATTTGATGGCCGGATTCCTTTTTTTCATGGCTTTGATTTTCAAGGAGACCTCTTTCCAGCGCTCCTTCTCCACACGGTCTGCACTTTTGTGTCGGCGATGGGACAGGTATTCCAGTTCACGTTTCATTTTCCTGTAGTTTTCCAGCCTGTTCTTTAAGATTTCACCTTCATCGACTGCCTCAAGGACCCGGCAGTCTGGCTCGTGGGTGTGACTGCAGTCTGCAAAACCGCATCCCAGACCAAGCTTTTCAATCTCAGGAAACGCAGCTTCTATCCCTTTATCAACTTCCCAGAAAGCAATTTCCCGGATGCCGGGGTTGTCGATCACCATTCCCCCCTGGGGCATCATGATCAGATTCCGGGAGGTGGTAATGTGTCTGCCTTTGCCCACATGGGTGCTTATGGAACCTGTAAGCTGCACAGGCTTACCGTACAGCCGGTTCACCAGGGTGGATTTGCCGGCACCGGAAGACCCCACCATGGCAGTGGTCATGCTCAAAGACAGATAGGGTTCCAGAGAGGCCAGGCCGGTGTCGTCTGATGCCGAAACCAGATGTATGGGAACGCCGAAGGCCACAGCCTCTGTTTTGCTGACGAAATGTTCCGGGTTCTGGTGAAGATCTGCCTTTGTCAGAATGATGACAGGATTAAGTCCGCAGTTGTATACCAGGGTCAGGTATCGCTCTATACGGCGAAGATTAAAATCCTGGTCAAGACCGGAAACGATAAACACTGTATCAAGGTTTGCTGCAATTACCTGTTTTCTTTGCGGCTGTGCATCCTGTTTGTTATGTGTGCCTGAAGCGCCCCTGGATAAGGCGTTCTTTCGTACCAGAACCCTGGAAATCACGGCATCAGTCACGAGGACCCAATCCCCTGTGACCGGATACATGCTGCTGAAATCATGTTTTAGTTTTCCGGCAAGGGTGGCAAGCCATTCGCTTTTACCGTTGCTTGTGAGAAAACTGTTTTTTTTTACCTCGACCACCCTGGCGGGGACAAAACCGTCGCCGGAAAAGTGTTCCAGCTGTGTCTGAAAATGGGAAGTCCATCCCATCTGTGAAAGGTGATGAATATTGTCGTTTGTATCCTGTTTTATGTTCATTATTGAATCCTGTCTGTTTTTACCTATCGCTATACCGGTTTCTGTCCGCGCATGAAACCGCATAAGGCAGAACACGCAGCGCACCGGTGCATTTGAATTTTTTTATATCTTAATACAGGCGGCGCTGCCGGCAAAGGAGACACCTATAGCGGCAGGTGATCAATCAGCGGCCGGCAGGTTGGTCCCCTTGTCGGCAACGATTGACACAATATCCAATAATTTTATAAACATAAAAACCTCTTTTAATTGCTTTTTATAAAGGTTATCTCAATATACGATAAACCAGGGAGCTGTCAAGGATACAAAAGCACCATTCCGAATTTTCATATATTGGTTTTGTATCATTCATAATTATGTGATAAATGGAATCACATAATCAGTTTGAACCATGTGTGATTCATTAAAAAACTTTTTAAGAATTCTGCTTTACCGAAATTGAGGGTTATATGAGTTTATTGAACATCGATAGAAAAAAATGTAAGCAGGATGGCCTCTGTGCGGCTGACTGCCCCATGGGAATCATTCGATTCGAAGGGGAGAAAAGCTATCCGGAGATTCTGCCCGAAAGTGAGCCGTTGTGCATTCGCTGCAGCCATTGTGTGGCAGTTTGTCCGCATGGCGCCTTAGATCATATTGAAGTGCCATTGGCTGCATGCACGGATCTTGATGAGACCCTTGTCATATCTCCGGCTCAGGCGGAACAATTCCTGCGCTCTCGCCGCTCGGTTCGACGGTTCAAGGACAAGCCGGTTGAGCAGCCTGTCTTGCAGCGGCTTATCGAGATCGCCCGCTATGCCCCGACGGCCAGCAACTCGCAACTGGTGGAGTGGCTGGTTATTAACGATCCAATGCAGATACATGCCGTTGCCGGTCAGGTGATCGACTGGATGCGGTCTCTTCTGCAAAACCCGGAATCAATAGTGATGCCTTATTATCCTTTGCTGGTAAACGCATGGGAGGCCGGTATTGATAAGGTTCTGCGTTCCGCTCCCTGTCTGGTGGTGGCTATGGCCCCGGGACCGGCGCCCAGCCGCATGGTCGATCTGACCCTGGCGCTCAGCTACCTGGAATTGGCTGCACCCCAATATGGGCTGGGGACCTGCTGGGCCGGTCTGCTGCAAGGTGCGATGCTTGCCAACCCTTCCCTGAAACAGGCGGTGGGTATTCCCCAGGACTACCCTTTTCATTACCCGTTGATGATCGGCTATGCCAAGGCCCGCTATTACCGGATGCCTGAACGCCAGGCACCAAAAATCAACTGGAGGTAACAACCGTTATGGTGATGTCTGATTTAGTATGATATGATAGCCGGGTACATTTAACCATAAGGAAGGCCAATGTCCGAGATAACAAAACCCTGGAAGCTTGCGGAAGAAACCCTTAAAAAAAATCAAAAACAATCCTCCTTAAGGCAGTCCCATCCTTTTCTGGCCGAGGACCCAGAAGCTGTAGTGGGTCAGTTCCAAACCCTGTCCGTGCAGAATCTTTCCGACTACGGGGTCTATTTGAGCTTTGGACGGGATCGGGTGCTTTTGCCCAATAAATACGTGCCCAAAGACATTGCCGTGGGCGAGGATATCCGGGTCTTTATCTACACCGATTCCGAGGACCGGCCCGTGGCCACTACCCTGGAACCGGCCGGCGTGGTTGGGGAAACTGTCGCCCTCAGGGTCAAGGACACGGCGGCGTTCGGCGTCTTCATGGACTGGGGCCTGGAAAAAGACCTTCTGGTCCCCCGCAGCGAACAGCAGGGGCGGATGGAGCCCGGTGAAACCCATCTGGTGAAAATCTGTCTGGATGAATCCTCCCACCGGATCTACGGGACCACCCTGATGGCGGAACTCTGCCCCGGGGATGCCCAGGGCCTTTCTTCCGGAATGGCCGTGGATCTAATCATACACAGCATAACCCCTATCGGCTATACCGCCCTCATCAACCACACATGCCTGGGCATGCTCTATAAAAACGAAACCTTTGAAGACCTGTCCATCGGGGACCGGCATCGGGGATATGTCCTCCAGATCCGAGAGGACGGCAAGGTGGACCTGACCCTGAAACAGCCAGGGTATGCCTCAGTGGAAGCCTCGGCCCGGAAAATCCTGGAGATCCTTAATGCCAATGACGGATTCAGCCCCTGCCACGACAAAAGCCGCCCTGAAGACATTCAAACCGAATTTTCCATGAGCAAAAAGGAATTCAAGCGGGCCTTGGGCAGCCTTTACAAACAGGGCCGCATTACCCTGCACAAGGCTGACGGGATTCGCCTGAAATAATAGAATGGAAAGGGAGAATTTCATGGTAGAAAAGCATAAAGTTCTAATTATGAGGTGTGAGTCTTATGATGCTGAAAAAATTGCAGGGCTTATTAAAAAGGGTATGGAAGAATTAAATGCGGTTCCTTCAGGAAATATTCTTTTAAAACCCAATGTGGTCATGGCCCACAAGAAGTTTTTCCCCCATGCTTTCACCCGGCCGGAATTTGTTGACGGCGTTATCGCCGCCACCAAAGAAATGGCAAAAGATGTCAAAGAAATCTCAGTGGGTGAGCGATCCGGGATCACCATACCTACACGCTATAATTTTAAACAGGCCGGCTACCCAGAAATCATTAATAAACATGGCGTTAAAACCTACTATTTTGATGAAGTCAAACATGTCCCGTTTAAATTTAAAAAAGATGTCAATCTCCGCAAGAATATGTTTTTCCCTAAACCTGTTGTGGACTGTGATTTCCTGATTAACCTGCCAAAATTCAAGGCGCACCCCTGGACTCGTCTCACTTTGAGTTTGAAAAACTTTATTGGGATTCAGGATGACAAACACCGGCTGGTGGATCACAATTCTTTTCTTGAACATAAAATAGCCGATCTGCAGGAAGTCATTCAGCCCAAATTTATTGCAATAGACGGTATCATAGCAGGCCAGAAAATGATGCTGACTCCCACACCGTTTGACATGGGTGCCATTGTGATGGGAACCAATTCGTGTGCGGTGGATACTGTTTGTGCGCATATGGTCAATGTTGACCCCAATGACGTTATTCACCTGAAATTGACGTCAGAAAGAGGTTTCGGACCGATAAACCTTGATGAGATAACTGTTCTGGGTGATTTTCCTCTGCAAGAGATGCAGAAAAAAACCAGGAATTTTCAATTTTGCATGGAGCACATCGACAGCTATTTTGATACATCTCCCAATTTAAGCTGCACTGTCGGAACCTTTCCTGAAAAGCACTCTTTGGATTACTGCTGGGGCGGGTGCCCAGGGTCTCTTCAAGAATCAATGCATATCTTCAGATCCTTTTACCCTGAAATCGAAAAAGAGATGGGTAAAGTGAGATATGTCGTAGGTAAGGTTGAGGGGCCGCTTAATCTTGAAAAAACCGAAAAAGTAATATTTGCCGGAGACTGTACCAGCTGGGAAGGAGAAATAGACGGGGAGCATGTAAAAATTGAAAAAGCTTACAAAACCACATCTGAAGTGGATGAAAAAAAAGCCAAATCAAATGATCTTCAGCAAAAAATTATTTCTGCCACACTGCATGGACTATTCAATAAAAAACGCTATATCCATATGAAAGGATGCCCCACATCTGTTGCTCAAAATGTAAACTATCTGTCATCTATGGCCAAAATACCAAATATTAACTTTGATCGCCGTTTGGTATTCGGTGTCAATGCCAGCTACTACCGGATGCGATTCAACCGGTTTTTTAACCACCTGTCAAGTTGAGACAGGCAGCGTCTATGCCATACATCAGGAACATCGGTTTGAACATGTTGGTTTGTATTTAAAGTCTCGGCCATTTCAGAACCAAAAAAATTTCCCTGTTCGGTGCTGATGTCGTCTTTGTCTTGAAAAAAATAGAGAGACACGGGTGAATTAAGGTTATCACTTTTATCAATAGCATTCTGAATCCATATCAAAACTAACAATTTGCCAAGTTCCTTGTTTTTCTATTATTGAAGAGCCGGTAAGACATTTTTTTTAACGGGAAATGAACAGGAAGATGATTATAACAGATATTGAATCAGAACCATGGGAAGCAAAATTGAATTGTTTTCTGGGCTTGAAACGAAAACTGGTCGGTGTGACTTTTTTCTATAACTCCTGTGATTTTGAAGAGGCCCCGGAAAAGATCATGAAAGCATCCATGTCCTATTGTGCCATGGTCAGGATGGCGGCCTGCGGCCATGCAAGGAAAGCCGGGGTTAAGAACGTCCGCTGTCCCGGTGCAAAACGGGCCCTGGGCCTGGCATCGCCCGATGAGGACTATCTTTCCGGGCAACGGTATCTTTCCCTGGGATTATACAAAGACATTGAGCGGGCAAAAAAAACGGCAGGTCAGGTCAGCCTGATGAAAGAAAGGACCATCGGTTTTTCCGTGAGCCCTTTTTCACTTTGCAAAGCCCTTCCCCATGTCATTATAGCTATCTGTGACCCCAACCAGGCCATGCGTCTCATCCAGGGATATATTTACCATTTCGGCCCTTTATCGGTGATGGAAAGTCTTGGGACCCAGGGCATATGTGCGGAATTGACAGTGCGCCCGTTTCAGACCCAAAAGCCCAATGTTTCCCTTCTCTGCTCCAACACCCGGTTTACCTGTATGTGGAAGGACGCCGAACTGGGTATCGGTATGCCTTACGGGGTTTTTAAAAAGATGGTGGACGGTGTTGAAAAAACCTTGGGCGCTGCAGAACCGGACCAAAAGAAAAAAGAGATTCTCAGGCGGGCTGAAGAATCATTGAATTTGAAACCGGATGTTCAATTGGGAAACGCATATTATCTATAGGCAAAGGGGATTAATCCGGTGCAAAAGGCGTCTATTTCAGTAGAGAATGTATCCAAAAGCCATTCCTTGAGAAACAATGAAAGCATAGATGTTTTGAGGCAGATCAACCTCTTTGTGCATGATCAGGAATTTGTTACCCTTGTCGGCCCCAGCGGATGTGGGAAGAGCACCCTTTTAAGCCTCATGGCTGGGCTTTCCAAGGCAGATTCGGGAGAGATACGGATTCATGGGAGGCAAGGAAATCAGGGACAGCCGGTCCTGGGTTATATCTCCCAGATCGATACCCTTCTGCCCTGGCGGACTGTTCAAAAGAATGTTGAAATCGGGCTCGAACTCCGGGGTATCCCGTATCAGGAAAAAAAATCCATTTCCGAGAGGCTCATCGATCAGGTCGGACTGGGCGGGTTTGAAAACAGCTATCCCTTTGAACTTTCAGGCGGCATGAAAAAACGGGCGGCCGTTATCCGGACCCTTGCCTATGATCCGGACATCATTTTCATGGATGAGCCTTTTGTCGGGCTGGATGTCCAGACCCGGGACGAGCTTGAGGAGGAAATTCTGAAAATCTGGCAGGACCACAGGAAAACCATCGTTCTTGTCACTCATGACCTGACCGAGGCCATTACGCTTTCCGACAGAGTGGTCCTGCTCACAGCAAGGCCTGCAACCATAAAATCGGAATATGATATTCCCCTGCCCCGGCCTCGATCAGTTGAACAGACGCGGTTTTCGAAGAATTTTGTAAACCTTCACAGGCAGATCTGGCAGGACCTCAGCATTGAGGTGACCCGGGCAGGAAAAGGGGCACCCCTATGAAAACCGACGATCAGGGAATAAAGGTTCACAACAAGACTTTAACGGCGATCATGATTGTTTTTGCACTTTTTTTATGGGAAGTCCTGGCCGGTCTCAAGATTATCAATCCTTTTTATTCAAGCCGGCCTTCCGTGATTTTTCTGGATTTTTATCATTTTTTCATTTCCGGGGAATTATCCATGCATCTTTTAATCACTCTCAAAGAAGCCCTTGCCGGGCTCTTCCTTGGGACGGCGGCCGGGGTGCTTGTTGGCGTCGTTCTTGGCAGGGTCAGGTGGGTGGCTGATATTTTCGGGCCCATTATAACGGCCCTTTACGGCATCCCCAAATTGGCGTTGGCACCGATTTTCATCCTCTGGTTCGGACTTGGGATGGAATCCAAAATTTTCATATCCGGCCTCCTGGTTTTCTATCTTGTATTTTTCAGCACCTTTGAGGGGATCAGGAGCGTGAACGCCGACATGGTATCGGCAATAAAATTAATGGGAGCCAACCGGTTTCAGATATACCGTTCGGTGATCCTGCCCTCCTGTGTTCCCTGGATTCTGACCGGCATCCGGGGCGGTATCGGTGCATCCCTTTTAGGTGCCATCGTCGGAGAATATATGGGCGCCAGCGCCGGGCTCGGGTGGATGGTGCAATATGCCACCACCACCTACCAGGTCGAGCGGGTCATGTCCTGCCTGCTGGTGCTGTTGTTCATAGGGCTTGTATTTAACAGGGGATTAAGTTTTTATGAAGGTCGCCTCTTAAAATGGCGTCCGGACAATCGTTAAGAATATAAAAACAATTCAATTTTAAAGGAGACAAAAATATGGGTAAATTAAAGACAGGATTGATATTCGCAGTAATGCTCATGATGATCATCGGCACCTCAACCGCCAATGCCGGGGACAAAAAAAAGCAGGGGACTCTGCTGACTAAAATAGTGTTGGCAGAAGCCACCCGGAGTGAGGGCTGGCTGCCCGTATACCTTGCAAAGGAACTCGGATTTTTCAAAGAAGAAGGGCTTGATGCGGAACTGGTGACCTACAAGGATGGACCCCTTGCACTCATGGGGCTTTTAAACGGGGATGCCCAGTTCTGCATCATCGGATTTGAGCCGGTGCTCATGGCTTTTGAAAAAGGCCAGCCCAGCAAGGTAATCCTGACCACTTTGAACAGCCAACCCTATATGTTTGTCGGGCGGCCCGGCATCAAAAGCATCAGCGAGATGAAAGGCAAAGCCGTCTTTGCAGGAATGGCAGGGTCTGCACCCTATTTTTTCATCAAAACCGCAGTGAAAAATGCAGGCCTCAACCCGGACAAGGACGTGACCTTTGCAAACCTTGAATATGGAGCCGAACTTGTGGCCATGACCCGTGGCGATATTGACGGCGGCTATGTCCGCGCAACCCGGTATCCCCAGGTCATGGAGGTCGGTGGAAATATCCTGGTGGATGCAACAGACCCGGCACAGCACAAGAAAATTTATGGATCGGAGCGGTATGAGGCCATGGTGGTGCAGGTGACGGATAAATATGTCAAGGAGAACCCTCAAATCATCCAGGCGTTTTCAAACGCCGTCTACAAGGCTATGCAATGGCAGAACACCCACAGCGATCAGGAAGTGGCTTCGGCTGTTTCGCCTTCTTTTCCCGGACGAAACCTGGATGCACCTCTCATCAAAGTGTTGAGGAAATGTTTGTCCACGGATGGCCAGTTTTCAGAAGAGGGCTATCGTGCGGTTATTGATTTCTGCATTGCAAACGGGGTGATCAAAAAAGATGTCCCCATGGCCGAGGCCATTGATCCGTCCTTTATGAAAAAAGCCAAAGAAATGATCAAATAGCCTTTGACCGGCCATGAAATAACAAAGATATCCCCCCCCCGGTATAAGAGCCGGGGTTTGCATCCAACAGCGCTTAAGATGAGGACGCATGCCAAAGGCGGGCCGGGACTCACTATCCCAAATGCAAAAATATCCTTGATTGGTTCTTGATAGAAACAGGGTAGAATTCTGTATCACTTAATTTTTCCGGGAAAAGGAAGCCGTTTCATTAAGGCTGCCTTTTCCCGGTGTATGGCATACCCGGTCACGTGATCGGGCTATATTGTATTATTACATCAAGATGCAGGCTTTGGATCGAAGGCCGCTTTCCTTTGCAACTGCCTGATAGCATTCGCTTCGTTCCTCCATGCTGGTTGTGCAGTAATCACAGGACCTGAGAGCTTCCGTCATCTTCTTTTTTCCAAGGGCACAGCACATGGCTGCTTTCTTTTTCCTATATGATTTCATAGCATCCTCCGTGTAAATTTAAGTTGCATGGCAGTTTCTATTCTTTTCTTGTCGTGCCATGCCTGCCTTAAAGGTAAGATTGGACTGGTATAAATCAATCGGAGCTGTTTTTATATTTTTTAATTTTAAACCTAATGGCTGATCCTCCTGAATCAAACTGAGGTTTTTCCTTTACAGCTTCCATGGCAATTGATAATCAGAAGTATTCATAATTTTTAACAGGATATGGTTACCCTGGTTTTAACATGGCCCCAACATTTGAAGAACTGAATCTCAGAATAGAAGAGCTTGAAAAGCTTGCGGGAAGGACAAAAGAAGCTTTTCAGATCACACGGACAGCCAGGAGAAATTATAAACGGTTTCTGCGGTTTTTACCCTATCCTATTCTGGTACGGGACCCCCAGGGTTTTATCACCTACCTCAATCCCGCATTTACCAACACGTTTGGCTGGACCCTGAAAGAATTAAAGGGGAAAAAAGGGGATGAATATGTCCCCAAAGCCCTTTCCGATGAAATCAAAAACAAGATAAAACACCTGCCCATCAAAAAGGATACACTGCAGTTTTATACCCAGCGCCTGACAAAAGAGGGAAAGGTTCTTGATGTCCTGCTCCGGGTGGGCATTGAAAGGAGCCAGTCCAGCAATCCCGGCGGAATGATCATTGTCATCCGGGATGTGACCATGGAAAAACGGTTCAACCGGAACCGGGAGGCCATGACCCGGATCAGCCAGATGCTGCCCCAGTACCCTGACTTAAGAAAACTTCTCTTTTTTATCAACACGGAAATAAAAGAGCTTCTGGAAACGGAAAGCGCCAACACCATACTTCTGGACGAATCCCAGAAGGAATTCTATTTTTTAAGCGCTGCCCATGATGATCCCATAACAAGGGAGCGGATCGACAAATCAAGATTTCCAGTGGATGAACTTTTGTCCGGGCAGGTGGTAAAAACCGGCAAACCCCTCATTGTAAACAATCTTTCAGAAAGCCAGAACCAATACGAATCAAGGGATCTGAAAATAGGATACAAAGTAAAAAATGTTCTCCTTGTGCCCTTGCGGACAAAAGACAGGATTATCGGAATTCTGGCTGCCGACAATAAAAAAACCGGAGATTTTGATGAAACCGATCTGGAAACCCTGAATACCATTGCGGCAACAGTGGCGCTTTCAATTGAAAATGCCAGGGTATCAAGGGAGTTACGAAAAGCCTATGAAGAGGTGAAGGGTCTTAACAATGCAAAGGATAAAATGATCAGTCACTTGTCCCACGAGCTGAAAACCCCTGTGGCAATTCTTCTAAGCTCATTTAAAATCCTTTCGAAAAAACTGACGGCATTGCCCGAAGACACATGGAAACCGACCATGGACAGGGTCGGAAGAAACCTTGACCGTATTATCGGGATTGAAACTGAAGTTTATGATATTGTTGAAAAAAAGGGATTTTCCCATCACCGGCTTTTTTCCCTTATCCTGGAACAATGCCAGGATGAATTTGAATCCCTGATTGCTGAAGAGACCGGCGAAAATGGGGTTATTGCAAAAATAAGACAAAAAATTGAAGACATTTTCAATACGCCTGATCTTGTTTTTGAAGATATTTTTCTGAGCCGGTTTGTTGAAAACAGGATTGAGGCCATTAAGCCCTATATTGCCCACCGGAATGTAAAACTGATCAGCCGTCTGAAAGCCTCTTCCCCAATCCGTATTCCTTCCGAACCCTTAAGGAAAACCGTGGATGGCTTGATACGCAATGCCATTGAAAATACACCGGATGGCGGGACAATAGAAATCCTTGTAAATCAGAAGGGCAAAGGCATGCAGTTCATCGTAAAGGATCATGGGATCGGACTGACCGAGGAAGCCCAGAAAAGAATTTTCGAAGGTTTTTTTTCCACCCGGGACACCATGAGCTATTCATCAAAACGGCCCTATGATTTTCATGCAGGCGGGAAAGGGGCGGATCTTTTAAGAATGAAAATATTCTCGGAAAGATTTAATTTTAAAATCTCCATGACGTCCAACAGATGCGGGAGAATCCCTGAAAACAAAGATGCCTGTCCCGGCTCCATAGAAGCCTGCCGGAAAATATCCGGCCCGGAATGCAATGGGATGACCATTGTGACCTGTTTTTTCCCTTTTCCTTAAAACCGCCTTAAAATCGACACTGCCATTATGAGGAATTTTCCTTACCGGTTATGCCAAGGTATATGGCGGAAAGAACAATAACAACTCCGACCCACCCGCTTATATCGGTCTGTCTGTTAAAAAAGGCCACATCCCAGACAAAGGAAAAGGCAGGCTGCATAAGAAGAATCAGCCCGGCCCGGGAGGCTCTGATTTTAGGCAGGGAGTTGGAAATGACCACCCACGCCATGGTCTGGATGAACAATCCCAGGATAAGCAATGACATCAGGGTTGAAAGATCCGGAATCATAAAGGAAGCGCCGGAAAAATGGATTTTTGCGCCCAGAAAGACCGAGCTGGAAACCGACAGCAGCATGAGGTAATAAAACAGGGAGAAATCATCTTTATCAGATTGGATTTTTCTCAGCAGCAACAGGAACATGCTGTAAAATAAAGCGGTGGCAAATCCAAGAAGTATTCCCATGCGATACTGCGGGCTTAGTTTTTCAAGATCCATCCCGATAATCATAAAAAGTCCGGCAAATGCCATGGGCAGGGACAGAACAAATTTCAGGCTGATTTTTTCCTTGAACACAAAAAACCCAACAACGGACAAAACAAATACCTGACAGTTTCCCAATATGGTTGCAAGTCCTGGCCCTACATACTGAATGCTCATATGCCATGCCCAGAGATCAAAGGCAAATATGAACCCGCACAAAACCGCCAGAAGATTGTTTTTCAGAGATCTTTTTTTAAATTCTTTTCCCGCAATGCAGGCTATGATCAAAAAAAAACTGCCGAAACACACCCTGTAGAATGCAGATACCGTTGAAGGGACATGGGAAATCCTTACAAGAACGCTTGAAAAACTGATGATCACAGCGCAGATAATTAATAAAACAACCGGATTTAAAAATTTTTCCCTGGTCAGCATTCTTCCCTTCTTCCATGATAAATGAAGGACGGTAATGCTTCATACAGTGCCTGTCAAGCAAAAACATAAGCGCTCCGGTGTCTCCTGTGGTTGCATTTGAATAAAAAAAAGAATACAAAAAAGATCATGTTGAAAAAACTAATGAAAAGCAGGCCTGGGATACACACACGGGATATAACCCTTGCTACCCATCCCCACACGGATTCAAGCATCATTGTCCACGGAATTCTCAAAGATCAGAGGCGCATAAGAATATTTGATGTAACAGGGTCGCCCATGGAACCGGGCATTATTCACCACATGGAAATCTTCCTCCTGATCGTATCCGGCCCGCTCAGGATAGAAGACGCAGAGGCTGATATGATCCATGTCCCAATGCCTGAATGCCGCACAACCCTGGACACCGTTGAAAAACTGAAGGGTCTGGAAATCAGAACCGGCTTTTCAAAAAATATCCGCCGAATTATGGGAGGCAAGGCAGGATGTACCCATCTTTCCCAGCTTGTTCTTGCCATGGGCCAGGAAATCGTTCATGGCTGGCTGACGCAGAAACGAAAAGCATATTCTCCCGCACCCAAGGACTTTGACACTTTTGATGAAAAACATTTCCTGATTGATTCCTGCAGAATGTGGACAAAAAACGGCCCCAAGATGAAAAACCTTGAAAAAGCCATGAAAAACAGACCCCGGGATTAACAGAAGTCATGGACAGGCAGGGTCTCTGGATCTGATTTCTTCCACATATAAATATTCAGATCAAGGGCGCCATTGCTGGAAAATTCAATCCCTTCCGATTCAAGAAGTGCTTTTTGAATCTCCCGGCCCCTGGAAGGCAGAAGTGAAATCCTGCCCTTTGAATTGACAACCCGGTGCCATGGAAGATGATATTTTTTTGACATGGAATGCAGAATCCGGGATACCTGTCTTGCTCCACCGGGATTTCCGGCAAGGACAGCCACCCGGCCATAGGTCAGCACCCTGCCCTCTGGAATATGTTTCATAACGTCTAAAGCAGCCTCAGTAAATCGGGTCAGCATCACTCAAGTCCTGTTTAATTTTACATTCTATTACAATTTAAAACGATTTCATACGTTGACTATAAATCGCAAATCATTAAAATCTCTGCAACTGAATTATTTTTATTTTTAAAGGAACATCATGAGAAATTCAATTCATGCCCGGTTTTTCACAGACCGGGATATCAATACCATTGAATTCGGCAGGGTAGATCTTGCCAAAGATTATCTGTCAGCTGATCTTGATATGAAACTCTCTTTGGACAGCGTTGCCGGGAAAATAGGTCTCTCAAGATTTCATTTTATCCGGATGTTTAAACGGCATACTGGACTTTCACCCCATCAATTCAGAATCCGGCACCGCATAGATGCTGCCAAAATACTGATTCAAAAAGGACTCCCACTCTCGGAAATTGCCCTTGAAACCGGCTTCTCAGACCAAAGCCATTTTACAAATACCTTCCGGCAGTCTACGGGGCTTACTCCCAGTCAGTATGCCCATCTTCAGTAAAAACATCCTGGCTGCCGTTAATGAGCCAAAGACTGGGTCAGTAATCTTCCTGTTGAATAATTTCATTCTTTCATATATTTTTTTTTCAAGGCTGGAATCTTTTTACAAATAAAGATATGGTTTTATTTTTTAACCTGGCAGCAGTATCAAAACCATCAATCACTTCATGATTGAGAAAGGAGAGGAAAAAAATGAAAAAAGTAGGCATTGTCGGCTGGCGAGGTATGGTGGGTTCCGTTCTCATGGAACGCATGATAACTGAAAATGATTTCAACGGATTCGCACCGTTTTTTTTCACCACCTCCCAGGTTGGCCAGAAAGCCCCTGACATAGGGATTAAAACCTCTCTTCTCATTGATGCCTACGATATAGACAGCCTTATGGACATGGATATTATCCTGACCTGCCAGGGCGGATCATACACAGAAGCTGTCCGACCGAAACTTGCTGCAAGAAGCTGGCCCGGGTACTGGATTGATGCCGCCTCCACCCTGAGAATGGATGATCAAAGCATCATTGTTCTTGATCCTGTCAACCGCAAGGTCATCGACAATGCCCTGTCCGACGGCATTAAAAACTATATCGGCGGCAATTGCACGGTATCCCTCATGCTCATGGCCCTGGGCGGTCTGTTCCAGAACGACCTTGTGGAATGGCTGACCACCATGACATACCAGGCTGCTTCCGGTGCAGGCGCCAAAAACATGGAGGAGCTGGTCAGACAGATGCAGGTCATCGGCAGAACCGCTTCTCCTGTTCTTGAAAGCCCGGCTTTTGCCATTCTTGACCTGGACAGGACTGTCATTGAAACGGTTCGATCCTCTGCCATGCCTGTATCCAATTTTGGAGCGCCGCTTGCGGCAAGCCTGATCCCCTGGATTGACCGGGCCATGGAAAACGGCCAGACCCGTGAAGAATGGAAAGGGATTGTGGAAACCAATAAAATTATCGGCAGAACAGGCAACCCCATTCCCATAGACGGCCAATGTGTGCGGATCAGCGCCATGCGCTGCCACAGCCAGGCCTTTACCATCAAGCTGAAAAAAAAGGCCCCGTTAAACGAAATCGAAGCCATGCTGGCTGAAAACAATGACTGGGTCAAGGTTGTTCCCAACAATAAGGAAGACACCCTCAGCCATCTGACACCGGCAGCCGTGACCGGCACGTTAACCGTTCCTGTCGGCCGTATCAGAAAAATGACCCTGGGGCCTGACTATCTCACGGCTTTTTCAGTGGGCGATCAATTGCTCTGGGGAGCAGCTGAACCGCTCCGAAGGATTTTGAATATTATTCTTTAATCTAAAGACAATACCTTAACGATACTGGGTAAGCCGGGGGCTTACCCAAAGTCTGACGGCTACGGGAAATTGAAGACTATAATACCGGACAGTTTATTTGCTCCCGATAGGAATACAAGTTAATCTTGACCATCAAAAATTTATCATATAGCATGGCCTGAACTTACCCTGACAGTCATTTTGATAAGAACCTGGGTATATTTTCAATAGGGGAAGATAATCTGACATGGATATTGCATCTTTTATCGGAATCATTTCCGGACTTTCATTAATCTTCAGCGCGATTTATATCGGCGGCGATCTTCATAATTTTTTTAATGTCCCGGGTCTTATGATTGTTTTCGGAGGAACCCTCGCCACTACTCTGATCACATTTCAATTCAGTGATGTGATGGCTGCATTTAAAGCCGCGTACTTTGTTTTTTCCAAAGACAAGGAAGACCCCAACGATGCGGTTGCCATCATGATTAAACTCAGCCAGATCAGCAGGCGTCATGGACTTCTTGAGCTCAGCAAAACCAAGACAGACTCCCTTTTTCTGAAAAAAGCCTGCGGTCTTTTATCCGACGGCTCTTCCGAAGAAGTCATCCGGGCAGCCCTGACAACGGAAATTCAATCCCTCCAGATGAGGCATTTCATTGTCCAGGATGTCTTCAGAAAAATGGGCATTTATGCCCCTGCCTTTGGCATGCTTGGGACCGTCATCGGTCTTGTGCAGATGCTGAGCCGGCTTCAGGACCCTGCCAGCATAGGGCCGGCCATGGCTGTGGCTTTGCTGACTACCTTTTACGGGTCATTACTATCCACTCTTTTTTTTCTTCCCATTGCAGGCAAGCTCCGATCAAGAACCGTAATTGAAATCATCAATCTCGAAATCCAGAGGGAAGGTGCCATTTCCATCATTAATAACAACAACCCCATGATTATCTATGAAAAACTAACCAGCTTCATTTCTTCCCGGCTTCGCAAACCCATGAACAAAATGAACCTGAAAGAAGAAAAATGAGAGACAATACCTACAACCGTTCTTTTATTACCTATGATGATGATGCTACATGGCTTGTCACTTATGCGGATCTGATGACGCTTCTCCTTGTTTTTTTTGTTCTTCTCTATACCCTGACATCCTTTGAAAAAAACCAATACAAAAAAGCCGTTAATGCGGTTAAAATCCAGATAGAAAGCAATGAAAATCTTATCGGGCTCATGGACCTTCTCAAAATCCCGGAATTTCTCGACACACAGATTACCATAGAGGATGTCACAGGTCTGAAACCCCGTGAAAAATCCTTATTTGAAAACCTTACCCGGTTTGCCAGGGCAAGCAGTGAAAAAGAAAATATTTCAACCCGGATTCTGGACGGCAAGATCATTGTCAGCGTCAACGGGAAAGCCCTTTTCGATTCGGGTGCTGCTGCACTGAACCCTTCTGCAATGCCGATCTTTGATGACTTGATTGATATCCTTTATGATTACCCGGATTATAATATCAATATCAAGGGACATACGGACAATATTCCCATTTCCACGGATCTTTTTCCTTCCAACTGGGAATTATCTGCCATACGGGCCACAACAGTTTTAAAATACATCATTTCAAGGGGCATCGACCCGGATCGGCTTACAGCCACAGGATACGGGGATGTCATGCCGCTTTTGCCCAATACATCCGAGGAAAACAGGGCACAAAACAGGAGGGTGGAATTTGTTCTGGAAAAAAAAGTCTCCCGAAACTAAAATCATCCACCATGACCCGGATGAGCACCGGTATGCCTATCGGTATCATTTTAAAGAGCGTCAGGGGTTTTCCATTCTATTTAAAGGAATCAAGGTATTTGTTCTGGACATCGGCGCAGGCGGACTGTCGTTTAAATCCCAGGGATTTTTACCCCATGATGTCGACACTATCCATTTCACACTTGATGTCCCGAATTTTAAAGGAAACACCTCATTTTCTGCTGAATTGAGAATTCTGACGATTGATGAGAACCATCTGTGTCATTGTCTTTTTGAACAATGTTCCCTTGAACAATATGAGCTTATCCATAAATATGTTCTAGAGATGCAGAAAAATGATCTTGCACATTGACATGGATGCCTTTTTTGCTTCTGTCGAACAAAGAGACAACCCTGCTCTTAAAAACAAGCCTGTTATTGTGTCCGGAAATTCAGAAAGAAGCGTGGTGTCCACTGCAAGTTATGAAGCCCGGATATTCGGTATCTGTTCCGCCATGCCGGTATTCCAGGCAAAGCAGAGATGCGAAAATCTCATTATCGTCCCTGGAAACATGAAAAAGTACAGGACTGATTCAAAAAAAATCATGGATATCCTGTGTCAATTTTCTCCTCTGGTTGAACCGGTTTCCATTGATGAAGCCTATGTTGATATTACCGGGTGTGAAAGGCTTTTCGGATCTTCGGAAGATATGGCCCGAGCCATAAAAAAAAAGATTGAGGCTGAGCTGTCTCTGACCAGTTCCATTGGTATTGCACCCATCAAATTTTTATCCAAAATCGCATCCGGCATGAACAAACCGGATGGGTTGACGATCATCACAAAACCAGACGTTCCCAGCTTTCTGTCTACCCTGCCCATTAAAAAAGTGCCGGGGGTGGGAAATACCGCCATGAAACAGATGGATATACTGAAGATCAAGTATCTTGGAGACATTAAAAAATATTCTCTCCAGATTCTCACCCAGAAATTCGGAAAAATGGGCTCCCGTCTTTTGGAGCTTGCAAACGGAATTGATTCATCAAAGGTTGAAGTTGACCATAAAAGAAAATCCATATCCAGTGAAACAACCCTGCCAAAAGATATTTCTGATTTTGAAACCATTAAAGACATCCTGCTTGACAGGTCTCAAACCGTGGGAAGGGATCTGAGAACAAAAAACCTTTTGTGTGAAACTGTTTTTATTAAATTAAAATTTTCAGATTTTTCCCAGGTCACCCGGAGTAAGACACTGAATACACCCGTTTGTTCCTCTGCTGCAATTTTTAATGAAGCCCTTGCCCTGTATCGGAAAATTGAATTAAAAAAGAAAATCAGACTCGTTGGAGTTGGCGTATCCTCTCTCAAAGGCAAAGATATGCCGGTCCAGATGCAGCTGATAGGAAAAGAGAAGCTGCCTGAAAAGCAATGGGAATCTGTGGACAAGGCAGTCGATTCAATTTTGGAAAAATTCGGCAGCGATAGTATTAAAAAAGCTGCGCTCAATGAATTTTCCGATTAAAAGGAGATATATGACACAGAAAATTTTAATCAGGGTCATAATCACCGGCAGGGTTCAGGGTGTTTTTTTCAGGGCAAGAACAAAACAGGAAGCAGACCGGACAGGAATTAAAGGCTGGGTAAGAAACCTGCCCGATGGATCAGTGGAAGCCTTGTTTGAAGGTGATCCTGAAAAAGTTTTCCAAATTATCGATTGGTGTAAAAAAGGCCCTCCTCTTTCCAGGGTTGACCAGGTACAGGTTGAAACCGAAACCAGCCTGATCAATTTTAAGATTTTTGACATCATGTGTTAAAGGAATAGATCAGCACTCATGAATACATTTTTTTTCTGGGCATCAAAAATTGTCTGGTTGTTTTTTTCCCCGAATTCGTTTCTTGTTCTGATGGTATTTTTAAGTTTTCTTCTTCTGTGGAGAAAGTCATATCGAAAGGCCACGGCAATGGTTTTTGCCTTATCTGCAATCATATTGACAATTGCCCTTTTCCCTCTGGGAGACTGGCTCATGTATCCCCTTGAAAAGCGATTTCCTCCCCGGACAGAGCTCCCTGCCCATATAGACGGGATCATTGTGCTTGGCGGAGCGGAAAATATTTTCACTTCATTTGTCTGGCAGCAGGTTGAACTGAACCAGGCTTCGGAAAGATTTTTTGCCTTTATCCGGCTTGCCCGGAAATATCCGAATGCCAAACATGTTTATACGGGTGGAACCGGAGAACCTTTACTTCAGGAATATAAGGGTTCGGAGGTGGCCAAAAAACTTTTTGAAGAGCAGGGTCTTGAAATGTCAACCGTGCTCTTTGAATCCCAGTCCCGCAATACCTTTGAAAACGCCGTGCTCACAAAAAAAATGATTCACCCCGAGCCCGGAGAGAACTGGGTTCTGATCACCAGTGCGTCTCACATGCCCCGGTCTTTCGGTATCTTCCAAAAAACCGGGTGGAAGGTGATTCCCTATGCTGTGGATCATTATACAAATCCGGAAACCCTGTACAGGACCACCTGGAATCTCTCAGGCAACCTTTCCATGCTTGATGCCGCCTTAAGGGAATGGACAGGACTTTTGGCCTATTATCTGACAGGCAAAACCTCTCAATTGTTTCCAGGTCCCGTCAGCCTGAAATAAGCTGCTTTTCTTATTCTTGATTTACATCAAGGAAAATCTTGCGCATACCGGATAATTTGATTGTCAGGGCTGACAGCAAAATAATCCGGTACTATACAGGCAAGGAGCTTAATCCATGGATATGATTGAAATCAATGAAACTTCAAGTAATTTTGTAAAACAGGTTGAAGAACTGAGTCATGCAAATCTGAACCGCTGCTGGCATTGTCTTGCCTGCAGCGGGGGATGCCCTTTTGCCGAAGATATGGATTATCTTCCCAATGCCGTCATTCGGATGATTCAGTTCGGATTAAAGGAAAAAGTACTTAAAAGTTCAACCATCTGGTTGTGCGTGGGATGTAATACCTGCTCCATGGAATGCCCCAATTCAGTTGATATGGCAGCAATCATGGATGCACTGAGACAAATGGCAGTTTCTGAACATGCTGAGATTGCCGAACCGGGTATTTTATCCTTTCACAATTCCGTTATTCATTCCATTTTCCGCCATGGCCGTACCCATAAGCTTGAAATCATGATGAAATATAAAATATCTGAAAAAGACCTTTTTTCAGATATTAATCTTGGATTGAAACTGCTGGCTAAAAAAAAGCTGGATCTTCTTCCTTCCAAAGTTAAGGATAAAAAAGGAATCAAATCCCTTTTTAAACTCTCAGGAGGGATGTCATGACACTTAAAGACTTAAGCTATTTCCCAGGGTGTTCCCTTGCCACTACTGCCAAGGAAAACAATGCCTCTTTAATATCATTTCTGGCGCATTTTGATATCAATGTTTCTGAAATCGATGACTGGAACTGTTGCGGATCCTCATCCACTCACAGCGTAAATAAAAAACTGGCCCTGTCCCTTGCGGCAAGAAATCTTTTCCTCGCCCCCCCGGATAAACCATTGCTGATTGCCTGCCCAGGATGTTATCTAAGGCTGAGTCATGCAAAAATGGAATTAAATGAATCAAAAGAAAAAAAGAATGAATACGAAACTCTTTTTGACAAGCCGTTTCAAAAGGATATTCAATTGCTCCATTTTTTTGAACTGCTGGTGGAAATGAACGGCAAGGGATTACTAAAAGGGCTTGGCGGAAAACTCAAGGGATTGAAAATCGCCCCTTATTACGGCTGCATGCTGGCAAGACCGCCGAAAATGAATAAACAGAAGAATCATTACGGTCTTATTGAAAAAACCATGGCCGCCCTGGGTGGAGACCCTGTTCAATGGCCTTTTATATCCACCTGCTGCGGGACTTTTCTATCGGTCAGCCGACCCCTGATAGCGGAAAAACTCGTCAACAGAATCATGCAGGGCGCTATAAAATCCGGGGCAGAATGCATTGTCACGGCCTGCGCCATGTGCCATCTGAACCTGGAAATCCGGTGCAGACCGGAAAACCGGTTGCCAGTGTTTCATTTTTCAGAACTTTTATCCCTGGCCCTTGAAAAAAATGCTTCAAAAGGCTGGTTCAAAAGGCATTTAATCAATCCTGAGCCGTTAATGAAAAAAAGACAGCTCATCCCCTGCCATGTCAATAAAACGGAGAGACTTTAAGATGACCCTTCCCGGAAATTTATTAACCACAGCCATGGCTGTGATGCCCCATACAGATGTGGCCCAGGCCTTAAAAACTGCCTTAAGCCTGGACATTCCCTTCTGGCCCCAGTTACCGAACTATAATTATTACGAAGACATGTATGTCCAGGCAGCTGAACATTTTCCAGGAATTATTCTGGATATGGAAAAAAGAACCCTCAGATTTTCCATTGACAAGTTCATAGAAGAATTTGAGGAAACCATGTCCCATTTTGAAGACCCTCAATACTTTGATGTCAGCAAGACCTATTCCAAGGTCTACCATGAATTCTTGAGACTGGATTTATCCGACAGGCCTGCCATCCGGGGGCAGCTTGAAGGCCCTGTCAGTTTCGGATTCAACATCCTTGATCAGGATAAGCGCCCCATCCTCTTTGATGACACTGTAAGGCCCTTCATGTTTGAATTCATGGCCAAAAGAATCAATGTCCAGTTGAATCGCCTGAAGATAAAAAACCCCAATGCCTTTATGTTTATCGATGAACCCGGACTCCAGTTTATCTTTTCCGCCATGTCCGGATATGGTGAGCAAAAGGCAAAAACAGATCTGGATCTTTTCTTTTCAACTATTGAGGCTCCCAGGGGAATTCATCTTTGCGGCAACCCGGACTGGGATTTTCTTTTGGGTCTGGATATGGATATCCTTTCCCTGGATATCTATTCCAATGCAGAAATTTTTGCTTCCTGTGCTTCTTCCATAAAAAAATTTCTCAATAGAGGCAAAATTCTCGTATGGGGTATTGTCCCAACAGGGTTGGAAATGTTTCAAAAGGAAAATCTCGAATTTCTGGGTTTTAAACTGAAAAGCGTATGGAATGCCCTTCACAAAAAAGGAGTGGATCTGGATCAGGTGGTGAGGCAAAGCCTTCTATCGCCTGCAACCTGCTGTCTTGTCAACCAGGATAAGGAAAAAACCGTTGAAAAAGCCTTTCAGATGACTAAGGATCTGTCGGAAATCTTGAAAGAAGAGTACCGATTGATTTGACTTATTATTTATCTTGCTTTTTTATGGAGGCTTTAAGCACACCGGTATGAACATCTGCCGCAATATGCACCGGGCTTTTCCCCCACAGCGGGTCCCATGAAGCCGGATCTGCCGAACAGACAAACTGGACCTCAAGACCAAACCTTGTTAATGCCTCTTCAATGGGAAGGTTCTTCATTTCTTCGGCTGCGTGCCAGGTTGCACCGCAGGGCGCCCCCTTTAATACCCGGATGTCCTTAATCACTCCCTCTTCTGCAATCATTTCGATTTCAGGCGTTCCGAAAATCTCCCCATATTCTCCAAGACAGACCTGTCTTGAAAGGGAACATCAGGTAGGCGGGCAAACAGCCCTGCCCCGGGTCAATTTTTTCCCTGAAGCAATGACCGGGATATTCAGTTTGTCGCAGAGGATGCTTAAATCTTCTGAAAGATCCCGGTGTTTGAGAAAATCCATGACAAGATCCGCGTCCAGTGTTTTGGGCAGATACGGGGATGAATCATCCAGAACCGGCGGCAGGGAGTCATCAATATCAACGGTCTCAATACTGAACCGCCCCTGTCCGAATTCTTTGATGCCTTCAATTTTTGCTCTTGCAGACCCGTTCTGCTGAAAAATAATGATCTTCTGCATGTATTAAAATCCTAAATCTTCATTCACAAGAATAATCTTGATCCTGTGTTTTATAAAACTCTTTTCCGTAATTGTCCAGTAATTGCAGATTCTGTCAGGGCTTTTGCAGTCATGGCAGACCCCGGTTTCCCGACAGGGTGTTTTTTTATCGAGATTCATTGCATTCACGGGAGCTGCATAGGTTTTAATCCTGATCATGGCTTCCTCAAGATCCCCGCATATTTTGTTTCTTCCAATGATCAGGAGAACGTTTTTCGGCCCCCACATGATGGCCGCCACTCTGTTTCCCACCATATCGAGGTTTACGAGCTGACCTGCTTCCGTGACTGCATTGGTGCCGGTGATAAAAAGATCCACCATAAGCGATCGTCTTCTCAAATCCATCATCTCATCCCTTGACAGGCTTTTATCAAAAGTATTAAGAATCTCAAGACCCGGCCGGTCTTTCAATTCATGGAAAAGGCCTGTGGTCACAAAGGACATGGACCCTCCCCAGGAAACGGTTTTAATATCAAGCTTTGGTATAATCTCAGCCAGGGCCACCTCTTTTGCCTCTTTGGCAGACGCTGTAATAAAAACCTCAAAATTATTATTTTCAAGATTTTCTTTTACTGCTGCAAGCTTCAGATTCCAGTAATTATCCACGGGATTTTTCATTTTCCTTTCCTTTCATGCTTCGAATTCATTAGATTCCCATTGTTTTTTTTTACTATACCTGTAAACCGCTTTTTCTTGCAATGTTAAAAAATGCATTTTTTTATTGACTTAAAGTTTTGTTCTTACTAATGCATAAAACATAAATTGTATTCATTTAGTAACTACGATTTTTCGCGCCCCCGCAGTACGTTTCCTGAGCCTCATCTGATGATGGAAAAGAACGGCAGTGTTAATCAAGGCATATGCAGTATTGAATTTTTGTTTTCAGATACTGTTGAGATTATTAACCGCAAATTAGAGTCAAAGGAGATGAACCATGAGCAAAAAAGACGTCATCGAAACCACAGAGGCCCAGATCGCTGTTCACTGGAAAGAGGAAGACTATTATTATCCATCCACAAAATTCATTGCTCAAGCCAATCTTACGGATGAGGATATCTTTAAAAGATTCAGCCTGGATAATTTTCCTGATTATTTCACTGAATATGCAGAGCTTCTGACCTGGTACAAATACTGGGATGAAGTCCTTGATTCAAGCGATGCCCCCTGCTATAAATGGTTTAAAGGCGGGTTGCTCAATGCCAGCTATAATTGCATAGACCGCCATCTTAAAAACAATAAGAATAAAACCGCCATTCATTTTGTGCCTGAACTTGAAGAAGAATCCATCCACCATATTACTTACCAGGAACTCTATGTCAGAGTAAATGAATTTGCAGCTTTGCTGAGGGATTTTGCCGGGTTAAAAAGAGGGGACAGGGTTACCATTCACCTTCCCATGTCGGCCGAGCTTCCCATCACCATGCTTGCCTGTGCAAGGCTTGGCGTGATTCATTCCGTTGTCTTCGGCGGTTTTTCCGCCAGCGCGTGCGCAGACCGGATTGTGGACTCAAATTCCAGGGTTCTCATCACCATGGATGCCTATTCCAGGGCAGGAAAACTGTTGAACCATAAAATCAATGCCGATGAAGCTGTCAGACTCTCTGCCAAGGATGGACAGGTTGTGGATAAAGTCCTTGTATGGCAGAGATACCCGGGAAAATATTCTTCAGACACCCCTATGGTCAAAGGGCGGGATTTTTTTGTAAATGATGAGCTTAAAAAATTTTACGGCAGAAGAATTGAACCTGAAAAAATGCTGTCTGAAGATCCTTTATTTTTAATGTACACCAGCGGCACCACCGGCAAGCCCAAGGGCGCCCAGCACGGAACCGGCGGATACCTTGCCTATGTCACGGCCATGTCCAAATATATCCAGGACATTCATCCTGAAGATGTATACTGGTGTATGGCGGATATCGGATGGATTACCGGCCACTCATTTATCGTATACGGTCCCCTTGCGCTGTGTGCCTCCACAGTCATTTATGAAGGCGTTCCCACTTATCCCGATGCCGGTCGGTCCTGGAGAATTGCCCAGGAACTGGATGTTAATATTTTCCATACCGCACCCACGGCCATCCGGGCCTTAAGAAAACTTGGGCCCAACGAGCCAGCCAAATACAATTATCATTTCAAACACATGACCACGGTTGGAGAACCCATTGAACCCGAAGTCTGGAAATGGTACGAGTCTGCCGTCGGTAAAGGTGAAGCCATTATTGTGGATACCTGGTGGCAGACGGAAACCGGGGGTTTTCTGTGCAGCACGGTTCCGGGACTGAACCCCATGAAACCCGGCAGTGCAGGACCCGGTGTCCCGGGCATTCATCCCATCATTCTGGATGAGGACGGCAATGAAATCACCGAAGCGGGAATTGCCGGCAATATATGCATCCAGAACCCCTGGCCGGGAATGCTCATGACCGTATGGGGAGACAGGGAAAGATTTGTCAAAACCTATTTTGAAAAATACTGTAAAAACCCCAAGAGCAAAGACTGGAGAGACTGGCCCTATCTGGCCGGCGATGCTGCCACACGGTCGGAAGACGGCTATTACAGGATCTTAGGCAGGATCGATGATGTCATTAATGTGTCCGGACACCGCCTGGGAACAAAGGAAATCGAATCCGCCGCCCTGGTGGTTGAAGAAGTTGCAGAGGCCGCAGTTGTGCCAGTCTCCCATGAAATCAAAGGAAAGGAACCCGATCTGTATATTGCCCTTAAAACCGGTGTTGTCCCCAGTGAAGAGCTGGCCCGAAAAATTTCCGATGCCATCTGTGAGCAGATCGGAAAAATTGCCAAACCCAGAAAGGTATGGCTTGTGCCGGATATGCCCAAAACCCGTTCCGGCAAGATCATGCGAAGGGTTCTTGGCGCCATTTCCAACAGAGGAGACGTGGGCAATGTCATGACCCTTGCAAATCCTGAAGTTGTGGAAGAAATACGAAAAATGGTTCAAGAATAATTTTAAATTTCTTTCAATTCAGGAGGATTTTCCATGTTCAATTTGTATACGAACGCCTACGAACAGTCCATAAATGACCCGGAACGATTCTGGGGAAACGTTGCCGAAGACTGCCACTGGTATAAACCATGGGACAAGGTGCTGGATGATTCCAACAAACCCTTTTACCGATGGTTCGCAGGAGCTGAAACCAACACCTGTTACAACGCCGTCGATCTCCATGTGGACAATGGCATGGGCAGTCAGACAGCCATTATCTATGACAGCCCGGTTACCGATGTCATCAAAAAATATACATTTTCAGAATTAAAAGAGCTAACCGCAAAATTTGCCGGAGTCCTTTCATCAAAAGGCGTGGCAAAGGGAGACCGGGTCATTATCTATATGCCCATGATCCCGGAAGCCGTATTTGCCATGCTGGCCTGTGCCAGGATCGGAGCTGTGCATTCTGTCGTATTCGGGGGATTTGCAGCCAATGAGCTGGCCACCCGCATCAATGATGCCAAACCAAAAGTCATTGTATCAGCTTCCTGCGGTATTGAAATCAAAAAAATCATAGAATATAAGCCGCTTCTTGACAAAGCCATTGATCTTTCCGACTCCAAACCCGAAGCCTGCATCATTTTCCAGAGACCGCAGGCCTCAGCCCCCATGAAGGAAGGAAGGGATTTCGACTGGGAAGCTGAAATGATTAAAGCCAACCCAATGGATTGTGTTCCTGTCAAGGCCACCGATCCCCTGTACATCCTTTATACATCCGGTACTACAGGCCAGCCCAAAGGGGTTGTCCGGGATAACGGCGGACATATGGTGGCACTGAAATACACCATGGGCGCCATTTATGGCGTTGACAAAGGGGATGTGTACTGGGCAGCTTCCGATATCGGGTGGGTGGTCGGCCATTCTTATATTGTCTATGGACCACTCTTTAAAGGCTGCACCACCATTCTTTTTGAAGGCAAACCTGTGGGGACCCCGGATGCCTCGACATTCTGGCGGGTCATCTCCCAGCACAAGGTTAAAACCCTTTTTACGGCGCCAACAGCTTTCAGGGCCATTAAACAGATAGACCCCAAAGCCCTGTTGATGAAGAATTTTGATCTGTCCTGCTTTAATTACCTTTTTCTTGCCGGTGAAAGACTGGACCCGGATACCCTGTCCTGGGCGGAAAACGCCCTGAAGGTGCCGGTTATCGACCACTGGTGGCAGACGGAAACCGGCTGGGCCATTGCCGCCAACTGCACGGGTCTCCACCGGTTTAAAATCAAACCCGGATCTCCCACAAAGCCGGCCCCCGGATGGAACCTGGCCGTTCTCGGAGGTGACGGCCATCCGGTCAAACCCGGCGAAATTGGGGCCCTTGTGGCCAAACTGCCCCTGCCTCCGGGAACCCTGCCCACCCTCTGGCAGAACGACCAGCGGTATAAGGATTCCTATTTAAAAGAATTTCCCGGTTATTATCAAACTGCAGATGCAGGATTCATTGATGAAGACGGGTATGTCTATGTCATGGCCAGAACCGACGACATCATCAACGTGGCCGGACACCGCCTTTCCACAGGCGCCATGGAAGAAGTTATTGCGTCCCACCCGGATGTGGCCGAATGTGCGGTCATGGGGGTTGCAGATGATCTCAAAGGCCAGGTTCCCCTCGGTATGTTGGTATTGAATGCAGGTGTGGACAGAGACCCGGATGAAATCGTCAAAGAAGTGATTCATCTGGTCAGGGACAAAATCGGCCCTGTGGCGGCCTTTAAAACCGCAACCATTGTCAAACGGCTGCCCAAGACAAGATCCGGCAAGATCCTCCGGGGCACCATGAGATCCATAGCAGATAAAAAAGAGTATAGGGTACCGGCTACCATAGACGATTATGCCATCCTTGATGAAATAGAGGAATCCCTGGGCAAAATCGGCTATGGGAAAAAAGCCTGATAATTTTTAAAGATCAACCTTTAACAAAAAAAGACGAGGGACGGGAGAGGAGGTGGTGGTGTATGTCGTGATTATCCTTTAAAAACAGATAATCAGGTGAGTTCCGATGAACCCAAATTTTAGATGAAACTCAAGGAGAAAAATTATGGACTCAAAAATAATGTGGGTTTGGGCAATGTTAATATTGTATATTATCTATTGCTTCTGGTGGGGGTTAAAGGGTTTTTTCAGTGAAAAAACATCCTCTGGTTATTCCATAGCCGGAAGGTCCATCCCCTTTGCCGCATTTTTAATGGCAGCAACCGCCGCCTCATTTTCCGGATGGACCTTTATCGGGCATCCCGGATTGATATGGAAAGCCGGTCTTGCCTATGCCTTTGCCTCATTCTACGTATTAACCATTCCCATTACCGGTGCGTTTTTTGCCAAAAGAAACTGGCTCATGGGAAAACGCTACGGGTTTATCACTCCGGGTGATATGTTCGCCTATTACTACAACAGTGAAGCGCTTCGATGGCTCACTGTTCTGACGGCTTTTCTCTATTCCATTTTCTATTGCGGGCTTCAGCTCATTGCCGCTGCAAAACTGTTTTACTGGGTGGCCGGGGTTCCCGAGACCATCGGCCTCTGGTTCATGGCGGCCATTGTCTGGTTCTATGTGGTTACCGGCGGTCTGAAAGCCAGCACCTGGGTCGGGGTTTTACAATTCCTCCTCCTGGTCGGCGGTATTATATTGCTGGGGATTTTTGTTGTCATTGATCCGCTTTTCGGCGGCTGGTCCGGTTTTTCCGCATCCTTGATGAAACTTGATACAAAGCTTCTTGAGGTCCCAAGGATCATCAATTTCGGTCTGGGCGGCGGATGGACCGCAGTAATGATCCTGACCTATATGTTCGCCCTCATGGGCATCCAGTCCTCCCCTGCGTTTACGCTCTGGAATTTTGGTATCAAATCTCCAAAACCCCTTGCCTGGCAGCAGGTTTTCATGTCCACTTTTGTTGTTGGGCTTGCCCTTTTCTTTTTTACCGCTTTCCAGGGCATGGGCGCAAAAATCCTTGAACTGGCGGGACAGCTGGCCCCCAAAGTTGATGGTGACGTCGTTCCCATGCTCATGACCAAATTCCTCCCCGGCCCGGCCCTCGGTCTTGTCTTTCTTGGCGCCATTGCCGCCATCCACTCCACGGCCGCTCCCTATATCGGAACCGGCGGGACCATCATCCAGAGGGATGTATGGTGGAGATATGTGAGAAAACAGGGAGGGTCCAATTCAGAACAGATCTGGACCAACCGTGTTTTTGTTACCCTTTTAACCCTTGCTGCGGTTATTGTTTCTCTGACAGCCACGGATGCCATTGTTATGATCGGCGGGTTTGCAACAGCCTTTGGTACCATCATGTACCTGCTCCTCATCGGCGTTCACTATGGATTCAAATTCCCGAAAGTAGGCGCAGTCCTGGGGATGATTGCCGGCATCATCGCCTGTTTTTTAACCTATTACACCTATAAATACCCGCTTTCCATGCACACAGCCTTCTGGGGAATCTTTGTCGGTCTTGTGGTGGCCTATCTCTGCAGAGGCCTGGGGTTTAAAGACAGCGAAGAAACCATTGCCCGCCAGAAAGAAGTCAGAACATGGATCGATTCCATTGACGGACCTTCTGAAAACGGCCAGAAATGGCGCAACCGGATGAAGATCCTTGTGCCGGTATGGTATTTCTTTGCCCTTGGACCCGGCATCATGATGGGTAATAAAGGTTTTTCCATTGCCGGGTTCCCGCCCCTCTGGTCCTGGCAGATTGTCTGGTGGATCGTTGGTATCGTCATGATGTGGGCTCTGTGCTTTAAAGCAGAAATGTCCACCACAAGCGAAGAACAGATCCGTCGTGCTGATGTTGAACTTATGAATGTAACCAAAGACTCGGATTAATATTCTTTAATCTTTTAAGGAGAACATAAATATGGCACTAGAAGATAAATGGCTGGTTGGTGTTATCCTTTTCTGCATCCTGTTTGTTTCCAGTTTCGGCATAGGATTGTGGGGATAATTATTTTTAATAACCCTTAAACATAAACAGGAAGAATTGAGGCCGTTCCCATTTGGATCTCAATTCTTCCTGCTGCGTTATAGAATGATGCAGACCAACCGATTCTGGAAATTTGTTTTTCTCACACTGATTGCAACTCTTTTTGTCATGGCCGGCATTATCTTTTTCTTATGGCAGAAGTTGACGACTGAGGAAATCCATGCCCTTTCAGATATTGCCGTCAAGGATGCGTCATATCTCACGAGTCTTGTCCTTGTTTTTGCTTTTGTGGCTTTAATCGGTCTCCAGATCATCTATCTTACCTATATCAAGCCCCTGAAAAAGATCTGCGCAGATGCTGAAGTCATTTATTCAACCAATCCATCCCACCGAATCGAAGTCCATGGAAAAAGAGATTTTAAACGCTTATCCACCATTATTAACGATTTTGCAGACATGTTTGAAAATCTGAACCGGACCATTACAGAACAGATCCTTACGGCCAGAAAAGAAACCGAAAAAGAACGAAACCTCCTGGCTGCCATCATGTCTGAACTTCCCCAGGGTGTGATCATCTGCAATTCAAACGGCCGCATCCTTCTATTCAATTCCCTTGCCAAAAAAATATTTTCACCTGTCCCCGGACATGCAAGATCTGAAATTTTTCTGGGCCTTGGCCGGTCTGTGTTCCATCTTTTTGACAAAGCGCTCATTGCTCACGCCATGGAAGAAATCGAAAACCGGCTGGGAACCCCGGGGCAAAGTGTTTCAGCAAGCTTTATCACACCGATCCACACCCAGCGCCTCATCAGTTCAGAGGCGATTCCTGTCCTTGATCAAGAAAACCGCATGACAGGATTCATCCTTGCTTTTCAGGATGTCACCGATGAAATCAATCTCTATGATATCACCCATGAAAAACTTGTTTTTTTGAAAAACAATCTGGAAACCCAGGTTCGAAAAGTAAAAGAGCTGCTTAACCTGTCCAGCCTCGACCCCCATAACACTCCCCCCATTCGCCATGAATTAATGGATGCCCTTGATCTCTGGCCCCGACAGTATGAAGAGGTATCAGAAACCCTTCTTGAGGCCATATCAACCCGGCTGCCCCTTACCCGGCATCTTTTGAAAAATTTCATTTCAGGGTTGAAGCAAAAGTCAAAGGACCTCCATGACATCAACCTGAATTTTATCCAGGTGGAGGAAGATATCTATATGCTGGCCGATACCTATTCATTCACAGCCGCCTTGACTTTCCTTTTTAAGAACCTCTCGGAAATGACTCAACGCCGTGAATTCAATCTTTGTTTATTTCAGAATAAAGGATTTATTGTTTTTGAAATTTCCTGGGATCCCCCTTTGCTTGAAAATCTTCGTATTGAAAGCCTCATGCAAAAACGAATCAATTCCCTGCCCAGTCTTTTTTATGTCTTGAAACAAAACAAAGCCTCTTTTGAGGTTATCAGTGACAGCCACGGTTATTCATCCCGGATCAATATTATTGCAAAGGCAGGATCAAAAACCCATGTAAGGGAAAAACACCAGTCCCCTGTTATTACCGGCAGCAGACCTGAATTTTATGATCTTGATCTTTTCAAAACCGAAGAACAGGATAGTGATTTGTTCGACATGGACTTAAGACATATCACATATACGGTTTTTGATACGGAAACAACGGGACTCAACCCGGATGGGGGTGATGAAATCCTATCGCTTGCAGCCGTCAGAATTGTGAATAACCGGATTGTGTATCAGGATATTTTTGAAGAACTGGTGGACCCAAAAAGGGATATTCCCATGGAGTCTTACCGGATTCACGGTATTAATTACGAGATGGTGAGAGGGAAAAAAGACATCCTTACCATTTTGCCGGCATTTAAAGATTATGCCGCTGAAACGGTTCTTCTGGGACACAATATTGCCTTTGACATGAAGATGTTCAAGGTAAAAGAAAAAACCACCGGCATCAGAATCCTTAACCCGGTTCTGGATACGCTTTTGTTGTCGGCCATCCTTCACCCCATCCATGCCCGTCATGACATGGAAAGCATTGCGGAACGCCTGGGCGTTAATATTATCGGCCGGCACACTGCCCTAGGAGATGCCATTGCAACAGCAGAAATATTTTTAAAGCTGCTTCCCCTTTTAAACAGCAATGGGGTTCTGACCCTGAGAGATGCTGTCAAAGCATCAAAAAAAACCTATTATGCGCGGTTGAAATATTGATGAAGATAATCATTGATACGGCCATCACTATAATGATACCTCATTGGATATAACCTTAAGACATTATAAAGGAGCCCCACATGCAAAATCCTCTGATGAAAGTTTTTGCCTTCTGCTCTGTTACAGCGGCCATTATCCTGTTCTGTGTCATTTTTGGCGGATACACAAGTTTTTACAGGTCCCAGAACCGGATTGAATTCTCAAAAAAAGCCCTTGTGGACTCCTGCCGGGAAAGGCTTGAATTATTGCCGGCCCTTTCCGCTTTTATGACAAAATCGGTTCCAGATTCACCATTGTCCATGGATCAAGATCTCAAAAAAGCAGATGCCCTTCTGATGGATGTTCTTCAGCAGAGCCTGCCCCTTGAGGAACAAATGACAAAAGATCTTGAAACATCCCAAACCGAACTGACAGCTCAAATAAAAGAGGCCTTTGACCTGTTAAAACCTGTTTCTGATCAAGAAAGCATGGAAGTGTTCGAATCCCTGAAACTCAAGTTTTTCAAAGCCCAGGACAATCTATATATTGCTAAAGATCAATACAATTATGAGGTGTTGTATTTCAACATGAGAACCAGAAGTTTTCCTGTTTCTTTAATTGCAAAACTGTTTAAATTCGACAAGATTGTTTACTATCCGTTTTCCGATCAGGCCTTCCTGCCGGCACGAAAGGCTTTTGAGCCCTGATGAAGTGGGAATACAAAAAAAAGGATATAATTTTGTCTAAAAAAAAACCACGGCATTTCCCGTTTTCGATCCTTCCTGCAAAGGAAGAAAAGGCGTTATTAAATTCTTTTTCCTATGAGAAAATTGCAAAAGATACGATTCTTCATGAGCAGGAACTGACACGGGTTGAAAAATTTTATACCCTTTCCAGTGGTATGGGGCATTATTATTTTGAAGACCGGAATACAAAAACCCTTAAAGGAGAGCTGAATCCAGGCGGCAATTTCGGCGGGATATCCATTCTTTTTAATGACGGGGTTTCCATCCGGTCCCTGGCGCTTTTAGAAGATTCTGTTTTTATTACCCTTGATGCAAATGTTTTTCTAAACCTGTGCCGGAATTATCCTGCATTTCAGGAATATTTTACCAATGAATTCGGCAAATGCATGCTCAATAAGTCTTTTGCCGGTATTATTTCACGACAGATCAGGGACAAAGAGTTCAGCCTGCCCTTTTTCAACCGCCCCATCTCATCTATTTTCAAACCCAATGTGGCCACCTGCCCAAAGAAAACCACAATACAGGAAGCGGCCCTTAAAATGAGCCGGAACAATATCAGCGCCCTCCTGATCAAAAATGAAAAACAAACCATCGAAGGCATTGTGACGGATGCAGATTTAAAACATAAGGTCGGCACAGGCAGCCATCTCCTGTCAGAATCAGTATCATCCATCATGTCATCCCCCTTGATTTCCATTTCTGCCGATTCCCAGGTTTTTGAAGCCTTTTTGGCCATGCACAAAAATGACAAACGGCATATGGCGGTTTACAGCCAGTCCGGTGATATCACGGGAATTATCAGCCAAAAGGATCTGATATCCGCTCAAACAGAATCGGCTTATCTTTTGATTAAAAGTGCCATGTCCGCCCGCAGCATTACAGAAATTGAAAACATTCATTCAAAGCTTGAAAAAATGCTTTTTGACCCCCTGAGAAATGGCGCAAACCCGGAATATATAACCCGGCTGATCTCTGCATGTTCCGATGCCGTCATCAACAGGGTCATTGCTTTTTCCATTGAAAAGGCCGGGCCCCTGCCCTGCAGGTTTGCATTTCTGACCATGGGGTCAGAAGGCCGTGAAGAACAAACCCTGATCTCAGATCAGGACAATGCCATTGTTTTTGAAGACACAAAAGACCCTGAAAACACAAAAGCGTATTTTGATACCCTGGCCGGTTTGATCTGCGACCAGCTGGACAGGGCCGGATACAGCTTCTGCAAAGGCGGGAATATGGCTAAAAACCCGAAATGGTGTCAACCCCTGTCCCAATGGAAAACCTATTTTAACGCCTGGATCAGAACTTCAAACCCGGAAAATCTTCTTTATTCCAGTATTTTTTTTGATTTCAGGGGCACCTTCGGCGATACCGCACTTGTTGATGAATTAAAACAATTTCTTATAAATGCCATAAAGAACTGGCCGGGTTTTTTAAGAAACCTCACGGAAAACGCGCTTCATTATAAACCGCCCATCGGTATTTTCGGCAAACTTCTGGTTGAAACCGAAGGCAATGAAAAAGGATTTCTGGATCTTAAGAGCGCCATGCTTCCCATCATTGATTTTACAAGAATTTATGCGTTTAAAAACGGAATTGCACAAACCAATACCCTGACACGGCTTTTCAGGCTGTATACCCGGCATGCCTTGACCAATAAGGAATATATGGATATTGTCCGCGGATATAATTATCTGATGCAGCTTCGGTTCGCAAGACAGATCACCACCATCATGGATGAACAAAAAAAACCGGATAACTATGTCAATCCCCGGAATCTTTCCTCCATTGATCATATCCTTTTAAAAGAAATCTTCAGACTGATCGAAAAACTTCAACAGAAGCTCGGTCTTGAATTCACAGGCAACATCTGATGTCATCATATTAACAAAAAAACAGGAGGTCAGGTATGAAACGGAAAATGGTATCAATTTTCTCATGGCTGCTGGTATTGATTCTGGCAGGTGCGTTGCAAAACTCCTTTGCAGCTGACAAGACGGTTGAGTTTACTTCAGTTGACAACGGAGGCGTCATTTCAATTTACCCTGATGCCTTCCCCGTTGTAAGGGATGTCAAAGGAAAAGTAAAAGGGTTCAGCAAAGAGGAAATCGTTGACCTGGGGCTGACCGTTGATGTTCTGGTTCTGGATATTTCCCAAGGTCCCGTGCCTGTGGAAAAAAATGGCAAATGGAAAGCAAAAATCACCATTAAGGATGCAGACCTGGTGTTAAAAGCAATCGTAAAAGATAAAACAGGCAAAGAGCTTGCTACAGCCACCATAAAAGCAACCGCCTCAGGAGAATTTTAAGGCCCGTCACCCCACCCGTCTCCAGGGTGGGGCAATCATAATTGTCAAAATACCTGTCAGCGAAACTTGCCGGTATTTTCATCTCTGAATTGACAATGCAGCATTAATCGCATATTCTTATCCCATCCACTCACCAAAACATCATTATCATTTTTTCGGAGACCGTATGAATGCAGCCCATACAGATCAAAAAAAGGATAATACCCTTCTCTTTGCAGAAGAATCAAACCCTTTTCTGAAGGAAACCGGGAATAAAAATCCAAAATTCAAGCTTTTAATTGTTGATGATGAAAATGAAATCCATGTCATGACAAAGCTTGTTCTTTCTGATTATTCCTTTAATGGCAGTGCCCTGGAATTTTTATCCGCCTATTCCGGAAAAGAAGCGAAACAACTGGTCAAGGACCATCCGGATGCGGCCTGCATGCTTCTGGATGTTGTGATGGAAACCAGTGAAGCAGGACTGGAGGTTGCACGGTTTATCCGGGAAGAAGAAAAGAACGACAAGCTTAGAATCATCCTGAGAACCGGCCAACCAGGCAAAGCCCCTGAAAAAAAAATCATTCTGAACTACGACATCAACGACTATAAAGAAAAAACAGAACTGACCAGTCAAAAACTCTTTACAACCATCACAACGGCTTTAAGATCTTATATCCATCTGATCGAGATAGAAAAAAAGACAAAAGAAATTGCTGATAAAAACCTGAGACTCAATGAAGAAATAGCAAGAAGAATTGTGGCGGAATCCAATCTTACGAAATATAACCGCAGCCTTGAAAAAATGATTGATAATAAAAGCGTCCGCCTGAAAACAGCCCTTCTTGAATTGAAAACAAAACAAAAAGAACTCCAGGAAATAACCGGATCTGCAGCCGTGGGCGATGTCTCCTCAATCAATGTCAGCCTGCTGAATGTTTCCGGGGATCAACTGAAAGAAAACCTGATCCTCATGGACAAATACAGGGCGGATATGACTCTTCTGCTTGAAAAATATGAAACCCTTAAGAATCTGATCTCTCTGCCTTCTAACACTTCTGATGCTCTATCCGGAAAGGCCCATGACACCCTGAATGATATCGACCGACTCAAAAAAGAGATTGATCTTGATGACATCCTGGTAAAATACCCGGAAATCATAAAGGATTCAACAAAAGGCATAGAACAGATTTCAAATGCCATAAACGATATCCAATGTTTTATTTCCATAAAAGATGAACCTTTGGAAAAAACGGATATCAACAGCCTTTTAAAAGCAGCGGCCTCTGAATTAAAGAATTCCTTCAGCCCCAAAATCAGTCTTCAGACCGATTTTGCCGATATCCCAAAGATCAGAATAGCTGAAATGAACATGAAAAAGGCATTCCATGAACTTATTAAAAATGCCTTTGAGGCCATACCGGCCAAAGGCATTGTCTCTGTTTCAACCTCCTGTGACGATACAGATATCACCATTCTCATCAGCGATATCGGGCATGGAATTGAGCCCGAACATATGGATCATATTTTTAAACCCTATTTTTCCATTCATAAACCCAATAGCAAAGGATTGGGACTCTCCTTTGCCAGAAGTGCGGTTTTAAGCTGTAACGGCACAATTCAGCTTACAAGCAAAAAAAATGAAGGTACCAATATCACCATCACTTTCCCGGTCGACAACAACCCTGTGAAAGATTTTTAGATAATACTCAAAGCCTGAATTCCTCCCCGCAATGGTCACAAAAGGATGTGGCCAGGACCTGTCTGCAGTGAAGGCATTTATCCATTAAATACCGGTCTTTGCCCTGGGACTTTCCACAATCGGGGCAATGCCAGTTTTTTTTTGTCGGCATGGTCTTAAAACAACTCGGACATTTGATGGGAAATTTCCTGAAAATAAAATACATTACCAATGCAAAGACCAAAAAAGGGCCCACCAGTTGAAACTCGGAACTCTTCGCAAATTCACTGAATTCCCTGGAACCGCTTAAAATCACATATAAGAGAAAAGCGATGGTGGTTATGGCAATAAATTTAAATCGAAAATGGAAAAATACGCTTTGCAAAGGTTTTTCTTCCATGCTCCCATCCTCCTAAGTTTTTATTTTAATAAATAATTTACCCTGCCGGCCTGATCTGTCTTTTCTGTTTCGCCCGCTATGGGATCAAGCAAAGAAATTCTTTCTTTTTCAACCTTCCCTGTGGAAAAAAGATATGCCTTTATATTTTTTGCTCTTGTTTCAGCCAGGGCCCGAAGATCATTTTCATCAATTTTGATGTGGGTAATTAAAAGCTTCTTTTTTTCTTCAAGGCTCAGCTTCTTCAGGTTGCCTTTTTCATCTCTGGGTTTAGGGAACGCTGCATTGTCATAAACCTTTTCAGTATATCTGCCCCTTTCCTCGGCAGTGAGCGGTGCATTATCCGGTTTTTGGGAAAAAGGAAGTGAATACCATGATTTTTTTGATTTTTCCTCCTTTAACAGGTCCTCATACTTCTTTATCCGAAGGGCTTCTGCATCCCGGCTTAAATTATAGACACCCTGAATTTCAAGCTTGATGGATGGCTTTTCTTCCAGGATCACAGCCAGTTTGTTAATTTTCCCATGATCGGCTTCTCTGACTGCTGCCTCACCAAATTCAAATTCGGAATACCCCAGTTCCTCCCCGCCCCCCCCGAACATGGAACCAATGACTGAAAAAGGCGAAGTAATAACTTTCAAAATAATATTTCCAATCATTTTCAAAATAATGGGGCCCACTTTAAATTCGGGATCATCCAGTTTGCCTTCCACGGGCAGATCAAGATCAATCTGCCCCTTCCTGTTTTTTAAAAGCGAAACGGCAAGACTGATGGGCAAGGATGTCGCATGTTCGCTGTCCACTTTTTCACCCAGCTCAAAATTGTCAAACCTTGCACGGTTCTCTGATTTTAACACATTGCCGTCGATCATGTATTTCAGATCTAAAATGAGCTTCCCTTTTTCAATTTTATACCCGAGATATTTTGATGAATAAGGCGTGAAGCCGGACAAATCGATATTTTTAAAGGATACGTTGATTTCCGCAAACTTCTTTTTGGCCAGCAGATTGACGTCTCCCAGGATCTCAAGAGGCGAAGAAGAGCTGTGAACCCCCTGCAAATGAAGCTTTGCCCGGGAATGTTCTTCCGATGAAACTCCGGTCAGGGAACCTGCAATCTCTTTCATCCCAGCCTTGAAATTGGGTTTGGTCAGATAATCGGAAAAATCTATATTTCCTCCTTGAAGGGTTATTTTTTCTATATTGATATCAGGTTTTTCAGAAGAGGGGGTTGTCTGATGCCCGGCTTTCCCGGATATCGTATTCTCAGGTGCGTCTGATTTATAAATTGAAACCAGATTCAGCTCCCCTGATTCACTCACAATAATTCTGGAATAAAAATCCGTCAGCGAGATTTCCTTTGCTGAAATCTCCACCGGGAAAAGTGATATATCAAGCCCGGTCAGGTAGAGAGAATTGCAATTGAAAAAATCTTCTTCGATTTTTTTGTCACGGCTTGAAAACCCTGTAACAGAAGCTTCCCCCTTGAATTCAAGGTGTTTTCCCGATTTTTGTTTCATGTCAACCAGAAGTTGACCTTTTGCATTGATATCTCCTTCTGTAACTGAAATTTTAACAGTTTCACCGAAATAGGGCTGAAAGGTTTCGATGTCTATTTTTTCAAGATTGATATTTAACCCGGCACTCATATTCAAGGGATTCACATCGCCGGAAATGTCAATTATCCCGTCCTTGCCCCATTTCATCAGAGTACTGAATTTTCCTTTTCCATCCCCAAAATTCTGTAACCCCTCGGCTTTAAGGGAAATATCTGAAAGCTCAATATTCACAGTATCAGCAACCGTCAGGTCGCTGAAAAAAAGATTGAATCCGCTTGCATCAAATGAATTCAGTGTCACAGACCACGGGGGAACCGGGGTGGCATCAGCCGTTTCCGGCTGTTTTTCTGTTTGATCGGCAGCCTTTATGTTTTTTTCCCCAGGTTTTATTTCCGGCAAGAGGGCTTCTGAAATATTGATCAGGCCCTTTTTATCCCTTTTTACAAGGAGTTTCCCGTTCCGGGCGGTAATGGCGCCGGTCTCTATTTTTTGATTGGTTATATCAACGGTTGATCCTGAAATGTTTAACTCCGGTATGTTGATAATTTCTTCTTTAGCTTTGCGATCCAATATGCTCAGAGAATGAATCAAGAATTCCCGGCTGGTGACCATGATCCTGTTTTCGTTTTCATCCTTTGACATTTCAAATCCCAGAGAAAGTGTCAAGGCCCCTTCCCTGATATCAAAACCGACCCTGTTTTCATAATAAGGGGCATATCGGTTCAAAAGAAAATTACCCATGGTGAGGCTTCCTTTGGCTTTAACCGGTCCGGTCTGAAACTCACCCTTTGATTCAAAGGTCTCGTCAAAGAGGGTTTTGAAATTCGCCTGGAATTCGCCGGATATTGCCTCTCCTGCCTTTAATCGGGTAATTGTGAGGTTCAGCGGGGAAATAGTGGTCTCAAAAGGGGTCTTATTGGAGAAATCTTTTAACCCAATCACGGCATCCCTGATCTCAAGATCTTCAAGGGATAGAGCAAAGGCTGTTGCTTTTTGATCATTCTCTTCAGGAGAAGGACTTATGGCAGGTATAAAGGCCAAAAGATTCAGATCGCCGTTTTCATTTCGTTCAATATTGAATTCCGGGGAAGAAACCAGACCCTTTGAAATATTTAACCGGCCGGAAAGAATATCCGAGGGAGAAATATCCATGGAAACAGAGGGAATACTTAGTATTGTTTCATCTGTTCTGTCCTTGATTACAGCATTGGCCGCCGTGACCCTGCCGTCAATCATAAGAGATGTCTTTGAGTTTTTCCCGGTAATCCCTGCGTGGAGATCAAGACCCAGGTCAAGGCTTGTCAGCTTGAGATTTTCAGGTATCGGCAGATAAGCAAGATAATGAATCACATTCAGATCTGAAACCTTTAAAGTTGCTGTTGTTGCAAGATCCCCGGCAAAGGGAGTTGATTCAAGATGGAGATTGCATTTTGCCCCGTTATACATAAACTGGATATCCGCAGCTGCGGGTTGGGCAATATCTTTTTTCCTGCTGCTTAAGAGCGGCAGCAAAAAAGAAAAATTCTTTACCTGATGGATGACCTCCTTTTTCTTGTCTTCAAAATTAACCTCACCGCCGATGATCTGAACATTTTTACATACAAATCCGAATATCCCTTTTTTGTCTTCTTCTTTGGTCTTGTCCGTCTCTTCCTGGACCGGGGTTAAGGGTTTATCTTTTTTCATCAGGTCTGAAAAATTAAAGGACCCATCTGCATGTTGAATGATTTTTATATAAGGCTTTTCAAGAAGAAGTTCAGACACCACAGGGGTCAGAATAAATATGGAGGAAGCACTCAGGTTAATGAAAATCTTGTTTGCAGATACAAAATCCTCTTTATTTTTTCCGCTAATTTTAAACCCTTCAATTCCTGCCGTCAGAAAAAAAGGGTTAACGGACATTTTTTCAATGGAGACGCTCCGGTCAAGCGCCCTTGTTAATTTGTCCTGCATGATATTTTTCCCGAGAACGGGAATGAGAAAAAAGCCGACCAAGGCATATAAAAAGATAAGGAGCCCTGAAATCGCAATTATTTTTTTGAAAGGATGTGCTTGATGACCATTTTTCCTCCATTTATATAATCCCGAAAAGCGGACCGCCCTTTTTCCCCATTTCCCTCACCTGTGCTTGAACCCTGGGATCACGCTCAAGAACCCCTGAATGAAAAGGTTTGATCCTCGCATCGATAATGAGGGGTTCCCGGCAGCCCCAGTGCTTGAATCTTATTTTTTCATCCACACCGTAAATATCATGGGAAGGATTTGATCTTAAAAATGCCACCCATAAAAAATTTGAAAAAGACGCTGCTGCAAATTCCGCATCATCCACAACCACAAACAAGGGGATGGATGAAAGCTCTCTTTGTTCCTGCAAGTGTTTTTTCAACCGGTTGATTTCAATTTTCCCTTTGGCATAGGTCTTAAAACCAGGGCCTTTGACAACGGCCATGCCCGGAGCAGCAAATTTTGCGTCTGTAAATTCCAGGGGAAGGGAAAATCCGGATGGAAATATTAAACTCAACCTGCGTCTTTTTTCCCCTGCTGCCGCCATGACGAGTTTGGAGCCCTGATTAATATTCTGCGTTGAATAATCCAGGCTGTCCATGGTGGTCTCTGTAAAAAAATGAAGATCTGATGAAAAATCAATCCTCTCCAGCATATGGCCGAAAAAGGATTTTGTATCCTTTACATCAAGAAACGGATTATCTTCATGGGCGCAGATCAGCAGATATTTTGCAAGGGAAAGCTGACCTGTGCCCAGAACCCGTGCTGCATGGGTTAAAAGTTCCCGCGGGCGTCTCTTTTCATAAGGCTGATAGCGCTCATGAGCCTTTACAAGCAAAAGAGGATGCACGCCGGCATCATCCACGGCATTGACCTCTGTTACCCCTGGAATATCTGATTTTATGGCAGACCCTGCAATTTCGTGAATCAGCCTTCCGAAATTTGAGTCTTCCTGGGGCGGTCTTCCCACAACAGTAAATGGGAAGACAGCATCTTTTCTGTGATAAACAGAGGTGACCTTTATATATGGGTAGTCATGCGCCTGGGAGTAATAGCCCAGATGATCCCCAAAAGGCCCTTCCCTTTTTGTTTTCCCAGGAATTATGATTCCTGTGATACAGAAATCCGCGTCCGCTGAAAAGATATGCTGATTTTTGACCGCATACCTGAAATTTCTTTTGGCCAGGGCTCCGGCAAAAGCGATCTCAGGAACCCCTTCGGGAAGGGGCATTATTGCAGCAAGCGTGTGGGCAGGCGGACCTCCCACAAAAATGCTGACCCTTAATGCCTGATTCTTTTCAAGGGCTTTTTTATGATGTTCACAAATCCCGCGGTGCAATTGATAATGAAGTCCGATTTCCCTGCCATGGGCATATTCATTGCCTGAAATCTGTATCCGGTACATGCCCAGATTAGAGCGAAAAATAGATTCATGATCCGGATCTTTGGAAAATACCTGGGGAAGAAAGATAAATGCCCCGCCATCCTGTGGCCAGCACTGGATCATGGGAAGGTCTTCTATGCTGCATTGCCTTTCCATGACCATAGGGACACGGGTTTTCAAAGGGAAAGAATGCAGCAATGAAGAAAGAGCTGGCAGTATTTTTCCCGGTTCTTTTAAAAAAAGTCCCGGATCAGATCTTAAATCCACCAGTGCTTTTATTGATTGAAGTTCCGGTTCAAATATCCTGAGGGTTCGTTCATAGGTGCCAAACAGATTTGAAACAGCCGGGAACCTGCTGTTTCTGACATTTAAAAATAAGACGGCAGGACCTTTTGCTTCAAATACCTGACGGGTGATTTCAGCCATTTCGAGACAGGGGTCCACAGGCTCCCTGATCCTTATCAGATCATTTTCCTTCTCAAGAAAGGAAAGACAGTGTCCAAGACTTTTAAATTTCATCTCTTATCTGACATACCCCCATTGTTTCAGCCGGGTATAAGCATATTGGGAGTATTTGTTCTGCTGATAATTAATCATTTTCAGATATTTCATATATTGATTTGCAGCAGGATCCCGGTCTCCGTTGTTTTCAAGGCAATATCCTCTGAAAAACGCCATCTGGGGATTGCCCGGCAGGATTTCTTCACACTTTGTAAAATCCTTATAGGCTTGTGAAAATTTTTTTTGTTCTGTATTGGCGATCCCTGCCACATAATACCCTTGAGCTTCTGAAGGATATAATGTTTTTGCCGTATCAGCATAGGACACGGCCTCGGAAAATTTTTCCCGGATGAGAAGGCATTTTGCCATCACAACATGGGCAGTATAATCCTCCTTTGAATGATTAATGGCTTTTTTAATGGCATTCTCGGCCTTGTCATACTCCTTTGAAGCAAGATATTTTTCCCCTTCCTGTAAAAGCTCAACAGCCTCCTTTTTCCCCCTTAAAGAAACAGTATTGTCCATATACCGGTCACGATTCAAGGAATATTCCTTGGAATACAGATACTGGCCTTTTTCCCTCTGAACTGCTGCATCCAGCCGTTCAGAGCTCATGGGATGGGTGGAAAAAAGCATGACCGCGGAATTCGGTTTTTCCTTGTGAAGAGAATTCAGCATTTCCATGAGCCCGACAAAGCCCTTGGAAGGATATCCTGCTTTGACCATATATTCATTGCCCAGAAAATCTGCCTCCCTTTCATTGTCCCTGCTGTATTTTGAGAGAAAAATGCCTTGGCCAAGGGCCCCCAGCTGCTGTGTCAGCTCTCCAAAGGCAGACCCCTGCGTGCCTGCCGCAATGGACAATCCGCCGATAAGAAGAGAGGAAAGCTGACCCTTGGATACCTGTTCAGCCGTGTGTCTGGCATTGACATGGCCCAGTTCATGGCCCAGAAGAGACGCAAGTTCAGCCTCATTGTCAATTTTCAGAAGAATCCCTCGTGTTAGCGCAATGGACCCTCCGGGAAAAGCATAGGCATTGATATAGGTTGCATTCACACATTTAAAGGAATACGGCATGGCCGGCCGATGAACACTGGCCAGCAGTCCTTTTCCCACATCGGAAACATACCGGTTAATCCTGTCATCCTGGCTGATGCCGTAATCAGAAGAAATCTGAAAAGGGGACTGTTGTTTATCAATGGCGATTTCCTGCTGTTCTGATACCATCATGATCTGGTTTTTTCCCGTAACCGGGTCTATGGCGCACGCGGTAAAAACGGCAGATCCTGCAATACCGGCAGACATCGCAGCCGAATATTTCAAAAACTGTCTTCTTGATAAGGGCTTGTATATTTCTTTAGTCTTCATGGGTTTCTTTCCCTGTCTTTTAATTCTTTTTGTATGGCAAGCCCGAGAGTCTGGAGTGAAAAAGGTTTTTTTATGAAACTACCAGCGCCAAGGCTCCGGGCTTTTTCTACGGCTTCAATCATTTCCTGACCGCTTGTAAGTATGGCTTTTATTTTGGGATCAATCAATAATAATTGTTCATAGGTCTGACATCCATTTAACCCAAAAGAAAGGTTCATGTCCAGAACCACAAGATCAATTTTATGGGTCTGTGCATACAAGAGCGCCTCTTCACCGCTTGAAACCGCCGCAACTCCATATCCAAGCCGTTTGAGCATATTGACGGCGATTTTCTGCTGGATCGGCATATCCTCTACCACCAGAATTGCCTCATGATTTCCGGAATAATCTGAAAGCGTGACCAAAGAAGAAGACTCGGAATTGATATCATCCTTCTCCGCCTTTTCCGGCAAAGGAAAATACAGGGTAAAAAAAGTCCGTCCATTGCGGCTGCTCACATGAATATAGCCATTATGATCATGAACGGCGTTCCAGACAATACTTAAACCAAGGCCTGTCCCGCTGCGACCAAGAACTTTTTTTGAATAGAACGGTTCAAAAATATGATCCATATCTACGGCGGAAATCCCATGGCCTGTATCCATAACCGTAAACCTGACAAATTTACCGTTTTCTATCCTTTCATACCCTTTAATGCGCTGACGATAAAAGGAGGCGAGCCCAGTTTCAAAGGAAACCGTTCCTTTTTTTTTCCCTACCGCTTCAACGGCATTGGAGACAAGGTTCATGATAATTTTCTGCATATGAATTTTTGAGGCATGGAGGAACGGCAGATCAGAATCATATTTTTTAACAATGTCCACACCCTGAAAATTCTTTATTAATTCCAGGAATTCAAGAGAATTAAGATAGTCTTCAATAAGACTGTTAAACTGAACCGGCTCCTGAATTTTTGCCGACCCCCTTCCCAGGGTAAGAAGCTCGTCCACAATGGATAATGCCTTTTGACCGGAATCCTTAACCAGTTTCACCTGTTCAATAAGGGGACTGTTCTTTGGAAGATCCAGCAATAATAGATCCGGTATCGATAAAAGACCGGCCAGAACATTATTTAAATCATGGGCCACCCCACCTGCAAGAACACCAAAGGCTTCCATTTTTTTTGCCTTTTCAAGCTCTTTCTGTAACCGGTTTTTTTCAAGAGTGGCTGTAATTTTTTCGGTAATATCCCGGACGCTGAACAACAGAGCCGGGTTCAAACCATAGAGAATTTCAACAAAACTTTTTTCAATAAATATTTTCTGCCCGTCCTGCCGGATAAAAAAATCCATCGGCATACTGTCAATTTTTGGATCACTGCTCTGGTGTTTCAAAAATAAAAGATCTGCATCTTTTCCTATCAATTCACTGGAATCAAACCCGGTCAGTCTTTCCATACCCGGATTGACAAACACAATTTTCCTCTCCTGGACGATAAAAATGCCTTCCGGAAGAGAGGTGACAAGATTTCGGTATTTTTCTTCACTTTCCCTTAACTGGGCTTCAGCTTCCGTATGGGCTAGGATTTCCAGCATCAGGCTGTTATTGGTACGATAGATTTCATTATTTTTCAGGTCTTCATTTTTTTGCGTTTCCTTTTTGATCTGCTGCAAAAAAAAAGATTTCAAGAAAACCATTCTTGTCTGATATTCAATGGTATATCCCGCCATCAGGCTGATAAGGGTAACAAAAAAAAGAAAAAATGTATTATGGAAAACTATGGAATCCGGAAGCCCTGAAAAAGGATAAAGAAGGCTGCCATATATCGCCACAATGCCTAAGCCGGAGAGGCCGGCAGTTATATATCGGATTTTAAAAAAAATAAAGCTGGATACAACCAGAAAAACAAGTGCAAAAAAGGTGACAAAATCCTGGGGAACATAAAGCATCATATAAATAATGGCTGTGCAGGACAATAAAAGTGCCAGGCAATAAATTCCATCTGCCTGAAGCCATCGGTCTTTATTTTTCAGAAGAAAAAACAAAACCGGCAGAGGAATCATCAAGAGCACCGGGATAAGGGAAAAACTTTTGAAATTATATAATTGGAGAAAAAAGTTAAGCATGAAAAGAATGATCAGCCCGATTCGCAACAGCCATGCTCTTGCAGCCAAACCCTGTTGAAGGAAAAGCGTTTCAACGGGAGGCGGGAATGCAAGTATCTTTCTGTTCAGCCTAATATTTTCAAAATCAGGATGGGACATTTTAGATTAATAGTTTTTAAACAGCAAAGATAAAATCAGAAAAAGAATGCCAAGCCCGATTAGAAATGCGGAAAACGGAATTTCAACCACAAGGAACTGAAGGGAATCCTGTATGACAGCGACATCTGTAAAATTGATAAGAGACTCTGTGGCATTTTCTCCCAGAAGTTTTGAAACCGTCAGATCCACCCAGAAATTGCGGCTTTCCATAAATCTTGAAATGCCGCTGAAAACAGCCACAAAAAAACCGGCCAGTAAAGTTAAAATACCTGCTTTGGTAAACATATTTTTTCCCCGTTTCATTGTTTAGACTCTTTTTGCTGAGCTACTATATTCCGGCAGGAAACTTGAAGTCAAATATTTTTCCCCGGGAAGACTTTTATTTACCCCTCTCTTATGATAAACCCTATCATAAAATAATGACCCCACATGAAACCATACTGAAAAAAGTCGGCTTTGCATCCTTTATCATGATGGCCTCAGTATTTGCCAGCCGTGTCATCGGGGTGTTCCGGGAAATGACCATTGCAGGCACAGGAGGAATAAAGGCGGGGGTAGATGCTTACCAGATTGCCTTTATCATCCCTGAAATCCTGAACCATATCGTGGCCAGCGGATTTCTTTCCATTACCTTTATCCCCATTTTCACCCATTACCTGTTTTCAGGCAGAAAAGAAGAAGGATACCGGGTCTTTTCCATTATCATGAACAGTTTCGGCGGTCTTCTCCTTGGTTTTATCCTGATTACCATGGTCTGGGCCGATACCTTTGTCCATGTTTTAGCTCCAGGGATAACCGACCCTGTGACCCTTGCCCTGGCCGTAAAGATGACGAGGATTATCATTCCGGCCCAATTGTTCTTTTTTTGCGGCGGGCTTCTCATGGCGGTCCAGTTTGCCAATGAAAAATTCTTCATTCCCGCCCTTGCTCCTCTGATATACAATTTAGCCATCATTCTGGGCGGACTTTTTCTGGCCCCTGCCATGGGCATGGAAGGGTTTGCCTGGGGGGTTCTGGCAGGGGCCTTTCTTGGCAATTTTGCAATCCAGCTGGTTGGGGCAAAAAAAATCGGGCTTCGATATTTTTTGACCGTCAGTTTTATCCATCCCGACCTTAAAAGATATGTCATTCTAACGCTTCCCCTGATGCTGGGGCTGACCATGACCTTTTCAACGGAAATCCTCCTGAAGTATTTCGGGTCCTGGCTAACCGAAGGAAGTATTGCATCCATGAACTATGCTTTGAGAATTATGTTCATCCTTGTGGGTCTTTTCGGTCAGGCTGTAGGGGTTGCCTCCTATCCCTTTATGGCAAAACTCGCAGGACAGGGAAATCTTACGGAATTGAACCGCCTTCTGAATTCCACATTGAAATATATTGTTCTGGTAATTCCCTTTTCCGTCCTCTTTATCATCATCAGCAGGGAAATCGTAGTTCTTCTTTTTCAAAGGGGGCAATTTGACGTTCATGCCACACTGGTTACCGCTTCCATCCTTCCCTTCTTTTTATGCGGCACCTTTGGTTTTGCAGCCCAGACCATTGTTTCCAGGGGATACTATGCCCTTCAGAATACCCTTTTCCCTGCCCTTTTTTCTTCCCTTTGCGTTATTATCAGCCTCCCTCTGATTTATTTTCTGATGAAACTCCTGGGTCCCCGGGGAATTGCCCTGGGTCTTTCCCTGTCTGTTGTTCTTCAGGCCTTTGTTCTCTTTGAATGCTGGAATAAAAAAAGCCGGAACACAAAAAAAAATGAGGTCTATCTATTTTTTCTGAAAATCATTCCAGTCAGTCTTGCAATTGGCTTCATCCTTTTTTCCAGTGTTTTTGTGCTTCGCAATATTTTTTATTCCATGACCTTTCAAGGAGCCTTTATCATCGCTGTCATTTCCGGGATTGAATTTTTAATCCTGTTTTTCCTTGCCGGAAGAATTTTTAAGATTCATGAGATTATTGTTTTGTATGAAAAATTTAGTAAAAAGGCTTTCCCATGGATAAAAAAATTGAATTGATCGCCGAAAAAATCAAAGCATCAAAAAACCTTGTTGTCTTTACCGGTGCCGGGATTTCCACGGAAAGCGGGATACCGGATTATAGAAGCCAGGGCGGAATCTGGGACAAATTCAGACCAGTATATTTTGATGAATTCATGTCTTCCCGGGATTCAAGGGTCAGATACTGGGAACAACGGATGGATATGGAAAAAAGCCTTAGCCGTGCGATCCCCAATGAAGGCCATATGAGCATTGCCGGCCTCCACAGGCTGGGTCTTCTTTATGCTCTCATCACCCAGAATATTGACGGATTGCATGAAACGTCCGGAATCCCCAAAGAAAAAATCATTGAACTTCACGGCAATACCCGGCGGGTCAGGTGTATGAGTTGTAAACGGCTGATATCCTGGGAAGATGCCGAGGCAATCCTTGCATCCGGAGACAATGCACCTGAATGTTCCTGCGGGGGATATTTCAAACCTGATACCATTTCCTTTGGCCAGGCCATGCCCGTTGAAGAAACAAAAATGGCCGCAAGGCTGTCTTCAAAGAGCGATGTGTTCATGGTCATCGGTTCAACGCTTCTGGTTCAGCCCGCCTCCCTGATGCCGGAATATGCAAAGGCTTCCGGCGCTTTTCTGATCATTATTAATCTGTCAAAAACACCTTATGATAAGACCTGCGACGTTCTGATCCAGGGAAAGGCCGGAGATGTTCTGAAAAAAATCCTGGACAGGGTCAAATCTGTTTGAATTTGAACCGGCATGACCCTGTCCGAAAAAAAAGCCCTCAGATTTTAAATTTCTTTATGAGTTCCATGAATTTTCCCGCCATGGATGAAAGTCTTGCAGCATTATCATTAAGTTGGCCGCTGCTCGCATGAACTTTTCTTGCCCCTTCTTCGACCCGATTGATGTCTTTTGCGATTTCGGCGGCAACGGCAGCCCCCTGAGTCACATTAGAACTGACTTCTGCTAGTTCAGAAGAGACATCATTGATACTTTTAGCTATTTCCCGGGTGGTGGCATTCTGCTCTTCCACTGCTGCGGAAATGCCGGCAATTGCATCACCAGACTCTTTGACAATGGCGGTAAGCCCCGCCACCTTGTCAACAACTTCCTTTGATTTTTCCTTGATCCATCTTAATTTTTCATCTGCCTCAAGAGTGGATTTATTGGTTTCATCTGCCAGTTCCGTAATCTCCTGGGCGACTACGGCAAATCCCTTACCGGCATTTCCAGCCCTTGCCGCCTCAATTTTTGCATTCAGGGCAAGCATGCTGACCTGTTCTGAAATAGCCCGGATTTCATCTGTAACAAGATCAACGTCATTGGCTCTTATACCCAGCTCATTCACCACATTCGTGATCATATCAAAGCCTTGGGCAACCTGTTCTGTTATTTCCTTGGTGGCGCTCACATTCCTGGAAATTTCATTTACCGTTGCACTCATTTCTTCAATGGCCGATGCCACGGTAGTCAATGAATCTGTTGCCTGTCCCATGGAAACGGCAATGGATTTGTTATTGCTGCTCATTTCTTCGGCTGCTGCTGAAACCGTTGTTGCCTTTTGGGAAGTGTCTGTACTTGCATCATTCAGATCTCTGGAAATAAGGTTTAAATCCGAAGCAGAACGAAATATGGTATCTGAATTGTCTGAAAACTGTTTAAAGGTCTGTCTCAAGTCCTGGGTCACAAGATTGATCCGGGAAAGAATATGATTGATCTCATCCCCTTTTTTGATATCATAGCTCTTGGAAAAATCTTTTCTTCGCATGTCATGGGTGGCATCCATAACCATCCTGACTTTTTTATTGACAAGAAAATGGAAAAACAACCAGATAAACACGATGATAACGACAAGACCCATGGCGCCAATAATAAGGCTGACCTGTCTTGCATTGCCGATGGCTTCGTAAATTGCAGATTCAGAGGAAATAACGGAAATTCCGCCCAGAACCTTACGGTCCTCACCATGGCAGTGGAAGCATCGCTTGTCGTTTGGAATGGGTTTGTTTTCAAGTAAAAAAGGCTTGTCTTCCAAAAAAATATGAAAAGATTTTTCAGAGGCATTGCCGCTCTCGAGCATCCGGACAATATCCTGTGTTGATGCTTCATCAAAAATAGTCTGAATTTTTTTTCCCACAGTCCTGTTGTCTGTGCTGAAGGATACAAGACCCTGAAAATCATAAACAAAGACCTTTAGATCGGATATCTGTTCCCCAAGGCGTTTAAACTGGGTTCTGACCGTATCATTGTCTCCAATGGATAGGGCGTCAAACATACCGCCTTCCACTGCAAGGGCCAGCATCCGGTTCTGGGAATTCAACTGTGACTGGCCAAATTTTACCTGATTTACCATATTATACCCGATATTGGCGGCTACAACAGCTATCACAATGACGGATAAAGGAATGAGAACTCTCAGCCACAACCGCTGATTTATTGTATTAATGAGTGTATCAAACATCTATTTAAGATCCTTAGGAAGGCTAATGTGCCCCGCCAAATAAAAGGGGTTTGAAATCAAAGGCTTCAATCCTGTCTTTATTGTGACAGGTATTGCAGTTTTCCATGGTAACATTCCGGATGATTTTTTCCGGATCACCCCCATCAATATGCAGGCTTCCCGGACCGTGGCAGACTTCGCAGCCGGCATCTTTCAAGTTTGGGGTTTTTTCTTCGGATTCAAACCCGCCGGGCTTTCCGTATCCGGTTGTATGACATTCAAAACAAGCCTGATATTCTTCCGGAGTCAGCTTTTTTTCCATTTTTTTTATACTTTGGAAAGATTTTGCTTTTTTGGCAAAGCTCAGATAATTTGAATATTCCTTTTCATGACATGCTTTGCAAGCTTCGGCACCCACATATTTTTTTTCCTCTGCAAGGCCTTGGTCCAAAAAGCAAAGACAACACAATAAAATCATCCCCACCATGATATCGTGTCTCATTTTATACCCCTTAACAAATTCTTTTTTCACATACCCAAAGGTTAAAATACAATGATCTGAATGCAGATACCATATATTAGAGAGACTCTATAAAATCAACAAGTTTTTTTAAATGTTCACCAGTCAACCGGTATTCTGACCTCTTGCCCTGCCTTGTTCTTAAAAAATAAAAAACGATTTTGTTTCCCGAACAGATACAAATCCTTTGTCACCTGAACATCCTGCCGGCAATAGGAAACAATTTTTTCTATTTCGCCCTGTTCCCACCATTTGAGCGCCATGAGCCCGTCAGCGCTTTTCCTGCAACCCAGGGTCTCGGTTGCAAGATGATCAAGAGAAAGCCTGTAACCAAGCCTTTCGTGGACTTTCATAAGGATGTCCAGGGTGGGAAGAGAAAAAAAATCAAAATCTGACAGCCCGGACAATACCTTATAATCAAAACGGATAATATTGAACCCTACTATAAGATCAAATTGCGTGAGATCGCGGCAAAGTCTTTTGATATCCTCCTGAAAATATTCCTGATATGAATCTTTTTTTGAATCATAGAGGATGGCACAACTGACCCCCATTTTTTCAGCCCTGTTCCACCCCCCGACTTCCTCTGCCGATCTTCTGGTCTCAATATCCAGCACACCGTATCGTAACTCCTTTATAGATCGTGTATTTGAGTCAGATTCTAAAGGGCGTTCAGTTATAAATTCAATTACAGATTCCCGGACCTCATCCAATTCTCCCGTTTTTTCACCGGTTAATACCATATCAAGAATTTTCAGGGCAGACGCCTTGTCAATGGGACGGTTCCCTGAACCGCATTTTGGGGAATGAACGCAGGCAGGGCACCCTGTTTCACATGAGCAGCCCAAAATAGCCTCAAAGGTTTTTTTCATCAGCGCCCCAGCCTCTTCATAGGCCTGTTCCGTCAATCCAAGCCCCCCGGGAACACCATCATAGATGAACACAGCTGCTTTCCCCACCTGGGGATAAAAGGGGGTGGAAATCCCGCCCAGATCATTCCGGTCCGTCATGACCAAAAGCGGCATAATGCCAATGGCTGCATGCTCAAGGGCGTGAATGCCCCCCATGAAATGCATCCTCACCGATTCAATATGATCCCGTATATGATCCTCAATTTCAATCCACAGACCCTCTGTTTCAAATTCAAGTTTCGGCAGATCAAGGGGAATGATGCCTAAGGATTTCCGGTTAGCCACCAGCTTTTTTTCATATCCGGTAACCTGCTCTGTAATTTTTAAAATGCCGTAACTGATCCTGGCCCCTTTTACAAAAGAAGATTTCAGCAGCTTGATAATGTTTGTGGATTTGGATGATCTTGCCCTGGTAAAATAGGGAACATCCTTTCGTTTTGCCTCAATGACCCCGGTTTCATGATCAAAAAGGCTTATGACATAGGATTCTCCCCTGTGAAGATACACTGCTCCCTCATGGGTCTCAAAATAGGACCGGTGCCGGTCGATTTCCCCCAGAACCTGTTTTGTCTTTTCCATAAAAATGGTCAGGCTGTTGCCGGTTCCCCTCAGGTTCACCTCCCTGTGAGGGGATTTTCGGGCCGCGTGCCAGAAATCTCCATCCCGGCTTTTTAAAAGCTTTGCATCATATTCAAGTCTGGCCAGGGCCTTTTGAACCGTTTCATTTAAAAGCAAGGCTTCGGTTTTATGAAGGCTGAGTTCAGCAGCCGCACATTCCAGGTGACGGCTCAGAATCACCTTATTCTCAGGGTTAATGACAGCCCTTTCCGGCGGCATATTGAAAAAAATATCCGGGTGGTTGATAAAATACTGGTCCAGGGCATCTTCATGGGCAATGAGGATGAGGGCGGAATCCTGACCGGCACGGCCGACGCGGCCCGCCCTTTGCCAGGTGGACATGATGGTGCCCGGATACCCGACAAGAATGCAGATATCCAGATTCCCGATATCAATGCCCAACTCCAGCGCACTGGTGGAAATCACGGCCAGAAGCTCCCCTGTGGAAAGCCGCTCTTCAATGATGCGCCTCTCCTCGGGCAAAAACCCGGCCCGGTAGGCGCTGATCCTGTCTGAAAAACCCGTGGCCCTTTGGGAGGCCCAGATGGCGATGAGTTCGGTGATCTTTCGGGACTGGGTATAGCAGATGGTTCTTAAATTCCTGTGGACTGCGGCATGGATCAGCGCAATGGCAGTATTGGCCGCCCCTTCAAGACCCCGCATCAGGATGACGTCCTTTTTCCCGGCAGGTGCCGAGGACTCATCCACCACACAGACATCAAGCCCGGTCAGTTTTTCACACAGACCCGCGGGATTGGCAATGGTGGCGGAGCAGAAAATAAAAACAGGGTCTGAGCCGTAAAACCTGCAGATCCGTTGAAGCCGCCGAAAGACCCAGGCCATGTTGGAGCCCATGACGCCTCGGTAGGTATGGACCTCATCAATCACCACAAATTTTAAATTCCTGAAAAATGATTCCCATAAATGATGATGGGCCAGCATGGATAAGTGAAGCATTTCAGGGTTTGATAAAAGAATGTGGGGAGGAGCTTTCCTGATCTTTGTTTTCTGATACTGGCTGATATCCCCGTCATACACTGCGGCCTTCAGTTCCCGGGTTTTTGGGTGAACCTCTCCCATTGTTCTCAAAAGATGCTGAACCGTGTTAAGCTGATCCCGTGCCAGGGCTTTTAAGGGAAAAAGATAAAGGGCGCAGGATGCAGGCTCTTCCATGAGCCTGTCAATGACGGGCAGGTTGTAAACAAGGCTTTTGCCGCTGGCCGTAGGTGTGGCAATAACGGTGTGAATGCCTTTTTGGATGAAATCCATGGCTGTTTTCTGATGGCGATAGATTTTTTTAATACCGAGGTATCTTAAAAGAGAGGATAAATTATTTTTAAACCCTGGATTTTTGGAAGCAAACGCTGCCTCTTTTGAAGCAATGGTTTTATGGCAGACAATATCACCGGCAAACCCCTTATGTCTTTTAAGGGATTCAATATAGTCTTTCAAACTCACAAAATACTCTTTCCAAGGGCAGATAAGGTCAACTCAACGGCAAGCTCTGCGGTTTTGTTGGCAATATCCAGAATGGGATTGATTTCCACCAGATCCATGGATGTAATTTTTCCTGAATCCGCCAGGATTTCCATTAAAAGATGGGCTTCCCGGTATGAAATCCCTCCCGGAACCGGGGTCCCGACACCGGGAGCCTCGACCGGGTCCAGGGCATCCATGTCCACGGTAAGATGGATCCGCTTTAAATGTACAAATTTCATCAACGCCTTGTTGGCAACGGAATTGATTCCCTGTTCATCAATATCCCGCATGGTAAATACCGTTATGCCGGATTTTTTAAGCCTTTGTTTTTCTTTTGTATCCAGATCCCGCTGCCCGATCATTACAATATTTTCCGGAAGCAGTTTTGCCCCCGGTCTTCCCACATTGATGAGAGATTCATAGCCCTCCCCAATCAGCGCTGCCAGCGGCATCCCATGGATATTTCCACTGGGTGAGGTTTCCGGCGTATTAAAATCCGCATGGGCATCAATCCATATCAATCCCACGGGGTCACCATCCGAGACCGATGCAACAGTTCCAACGGCAATGGAATGATCACCCCCGATAAACAAAGGAAACCGACCTTTTTCCACCACCTCTTTTCCTGCCCTGTAAATGGCCTCACAAATCTCGGTAATTTCTTTTAGATATTTATCTTCTATTCTTTTCCCGGATTTCTGATCGGTAAGCGTTTCATCATCCCGGATGGGGATACTGACATTGCCTGTATCCACAACTTCATGCCCGAGGGCCCGAAGCCTTGGAATCAGTCCGGTATACCGGACAGCGGCAGGCCCCATATCAACACCCCTGAGCAATTGCCCGAAATCCATGGGAACGCCGACAATACTGATCTTCTTATTCATTAAGATGACTCCCTAAGAGAAATGTCCAAACTTGACAGGTCATATACCATAGAGTATGAAATCTATTCAACAAAAAGATAACCCCTTTAAAGGGTTTTGAGGAGCATCATGACACGGACCCACGAACTCAAAGCAGAGCAGACACTGAATTCAATCAATTCTCTTCTGGATCAGGGAATCAAAAAAATAAGCCTCCTGGTTCGCCACTCAGAGCGGCTTTTTTCAACCGAGGCAAGATTGGAACCCTTTATGGAATTAACCCCTGCCGGAAAAATCTATGCCCATGATTTTGGGCGCGCGCTTCGGCCCGAACCGTGGCCAAAGCTGTATTCAAGTTTCATGGGGCGGTGTATTGAAACCGCTTACCTCATTGATAAAGGCTTTACAGGCGGTCATAACAGGAGTCTTGGCCACAACATAGTAGACAGAAGGCTTTCCCCTTTTTATATCAAAGATATTGACAAAGCTGTTGAACGAATCCTCGCAGACGGAAATGACCCCTTTATCCGAAACTGGTTTGATGGGAAAATTGATGAAAGCATCATTGAAAAACCGGGAAAAACCGCTGATCTTTTATGCGGCCTCATGATAGAGCAGATCCGGAACCTGCCTGAGAATCAGATTGCCCTCTCCATCACCCATGACTGGAATATCTATCCTGTTAAAGAATTCAAGCTCGGCCTCAGGCACGAAGAATACGGGGATGTAGGCTATCTTGAAAGTGTCCTTGTGTTTGAAAAAAACAACCGATACTATGTCACCGGCTTTCAGACAGATCCTGTAGAACTATAACCTCTTAAATGCGGAGACCGGCAAATTGCAGAAAACAACCCTCACAATCCTTTGCGAGAACAGATCCCTCGGCAAAAGAGGTATCATCGGCGAACACGGATTTTCAGCCCTCATAGAAAAAAACAACACCCTTATCCTCATGGATACAGGTCAGGGGCTTGGGCTGACGGCCAATGCAAAGGTCCTGAACGTCAATCTTTCCGATATCCGAAAAATTGTCCTCAGCCACGGACATTATGACCATACCGGAGGCCTGGACGCCTTTGCCGGGCAAAAATCCCCCCTCCAGATCTATGCCCACCCCGATGTGTTCAGACCCAAATTTAAAAGCAAAGATGAAGGAGAAAAAGAGGAACGGTTTATCGGCTTAAAGCACAGTCCAGCATCCCTTGAATCACATCTTAACGCCAAGGTTCACCTGTTAACTGATTTTACTGAAATTTCTGAAGGGATTTATTTTTCAGGCCAAATCCCGCGTGTGACGAATTTTGAACAGAACGATAAAAAACTTTTGATCCGGAAAGAAGATAGATTTGTCCCAGACCCTCTGACAGACGATGCCGCCCTCCTGATAGAAACCGGATCAGGCCCTGTCATCCTCACCGGCTGTGCCCATTCCGGCATTGTCAACATCATGCAGCATTTTTCAAAAATGACAGGACACAAAGCCTTTCATGCCGTGATCGGCGGAACCCATCTCGGGTTCTTGAATTCAGACCACCAGCTTGAAAAAACCATGGATGCCTTTGATGCCTATCAGCTTAAACTGATTGCGGTTTCCCACTGTACCGGGAATGAAGCCGCTGCCGCCTGTTACAACCGCTTCAAGGAAAGGTTTGCCTTTGCCAATGCCGGCTGGCGGGTTCAGTTTTAATAAGGGATTTCACTGGTCTTTATGTCATCCCAAAAAAATAATCCCATTGGAAATCAGATTTCTAATGGGATTATGATAACAACTGCTTCTGATAATTTCCTAAGCAGACCGAATGGGTTTTCCTGCAAGAGGATTATAAATTTTCATAATAGCAAATTTAATAACATCCACAGTTTTAGCATTGATTACAATGTCAAAAAGTATGTTCTCGGCGTTTTCCGGGATGACACAGCCGTTTGATGCGTCAAAAACCAAATCCGGAAATCCTTTTATCAGTTTCTTATGTTCCTTGTCGCTGAAAGAAACCTGAATTGCCTTCCTGCCGTCAATCTCTTTAACCTGATCTGCCAGTTGAACCGCTTCAAGTTTTTTTAGTCTTTCATCATTCAAAAAAATATTAATATTATACCCGGCCATATATATAACCTCCTGTCAATTCTCTGTTATTTTGCCCAATTAACACCACCATGAAAACGCCCTTTTGATGTATTCCATCAACCCTTTTTTGTCAAGAATCTTATCTTCCAGCTCACAGTGAATTTGTTCTAGTGTAATGCTTAAAAAAGGGATTGAAGGCATTATCTTCCCTGAACAGTTATTCAATGGGGAGTATTTTTGGATATAATTTTAAGGCTAAAAAGCCTGTAACATACATTGATAATCCAAACATTCCAGATACCCAGAACATTGAAGAGTGAAAGTCTCCCATGGCGTCCTGAATCAAAAGGGCAATTGTCATGGCCAGGGAGGCATTTCTCAAACCTGTTTCAAGGGAAATTGCCCGGATTTGAAAGTTGATGATTTTAAAAAGCATGGGGACCACTCCTCCTACAATAATTCCTGAAAAGGTCATCAACAGAATCATGCTGTAAAACCTGACACCATGTCGCTGCGTATCGGCGAATCCTTCAAGATTGCTTAATATCCCTGCAATAATTAAGAATAATAATGCAATGATTCCCAGAAGGCTGAAAACAGGTATAAATTTTTTTGCCAGGGTTTCATTGAGTTTTCTAATCAGCATGCCGATGCCAAGCGGAATGATTACAAGGATAATAATTGTTACCGCAATGGTGTTTGTCGGAACCTTTACATCCGGAATATTAGAACAGTAAGCATTTAAAAGCAAAGGAACAAAAAAAATGGAAAGAACCGTTGATATGGATGTCAGGGAAACCGAAAGCGCTACATCCCCCTTTGCATAGTGGGTCATCAAATTCGAGGTAACCCCTCCGGGTGTTGCTGTTATCAGAATCATTCCCACATAAATATAGGGATAGCTTTCATGGAAACCCATTAAATAACCTATCGACATTGCTATCAAGGGCATGATGCCAAATTGAAGAATTTCACCAATAATAATTCCTTTTGGTTTTGAAATCAGTATTAAAAAATCCTGGTGGGTTAATGTAAGCCCCATTCCCACCATAACCAGAAAAAGCATCAGAATGATCATTAATTTAAAAATCTTGTCAAATAGCGGCTGCACAGGAGGCGTTATAAACTGTGCGAACTGATATTTTTTATCTCCGATGACCGAATCCACAATTTTGATGTTAAAATTCAGTTTGCTTTCTATGAGCTTGTCCAGATTTTGATATGCAGGATCATTGCCTTCAGGTATGGTAAGAATTATGATTTTACCTTCAGTGCTTCGAATAAAAAAAAGTCTTGTTTGATCTTTGCTCCCCAGTTCTGCTGAAGATAAGAATCTTAAATGCCCTTTAAATGCAACTGCCTGAGCATTGTCCCAGTCAAGTTTTCTTGGAGTGGTGTTCAATTCTTCAATCATGCCTTTATTTCCGCTGTTGGCAAGAAAAGATAGATGTTTATAATAAAGTTCTCCTGAAGACTCATCTGCAATGGATATTGAGCAATAAGAAAAAAAGAAAATACAAAATGTTGAAATAATGTACGACACAGTTAAAATCAAACCTCTTTTTGTTTTAGAAAAGCGTCTAAAAGCCAAAAGCCACCTCCTGATGTTGATATGTTCAAACATTTTCAAGCCTGCGGGGAACACTAAAAATTATGACATGCGTAACAGTTGTATTTAACCCTGTTTATGAAGTCAAGAATGATCTTATGAATTTAGCATTAACCAGCCATTTCCGGTCATCCCGCCTCTGCCAGGAAAATGGCCCGGACCGGAGCGGGATATCCTTCAACAGTCTTTAAGGCGTCATTGGGATCAAGGAAATCCTTTAATGATTCAGTCTGAATCCATCTTGTTTTTCTCTGTTCATCCTGGTCAGTCCGGGTAATATCCACACACTTGATGTTTTTGAACCCGGCCCGGGAAAGCCAGGATTCCATGACCAAAAGATCCGGGATAAAATACACGTTCCGCATTTTTGCATAGCGTTCCTTGGGGAACAGGCAGAGGTTCTCCCGGGTTTCAAGGATAAGATTTTCAAGGATCAGTTCCCCGCCTTTTCTCATGGAATCGTGAATGTCTCTCAGCATTTCAACCGGGGAGGGTCTGTGATAGAGAACACCCATGCAGAAGACCGTATCAAAATAATTGTCCATTTTCGGCAATTCATCATGGGGAATGGGAAGGCAGAAAACATTGTCCTGGTGTAAGAATTTCTGTATGGCAAGATACTGGAAATAAAAATAACTCTGGGGTTCAAGGCCCAGTACCATCAGGGGCTTGTGGGCCGCGGCCCTGAACATGTAATACCCGTTGCTGGACCCGATATCCAGAATCCGGCGCCCTTTCAGGCTTTTGATGTGGGGAAAAAGCCTTTCCCATTTCATCCAGGACTGCCATTCCGAATCAATATGAATTCCAAACAGATTAAAGGGCCCTTTGCGCCAGGGGCAGAGCTGATCAAGGCTATGATAAAGCGCTGTTGATGCCTTAGGGTCAAGATCGGCCGGGTCGCCGATTTTGACCACCCGGCTTTCAAGGTCAATGATTGAGGGAACGTGAGCCTGAATTTTTTCAAGAACCCTGCTGAATTTCAAGAAATTGCCTTTGGCCTGATCCAGAAACTCTTTTTTCTTATTTATGAGTGTTTCAAGTTCAGCCTGGCAATGATTCAGTTTGAGCCTTTTGATATTCTGAAGCAGTTTTTCCATTTCTTATTGTTTTATGGCGATGAAGGATGCAAAATTAAACCATTTAAGCCAGACATCAATGATTTTAAAACCGGCCCGCTTCAGTCTTTTTTCATGGGTTTCAATGGTGTCCGGGCAAAGCACTTTTTCAAGGGCTTCCCGTTTTTGGCTGATTTCGAGTTCCGAATACCCGTTTTCAAGTTTATACTTCTTATAGAAACGGATTTGAAGGTCATCTATTTCTTGTTTGCTGTGAATCGTTTTTTCCGTCAATAAAAGGATGCCGCCGGGATTCAGGCCATGAAAAACCCGGGTTAGAACCAAATCTCTTTTTTGCGGGTCAATAAACTGAAGGGTCAGATTGATCAATACAACCGCGGCATTCCTTATCTTTATATCCTCAAGTAAGCCGCAGACAAGACGGACAGGCGGAAGGTCAGGGAGGTCTTTGAGCCGTTCGGCATATTTTTCGATCATGGGTATGGAGCTGTCAACCCCGATCAGGTTAACTTTACGGGTTTTCATCTGTTTCAGAATTTTAAGTCCGAGATTGCCGTTGGAACATCCCAGGTCATAGATACAGCTCTTATCCTGATAATAGTCTGACGCAATTTCAGCCTGGCGTCTGATGCTTTCGGCGTATAGCGGTACGGATCGGTTGAGCATGTCGTCAAACACATCGGCTATTTCCCGGTTGAATCTAAAGGGTTCGGGGGTCTCTATTTTTTCGGCAAATATCCTGTCTTTTCCCATAATTTATTCTCTTACAATCAAAATTTTACACTCTTTATCCCATTTTGATTAGAAGTGCAAGACAGCCCTGTGTCACCCGGTTTCATTATCCCTTGACTCCTGATGTTCCATAATGATATCTAAGATTGAAATCAAGGCTCCAGTGGATCAGATGACTGCCACATTAACCTTCTAAAGGAGAATACCATGGAAATTATAGGAATCGATGTCGGATTTGGTTTTACAAAAGCCTATAACGGTAAAAATTCAGTTATCTTCAAATCCATCATTGGTGAGGCAACAGATATCCAGTTCCATTCCGTATTGGGTGACGATTCCTCTACTTCAAACCTGCACATCACCCTTGACGATAAATCCTATTATCTTGGCAGCTATGCTGAACTCCAGTCCAATATTCGGGACTTTACCCTGGATCAGGAAAAATTACTGGAAAATTTCTTTAAAATTCTTGCCATTACCGCTGCCGGGCTTTGTACAGATACACCGGCACCCATTCGCATCGTAACCGGCCTTCCTGTCGGATACCTGAAACGGGACACGAAAAGATTAAAGGAAATCATTGCCGGCGTTCATCTTATCACCTTTCACCACCCTGATGGAAAAGATGTCACGCGGAAAATCCATATTGATAAAATCCATGTCATTCCCCAACCCATCGGATCTATTTTCAACCTGATTTTTGATGAACAGGGAAGACTTGTCGATAAACAGCTTGCCGGTCAGAAGCTGGGTGTCGTGGATATCGGGTTTAAGACCACTGATTTCAGCATTTTTGATCATCTTCAATATATTGAAAGAGGATCTTCCACTATGGACACCGGGATTTCAAAATGCTTTTCCGTTATTGCGGGAAAACTAAAACAGGAAAGCAATATTAATATCGAACTGTTCAGGATGTTCAAATTTATCGAATCCGGAATGATTAAAATCAGAGGCAAGGAATATAATATTACTAACCTTAAAAAAAGGGTCTATACCCATGCGGCGGCGGCCATTGTATCGGATCTGAACCGTTTGTGGGAAAATGACTGGGATATAGATTCCATTATCCTTTCGGGCGGAGGCAGCGTGGAGCTTGCAGATCATCTAATCTCCGGTATTGAGGGCAATATCATTCCCATCCCGAAAAATATTGATGCCCGGTTTAACAATGTCCAGGGATACTGTAAATTCGGCCGGTATAAATGGGGATACACAAAACACCTTGCAGAGCAGAATACTGACGAGAAGACAAAACCTGCCGGGGAGATTGAACCTAATGAACCCGCGCGAGCACCAGGAACAGAAGAGGTCATATCTGAAAAATCATCCAAAGGGCTTTCCTGGCTTCGGCGTCAAAACTGAGATGGACTGACATGAACAGAGACGCCCTAAAAGATATCCTGTCCCGCATTGCCTCAGGCAGTCTCGCTGTTGAAGATGCAGAAAAGCATTTTCTGCATCTTGATTTTGAAAACATTGAATTCGCCCAGATTGATCATCACAGGTCCCTTCGGAAAGGGTTTCCCGAAGTCATCTTTGGTGAAGGGAAAACACCTGAACAGATCATCGGCATTCTTCAAAAAATGAGACCTGCCGAGAATATCATTCTTGTGACCCGGATTGAAAAAGAAAAAGCCGACATCATAAAACCCTTGTTTTCGGATGCAGAATATTTTGAAGATGCCAGGCTTTTATGGATAAAAAAACAAGACCCAGCCATCACCGGATTCGGCAGAATCCTTGTGATTTCAGCCGGCACCTCTGATATCCCGGTTGCACGGGAGGCCTTTCTTACGGCAAAGGCCATGGGGAATGAAGTGGACTCAGTCTTTGACGTTGGGGTTGCCGGTATTCACCGTCTTTTTTCCTATCATGAAAAAATAATGGGAGCATCTGTCATCATTGTAGTGGCAGGAATGGAAGGGGCTTTGCCGAGTGTTGTTGCAGGGATGGTAAGATCTCCTGTTATTGCTGTTCCAACCAGTATCGGATATGGAACAGGCTTTGGCGGAATCGCAGCACTTCTCGGGATGCTGAATTCATGCAGTTCCAATATTGCCGTGGTAAATATTGATAATGGATTCGGAGCCGGTTTCATGGCTTCTTCCATTAACCATGTAGCGGCAGTCTGATAATACTCTTCGTCCTTCAGATTTCTTTTCGAAGATCAATGGCTTCTTTATGTCTGGGATTAATCCTGAGAATCTGGTTAAGATATTCGTCTGCCTGAAGAATTTTCCGGTTTATAAAATATATTTTTGCGATATTGAATTTGGCGTCCACATGACTTCTGACATGACGGTCAACTTCAATAAAATACTCAAGCGCTTTTTCCAAATTCCCTGTTTCCAAATTGATAAGCCCTGCCTTATAGACAATGTCATAGTTTGAGGGATTTTCTTTGATACTCTGTTCAAGCAGCTGAAGGGGAAATTCAATCTCATTGTTTGCCATGCAGATGTCAATCACTTTTTCCCTTGTTGAAATATATTTTTTAGAAAGTGTAATAATTTTAGAAAAAATATCGATTGAGAGCTTATTAAACCCTTTTTTCAAAAGTCTTTCAGCAAGATCCATGGCCGGGTCAAAATACCGTGTACTCAACCCCATGATTTCAAGATAATACCGGCCTGCTTTTTCCAACTCGTTTCTACTGATATAATACTCTGCAAGATGGGCCCTGGTCATAGTGTCCTGTTTGTTTACCGATGCAGCCTTTAAAAGGCATTTTTCCGCAATTTCAGGTTTTCCGATTTTAAAATGAAGCAGGCCAAGCTGACGCAGAAGCCTGGAAGCTGACGGCTTGTGAACCAGTGCAATCCGGATCTGTTCTATGGCAGAATCATAATCCCCCATTTCTTCAAGATCCCTTGCCCTGATTCGGTGCTTTGCAGCAGGATCAGGATTGTTGGCTTTTTCCACAACTGTTTTTATTTTATTATCCAGGGAAGTAAGGGTTAACGGTTTTAAGAGATAACCATCAATTTCTGTTTCCGCTACTTCAGAAACAATATCCCGCTCGGATTCAGCCGTCACCATAATCACCGGCAGGTCCCTGATGGCTTTATCGCTCCGAATGGCTTCAAGCATCTCAATTCCGTTCATAACCGGCATATTCCAGTCTACAATGGCAATATCGCATTTTGACTGATGCAAGACCTCAAGGCCTTCCTTTCCGTTTTCAGCAAACCTTAGGGTTCCCCCGATTTTTAAAGTTTGCAGCATTTTCCTTATGGTCAGCCGCATGCTTTTCATATCATCAACAATCAGGATGGACATATTCTCAGGATTTATCATGGTTTTGCTTCCCTTATAAACCGTTGGTATTCATTTTGAAGTGTTTGATATATCTCAATAAAATTTTTCAAATTGCCGTCTTTTGCTCGAATTTCCATTTCCATGGCAATTTTTTTCAACACCTCTGCATTCACATTGGCAGCCGCTCCTTTCAAAGCGTGGGAACCGGATCTGATCTCTTCCATATCTTCCTTATCAATTGCATTCCCGATTTTTTCAAGGAATTCCGGAACCTCCTGAAAAAAAGAGTCCAATATGATTAGCGCGGTTTCCTCATCTCCCCCAAACCGTTCCAAAAGTTTTTTCTTGTCAAAACACAGGTCCTCTTCATTAAGGAGACCGGGGTCAGAAGAAGGGCCCTTTATTTCATTGCCTTCAGCAGAACGACTCCTGTTTGTTTTTATATCTGTCAAATTTGAACTGATCTTACGGGCAAGGATTTCAGGCTCAACCGGTTTGGAGATAAAATCATCCATCCCGGCTTCAAAACATTTCTGCCTGTCGCTGTCAAAGGCATTCCCAGTCATGGCAATGATGGGGACATGGGCGAGATTCTGATTTTTCTCATACGCCCTGATCCTCCGGGTTGCTTCAAACCCGTCCATCACCGGCATCTGGCAGTCCATCAGGATAAGATCATAATGGTTTTTTTCTTGTTTCTCAACAGCTTCAAGCCCGTTTTTTGCCTCATGGGTCTTATATCCCTGTTTTCCAATCAAGGCTTTGGCCGTCAACCGGTTGGTTTCCATGTCTTCTACAATCAGAATCTGCCTCAAATGCTTCTTGGTTTCAATAATACTGTAACGGGTGATAATGGGAAGCGTCAACCCGCTGCCGGTTTCGGGCCTTGCAATCACTGCTTTGATACAGTCCTGAAGAAGCGATTTTTCAACCGGTTTGCTGAGAAAGGCTGAGAATCCGATTTCCTCAAATCTTCTGGCATCTCCTTGTTTTCCGATGGAAGTCAAAATCATGAGCCGTGTCTGTTTTAAATCCCTTTCCTGTTTAATTTGCCGACCCAGATTTTCGGCCAGGGTATCAGATTCTTTGGCTTCCATGACCACCAGGTGAAAGGCCTGATTTTTTTCTGAGGCCCTTATCATCATTTCCAGAGCGTCTTGTTCATTCAAGGCCCTTTTATAGTTGATCTTAAGCTCATTTAAATTTCTTTCAAAATTTCTTCCCAGGTCTGACCCGTCGGTGGTCACAAGGACCTTTAATTCACTCAGATCCTTAAACGGCAAATCGCAGGGTTCTTTTTTCTCTTCCTGTTTTTTCAGCGGAAGGGTAAACCAGAAGGTGGAACCGATCATTTCAATACTTTCAACCCCTATGGTCCCGTTCATTTTTTCAACAAAAAGTTTTGATATGGCAAGCCCGAGGCCTGTTCCCCCATATTTTTTTGTAATGGACATGTCTGCCTGGGTGAAAGATTCAAAAAGGGTGCCGATGGTTTTCTCCTTGATACCGATGCCGGTGTCTTCCACGCTGAAATGAAGGGTAGCAAAAGAATTGTCATCGGATTTCAGTTTGATTGAAAGCGTGACCTGCCCCTGATCTGTGAATTTGATTGCGTTTCCCGTGAGGTTATTGATTATCTGCCGTATCCGGCCGATATCCCCCTGCAGAAGACAAGGTACATCCGGATCTATGGAATATATAAAATCAATACCCTTCTGTCTTGCCTGAAGTTCTGGCAGTGCAATAATATCCTTTATGGAAACCTCCAGATCAAAATCCCGGATATCCAGCTCAAGCTTTCCGGCTTTTATCTTTGAGAGGTCAAGGATATCGTTGACAATGGTTAATAATGCCCTGGCACTGTTATACACAATCTGAGAATATTTTTTCTGATCTTCATTGAGATCTGAATCCAGGAGAACATGCATCATCCCGATAATCCCGTTCATTGGGTTTCGGATTTCATGACTCATATTGGCTAAAAATTCATCTTTTATTTTCATTACTGTTTTTGCATCTTCTTTAATCCTGTTCTTTTCTTCATTGGACTGTATAAGCAACCCCTGCACCCTGTCCTTCTCGGCCATAAAAACCAGAAAAGATCCGCTGAAAAAAACAAACAGGGAAAAAAGATGAATATATCTGAAATAATTTAAATTAACCATTTCTTCAGGTATGACGGCGAATAGAGAGCTCCCTTGCCCGAAAGAAAAAAGAAACAGAGCGGCAAGGGCAAGGCAGATATAAAATAATTTCTCTTTTTTTCCTGAAAAAACCGTGGAAAGAAACGGTACAAAAAACAGCATAAAGATAAGAATACTGTAAAAACCGCCTGTTTTATAGCAAAGACCTATGACATAGACCAGATAAATAATATTCAGAACATGACCGGCCAAAAGTTCGCTGTATTTACTGATATGAAGAGTATTAATAAGGGTAAGTAAGAAAATAAATCCGCAGAAAAGAAAGAGACCGGATGCTCCTAATTTAAAAAACAGGAAAGAATGAACAAGAATCAGTCCTGAAAAAAAGAGAGATAACTTTCTTAAGATATTTGAATCATGCATGGTCAAATTCATTTACTATAATTGTGTCGTTGAAAATCAAACAAACTGAATAAAAAGATAAAATCAATAATAACTGCATGTATAATGGAGCTTTTTTCAAATTATGAACTATATAAAACCCGAGGCTTGCTTGTCAAACCTAATTTTAAGCATGGTATTTTTCACACCTGAGTTTTTTTGCTTGACACAAATAAAATTAATATATAGTTAATCTTATTTATATAAAGTAAAACAATTATGAAGATTAATATTATCAACATACTACTTGTCCTTATTATAGTGGAGGTGATTATTAACACCTCCGGGAGAAGGGGCACGTAGTGGCATAAGCCTGAAAAGACAAAAAAGCCGTTATCAGCCCCAGAAAGGCAGATAACGGCTTTTTTAATTTGGAGACAAACAAATATGAGAAGCCATATTGCAACAAAAGGTGTCGCAAGGGCACCCCACAGAAGCCTGATGAAGGCCATGGGCTATACCGATCGTGAAATGTGTCAGCCCCTGATCGGTATTGCCAACTCAGCCAATGAGCTGATTCCCGGCCACATGCATTTGGACAATATCGTTAAGGCCGTTAAATCCGGCATCAGCATGGCCGGAGGAACTCCCATGGAATTTTCAACCATCGGCATATGTGACGGTATTGCCATGAACCACAAGGGCATGCACTATTCCCTTGCGTCCCGGGAACTCATTGCAGATTCCATAGAGGTCACAGCCATGGCCCATCCATTTGATGCCATCGTCCTTGTGCCCAATTGTGACAAGATCATTCCCGGCATGCTCATGGCTGCAGCACGACTGAATATTCCTGCCATCGTTATCAGCGGCGGCCCCATGCTTTCAGGCCGGCACCCGCAGAATAAGAATAAAAAAATCGACCTGGTCACTGTTTTTGAAGCTGTGGGCGCGGTTCAGTCCGGAAGAATGACTGAAAAAGAGCTTCTGGAGATCGAAAATTCAGCTTGCCCCACCTGCGGTTCCTGCGCTGGTATGTTTACAGCCAATTCCATGAATTGCCTCACCGAAGCCATCGGCATGGCCCTTCCCGGCAACGGAACCATTCCCGAACCCATGTCTGAGAGAATCAGGCTGGCCAAAGAGACCGGAATCAAAATCATGGACCTGTTAAAAATGGATGTCACACCGGATAAAATACTGACCCAAAAGGCTTTTGAAAATGCTCTGGTCGTGGATATGGCCCTGGGGTGTTCCACCAATACCGTGCTTCATTTAAAAGCCCTTGCCCATGAAGCCCATGTGGACATTGATCTTTCGCTCATCAATGAAGTCAGTAAAAAGACACCCCATTTATGTTCCCTGAGCCCTGGCGGAGAAGACCGGATTGAAGACCTGAATGCAGCCGGGGGTATCCCGGCTGTCATGAAAGAACTGTCCGACCATGACATGCTGGATCTGAACTGCCTTACCGTTACCGGAAAAACCGTGGGCCAGAATCTTGAAACTGCTGTCGTTATAGACCGGGAGGTCATCAGGCCCGTTGAAACCCCATATCACAGGGAAGGCGGGCTGGCCGTTCTGTTCGGCAATCTTGCCAAGGACGGCTGTGTGGTAAAACAGTCTGCCGTTCTTAAAAAAATGTTGAAACACCAGGGACCGGCAAGGGTGTTCAATTCTGAAGAAGAGGCAACCCAAGCCATACTTGGCAACCGGATCAATAAAGGGGATGTAATTGTCATCCGGTATGAAGGACCGGCCGGCGGACCGGGAATGCGGGAAATGCTGACCCCGACATCGGCCATCGCAGGCATGGGGCTGGATGACACCGTTGCCCTTATTACCGACGGCAGATTTTCCGGCGGCACCAAAGGCGCCTCCATCGGCCATGTTTCACCGGAAGCCGCCGACGGCGGACTCATCGCTGTTGTAAAAGAAAATGACCAGATTAAAATTGATATCCCGGCCAAGACCATTGAACTCTTGGTTTCCCAAGAAGACATCAAAACCCGGTTTTCAGGATGGAAAAAACCAGACCCCAAAATCAAAACAGGATATATGGCCCGATATGCCCGGATGGTCAGTTCAGCCGGAAATGGCGCCATATTTAAAGATATTTTATAGGAGCGATCCATGAAACTTACAGGTGCCCAGATTCTCATCAAAATGATTAAGGCAGAAGGCGTTGACGTTATTTTCGGTTATCCCGGCGGTGCCGTCATTGATATTTATGATGCCCTTGCAAAACAGGATGGTCTCAGACACATCCTGGTGCGACATGAACAAGGCGCTGTCCATGCGGCCGATGCCTATGCACGGGCCAACAAATCCGTAGGCGTCGCCCTTGTCACCTCAGGCCCGGGCGCCACCAATACCGTGACAGGGATTGCATCGGCCCATTGTGATTCCATTCCCCTGGTTGTGTTCACCGGCCAGGTGCCCACAGGACTTATCGGCAATGATGCCTTCCAGGAAGTGGATATTGTGGGCATTACAAGACCCTGCACCAAGCACAATTACCTGGTCAAGAGTGTTGAAAAACTTGCTTTCACCATCAAAGAGGCCTTTTACCTGGCCAGATCCGGAAGACCGGGACCTGTACTGGTGGATCTGCCCAAGGATATTGTCCAGACCATGGTGGAATTTGAAGAACCGGGAGAAATTTGCCTGAAATCTTATAAACCCACCTATAAGCCCAATAAAAAGCAACTCAATAAAGTTGTGGATTTAATCCGTAAGGCCAAAAAACCGGTCATTTTTGCAGGGGGCGGGGTTATCCTCTCCCAGGCTTCGAACGAACTGACCCGTCTGGCCAGAATGGCCGATATCCCGGTTACAGCCTCCCTCATGGGTCTTGGCGCCTTTCCCGGTTCTGACCCGCTGTGGCTCGGCATGCTGGGAATGCACGGTACATACCGGGCCAATATGAGCATAGGAAATTGTGATCTCATGATTGCCGCCGGGGTCAGATTTGATGACCGGGTTACGGGAAATATTGAAAAATTTGCACCCGGCGCCACCATTGTCCAAATCGATATCGACCCCACTTCCATACATAAGAATATTGAAGTTCAGATTCCCATTGTCGGGGATTGCAAAGCAGCTTTAACGGAAATCATTCATCTCATGGAAGAAAAAAAAGTTTCTGATCTTGCGAAGGACCGTCCTGAATGGCCCCTTCAGATTCAAGAATGGAAAAGCACCACCCCTTTGAAATATGATCAAGGCGCAGATGTCATCAAACCCCAGTATGTCATTGAAAAACTGTATGAACTGACTGAAGGGAAAGCCATCATTACCACAGAAGTCGGCCAGAACCAGATGTGGGCGGCCCAGTATTATCATTTTGATCAACCCAATCATTTCATCACCTCGGGCGGATTGGGCGTTATGGGCTTCGGTCTTCCCGCGGCCATCGGCGCCAAGGCGGCCTGCCCGGACAAACTGGTGGTGGATATAGCCGGCGACGGCTCCATCCAGATGAATATCCAGGAACTGATGACAGCCATTGAATCAAAAATCGATGTAAAGATCGTAATCCTGAACAACCGCTACCTTGGCATGGTCCGGCAATGGCAGGAACTTTTTTATGAAAAAGTCTATTCAGCCACCAATATGGAAAATGCCCCTGATTTTGTAAAGCTGGCAGAAGCATATGGTGCAACCGGTCTTCGTTGCACAAAACCGGATCAGGTGGTTGCAGTCCTTACCAAGGGTTTGAACACAAAAGGTACCGTTATCATGGATTTTGCCGTAGACCGCGAAGAATCCGTTTATCCAATGGTTCCGGCCGGCGGATCAATTACAGAAATGCTTCTGGTTTAATTTATATAAGGATACTGATGATGAAAACAAACAGCTATTTACTTTCCATCCTTGTAGATGATGAACCAGGAGTTCTCTCAAGGATTTCAGGATTATTTTCAGGCCGCGGCTTCAATATTGACAGTCTGAGCGTGGCCAGTACGGCAGAACCCAATGTGTCAAGGATCACCATGGTAACCAACTGTGAGCCCCAGATTATTGAACAGATCAAAAAACAGCTTCATAAGCTTATCAATGTTATTACGGTCAATGATCTCACCGACAAAAAATATGTTCAGCGCCAGCTGGCTCTGATCAAGGTCAATGCCCAGCCGGACAAAAAAGCGGAAATCCTGAGGGTTGTGGATATCTTCAGATGCAAAATCGTGGATGTAGGCCTGACGCATTATATTATTGAAGTTTCCGGGGATACGGAAAAGCATGATGCCATTATTTCTCTTTTAAAACCAATGGGAATCATTGAAATTGCATCTACCGGAGCCATTGCCCTGGCAAGGGAGAACGGGAAATAAGAATCAGCATTTTTATTATCTTAAAAAAAACAGGATAAACCATGAAAAAAGCATTTTTATACGACACCACACTCAGGGACGGAATGCAGGGGGAAAACATCTTTTTCTCCACCGAAGACAAGCTCAAAATTGCCAAACGCCTGGATGATACCGGTATTCATTATATTGAAGGCGGATGGCCAGGGTCCAACCCCGGAGCCCAGCATTTTTTTAAAGAAATCAAACGGATCAACCTGAAAAATGCCAGGATTGCCGCATTCGGATCAACCCGGCGACCGGATAAAACCTGTGAGGAAGATGCCAATATCCAGGCTCTCATCAACAGCGAGGCCCCTGTTGTAACCATCTTCGGAAAATCCTGGGACCTGCATGTGGAATCCATCATGCAGAATACAAAAGAAGAAAACCTTGCCATGATCAAAGACAGTATAAACTATCTTATCAATCACGACCGTGAGGTGATCTATGATGCCGAGCATTTCTTTGACGGATACAAGGCCAACCCGGACTATGCCGTCAAAACACTTGAAGCGGCTGTTGAAGGCGGAACCAAATGTCTGGTTCTCTGTGATACCAACGGCGGTTCCATGCCCTGTGAGATTGAGACCTTTACCAGGGCCATGGTTGAGCATTTCGAGGCGTATACGGATGTGATATTCGGCATCCACACCCACAATGACTGTGCCATGGCCGTTGCCAACTCCGTCACCGCAGTTCATGCAGGCGCAGCCATGGTCCAGGGGACCATCAACGGATATGGAGAGCGGTGCGGGAATGCAGATTTAACAGCCATTATTCCGATCCTTTCACTTAAAATGAACTGTGACTGCATGTCACCCCGGAATCTTGAAAAGCTGCTGAACCTGTCCCGGTTTATCTCTGAAACCGCTAATGTGCCACCTGTCAACTCAAGGCCCTTTGTGGGGAAAAGCGCCTTTGCCCATAAGGGCGGAGTCCATGTGAGCGCCATCATGAAAAACCCAAAAGCTTATGAACATATGGCCCCGGAACTGGTGGGAAATAAACGGCGGGTTATTGTTTCGGAACAGTCGGGTAAAAGCAATATCGAATATAAGGCAAAAGAACTGGGCATAGACCTGGGTGAAACCGGGAATAACGGCCATAAGATCGTTTCCAGCATCAAAGACCTGGAAGATTACGGCTATGAATTTGATGCAGCAGAAGGGTCTTTAAAACTCATCATGGAAAAGCTTACCGATCAGTTCAAACCCCGGTTTGAGCTTGAATCCTTCAGGGTGGTGGTGGAAAAGGACAAAGAGCGGCCCTGCTATTCCCATGCCATGATTAAAATCCGGGTGGGCAATACAACGGAAATCACATCAGCCGAAGGGGACGGTCCTGTCAGTGCCCTGGACAACGCCCTTAGAAAAGCCCTGACCACCATCTACCCAGAAATCAACACCATGCACCTGGTGGATTTCAAGGTCCGCGTCATTGACGGCATGGACGGGACTGCTGCAAAGGTAAGAGTTCTGATTGAATCCCGCGATGAAAACAGTATTTTTTCAACCATCGGCGTTTCCGAGGACATTATCGAAGCAAGCTGGCAGGCCCTGGCCGACAGTTTCCAGTATAAACTCTCAATAGACAATCAACAAAAGGTGATATAAACCATGACACCAGATAATCAAATCATTATTTTTGACACTACCTTAAGGGACGGCGAGCAATCCCCGGGCGCCAGCATGAACCAGGCAGAAAAACTCAGGATTGCCACCCAGCTTGAAAAACTCGGTGTCAATGTCATTGAAGCCGGATTTCCAGCGGCATCAGAAGGGGATTTTGAAGCGGTCAAAGCCATTGCAGAAACCCTGAAAATCGCCCAGGTGGCAGCCCTTTGCCGGGCCGGGGAAGAGGATATCAAACGAGGCTGGGACGCTATCAAAGATGCAGCCCTTCCGAGAATTCACACCTTTATTGCCACATCGGATCTGCATATGAAGTATAAGCTTAATATGGGTGCGGACAAGGTTCTGGAGCAGGCTGTAAAATCCGTAAAACTGGCCGCTTCCTACACCCGCAATGTGGAATTCTCGGCAGAGGACGGGTCAAGGTCTGATCCGGATTTTTTGTGCAAGGTATTTGAGGCGGTCATTGATGCCGGGGCCACCACTATCAATCTTCCGGATACCGTGGGATATGCCATTCCAGAAGAATTTGCCCAGCTTGTCACCTATGTCATGAAAAACACCCCCAATATGCATAAGGCCGTATTGAGCGTGCATTGCCACAATGACCTCGGCCTTGCCACATCCAACACCCTTGCCGCCATCAAGGCAGGTGCAAGACAGGTGGAAGTCACGGTCAACGGCATAGGCGAAAGGGCCGGCAACACCTCCCTTGAGGAAGTGGTCATGAGTCTTCATACAAGGCCCAATTATTTTCCCCACACCACCACCATAGACACAAAGAGAATCTATCCCACAAGCCGTCTGGTCAGCATGATCACCGGAATCCTGGTCCAGCCCAACCGTGCCATTGTCGGCGCCAATGCCTTTGCCCATGAAGCCGGCATCCATCAGGACGGCGTATTGAAAAACCCCATGACCTATGAAATCATGAATCCTGAAACCATAGGCCTCAATAAAAACAACCTGGTTCTTGGAAAACATTCAGGGCGGCATGCCCTCAGCGCCCATATCCAGACCATGGGATACAATCTTTCCAAAGAAGAACTGGATAAAGTCTTTGAAAAATTCAAACGCCTGGCGGACAAGAAAAAAACCATCCAGGATGAAGACATCGAAGCCCTCATCAATGAAGGGGTATTAAGAAGCTCAGAAGTCTTCTGCCTCGAATATATCCATGTTCTGTCCGGCAATACGGTTTTCCCAACAGCCAGTGTGCAGCTGAATATCAATGGCCGGCCCATCCAGGGTTCTACCGAAGGCACCGGCCCCATTGATGCGGTTTACAATATCATTTCCAAACTCACCGGCACCAAATCCAAACTCCTGCGGTTTACCATTTCAGCCCTCACCGAAGGAACCGATGCCCAGGGCGAGGTAACAGTGCGCCTGGAAGAGGACGGCATTATGGCGCTTGGAAAAGGGGCTGACCCGGATATTATCACTGCCAGTGCCCTTGCCTACATCAATGGCCTGAACCGTTTGGAATATCTTAAAAAACATCCGGTCGTGAAGCATGAAAACCTTTAATAATTAAACTGATACCAAAAAAAGGCATAAGGAGACGTCCTGACTTTAAATTGTGAGAATCTGATTTTTCTTGACTCCAAAAAAGCATGGGGGTATGAAGATAAACATTGTTTTTCCCATTAACCTTATTCATTGGAGACCCATCATGAAAAAAGTGCTCTTGCTTTGCGTTTTCCCGGTTCTTTTTTATTTTTTATCCCTCGGTTCCCTTCTTGCATCAGATAACATCTCTATTGTCGGAAAATGGAAAACCATTGATGATAAGACAGGAGAACCCAAATCCATAGTAGAGATCTATGAAAAGAACGGAAAATATTTTGGACAGATCAAAGAACTTTTTATCAAAGAGGGGGATAATCCTGATCCTACCTGCGATAAATGTCCTGATGATGACCCGCGGAAAAACCAGCCCACAAAAGGCATGGTCATTATCCAGGAGCTTGTCAAAAGCGAGAATGAATACAGCGGCGGAACCATCCTTGACCCCAAGGAAGGCAAAATATACACATGTAAACTATGGGTAGAGGATGGAAAGCTAATGGTCAGGGGCTATATTGCTTTTTTCTTTCGAACCCAGACCTGGCACAGGGTTGAATAATTCAATCTATTGCTTCAATGGCACAGAAGCTGTCATAATAGGCAACCTGCTCACCCATATCTGAAATAAGAGATTTTGTCAAAAAATTTACAGCACCGCTTTTATGCCACCATCCCTCATAAATAAAAGCGGTGCTGTCACAGATCTTTTCCGTCACACAAACCTTTGCCTTGAGTTTTGATTTTTCTCCTTTGACAAATACATAAGATTGATCTTTAATCCCATGTTTCTCCGCAGTGGCCTGATTCAGGTATACCACCGGCAGGTCATCTCGAAAGGAAAACCCTTGAGAATGCATGGAATCCCGGGTATGGCAGGTCAAAAGGCGCAAAGGAAACTCTTCCTTGTTTTTCAAGGGTTCCATAAATACGGGAAAAGGGGAAAGGCCGTCTTTTAAAGCCTTTTCACTGTAAAGCTCTATTTTGCCGGATGGGGTTTCAAACCTCATGTCTTCCCAGGCGATTCTGTCATTTTCAATACAGAAATAAGATTCCTTCAGATCTGAAAACTGAATATCAAATCGATCCAGCAAGGGGGCAACGCTTTTTTTAAGATAGTCTTCCGAATTCCTGAACCCAAGATTTTTCAGCCCCAATTTAGATGCAAGGCTGAGATAAAAGTCGAATTCAGGCATCAGGTCCTTGGGCGGCTCTACTGCCTTTTGCGAATAATTCAAAAAAGGAGAATACATGGATGTGGTGAAAACATCCTCCTGCTCAAACACAAAAGCGGCAGGAATCACAATGTCGGCATACCTTGCCGTATCCGTCATGAAATGATCAAACACAACCTTGAATTCAACCCTTGAAAAAGCATCGGCTGTCTTTATAAGATCAGGGCTCTGGTTCAGGGGATTGGCTGAAGAAACAAAAACAGCGCGGATGGGTGGATCTTTTGCCCTGTTCAGGGATTCTCCCAGTTTACCGACACAAAAACTTCGTTTTGTTGCAATATGGTCCCGGCTTTTTAATTCCACAGCATTCAGATAAGGGCTGATGGATCTGGCTGCATAATTTACGCCGCATCCCTTTTTCCCGATTTTCCCGGTGATAGCCCCAAGCGCGTCAATACACCGGACCGTGTTTCCGCCGTTTTGATACCGCTGAAGGCCATACCCGATATAAATTGACGCTGTTTTTGCCTTTGCATAGTTGAAGGCAAGTGTTTCTATGGTTTTGACACGGATTCCGGTTACGGCTTCTGCGCATTTCAGTGAAAAACCGGCAGCATGGGATCTGAAAGAATCAAAACCAACCACAGAAGAGTTAATAAAGTCTTTATCATGAAGGTCATTTTCAATGATGACATGGGCCATAGCCAGGGCAAGGGCGCCGTCTGTGGCCGGACTGATGCGGATATAATCGTCAAACGCCTCTGCGGTAGCCGTTCTTACAGGATCGATGACCACAATCCTGCTTCCGTTTTTTTTGGCCTTTTTTAGATAGGAATAAAGATGAATTCCGGTTTCTTTGGGATTTCTTCCCCACAAAAGAATCATATCGGAATTGAGTGCATCATCCGGGGAATGTCCTTTTGCTCCGCCAAAATCGTATTTCTGGGCGGCCATCCCGGCTCCCCAGCAAAGACTGCCATGGGTTTGGGTGGCTCCACCCAGACAATTAAAAAACAGGGTTTGAATTCTTCCCTTCAACCCGCCGTATCCGTCACCGGTATAGTTCAGGATGGCCGTTGTTCCATCAGTATCCTTTATGGAATCTAATTTTTCAGCGATGATATCAAGGACGTCTTTATAGGATGCCCTGATAAATCCTTTTTTTCGGCGGATGAGGGGGTAAAGAAGTCTTTCGGGATGATAAAGCCTTTGAATCAGGGCTTTTCCTTTTTTGCAGATGAGTCCCTTTGTCAGTGGATGGTGTTTATCCCCCTCTAAGCTGATGATTCTGTTGTTTTCCACGGTCACTGCAAACCTGCAAAGATCAAAACAATCCATGGGGCAGGAAACGCTGAATCTGCTGGGTGTCACTTTAATTCAATCCGTCATGCTTTTAATATGATTCTTGCATCTACAATATTCAGCCCTTCTTCATAGAGCATGACCGGATTCAAATCCATTTCCTCAATTTCAGGGTAGGCTTCTATCAATTCGGAACATATGGAAATCATCTTTTGCAAAGTTTTTTTATCATAGCCCTTCTGGCCCCTCACCCCGTTCAAGAGGACCGAAGACCGGGTATCCTCTATCATTTTCCTGCAGGACGCAGAAGAAACCGGCAATACCCAGAAGGTCACATCCTTCATGATTTCAACCATGATTCCCCCGAGACCGTACATGATAACCGGGCCGAACTGATCGTCTATCTTGGTTCCTATGATAATTTCAAGTCCTTTTTTTACCATGGGGCTGACAAGTACCCCCCGGATATCTGCCTCGGGTTTATATGCCTTTGCATTTTGAATAATCTGGTTAAAAGCGTTTCTGACCTCCGCTTCAGATCCGAGCTCCAGAATAACGCCGCGGGCATCGCTTTTATGCAGGATATCAGGTGAGACAATTTTTAAAACCACCTTTCCATCAATTTGAGATGCCGCCTGCCAGGCTTCATCTTCACTGCGGACCACCTGTTCTGACGAAGTCCGGGCCCCATGCAGCCGAAGCAATTGTTTTGCCTCCTGCTCCAAAAGCACACGTCTTCCGTCTTTTCTCGCATTTTCAATAATCCGAACACCTTCTTTTACAGCCTTGGCCCGCCAGTTAAAAACAAAATTGGTCTTGATATGATATGATTTTAAATAGTCTCCGTATTTACACAGAGAGGCCATACATTTGCAGGCAATATCAAGGGAATCATGGATAGGAATATCATAATGCCGTAGAAGATCCAGTGCATGGGAAGGATATGAATTGTAAAGGGAATGTACAAAAATCGGCTTATTCCTTTTTTTAACCATGGCGCCCAGTCGATGGGCCGCAGCTTCTTCACCAACGGAAAGGCTTTTGTCAAACCGGATGCCGTACCCCCCGAAAAGACCTACTATCAAAAGTCCTCCCACATTTGGGTCTTTTAAGATAATTTTAGCGCAATCGGCAAACAGACTGGGGTCAGCATCCGTTCCTCCGGCCACATCCACTGGATTTGAGACAGATGCTGCTTCCGGCAGAATTTTTTTCAATTTATACTGGGTGATATTTGACAGTTCCGGAAGCATAATGCCATAATCCGATAAAAGATCGGCAGCAATGGTGGCATGCCCTCCTCCGTCGGCAAGAACGGCAATATTGTTATTCTTTATGGGGGGCTGGCTTGAAAGGGTCTCGGCAACGGGAAACAGTTCATCAGAATTCTCTATCACGATAATCCCGGCACGCTCAAAGGCCCGTTTTGAAACTTCGTTCATTCCTGCAAGGGACCCGGTGTGTGAGCCTGCGGATCTTTTGCCTGTGGCAGACCGTCCGCTTTTCAAAAGGATAATGGGTTTTTCTATGCTGGTCTTATAGGCTTCCTGGAGAAATTTCCGGCCTTCGCTCATGCCTTCCACATACATCAGGATCGCTTTTGTGTCCGGGTCATTTCTGAAAAATTCAAGGTATTCATGGAATTTAATATCGGCTTCATTGCCGATGCCCACATAATAGGTAAAGCCCTCATGCCGGCGGATCATTGCCTCGGTAATCAGGGTCAGCGCCATATTGCCGCTCTGGCAGAGAAGAGCAATGTTTCCCTGGGGCACATCCTGGATGCCGACAAGGTTCATATGGGTTTTGGCATTAATAATTCCTGAAGTATTGGGCCCGATCATCCGAACCCCGGTTTCCTTTGCCGTGCGTACTGCCTCAAGTTCAAGCTCTTTTCCTTTTTCCCCGAGCTCCTTGAAACCTCCGGCAATGATGACGGCCCCGGCCACTTTTTTTTCCCCGCATTTTTTTAAAATCCCGGAAATGGTTTTTGCCGGGGTTGTTATCAGAGCAAGGTCAACAGGGCCTGGAATCTCTGTAATATCCTTATAGCATTGAAGCCCTAAAATCGTATCTTCTTTTGGGTTAACCGGATAAATCTTTCCTTCATATTTTTCTGCCAGAAGTGTTTTTATGGCCTGAAAGCCTCGCTTGGTTTTGTTTTTTGATGCACCGATGACGGCAACGGATCTTGCATTGAGAATATTATCCAGCATGGCAGAATTCCTTTAATTTTTTCTATTTTCAAATTCTTTTAAAGAGGCATCCCTTTCTTTTGTGGAAACGCAGGCAAGACATGCCTCAACCTCATATTCCATCAAGGATTCAAGACTCGCTTCCCCCTGGGCCATGAGCAATCCTTTTTTGATCATTTTTATGGAAAAAGAGGAATTGGCTGTTATTTTTTTTGCCATGGCCATGGCTTCGTTCATCAATTCAATCAAGGGAACCACTTTATTCACAAGACCTATCCTGAAGGCTTCGCCGCCGGTGATGGTATCTGCCGTAAATAAAAGCTCCCTGGCCTTCCCGGGCCCCACAAGGTCCTGGACAAGACGGAAGGCTCCGCCTGTGACCGATGACGTCACTTTTGCTTCAGGAGATCCGATAAGCGCTTCCTCAGCTGCAATCCGGATATCACAGGCAAGCGCCAGCTCATATCCTGACCCAAGAGCATACCCATTGATTGCGGCAATGGTCGGCTTATCAAACCGGATGATCATCCTGGATACTTCCTGCAACGCTTCAAGATAAATCCTGTAGTCTTCAATACTCCTGTCTTTGGAATCTTTCAGATCCGCCCCTGTTGAAAATGCCCTGCCCTCTCCTGTAATCAGCATTACCTTTATTTCAGTGTCCTGTTTTGAGCGCTCAAAAACATCTTTCATCTCAAGCCAGAGCTGCCGGTTCATTGCGTTCAGCACCTTTGGCCGGTTCAGACGGATAATTCCGATGTTGTCTATTTTTTCAAATTTGATGCATTCATAGGACATGGGACACCTCCGATAATTTTTTACAGGCTGTTTTCTGATTAATCATTTTTCAATACTGAAAGAAATGCAGACTGGGGAATTTCAACGGAACCCACCATTTTCATCCGCTTTTTCCCTTTTTTCTGTTTTTCCAAAAGCTTTCTTTTTCTTGAAATATCACCACCATAACATTTAGCGGTCACATCTTTTCTGAATGCAGAAATGGTTTCCCTGGAAATAATCTTACCACCGATGGCACCCTGAATGGGAATCTTGAACTGCTGTCTTGGAATTTCCTCTCTTAATTTTTTACAGGCGGTTCTGGCCCTTGTTTCAGCCTTATCCCGGTGGATAAGCTGGGAAAGCGCATCCACCCGTTCCCCGTTAATGAGGAAATCAAGTTTGACCAGGTTTGTTTCCTGGTATCCGGCAATCACATAATCAAAAGAGCCATACCCCTGGGTAACGCTTTTCAGGCGATCATAAAATTCGTATACGACCTCTGCCAGGGGCAGCTCAAATTTCATCTCCATGCGGTTGCTGGTGAGATACTGGTAGTTTTTGCTGACTCCCCGAAATTCATGGCAGAGCTGCATGACATTGCCCATATATTTATCCGGCACAATGATGGATGCATTGATAAAGGGTTCCCTGACCTTTAAAATCTCCGTGGGATCAGGATATTGAACCGGGTTGTCAATTATTTTCACGGTGCCGTCTGAATAGGTGATTTCATACTGAACCGAAGGAGATGTGAGAATCAGGGAAACATCATACTCTCTTTCAAGCCGCTCCTGAACCACTTCAAGGTGCAGAAGTCCTAGGAATCCACATCTATAACCAAATCCCAGGGCAGCGGAACTGTCCTTTTCATAAATCAGCGAGGCATCGTTGAGTTTGAGCTTTTCCAGGGCCTCGGTCAATTCCGGATAATCATCAGCAGCCACGGGATACATCGATGAAAAAACAACCGGTGTCGGCTCACGAAATCCCCCCTTGGGTTTATCACACCGCCGATCCGGCATGGTGACCGTGTCCCCGATCCTTACATCACTGATATTTTTGATACCGGCAATAAAATATCCCACCTGTCCGGCCACGAGTTCGTCCTGGGGCCGGCGGACAATCTGGAACAAGCCCACTTCTTCAACCTTATACTGGGCATCATTGGACATGAACTGAATTCTGTCCCCTTTTTTAATACCCCCTTCAAAAATCCTGAAATGAACGATAATGCCTCTGAAGGGATCATAATGGGAATCAAATATCAGTGCTTTGAAATTAATATCCTGGTCCACGACAGGAGGCGGAATTTTCTTAACAACCGCTTCAAATATTTTGTCGACACCGACTCCGGTTTTTGCAGACACCAGAAGAAGATCCTCGGTGTCAAGACCCAGGTCCTCTTCTATCTGGGATTTAACTCTTTCTATCTCCGCGGAAGGCAGGTCTATCTTGTTAATCACGGGAATGATCTCTAGATTATGTTCCATGGCAATATAAAGATTCGCCAGGGTCTGGGCTTCAACACCCTGGCTTGCATCCACCAGTATCAGGGCACCCTCGCAGGAAGCAAGGGCTCTAGACACTTCATAGGAGAAATCCACATGCCCTGGTGTGTCAATGAGGTTTAATACATAATGTTCTCCGTCTTCCCCTTTATAGGGAAGCGTAACGGTCTGGCTTTTGATGGTGATCCCCCGCTCTCTCTCAATATCCATGGAATCCAGGATCTGTTCTTTCATATCCCTGTCCGGAATAATACCGGCAAGCTGGATTAACCTGTCCGACAAGGTGGACTTTCCATGGTCGATATGGGCAATAATGCTGAAATTTCTGATATTCTTTTTATTTAACTTCAAATTTACTCCAAACTAATATATTGACAAAATGCCTGTATGCCGATAAGTTTTCAAAACCTATATTTACCAATTGAGTTGGAAAGTGTCAAGGAAAGCGTGCCCAAGGCACATAACCCATGGAGAAAAAACGCATGGCGCACTCCATTCTGATCGTCGATGATGATACCGCCATTATGGAAGCGGTTGAAGAGTATCTGAATATCCTGAACTATGATGTGAAAAGTGCTTCAAATGCAGATGAAGCCTTGAAAATCCTTGATTCATTTAAACCGGATATCGTGCTGACGGATATAATGATGCAGGGCATGGACGGCCTTGAACTCACCCGGAGAATAAAAGAATCCTTTGAGACCGATGTCATGGTCATGACCGGTTACAGCGCTGCATACTCCTATGAAGAAGCCATTCAGGCCGGTGCAGGAGATTTTATTTTCAAGCCGTTCCGGTTTGAAGAACTGAATCTGCGAATAAAAAGAGTGTTAAGGGAGGCTGAACTCAAAAGGGAACGCGCCCTGCTCTTAAAGGAACTTGAAAAACTGGCCATTACCGATGCCCTGACCGGGCTTTATAATTCACGTCATTTTTTTTCCCAAATCAAAACGGAAATAAAACGCTATGACCGTTATTCCCGGGCACTTTCCCTTCTCATCATAGATATCGATTTTTTCAAGCAGTATAATGATACATGGGGACATCTGGAAGGCGATAAAGTCCTGATGGGGATCGGCCAGGTCATCAATTCCTGCATGAGATCCATGGATACGGCCTATCGCTATGGCGGCGAGGAATTTGCCATCCTCCTGCCGGAAACAAGGCTTCAAAAAGCCTGTGTTGTTGGCGCAAGGATAAAAGACAACATCAGCTCAACCCTGTTTGAGCCGGAACCGGGAATAGAAAAATCCGTTACAGTGAGTATCGGTGCCACGGAACTCAAAGAGGGCGAAGATTTCAGATCATTTATCAGCAGAACAGACAAGGCATTATATAAATCCAAGGATTCAGGCCGGAACAAACTGACCTATATTGTTCCCGATTAATCCGTCATGATCCGCATGCTCAGATCTACTGAGCGGGCCTGATGGGTAAGGGCTCCGCAGGATATTACATCCACTCCCGTGGCCGCGATTTTATTAAGTGTTTTCAGGGAAACATTACCGGAGGCTTCAACAATGGCCCGGCCATTAATGAATTTCACAGCTTTTTCCATCATTTCATACCCCATGTTATCCAGCATGATCACATCCACGCCTGCATCAACGGCTTCCCTGACCTGATCAAGATCTGAAACCTCCACCTCGATTTTCATAAGATGGGATGCCCTGTTCTTAACCGCGGCAACGGCCTTTTTGATGGTCCCTGCCACAGCTATGTGGTTATCCTTGATCAGGATGCCGTCATATAGAGACATACGGTGATTCCCGGCGCCGCCGGCCCTGACAGCCTCTTTTTCCAAACACCGGAGTCCCGGTGTTGTTTTTCGCGTATCCGTGAGCCGGACATTGGGATATTTAAGTTCTTCCACATAGGTGCGGGTCAGTGTTGCGATTCCGGACAGGCGCTGTAAAAAATTCAGAGCCACCCGCTCCCCTTTTAACAAAGCACCCAGATCACCTTTTATCTTGAAGATAATATCGCCGGTCTTGATGCAGCCCCCATCAGAAAAACCACAAAGAATTTCACAATTTTTATCCAGCAATTGGAATACGCTTTTGGCAACCCCTGTTCCAGCCAATATAAAAGATTCTTTTGCCACAATGATCCCATGCCCTGAAAAGGGCTCCAGCAGGATTGATTCCGTAGTGATGTCCCCAAGTCCGGAATCTTCAAAAAGGGCTAATCTGATGATCTCTTTAATTGTGTTCATATCCGGCTATCTCAGTTTCAGTATTCTTTCAAGATTTCCCTTGAGCTTGTTATTTTTTTCTTCAAGGTCTGCATACTGTGTCTTTACCTTCTGTTTGACTTCATCCGGGGCCTTTTCAAGAAAGCTCTCATTATGGAGTCTTTTCTGAACGGAAAGGAGTTCTTTTGTATTTTTCTCAAGTTCTTTTTCAATCCGTTTGATTTCCTTGTCAAAATCAATCACCCCTTCAAGGGATACAAAACAGGTCGTGGCCCCTGTCACCGAAGATGCACTGGATTTGGGTATTTTATCGCTGTCACAGAAATAAAAACTGTCCAGAGTTGAAAGGTTAACAATAATGGATTTGTTTTCCGCAATGACAAGCTTTTCCTTTTCATCTTCCGTGCAGGCCAGTACTTTGATTTTTGTGGATGGCTGGATATTCATCTCGCTTCTGACATTCCGTATCCCTGAAATCAGTCCGGATATAAACACCATGTCTTTTTCTGCCGTTTCATTGCAAAAGGTATCAAATTCATTTTCACTGTAGGGATAGGATGCTGCCATGATTGATCCTTCGGTCGCGGGCAGGATATGAAAAATCTCTTCGGTAACAAATGGCATAAAGGGATGAAGCATGATCAGAATATCTTTGAGCACCTTTGACAGAACGCCTCTGGCATTGTCCCGTTTCTGCACCCCTTCTTTTTCATAAAGCACCGGTTTGACGGCTTCAAGATACCAGTCACAGAATTCATGCCATACAAACTGGTATATGGCGGAAGCGGCCTCATTAAACCGGTAGGTTTCAATTCCTTCCTTGACGGCAAGAGATGTTTTTACGCATCTTGAAAGTATCCATTTATCATATAATCCAAGTTTTGAATAATTTATTTTTATATCTTTTTCCGTTACATGCATGAGGGCAAACCGGGCGGCATTCCAGAGTTTATTGACAAAATGACGGTATCCTTCCACCCTTGATTCCGACATCCTGACATCCCGTCCCTGGGCGGCAAAAACGGATAGGGTAAATCTGAAGGCATCAGCACCATATTCCTCGATTACCTTTAAGGGGTCAATGACGTTTCCTTTGGATTTGCTCATCTTTTTGCCGTGTTCATCTCTGACCAGGGCATGGATATATACATCACTAAAAGGTACTTCTCCCATGAAATGAACACCCATCATCATCATTCTGGCCACCCAGAAAAAAAGAATATCAAAGCCGGTGACAAGAACCTGGGTCGGGTAAAATGTCTTCAGCAAATCTGTATTCTCAGGCCATCCCATGGTGGAAAAAGGCCAGAGCGCACTGGAGAACCAGGTATCCAGGACATCGGTTTCCCGGACAATACCAACAGACCCGCAGGAGAGACAGGATGAAGGATCGGTTTCCTCAACAATAACAGCCTTGCAGTCCGGGCATTTCCAGACCGGTATCCTATGCCCCCACCAGATCTGTCTTGAAATGCACCAGTCCCTGATATTGTCCATCCAGTCGAAATAGGTCTTGGACCAGGTATCCGGTATGATCCGTGTTCTTCCGCTGCGAACCGCATCAGAGGCTTTTTTAGCCAGGGGTCCCACCTTTACAAACCATTGTTTGGAAAGTGAGGGTTCTACAACGGTCCTGCAACGGTAGCAGTTCCCTACACTGTGTTTCAAAGGTTCCTGCCTGACCAGAAGGCCCTGCTCCTTTAAGGATTTTACAGCTTCCTCCCGGCATTCAAACCGGTCCAGCCCCTGAAACCGTCCTGCCCCTTCAAGCATGATACCGTCATCATCAATGACTTTCAGCCGTTCAAGCCCGTGCTTTTCCCCCAGGGTAAAATCATTGGGGTCATGAGCCGGTGTTACTTTCAGCACTCCCGTACCAAACTGGGTATCCACGTATTCGTCCTTGATAACGGGAATCAGCCGGTCCGTCAGCGGCAGCATGACCATGGTTTCGGAAAGATCTTTAAATCTTTCGTCATTGGGGTTGACGGCAACGGCAACATCACCGAACATGGTCTCCGGTCTTGTTGTGGCCACTGTCAGACCCTGCTTTTTATTCACAAAAGGGTATCGTATATAATAAAGATAGGCGTCTTTTTCTTCATACTCCACCTCGAGATCCGCAAGGGCAGTTTTGCATCTCGGGCACCAGTTGATGATATACTGGCCTTCATATATCAGTCCTTCTTTATAGAGCCTTACAAATACCTTCCGGACAGCATCGGAAAGCCCCTCATCCATGGTAAACCGTTCACGGTCCCAGTCACAGGAGGCCCCCAGCCTTTTGAGCTGATTGATAATCGCACCGCCTGATTTTTCACGCCATTTCCAGACCTCCTTGATAAATTCTTCCCGCCCAAGCGCATCCCGTGTCAGGCCTTTTTCAGCCAGATTTCTTTCAACCACATTCTGGGTTGCGATGCCGGCGTGATCCGTTCCCGGCATCCAGAGAACATTATGCCCCAAAAGACGCTGATACCGGCACATGATATCCTGGATCACATTGTTCAGTGCATGCCCCATATGAAGGACGCCTGTGACATTTGGCGGCGGGATGACAATGGAAAAAGGTTTTTGGTCGCTTTTATCCTTTGCTTTGAAAAACCCATTATCAAGCCAGAATTGATACCATTTTTTTTCAATATCTAACGGATTATACCCTTTATCAAGAGACTCAGAACCCATAACACAACTCCTAAACCCATATTAATGAAAAAGGGGATTTTCAACGAATCCCCATTGCACCTTTAATTAACCTGAAATTTTTAACTTCAGGCATTTCCGATCTGATCAAGATCTTTTTGCAAACTTTCTCTTATCCCTGCAATTTCCCTTTCCATAACTTTTTCCATGACTTGAAAAAGGATGGTCTGAATTTTATCGGCAAATTGTTTCTCAATCACTTTTTCCAGTGCAGCTTCAAACTGCTCTGAAGTCAGGGTCGGAAACTTAAGCAACCCCTCATCCTCGCTTCCGGTATCCCGGGAGAATGTCTTGTTTCCTTCAAGCTCAAAACCTTCATCAAAACCTTCATCAAAACCTTCATCAAAACCTTCATCAAAACCTTCATCAAAATCTTCAATTTCACCGACAGGCTCAACCTTGATGATATCCAGGTTGAGATCTGTTTCTTCGTCTTTGACAATATCCACCAACTCAATGATGCCGTTGTCTGTCCCGGAATCAGGCGCATCTGAAACGATATCCGTTAATTCAATAATATCTTCTCCAAGCTCACCAACCCCTGCCCCGTTATCATCCCAATCTGTCATAACGTCCTCACTTTATTAAGATATTAAACATAATACCCTTCCCGGTTCAAACGGACACCAAAAAATATCAAAGCCGGATCAAAGTGTCAACCATTTAAAAACAGAGCGGATCAGGATGATCTCCCATTGTCCGGGGTTTGAGCAAAAAAAAAGATTTACAAGCTTCAAACTTTATTCTAAACAGTCAAAGCATGCAGAAATTTATTATCCCACACATAATTCAAGCCCCGTCAAAAGGGACGATAAAAGGCCAGGATGCAAAACATGCGTCCAGGGTGCTGCGGCTGAAAAAAGGGGATATTATCGAAATTTCAAATGGTCAGGGGAAGGATTTCTCAGCAAGGATTTTTTTTGTTTCCGTTGAACGGATAGACCTGGATATTATTGAGGAATTAACCTTGATAACTGAGTCTCCCATTGATATCACGCTTTGCTCCGGCATGCTCAAAGACAATAAAATGGATTTTGTAATCAAACATGTGACCCAGCTCGGGATCACTAAATGGATTCCCTTTTTCTCTGAACGGTCCATCCCGAGTCCTGATGCAAAAAGAATGGAAAAAAGAGGTGAGCGGTGGAAAACCATAGCCGGAGAATCTTTAAAGCAATGCCGCAGAAGCAGGCTTCCGGAAATTCATCCGCCCATAAACTTTGAAATCCTGCTCACCCTTCCTGAATCTTCTGATTTGAAACTGGCTTTCTGGGAAAAGGCCTCAACAAAACTTGCCGCTGTAAAAGGGGAAGAAACTGTCAGCCACGTGTTCATCCTCATCGGGCCTGAAGGCGGATTCTCGGAAACCGAAATTGACCTGGCAGAACAAAAAGGGTTTATATCCTGCTCTCTTGGCCCCAGAATCCTGAGAGCTGAAACCGCTTCCATTTCAATCTGCACATTGATCCAGCACCTTTTCGGAGACCTTTAAATTCCTGCCCGGGAGAGAATATTTTTCCTTGACATCAATTGCCAAAAAGCATATAAAGCCTTCTGTTGTCTGGGCCCAGGTAGCTCAGTCGGTAGAGCAGGGGACTGAAAATCCCCGTGTCGGCAGTTCAATTCTGTCCCTGGGCACCACAACAGCGACACAACAACAAAGAGGCTTTCAGCGGTTTTCGCTAAAAGCCTCTTGTCTTTGATAGTAAATGGCTCTTCACCATCGATTCTCCTCATAGAGGCCAACATTCATTTGACTACAACATAAAACTTGGATAATAATCTTTTCAGTTATGAAAATCAGCTTAACTCTGTTTATAAATAAATTAACAATTGTTTGCCGTTTATCTTTTAGGACAAGGAGTTCAGTACAAAAATGGAAGCCGCCACCCTTACCGGGAAAAAAACGATAGCATTCGGCATTGCCCATGAAATATTAACGAAAGGTGTAAACATCCCAACAATTTTTGCAAATGGAAGAAAGCTCCTTGATACTGTCCGGAAGCCTGAAGGTCAAATCGATATTCCCTCTTTTGTCAAACTTGTGGAGTCTGAAGGCCGCGATCACCCGTATTGGTCTTGTGGATACCGTAAATACAGTCTGCCTGTATTTTTTTACAGAAAAGCCAGGGAGCTGAAGCAGCCGTTGCAAAAAATTGAAAAAGACGTATTCGGAACCACGAGCGCCCTTGTGGCTTCAAGGGTTTTACATACCTGGAATATTCCTCCCATGGTTTGTGAAGGGGTTGCTTTTCATCAGATGCCGGAACTGGCTCCCCCAGAATACAGTATCATTGCGGGATTGACCCAATTCGCCTTTGGCATTGCAGCAGACTCCGGTATCGGGTGCAGCGGTGACGGAATAAAAATGGACTTGTCTTCCGCTTTTCTCGGCCAAAAACCCAATTTGAAACTTTTAAAAAAAACAGTTCAGGAATCTCTTATAAAGGAAATTACAGCTTCGATGAAAGACCAGACCAACAGTATAACGAGTCCTGGTGAAGGATCTCAGCCAGCGGCGCATAAAATGAAAAACTTTGTAAATCAATCCTTAGAAAACACTTCTGACCCGGTAAAAAAATCAAAAAAAGGAATTTTTGCCTGGGCCAAGGGCATTTTAATTTAGAATTAACGTCTCCTTACCCCTTATGCTTGAAAAAATTTATCTTGAAATCAGTAATACCTGTAATCTTTCATGCCCGTTTTGTGTGCCACACCTGCGTTCACCCCAGGCAATGCCTATTGACCGAATTCTCCGGATTCTTCCACAAATTAAAAAAACAGCATCCTCGGTATGCCTTCATGTTCTGGGCGAACCCTTGTTTCACCCGGAATTTGATGGCATTTGCGATCTTTTCACAGCATGGGATGTTCCGGTCCAAATAACAACCAACGGCACCCTGCTCTATGAAAAAAAAAAGACTGTTCTGAAACAAAATTCAATCCGGCAGATGAATATATCTGTTCATGCCTTGGATTCACCCGCTTTTTCCCATGATCGCCATAAGCTTCTGAACGATATCCATCAGTTCTGCACTGACGCCCGGATCGCCCGACCCGATATGTATATTAATCTTCGATTCTGGAATTATGATGAAATCAGGAATTCTCCTTCCTTTCAGTTTTTTCAGTCTCTATTCAATTTGAACGGTTTAAAAATAGATCTCAGACAAAAAAAAAGGGTTCATGTTATAGACAGACTCTATCTGCATTTTGATTCTCAATTTCAATGGCCTTCTCTGGATCAGCCTGTCCGCAGCGAAAAAGGGCATTGCTACGGGCTCATTCATCATTGCGGGATACTGGCAAATGGAGACGTTGTCCCCTGCTGTCTGGACGGCAATGGCATAATGGTGCTGGGAAATTGCTTTGCCACTCCTCTAGAAGAAATCCTTACTTCACCTCGGGCACAAAACATACTTGATCATTTTAATAAGGGAGAACTTGTTGAATCCCTATGCCGGCGCTGCTGTTTTATTTCACGATTTGACAAAAAAGCACTTCGGTCCGCTGCCCAAAAAAAATCGTAATCTCAAATTCCCTGTTTTGTTGATACAGGTATTTGCCGTTCATCCAGTATTTCCCGGATCTCCAGGGCAAGATCCTGGTTGGAGAAGGGTTTTGCAAGAAATTTACATATTCCGATTTCAAGAGCCTGGGCCTCTGAAAGGGTTTCGCTGAATCCGGTACAAAGGATAACAGGAAGGTTCTGTCGGATACTCAACATTTTTTTGGCCAGCTCACCCCCTGTCATCTGGGGCATGGTCATATCCGTCACAACAAGGTCAAATTGATCAGGATTTTTTTGAAAGGCCTTAAACGCCCTGGCCCCGTTTTCAAATATACTGACCTTATATCCGGAAATCGTTAAAAACTCCTGGAGGATCATTCGGATATCTTCTTCATCATCCACCACCATGATCCTTTCTGATCCGCCCTTGTAAATTTTTTCATTTTTTGTGTCCGCCTTATGGGTTGCATGGTGGTCCGCAGCAACAGGCAGATAGATATAAAAGCTGGAACCTCTTCCAACCCGGCTTTGAACTTTAATGTGGCCATCATGCTCTTCAACAATGGCGTGGACAAGGGCGAGACCAAACCCTGTCCCCTTGCCGATGTCTTTTGTTGTAAAATAAGGATCAAATGCTTTTTTAAGGATTTCATCATCCATTCCATGACCTGTATCTGTCACTTCAAGTTCAAGATAGAGCCCTTCTTTAACATCCTGATCAAACACATCCCTTCCCCCTGAAATGAGTTTCTCAGTCAGGCGAACCGTCAGAACCCCGCCCATTACACCCATTGAGTGATAGGCGTTTGTGCAGAGGTTCATGATCACCTGATGCATCTGGGTCGGGTCTGCAAGCACCCTTGCCTTTGATGTCATTACTTCAATAATGTCAATGGTGGAGGGGATGGATGACCGCAATAATTTCAAGGCCTCTTTTATGACAAGATATAGACTCAAGGACTGTTTTTCAAATTCTGTTCTGCGGCTGAAGGTTAGAATCTGCTGGGTTAGCTCAGCTGCTCTCTGGGCGCCTTTGATAATCTGCGCCAGATGTCCCCTGGCCTTTACCGGGCTGCCAAGATTCAACTCGGCCAACTGTGCATACCCAAGAATTCCGGACAGAATATTATTGAAATCATGGGCAATGCCGCCTGCAAGAGTCCCGATGGCTTCCATTTTCTGTGATTTTTCCAGTTGAACAGCCAGCTTTTTGCGTTCCCAGGCAGCTTGTTTGTATTCTGTTATATCCCGGCTTTCCGTCATGATAAACGCCACTTCTCCTGATGGGTTAAATACGGGTTTTATGGAGATATCGATATTTCTGATTTCATCCTGTTTTGAAATACAGGTGGTTTCATATCGTACAAAATCTACTTCAATTGCCGATTTTATAGCTTGTTTCAACTGCTGTTGAACCCCTGGATCATGTCGCCACCAGGGCGCCTGCCAGAAATGTTTATACCTTACTTCATCTGCTGTGCACCCGGAAAATTCTAGAGCGCTCTGATTGATTTCTTCAAGAATACCTGAAGGAGACAATATTCCTGTGTGTTGAAAGGATTGATTAAACAGGCTTCGAAGCTTTAGATCGTTTTCGACAAGGGCTGCCTGGACCTCAACGTTTTTCCTTATCTCAGTCTTGATCTGTTCCTGATTTTTTTCCAGTTGTTCCATAAAAGAATTAAAATGCCGAGCAAGCTGGCCAAACTCATCGGAATTACCTTCATCCATGCGGATTGAAAAATCACCGTCAGCCCCTGTCTTCAGCTTTTCCATTACCGAAACAAGTGGCCTTGTAACCGATGTGCTTATAAAATAGGTGATTCCGATGGAACACAAAATTATGATGACCAGGATAAAAGCAATCGAATTTCCAAAGGCATTGATGGGCATATAAACATCTTCGACATCACTGGAAGATGCCACGATCCATTTATATTCCGGCAGGTGTTTGAATATGACAAGTCTTTCCCGGGGTCTTTTATCTCCCTGATTTGTCCAGGAATATTTTATTTGTCCATTTTTTTTATCAAGCATCTGTTTAAAAAAATCTTTTGGATATGCTGACTGGTACGTATGATCGTTTTCCTGGATACCGGGATGGACCAGCATGGTTCCGTCTTCGGCAATGACAAAGGCATATCCTGTATGACCTGTTTTATGAGAAAGAAGATTGTCCTTGAAATCATCAATATCCACCAGATGGTAAAATTCATTTCGATAGGATGACACCGAGATTATCCAGTCCAGGGGCTCAAAATATACCATATATAGCGCCTTGGGCCTCTCTTTATCTTCTCCTGGGTTTTTCCAGTCATACTCCAGATAGCCGTTACGGGTTTCCAGTTGACGCCGGACAAATTCAAAACCGGACACATCCGTATTCTTTACCTTTTCATTTGGATGGATTTTGACAATGCCCTGACTGTTGAGACAATAGATATATCCGCTGATGCCAATGGGCTGGCTTAAAAATGTTTCTTCTATCCTTTCCATGGCTTCAGCTCTGCTGAGACTGCCGGATGTATAACGCTCATAATAATGTTGTGCAATGTTCAGGTTCTTTTCGGCAATGGCATGCAGCCGGGTTTTAATAGACACTGAAGCCGTCGTTTTAATCAGGTCTGTCAATGAATCGGTTGATCCCTGCAATTCTTTTTCAATAACAGTCTGAAGAATGGTTTTGACCTTGTAATATACAAAGGTGCTTCCCATGAGAATTAAAGGAATAAACACAAAGAGAAAAGTGATTAAAAGCCTGTTTCGAAATTTTAATCCACCCGATAGCATCATATGCTTCCTTATCCGATAAGGTTTTGAATCTTTGAAAGCAGATCAGTGAACTTATACGGTTTAAGTACATAGTCACTGGCACCCATGCTTAATCCCTTAATCACATCTTCTTTCTGAGCTTTAGCCGTCAGCATGAGAACAGGGATTTTGGATTCAGGGTCACTGGATGTCCGGATTTTTTCAAGAACCTCAAAGCCGTTCATTTTAGGCATCATCACATCGAGGATCACCAGATCCACCTGGTTTTCTTTGTCAAAAAGGCAATCCAGGCCTTTTTGACCGGTTTCGGCAAGTATGGGTTTGTAGCCTTCCTGCTTCAGGCTGAACCAGAGAATATCCCGGATATGTTTCATATCATCAATAATAAGAATTGTTTTTTTATATTTCATATCAGCTCCTTGCAAGCGGCAGAAAAATTTTAAAGACAGAGCCTTTGCCAAGAATGCTGTCCACTTTGACTTTCCCTTTGTGAGCATCCATAATATGCTTTACAATAGACAATCCAAGGCCTGTTCCCTGAATTTTACAGATGTCTGAATTATCAACCCTGTAAAATTTTTTAAATATAAATTTGATTTTATCTTTCGGGATACCGATTCCGGTATCGGATACGCTGCAGGAAATATATCCGCCCTGTTTTTCCACCCTTAAATTGACGGTTCCGCCCTTGGGAGAGAATTTTATACTGTTGGCTATGAGGTTTATTAAAACCTCTCTGATTTTTTGTGCATCCGCTTCAACCTCCGGAAGGGCGTCGTCAAAATCAGCAAAAATATCGATGTTTGAAGGCTTGACTTTAAAAACAGAAATAACTGAATTGACCATGTCTTTCAAAGAAAATGCACTATAATTCAGAGTGAATTTACCGGTTTCGATCCCGGAAAGATCCAGAAGATTGGAAACGATTTTTGAAAGCCGATCCGCCTCACTATCAATCACGGACAAAAATTGTTTCCGGGTGTCATGATCATCCGGTTTGACCTGAAGCAGCAAAGCTTCGGAATAAGCCTTGATAATGCTTAATGGAGTTCGCAGTTCATGGGAAACATTGGAAACAAATTCAGATTTCATTTCATCAAGCTTTGTGAGCCGCTCTATCTCCTTTGAAGCCGACATGTCCCTGAAAATAAAAATAATACCAATGACAGCCTTGTTTCTGTCTGTTAGAAGCGATGACGTTATGCCGATCATGATATTGATTTCCCGGAAAGGCGAATGATTGACCATGGATTCCGTGATAAAGCCGTTATCCCGAATAGCGGCAAACATCTTATCCATTTCCCGCCTAAGGTTTCCCTTTAAAAAAGACTGGTAATGGCGGCCAATGATCTGTCTGATTTTAATTCCCAGGATAGCCGTGACATTCTTGTTTAATAAGGTCACCTCCCCTTTCATATTGAATGCCATGATTCCGTCGCTGATACTTTCAAGGATATTGGTCAGATAGGCATTTGAATTGTTTATCCTTGCATAGAGACTTTGATTTTCAATGGCGATGGCTGTCTGGGAGGCTAAAAAATTCAGGATGGAGCTTATTTTCTGATTATACAGAGATGGTTTGAATTCGGTTATGATGACCATGAATCCCAAGGCCTGCTGGGGGCTTTTTATTGGAAGAATGCTCATGATGGAAGAAACCTCATGATCCTGGAAATCAGTCAAAACAGTCCATCTACCCTGATCCATCACCCATTTAATAATGCTTGCTTCAGGAAACCCGTCTTCTTTTTTTCCAGCATCTGGTTCTTGAGGATGGGTTTTTAAAAAACTTTCCCCACCCTCATGAAACATATAAATGGCTGCAGAGCGATAGGAGATGATTTCCTTGATAATTGCGCAGAAAGTACTGAAGATCGCCTCCAGATCAAATTGTGATATGATTTTCAAGGACAGATCCTGAAAGGTTTCAAAAAGATCGATCTGATCGGTCAGGCTTGAAATGGTACGGGTTAAAAACTGATGATCCATTTCAAGAGGTTTTGTCGTCATCCTTTTTTTCTCCCTCGTAAAGGAATTCTGTCATGGTTTTAAATTCTTTGGTGATCTGAAGACTCATTCGCTTGATTTGCTCTGATTTAAGATCAACAAGTTTGAATGCTTTTTTATTAAGTTCGGGTAAGACACTGTCTCCTGCACTTCCGATCCCGATCCTCCGGCACAGATAATCTGAAACATGAACAATGGAGGCAATGCGAAAGGCATTCAGGTTTTCTTCCGGGCAGTGATGAAATTCAACGGCCTTGACCAGGGATGGGGGAAGGTTCCATTTCTTGAGCAGCAATGCCCCGACTCCGGAATGATTAAAACCGAAAATTCTGTTCTCGGCTTCCACCAATGACAGATGGTTCTTTTTTGCCAGTTGAAGCGCTAAAATAAATTCTTCCTGAAAGAACCCGTCCAGGATCAGTTTGCCAAAATCATGCAGAAGCCCGCACATGAACATTTCTTCTGAATTTTTAATCCCCATGTGATCTGAAATTTTCTTGGAAATAATTCCGCATAAGAGAGAATGTTTCCAGAAATCCTTTCGGTCAAACAAAAGGTTTACATCCTTTTGTGAAAACTGTTCCAGAATGGAAGTGGAAAGAACAATATTTTTAATATTATTCAACCCCAAAACCACAATGGCATAATTAATGGTAGTAATTTTTCTTGGAAATCCGTAGTAAGCTGAATTGGCGGTTTTCAAAACCTTGGAGGCCAGAGATTGATCCTGAGAAATGGCCTCGGCAATTTCAAAGGAAGTGCTGTCTGGATTCTGGGTCAGCCTTATGACATTATCCACCACCACCGGAAGAGTTGGAAGATTTTTAATATGAGAAAGCTTGTTTTTAAGTTCCTGGTTTTCCATATTCCCTTTATGTCAACCGCTATTTCGCATAAGATACCGGAATGACATAACATAAAAGACCCGGTTGCTCAATCATAAAACAAGATCTTCCCAAAAGCAACGGGTTAGTCTAATTTGGAAGTGTAAAAACAAGACTGTAATGCGTGATCAGCTTTACAGGCTCATAGGACATTTTGGCCTGTCGAAGTCCCTTAATACCGAGATCCTGCTCCCGGTTGACGTATTGACAGACATCCTGAAGAAATTTTGCCGTTTCATGATTGATAACCTGGGCTGCACCCTTAAAGCCGGCATCGGATTTTTCAAACTGGATATCATAGGTGGACGCATTCAGACGGCTGAAAACGGAAAATGCTGCAAGCCTGTCTCCCACAGTTATAACAAGCCCTTCCAGGCCAAGTTCTTCAAAATATCCAAAGGATGTGTCTATGGCACAAAATTCCTTTAGAAGATCTTTGGAGGGCTTTTTATACTGTGTTAAAAGCTCTTTTGCAAAAGAAAGGCATCTGGTTTTTAATTCGCCTTTGATCATATGAACCTGATAATCAGGATAGGATCGTTTGAATTGGGATATGAGGTTCTTTTTTTTATGCAGTTTTTCTCCGGTAAGCTCATAAAGGCTTTTCACTTCATAGAGGTATTCCGCATAATCCCGCTCTTTTTTAACCAAAAAATAATTTTCAATATCAGGATATTTTTTCAGATATGCTGAGGGGACAACACCAAAAACCGGCTCAATCCCGATTCGCTTGAGTTGGAGAGCCAGAATAACCAGCTCCTCAGGGGTTAAATCATTGCCAAGCGGCATGAATGAACAGTGGCTGAGCCCGTCAAAAATCAGAAGTCTGCCTTGATAAAGTGTAAAAGAGAGGTTATAGGCCTTCTGCCAGGCAAAAAGATTTGAAAAATTATATTCGCAGGACTCGGGGTTGAACCGTTTAACATAGGTTTGAATAAGTTCTCTGTCTCTTAATTCAAACCGGTTGAATTTAGGAAATTGCGTTTTTTGACGCGCGTGCAAAACCGTTTCAGACGTATACATTCTATCGATCCTTATATCTTAGAGGAATATGGCCTTTAAGTTCGTCAAAGCCCAGCTCTTTATAAAAAGCAGTTGTTCCGGGTTCTGCAACAAGCCCGATCCAGTCCACACCTTTTTTTTTGAGTTCTTCTATCAGGGCCTGTATGATTTTTTTACCTGTCCCTTTTCCTCTGTATGCTTTTAAAACCGTAACGTCCTGAATATAAGCATCACTTACAAGATCGGAAAGGGCCCGGCCCATCCCGATCAATCTTTTTTTATAAAAAGCGCCCACAAAGACAGCAGAATCTTTAACAATAAAATTTAAAAACTCAGGATTCAGATCATAGGAAGACTCCCACCATCCGGCTTCTTTATAAAGATTTTTCAAGTCTTCTGTCAAAGCGGATTTTACGGGTTCAATCGTCACCTGATGTAAAAATTCATCCGGCATGGGGGTATCCTTTTTTTAAATTATATATCGCTCAGCATCTTTTTTGCAAAATGAGGTAAAACAAAAGAAGCTTCGTGTACATCAGGGCTGTAATATTTCAGCTGGTCCTGAACCTGATCCGGAATGTGTCTTGCCGGTTTTGTAAGCTCAGGTCCCAAAGACCCCAGGCAGATGCCGATATTGCCGCCCGGATATGTAGGAATCATAATACAGGAATATGCTTGTTTTATAAAGAGCTCTTTTGTAATCTTTGCAAGATGGACAACCCATTCTTTATGAAGAAAAATGGATTCCCCCTGGGTGGCAACAATTCCATCCGGTTTTAATGCAGCTCTCAACCCTTCGTAAAAGGGTTTTTTAAAAAGCACATCCCCGGGTCCGATGGGGTCTGAAGAATCTACGATAATCACATCGTAACAGCTCTTTTTCTCAAAGACAAAGGCACAGCCGTCACCGATATTGATATTGATTCTTGGGTCGTCAAACCCGCAGGATAGGCTTGGCAGAAATTCTTTAGAAACCTTGATCACATCTTCATCAATCTCACAAAAATCAATGTCTGTTACACAGCCGTGACGGCAGACCTCTCTTAATATGCCGCCATCCCCCCCTCCGATAACAAGAACTCTTTTTGGATGGGGGTGGGCAAATATTGGAATATGAGCAAGCATTTCCTGGTACGCAAATTCGTCGAATTCGGTCAATTGTATAATCCCGTCCAACACAAGCATTTTCCCGTGATTCCGGGTCTGATATACGTCAATCTGTTGAAATTGACTTTTTTTACTGTAAAGAACCTGTTCAATCTGAAGGGAAAAACCCATCCCCGGCCACATGGGACAAGTCTCAAAAAACCAGCCGTCTTTGATTTTATCATGGTTTTCCATCTTAATCCTCCTTCATAATCCAAAAGCCCGGCAATCAGTGATTCAATTGCCGGGCTTTGGTTTTTTACTATTGGTATTTTATTGTCTTAACGCGATCTGCATTTTGTAATGACCACCCTTGAAAAAGGACATGGCAAATTCTGCAACTTGGCGGGGATCATAAAATTTACAGCTGAACACGTCCAGATATACGGTATTGGATGCATTTGCAAAATGCCCGGATATCAAAGAAGTTTCTATGAGTTGTGTCATACTGAAACCCGCAACTTTTTCATCCTCCCCGAAATGAACAACCTGGCAGTTTCCGAATCGTTTCATATCAATAAGATCACATAATTCATGGACAAACCGTTCAATACGTTTTGCATCCCTGATAATTTCAGGGTCAGCCTCATAAATATCAAATGAGGCCAGAATACCCCAAGGGTTTTTCCGTTCATAATCTTTTTTCCAGGAAATCGGGTAAATTTTTGACTTTTTTATAATCTCTCCGACTTTCTGTTGTTCAAAGGGCTTGGAAATGATTCCTCTGTTCTGATCCGAAGAAATGACAACATTCTCGGATTCAAAGGATTCTTTCATTGAGTTGACGGCAACTTCCAGGTCAATGCTGTCTCCACAGGTAAATATATCCACGGCCGCATAATCATGCTCCGGCCATGCATGAATGGTAAAATGTGATTCTGCTATCACCACAACGCCACTGACGCCCTGGGGTTCAAACTTATGAAAAGAAGAGCTGATAATGGTCGCTCCGCTATCTTTTGCCGCCTTTAACAATGCCTTTTCAACACGGGCCTCATCCAGAAAGGCTGTGGCGCCACATTCATAATATTCAATTGTCATTTGTCTTCCCAGGGCAAAACATTTATCACCCTGAGCGTCATCAACAAATTTAATATTTTTATCAAGCATTAACGCTGTCTCCAATAATGAATAAAAATATCTGTTAGTATTATCCCGAACATCTGCGGGATGCCCTATACCAAAAAACAAACCGCCCCTCATGAGCATGCCGAAAAGTACATGCAAAAGGGCAACAAACTGTTCAAAACCTTTAAGTCAATAATTTTCCATTATTGACTTAAATCTTTCAAACTCAGTATTTGCCGGCAGATTCCTTTTCTTTAAAATGTTAATCATACTCGGGGCATTAAACCTTAAATACGGGTTTGCCCTTAACTCATCATCCAAAGTGGATACAATCAACAGGGGATCATACTTTCTCAAATATTCCCGGATATCCGGATTCTCTTTTTCAATGGCCTTTGCAATTTCCATGGATTCGATCACATAGTCGTGACCCCCATAAATTTTCATATTGCCGGGAAAAGAGATAAGCCGTTTCAGGGAAGAAAAAAAAGTATTCAGATCCCCGGTAAAACAATTACCAATGGTTCCGTTAAACAGGGTATCGCCAGTGACCATGAAGTCATCTGTTTTGAATGTCACTGAATCCTCTGTGTGTCCGGGTGTTGGAATGACTTTAATGACTTCCAGATCAAGCTTCAGGGTCTGATCTGAATGTATCTGTCTGCAGTCAATAAACCCTGCATCTGTTTGTTTGAGCAGTGCCGGATTTCCGGGAGTATGATCCTGGTGGGAATGGGTGTTGGAGACATATTTAATGCGGATTTGATTCTTCTCTGCAAAAGAAAGTATGTCCTCTACCCCCCCAGCATCAATTGCAATTCCCTCGCTTGTGGAATAAACAAGATATCCCAGATTATCTTTTGAGTATTTAACTTGCCGAATAAACATGAAAATCTCAATCTTAAATGCATAAAACCATCATTTTAGGGTTAATATCTACCCATAACATTTTATGGGTATTGCCGATAATCAAACATAACCTTTTACAGGATTTTTCGAAAATTTAAAAGACTTATTCTTAAATAAGGCTATTTTTTTTATATCCCGCTGAAATCAATTAAGATATTCAATAAAACAGCAGAAAAAGGAATTGAATATTTTTTTATCCATTGTGTTTGCCTTCCCTTTTATTTTTATGTTATAGAAAAGCCGACACTGCTATCAATGAGGCTCAGCAGCGCTTTTGATACAGGAAAGGACAACCGATACTCACAAGGATATTTCATGAGCAATTATGACCCCGATTACTCGGAAAAGGATACAAAAAAACGGCACAAATCTCCAAAATTTCGTGACTATTATGATGAAGAATTTGATGAAGAAGATGAAAAAGAACTCTATAAGCGAAGAAACAAGCTGGGAAAACAGCCCAAAAGGAAAAAGGATTCGGATAATGAGTGGCCTGAATGATCATCTGATATCCAACCCATTCGGATATATTCGCCTCTATTAACCCAACCCATAATAAAATCTCTTCAAAATGGTATTCAAAAACAAACCACAGCATAAAATATTAATAACCGGCACGACTCCTGATTATATCAATTGGATAAGACTTTCATGTCCTGACAGGGCCCTTTTCATAACACACCCGGATATCCGAAAGAATGCCGCCGAAGATACTCCCAATAACAGCGAAGAAATCCTTATTCCATTATCCGACAAGGACTTGATTCTTAACACTCTGCACATGCACTTAAAAACATGGAACCAGACCCTTGACGGGATTTTCAGCTTTGACTGCGAATCCATGGAGCTTGCATCCTTTATCGCCCGGAAAATGAATCTGGATTATCCATCCATTGAAGCCGTACACAATGCCAGGGACAAATACCTGTCCAAACAGCTATGGCAATTTCATCAGATCGGATGTCCAAAAGTATCCCCCATCAACTCGGTTTCTGAGGCTGTGGAATTTTTCACGGCCGCCCCGTCTGGATGCGTATTGAAACCTTTTACCGGCAGCGGCAGCGAACTGGTGTTTCGATGCAAAAAGGAATCTGACTGCCGCATTGCCTTTGAGACCATAAAAAATGGGCTGCAAAATAGAAAAGAAAATCCCATTTTTAAAAGGAATTCTTCAAAGGACCATCTCATGCTGGCCGAAGAATATGTGGAAGGTCCTGAATACAGCTGCGACTTCATCATTGAAAACAAATCCATACGGGTCATCCGGCTGGCAAAAAAAATCAAAACCCCTTTAAAGCCGTTTGGCACCATTCAGGGATATATTCTGCCCTGTGACCTGCCCCATTCAATTCCTGAAAACCATTTTCAGGATGTCCTGCTCAACGGTGCAACCGCCATTGGAATAAACAGAGGTCTCTGCATGGTGGATTTTATCATTTCCGATGAAAAGATAAAACTCATCGAGATGACCCCGAGACCTGGAGGAGATTGTCTGCCTCACATGCTCAAGGAAATCGCAGGGCTTGACATGCTGAAGATCAGCCTTGACTTTGCAGAGAAACTCCCCTTTATCCTGCCTGATCTCCGGGTTCTTCGCCCGTATATGGCCATACGGATTCATGCCGAAGAAAATGGGGTCCTGAGAAAAATAGACCTCCGGCATCTTATGGAAGACACCCGGGTTAAATCCGTACACCTGACCAAAAACCCCGGACATAAGATCAAACTACCACCGGAAGATTATGACTCATGGATCCTTGGATATGTTATCATCTCTCCGTCAGCCGCGGATTCCCCTGAATCACAGGCCAATTCAATATTGAAAAAGATTGAAATTTCAATAGACAATGAAAAGCCGGGAGACTCTCTCTAATGAATGAAACACCCTCATCCGCTCCCCTGGCGCTTGAAACGGATATGCTCAAAAAATTCATCCAACCCTTTTTCAGCCAACGAAACTACTACCTTTCTCTGGCACAAGAGCACGGATCTCCTTTATGGATTCTTGATTCTTTGGTTTTAAAAGATAAGGCCCAACGATTTTCACAGGCATTCAATGCATATTTTGATCAAACCAGTTATTATTATGCCGTAAAAAGCAATAATCACCCGCAAGTGGCCTCAACCCTTCTTGAATCCGGATTCGGTCTTGATGTTTCCAGCGGCATTGAATTACAGACTGCTTTAAACCTGAATGCCGGCGATATCATCTTCAGCGGACCGGGAAAAACAGCTGAAGAATTGACCCTCGCCATTCAGCACAGAGACAGGGTGACCCTCCTTCTAGACAGTTTCGGCGAACTGGAACGTCTGAACGCACTGGTATCAGGATCGGATATTGCCTCTCCCATCAGGGTGGGTATCCGTCTGACCACAAACCCCAATGGTCTGTGGAGAAAATTCGGCATCATACCGGAAAGGCTGCCTGACTTCTGGAACAAGGTAAAAGCACTGCCGAAGATAAAATTTGCCGGTCTTCAATTTCATTCAAGCTGGAACCTTACGCCGGACAGACAGGTAGAATTTATAACCCTTCTGGGTCAAACGCTGAAACATATGCCTCAGGAGTTCAACAACCATATTGAATTCATTGATATGGGCGGTGGATACTGGCCTGAAGAAGGAGAATGGCTTCATTCCCCGGAAAATCCTGAAGGGGATTCAGCAAAAGGGGCAGGCAGACCTGAAACCCTCGTCAAACCCCATTACCGGATACCTGGCACGCCCATAGAAGTGTTTGCCGAAACCCTTTTTGATGCTGCCCAGTCCCATCTTTTTCCATTTGTAACCTGCCGGATATGTTTTGAGCCCGGGCGATGGATTTGCCACAGTGCCATGCATCTTCTTCTTTCGGTCGTTGACAGGAAAAGCCATGACCTTGTGATCACCGATGCCGGGACCAACACCATTGGCTGGGAACGATTTGAAACCGATTATTTTCCTGTATTGAACCTGAACAGAAGCGGGCTTTTGGAAAAGCCCTGCCATATTCTCGGATCTTTATGCACACCCCACGATGTCTTTGGATATGCATATTTTGGAGAGGACATCAGGGAGGGAGACTGCCTGATGATCCCCTGCCAGGGAGCCTATACGTATAGTCTATGTCAGAATTTCATAAAAGGGCTGCCCGGATTTGTTAAAATCTGATATGGGATTTCTTTAAAAATCTTCATCCGGTTCCTCTTCTTCGCCCTCTTCATCCATATCAATGTCAAAATCCTTTGAATCGTCAAAGTCTTCATCAAATATCTCAGGGATATCTTCATCTACAAAATCATCATCCACAAAGGACAATGCTTCGTTTTCTTCTACAATTGTAGTAATGGCATCCCTAAGATTTCTCTCAAAGCTCTCTGTATAATCTCCGTCTGAATCCTTAAAAAACTCAAACACTTCTTCATATTCGTCAATCAGATCATATAAATCAGAGACAAGGCTTGGATCCTCCAGCTCGTCACCATAGGATTCAATAATATCATTATAAAGGTCATATAGTTCAAATTCTTCAACTGCTGCCTGTATTGTAAGTCTCTTTGCCATCTGATGCTTCCTTGCTGCCTAATTATTAAAAAAAATTTTCTTGAGAATAAAGTCAGAATTTTTATTTGTCAATATTACAAAATCCAAAAAAAGGTTTTTTATCAGAAAAGATCTTTTAACACCAGATTGTTTCGATGAATGACTTCATCATAATGTTTGCTGCCGAGACAGGCTTCGATCTGAGATGTTTTCAGCCCTTTGATCAGCTCAACGTCTGAGGACCTGTAGTTGACAAGCCCGATCCCAATAATTTCGTTTGTTAATGTCTTGAAGGCAACCGACGCCCCTTCTTCAAATTCTCCTTCAACCTTTACAACACCTATGGGTAAAAGGCTTTTCCCATTTTCCCTGACGGCGCGGACGGCACCGTCATCAATCAAAAGGCTCCCTTTAGGGGCCAGGGTATGGGCAATCCAGCATTTCCGGCTGGCCAGTTTTTTATTTTTCGGTACAAAATAGGTGCCGTGACTCCCTCCTTGGAAAAGGTCTAACAGAACATTTTTTATGTTTCCCTTTACCACGACCATGGGGATGCCGGCAGACGTCACCTTTTTCGCAGCCTTAATCTTGCTCAGCATCCCCCCGGTGCCAAGGGTACCGGGAATATGACCTGCATATTCTTCAATCTCTTTGTTAAATGTCGTGACTTTGGAAATAAGCTGCGCATCAGGAAACCGTCTTGGGTCCTTATCATATAAGCCCTCAATATCGGTCAGGATAAAGAGGAAATCCGCATCCATCAAAAGAGTGATCATGGCGGAAAGATTGTCATTGTCACCAAGTTTTATTTCTTCAACCATGATGGTATCATTTTCATTGATAATGGGAACCACCTTCCACTCAATGAGGGTGTTCAAAGTATTTCTTGCATTCAGATAGCGTTTCCGATTATTCAAATCTTCGGCTGTCAGAAGTATCTGAGCGACTTTTTTGCCTTGTCGGCCAAAGCTGTTTTCATAGGCCATCATCAATCCGCTCTGGCCCATGGCTGCTATGGCCTGGCGTTTGGGCATCTCTGTCGGACGGGCCGTCATCCCCATTTTCCTGAGGCCCGCTGCCTGGGCTCCGGATGATACCAGGATCACTTCAATCCCCCTGTCCATGAGCGTGCTGATCTGATCAGATATGGACTCAATCACCTTCAGATCCAGACCGTTTTTTGCAGTAATCACATTGCTGCCCAGTTTGACAACAATTCTTCCGGCAGTGTTGAAATATTGTTCAGGCATATCTTATTCCTGGTTAAAATCCGTTTTTATGATTCTATGGGTAAAAATTCTGGCGCCTTCACCGGTATAGTCCGCGACCTTGTGGCCGTCACCCAGAAGACGCCACTGGTATATCATGAGGCCTTCAAGACCCACGGGACCCCTTGCATGAATTTTATTGGTACTGATCCCGACTTCAGCACCCAGACCGAACCTGAATCCGTCAGCAAACCTTGTACTGCAGTTCCAGAAGGCATCTGCCGTATCTGTATGATCCATGAAAAAGACTGCTCTTTCTTTATTTTTGGTCACAATCCCGTCGGTGTGCCCTGATCCGTAACGGTTAATATGTTCTATGGCTGCTTTCAGGGAAGGAACGACACGGATGGATACTTTCAGATCCAGGTATTCTGTTTTCCAGTCTTCTTCAGTAGCGGTTTCAACATCAATAATATCACAGGTTTTTTCACACCCGAGAATATCCACGCCTTTTTCTTCCAGCTCTTTTTTCAAAACCGGGAGCAGTTCTTCTGCAATTGCTTCATGAATCAAAAGGGTTTCAATGGCATTACAGACTGCCACATACTGACATTTGCTGTCAACGGCAAGGGTAACTGCCATGTTTAAATCGGCAAACCGGTCAATATAAAGATGGCAGATTCCATCCGCATGCCCCAGTACCGGGATATTGGTATGATCCATGATATATCGGACAAATTCATTGCTGCCCCTTGGGATGACCAGATCCACCATTTTTTGAAGCTTGAGCATCTGGTCCACATGGTCCCTTGTTTCCAGCAAGCCCAGCCACCCTTCCGGCAGTCCTGAATCCACCCCGGCTTTCAGAATCAGGGACGAAAGCACCTGGTTAGTGAAAAAAGCCTCTTTCCCGCCCTTCATCAATACGGCATTCCCGCTTTTGAGGCAGAGCACTGCGATCTGCACCAGTGCATCGGGCCTGGATTCAAAAATAACGCCGATAACGCCGATGGGCCGGCTCACCTTGAAAAGCCGCAAGCCTTTGTCCAGTTCCTTTGCGCCTAAGGTTTTGCCCACAGGGTCTTCCAATCTGATAAGACTTTCAATACCGTCACAGACCTCGGTTAATTTTATCCTGTCAAATTTCAACCGCTTCATCAGCGGGGCATCCAGATTGTCTTTTTCCGCCTGCTCAAGGTCCTTGGCATTGGCTTTAAAAATACGGTCTGAATTGTCCAGAAGAGCCTGAATAATATTTTTCAAAGCCGCATCCTTTGTGGGTCCTGAAAGTGCAGACATGTAGATTGCAGCATCTTTACACTGCGAAGCAATAGAATGAATATCCATTTTTTGTTTCCTGATGATTTAAGCTTCTGATTCCCTGATTCAAAAAATCAAACATCCTTTAAAATCTTTTTTCTGTCAAGGCTAAATAAAAATTTGGTGGCTTTATAAGGGGCCTATATCTGTTTCCCATCGTTTTTGTACATCTGAATATTATCCTTCAGGCCCCGGATAATTTTAAATCATCCATCCGCCGGGCAGAATCCGGCTCAGGGGTTTGCCGGCTGCATACCCTCGGGCAAAATACTGATGGATAAAAGGAAAAGACAATAGCTTAAGCGAAACCCGGGAAAACCGGTAAAAGAATTTTGAGCCGGCCTGGTATAATCGTAAATCGGTCTGAACCTGCCTCAATTTTTCCAGATAAATATCCTTTGCAAAGACATGATATGCTTCCCTTGATTCCAGAATAGCTGCGGCTGCTTCCTGCCCGGTTTTAACAGCAAAATAGATTCCTTCTCCAAGCAGGGGCTCTGCCATTCCTGCGGCATCCCCTGCCAAAAGAATCCTGTTTGAATCCGGCCTGTAAGAAACACCCCCCGTACAGATGGGATACCCTTTCACAGCTTCAAGCTTCCTGGCAAAAAACCTTTGGGCGGCGTATTCAAATAATTGCCTTGTCTGGAGCTTTGCATGGGAGTCATTGGAATATATCCCGATATTCACATGATCGTCTTTAGGAAAAATCCAGAAATATCCGTTTCTGATTTTTGAAAAATCAAATTCCATTGAATACCCATCCGGCCGGTCCACTTTTATATCCGCTTCAATGGCCATTTGTTTTTCCCAAAACCTGTGCTTTGTCAAAAATCTGCGGACAATACTGTTGGCACCGTCCGCCCCAATGAGATAAGATGCTTTAAACCTGTCTTTGCCTGCATTGATTTCTACAAAATGAGGTGTTTCAATAATGGATCGGATCTCTTTGATGACTCTGAATTGGGCGCCTTTTTCCATGACCTTGTTCAAAGAAAATAAATCCAGGTCTTGTCTTTTTGTCATATAGCAAATGGTGTTCTGATCCCTGATTAAAAAAGACTTTCTGCTTTGATCAATGATATTTACAGCACGGCATTCCCGTTTCACAACAGGGGAAATGTCATACTGAAAAAGATGATATCCCTTGGGAGTAATGCCTCCGGCACAGGCTTTTTTCCTTGGAAACGAATATTTATCCAGCAACAGTATTTTCAGTCCTTTTTCAAGAAGGGCAAACGCCGCTGCTGTCCCGGCAGGTCCGGCCCCTATGACGGCGACATCAAACATGAAATTTTCTTACCCGAATAAGACCATATGTCTATTCAAAGATATCAATGATCTTTTTGGCGGTGACATTGGCCTGGGTCTGGGCAAAGGCCTGAACCTTTGACAAAAATTTTATTTTATTCAGATTGAGAGATTCTTCGGCATAATCGAGATCCTGAATTTCAGATGCAGATTTCAGAGTATTGATCTGTGAATTGGAAAGATTATTGATGGTGGACTCAAGCTGGTTCATGGTTGATCCAACCTGCGAGCGTTGTTGACCAATATAATCCAGTGCGGAATCGGAAAGCTTAATGGCTGCCTGGGCTCCTTCCGGGGTGGTCACATTGATATCGGCAAGGGTGCCTGAACCCTCAGCGACCATGGAAGGCTCCAGAGAGCCAAGCGAAATTTCAATGGTCTCTCCCGAGGACGCACCTACCTGGAATGCTTTATCTGTAAAAGAGCCAGACAGCAGTTTCTGGCCGTTAAAAGACGTATTATCAGCAATATTTTTCAAGGATTCAAGATTTTTAGAGATGTCTGCCTGGATGGCCTGCCGGCTTTCAGGGGATTGGGCGGCGCCGGCAGCCTGGATGGCTTTAATCCGGATATTCTGGAGAATATCGGTTGCCTGGCCCAGAGCGCCATCAGCCACTTGAGCAATGGAAATGGCATCGTTTGCATTTTTAACGGCCTGACCATAACCATTGGACTGGCTGAGAAGCGTATTGGCGATTACCATTCCTGCGGCATCATCCGATGCATTATTGATTTTTTTACCGGTGGAAAGACGTGCAAGCGATTCCGACAGATCCTGCCCGGTTTTCTTTAACTGGTAGCTGGAAAAAGCGCTGCCGGGGTTGGTATTGATTCTTAAACTCATAAGACCTCCCTGGAAATCATTCATTATGTCCTATTCAAGTATAAGGGATTTTACCTAAAGATCAAACAAATTCAGGATTATTTCAATTCCGGCTGCCGGCCCCTTTGTTCTGCAATATAGGCTTTCATCATTGCTTCAACCTGTGTGCCGATTTTTTTCATATGTGCGATACACTCGTGTTCAGGTCTTCCGGGATAATTTCTAAAAGCGATCAAAATACCGGAAAGACAGGAAAAAAGAGTATGAGACAAAAGCCGGGTCTCTGTCTTGCACCCAGCCTGAACAAATACCATTTCAAAGGCATCCATTAGCCCGCGACCGATCTCATTAAGTTTATCGACAGCTTCCATCTCTTTATTGCCATGAAGGGCAAAGTGGGTGATCATCCTCCACTGGGATTGCTTTTCAATATAATAGTCCAGAAAATAGTCAATAGTGGTTTTGACGGCATCCACATCCTTTTTTTGAATCTTCTGGTTCAGTTCCTGGATAAATGTGCAGGCATCCTGAAAAACGATCCTTGCATATAATTCTTCCTGGCTGTTGAAATAAGTATAAATGGATGATTTGGATATTCCTGCCGCCTTAGCGATTTCAGCCATGCTGACCTGATCATAGGTTTTTCCCCCAAATACATTTCTGGCTGCTTCCGTAATAAGAGTCTGACGCAGTTCCCGTTCCTGTTCTTTTAGTTTGATCAATGTATCTTTTACCATATCTGCTCTCTCTTTCTTTTTTTATAAATTTTCAGTCAGGCTATCATATATAAAAAAATCAAGCAAGCAGCGGTTGACATATCGACCGACGTTCGATATAAGAACCGGCAGACATAACCGCTTTTATGATACGTTGTCAACCGGACTGAACCGTTTCTTTGGAGGGAAAAAACATGATGCCGGAAAAACCATGGCATAAATTCTATTCAAATGTGCCCCGTTCCATTGATTACCCTGATGTGACCATGTATGAATCGCTTTTGCGGTCCATCCATAGAGTCCCGGACAAAATTGCCTGGGATTTCATGGGAACCCTTTGCACATATAAGGCCTTTGGGGATGAGATCTCAAAATGCGCCGATGCCCTGGCCTATCTCGGGTTAAAAAAGGGAGATGCCATCACCATTTCCATGCCCACAACCCCGCAGGGCATCATCTGTTTTTATGCAGCCAACAAAATCGGTGCAGTGGCCTCCATGATTCACCCTTTGTCAACAGAGACTGAAATCGCATTTTACCTGACCCTCTCCAATTCCTGCATGGCTCTGACTCTTGATGCGTTTTTTGCCAAATTCCATAGCGCCATGAAAACCACGGGCTGTAAAACCCTTATTCTTGCAAAAATCGGTGATTATCTCTCCCCCTTAAAAAAATTCGGATTCTGGCTTACCAAGGGAAGAAAGATTCCAAAGATCCCGGACCAAAGCCGTGTTTTTTTCTGGGACCAATTGATGAAGGGCTCTTTTCCCAAAACCCCAAAAGCCGTCACCGCATCCGATGAAACTGCCGTGATTCTTTACAGCGGGGGGACCACGGGCAAACCCAAAGGGATTATGCTGTCCAATATGAATTTTATTTCAGAAGGGATGATGGTGGCGGCCTGGGGCAATCTTTCCGAGAATGATGCCATCCTGGCCATCCTGCCGATATTTCATGGGTTCGGGCTGGGAGTCTGCATCAACGCCGCCTTTATGGGCGGAGGCAAAAGCATCCTGGTGCCCCAGTTCACCCCGGAAATCGTGGCAAAACTCATAAAAACCAAAAAACCCAATTTCATTATCGGTGTTCCAACCCTTTATGCGGCTTTGAACAAGAACAAAGATTTTAAGAATTCCGATCTTTCCTGCATCAAGGCAGCCTTTTGCGGGGCAGACACACTTCCCACTACTGTAAAAAATGAATTTGAACAAATCGTCAGAAAAAGGGGCGGCAGTGTCAAGCTCCTGGAAGGATACGGCCTGACCGAAGCCGTGACCGCCATCATGGCCACCCCGCTGGATCATTTCAGGGAAGGCAGCGTCGGCATCCCTTTCCCTGATATGGATGCCAAAATCGTGGTATTGCATTCCACCAGAGAAGCCGGGGTCAACGAAGATGGGGAATTATGCCTGTCCGGCCCCGCTGTAATGAAAGGATACCTGAATCAAAAAGAGGAGACCGACAATGTACTGAAACTCCACCAGGACGGCAAATTGTGGCTGCATACAGGGGATATCGCAACCCGTGATGAAGACGGGTTTTTTTATTTCAGGCTACGACAGAAACGGATGATCAAATCTTCAGGCATGAATGTCTACCCGGCCCAGGTGGAAGAGGTTCTCTACCATCACCCGGATGTGTCGGATGTCTGTGTCATAGGGATTCCGGACAAAGACCAGGTGGAACGGGTCAAGGCATTTGTGGTTTTGAAACCCGGCATCAGCGGCAACGCTGACAAGGAAAAAGAGTTGATTTCCCACTGCCGAAAAGAACTGATCAAATGGAGCTGCCCCAGAACCATTGAATTCAGACAAACCCTTCCCATCACACTGGTGGGAAAAATCGCCTATAAAATCCTTCAGGATGAAGAGATTGAAGCCCTCCGCAAACAGGGTGAATACACAGGAGACAAATAATGATAAAGGAAATTGAAATTTTCCATGAAGCTGTGAGCAATCTCCCGGCCGCTGTTTTAAGAATACAAAAGACCAAACAAAAAATCATGGGATATCTTTGCTCCTATGCACCGGAAGAACTCATATACGCCGCAGGGTTTCATCCCATGCGGCTCTTCTCCTCCAAATCCGAGATCATCCTGGCTGAGAATCATCTCCAGTCCTATTGCTGTTCCCTTGTCCGGGGCATTCTGGAAGACAGCCTGGCAGGGAAACTGGATTTTCTTGACGGAACGGTTTTTCCCCACACCTGTGATTCCATGCAAAGGTTAAGCGATATCTGGCGCATGAACGGGAAATATCCGTTTTTTGCCGATGTGGTCCTGCCCGCAAAACTCAATACAGTGAGTGCAGGGGTTTATATGGAAGATGTCCTGGCCCGGTTTAAAAAGGATCTTGAAACAGCCGCCCAAAAAATAATCACGGATGAGGAGCTGAAGGCCTCTATTTCTATATTCAACCAGATTCGGAAAAACCTGTCAGCCATTTATGATTTGAATTCCAAGAATTCCGGGATAATCTCAGCCCGGGACCTCTATGCCCTTGTAAAAGGTTCCATGATCATGGACCGAAAAAAAGCAGCCGAACAACTCTCTTTGATTGTGTCTCATTTTGAAAAAATGAGTCCTCCGGTAAAGAAAGGAAAGCGCCTTCTCCTTTCAGGCTCTGTCTGTGACATACCGGATATTTTTGATGCCATTGAAACTGCCGGGGGGAATATCGTGGGAGATGACCTTTGCACAGGCCGTCGGTGGTTCGAAGGGCAGATATCTGAAGATGAACCGCCCTTAGGCGCCATTGCCGCACGCTATATGAATCGTGTGCCCTGTCCGGCAAAACATTCGGGTCTTACTGTCCGGGCTGAAAACCTTATCTCCCTTGCGAAAAAGAACAGGGCAGACGGAGTTATTTTTCTGTTTTTAAAATTCTGCGATCCCCATGCCTTTGACTATCCTTATTTAAAGGAATTTCTCGATAAAGAGGGAATCAAAAGCATGGCTTTTGAAATGGATGACCAGCAGCAGAGCCTGGGGCAGTTTCTGACCCGGATTGAAACCTTTATTCACATGATATAAAAAGGCTGTTAATATGTCTGAAAAACCCAAAGAAACACAAAAAATAAAAGCTGCCAAGAAAATGCGGGATCTCATGACCACCTACTACCTTGATGCCTTGTCTGCAGGACGGAACAATAAACAGGTGGCCTGGATAACATCGGGCGGACCGGTTGAACCCCTTGTGGCCATGGATATCATCCCGGTTTATCCTGAAAACCACGGGGCCATGATCGGTTCGGCCAAAATGGGGGAAGACCTTTGCGCCAAAGCCGAAAATATGGGTTACAGCTCTGATCTGTGCTCCTATGCCAGGGCCGATATTGCCTGTTCAGTGGTCAAGGGCGGACCCATTGGAGGACTTCCCAGACCTGACATGCTCATCTGCTGTAACAATATCTGCGGCACGGTCCTAAAATGGTATGAAATCCAGGCCCGGTTTTACAATGTCCCCCTGTTTATACTGGATACACCCATCTGCCATACAACATATTCTCCTGAAATTGCCAGATATGTCAGGGCCCAGGTGGATGAATACATTATCTTTCTTGAAACCGTGGCCAAAAAAAAACTGGATCATGACAAAATGACCGAGGTGGGAAAGCTGTCCCTGGAAGGCCAGCTCCTGTGGCAGAAGGTTCTCAATACCACAGCCCATAAGCCCTCTCCCATGTCGGCCTTTGATGCTTTTTTCTTTCTCGCCCTCATTGTGACCTTGAGGGGCACAAGGATTGCAGTTGACTTCTACAAGGAACTGATCGAAGAAATGGAACAGCGCATAACTGACGGCATCAGCAGTGTTCCCAATGAAACATACAGGCTCCTCTGGGACAACCTGCCGGTCTGGTATCAGCTTAAATGGCTGTCTTCCAGATTTTCAGACCACCAGGCCTGTCTGGTGGCCGATACTTATACCTCGGCCTGGTGCGGGGCAATCAAATACATTGATGAGAATAATTTTCTGGATTCCATTGCCGAAGCCTATACCCGGATTTATCTCAATATCGGCGTTGACCGGATGGCAGACGAAGTGCTTGACATGATCCGGTTTTACGATGTGGACGGATTTGTCATGCATTCCAACCGCTCGTGCAAACCCTATTCTTTCGGCCAGATGGACATCATGAAAATCGTGAGGGAAAAAACCGGGATCCCGGTTCTCATGATCGAAGCAGACATGGTGGACCCGAGAAGCTTTTCACAATCCCAGGTGGAAACAAGGATTGACGCATTCATGGAAATCATAAAACAAAGGAGGCACTGATATGAAATTTGATCTTGACGGGAAAGTCTGTCTTGTAACCGGCGGCAGCCGGGGCATCGGTTTTGAAATTGCCCGGTCGCTTCTGGCTGAACATGCACAGGTGATTATCTGCGGGCGGAAAGCAGACTCTCTTGAAAAAGCAAAAGAAGCCCTTGCAGCACCTGAAAACCTGGCCACGGTGCAGGCCCATATCGGGAAACCCGATGAAGTGGACACTCTTTTTGAAACCATTGAAAAAACGTATGGCAAGCTCGACATCCTCATCAATAATGTTGGCATGAACCTGATCACACCAGGCATTGCCGATCTTGATCCGGGCCTGTGGCAAAAAATCATGGATACCAATCTTGGCGGCACTTTTCTTGTCTCCCGGAAAGCCGCTTTTATGATGCGGGCCAAAACCCGTGGGAAAATCGTTACCATTTCATCTGTTGCCGCAACCAAAGCCACGCCCGGTATGGGGATCTACGGGATTGCCAAAGCCGGGATCGAAATGATGACAAAGGTTCTGGCCTCGGAACTGGCCGCCTTCAACATCCAGGTCAATGCCGTGGCACCGGCCATGGTCAGGACCAAATTTTCAGAACCGTTCTGGTCAAATGAAGAACTGCTTGCTCATATCACCAAAGGCATCCCCCTGGGACGAATTGCCGAAATCGACGATATTGTAAAACCTGTTTTATTCCTGGCATCTGATGGATCGTCCTACATCACCGGCCAGACGCTCATGGTGGACGGAGGTTCCACTGCTGTATGATTACCGCAGGCATTGACATCGGCTCCATTACGGCCAAGGCCGCCCTGATAAAAGATGGTAATCTCATGGGCACCCTTGTGATTCCCACCGGGTATCATCACCTGAATGCCGGCGTCCGGGTATATGAAACGCTTCTCAAAAAAACAGGGCTTTCAAAAAAAGACATCTCCGCCATTGTGTCAACGGGCTATGGCCGTTCCAGCATTGATTTTGCAGACAAAGCCATGACGGAGATCCTCTGCCACGGTGCAGGCGCCCATTTTTTGAATCCAGACATACGCGGCATTATTGATGTGGGCGGCCAGGACAGCAAGGCCATTCTTCTTGACGGCCGGGGCCGGGTGGAGAATTTTGCCATGAATGACAAATGTGCGGCCGGTACCGGAAGATTTCTGGAAGTCATGGCCCGCGCCCTGGAAGTCAGCCTGGATGAGATGGGAGAGTTCAGCATGAGAGCCGACGCCCCTTTAAAAATCAGCAGCATCTGTACAGTGTTTGCGGAATCCGAGGTTATTTCCATGATTGCCCGCCAGGAAAAAAGAGAAAATATTATTGCCGGTATCCATGATGCCGCCGCTGCCCGTGTGGCCATCCTGGCTGCTAAAATAAAAATCAGGGGACCTGTAATGATGACCGGAGGCGTGGCAAAAAACTCAGGCATGGTGGCTGCCCTTGAAAACCGCCTGGGCCTGAAACTCATCATTGGATCCCTTTCCCAGGAAAGCGGGGCCATAGGTGCTGCCGTTCTTGCATCCGGGCTTTAAAGGCAAATACGAAAGGACAGTTCTCCCCCCTGCCGGTTAAAAATTATCTTTAATTATTTCAAAAAATGTAGTAATTTTCATTTTCTTTATACTGGAGTCACGATTGAATACATTGAAGCAACGCATAATTTTATTTTTTCTGACCCTTATTTTCATTTTTCCGTCAGATGCCCTGTCGAAAAACCCTTCCGAACTTCAGACGTTTCAAATCTTTTTTGAAAACGACCTTTTCGGAAATACGGATAAATATTATACCAATGCAGTCCAGTTCACCTGGCTTTCCAAAGACTTGAAACAGTACAGGGACGATGTCCGTCTTCCGGAATGGACATTTCCCATCATCCAGGCCATCCCGTTTTCCGGTGATGCGGACAGTATGCATAATATCGCTATCCTTCTGGGCCAGCAAATCTATACGCCATATGATACCCAGGCCACGGATTTGATTCATAACGACAGGCCCTATGCCGGATTCCTTTACGGTGGCCTTGCCCTGCACAGCAAAACCAGTACGGTTCTGGACACACTCGAAATCATGATTGGGGTGGTGGGTCCGGCGGCAAAAGCCGAATTTGCCCAGAATAAAGTTCACGAACTGCGTGATATACCCACGGCAAAAGGATGGGAGAATCAACTCCACAATGAGCCGGCTTTGGGTTTTTCCTGGCAGCGAAAATGGCGGCTGCACAGGCAGGAATTATTAAAATACCTTGAATATGATCTGATCGCTCATTCCGGCCTGACTCTCGGAAATGTTAGGATTTCCGGATATTCCGGAGGTGAAATCCGTTTAGGCCATAATATTCCCATAGGTTTCGGCTCTGATATAATTCGTGCCGGAGCAGGCATCAGCGCCCCGGTCATCGAAAATTCAATACCGGATAAAAAACAGTTCGGCTCCCATATCTTTTTAAGCTCCCAGGTTGAAGCAGTTGCCAGAGACATATTCCTGGACGGAAATACCTTTGAATCCAGTCCCGAAATTGACAAAAAACCTCTGGTGGCAGACTTTTCAGCAGGCTACGCCTTGAGCTTTGATACCATCAAGCTTACTTACCGGCATCTTTTCAGGACCAAACAGTTTGACGGCCAGAAAGAAGGACAGGTCATCGGGTCTTTAACCCTGACGGTTTCCTTTTGAGTATTTGCCGGGAAAGGCTCCCCGGTAAAACAATAATTACAGGCTGAACTGTTGGAGTTCTTTTTTCAGATTTCGCCATCCCGGTATAAACCGGTCCATGAATGATTTGAATCTTGCATTGTGACCTTTTTCCAGCAGATGAACCATTTCATGGACAGTTACATATTCAAGAAATTCAGGTGAAAGACGGATAAGTTTCAGGTTTAACCATATCCTTGCAGCATTGATATTACAGCTTCCCCAGCGGGTTTTCATTTTCCTGACCCCGAACTGACGAATCTTTACCCCGATCAGGGGCTGCCATTTTTCAAGAATGGAAATGACGGATTTTTTCATTTCTTCCCGGCACAAGCCCTCCAGGAGGGCTTTCCTTTCTAATATTCCAGACCCGGGTTTTACAATCAGGTGAATATACTCATCATTAAAAATAAACACGTCCTGCCTCTGGTCTTTCTCAAGCACTTTCAGGAAATAAACCTTTCCTTTAAAAATGAAGTCTTCACCCTCTGTATATGTTTTTTCAGGGGAAGGCGGGCTTGACTCCTTTTTATTCACCTGCCGGAGGATCCAGTTTTTTTTGGACAGGATAGCACGGTTGAGCGCTTCAGGGCCAAGGTGAACCGGAGCTGAAACAACAATAGTCTGTTTTTGGGGGTGAACCCTGAAATAGATATTTTTGATTCTCTTTTGAACAATTTCAACATTGAAACTGCCAAAATTGAGGGGCGATGGTTTCAATTTATGGTGTATTTTCTTTACCTGGGGCAGGTTTCCGGCCTTTCAGCCTCTGGATTATGGCATCAACGGATTCCCCATTGGGTGCCATGGCCATGGGATTCTTTTCAACAAGGGCTTCCCACTCTTTGATACCACCCTCAAGATCGTTCAGGTCATGCAGCAGCACAACCCCTTTATTAAAGCGGGCGGTTTCAAAAGAAGGGTCGATGGCAATGGCCTTATCAAAGGTCTCAATGGCTTTTTGAGGTTCATTGTTTCTTCGGTACATGGTTCCAAGATCTGTAATCACCCCTGTTCTTCCAGGTTCAAGAACCAGGGATTTTTCGTAGGCATCAATGGCGTTTTGAGCCTGGTCTGAATCATAAAACAGGTTCCCGAGATTTGTCCAGGCCTCTGCATCATCAGGATTCTTTTTAAGATATTGTTCGAGTTCTGCTATTTTAGCTGACAATTCCATTGAAAGATCGGTGTGATCATGGGGGTCTTCCTTTTGGGCAGCCATCTTGCCCGACCCTTTCACAGGATTTGCAGGGACCAGTTTGAACGAAGAATACAGGGTTCCGCCAAAAAATCCGATACCCAGGCATAAAAGAACCGCGTAAATCAAGGTTTGTTTTTTTATATAGCCTGTCGGGGCCTTTTCCTTATCGTGGGTCATAACCATTCCTTTCCCGTCTTTGTTTTATCTTCACCAATACAGAAGCCCTTGACCAATTCAATGGTGAAGGGCTTCTTTTCAAAATCAATGAAATGACTGGTTCAGTCGAATAAAGTGTCTAACTAATCAACCGTGACATTTTTTGCGGCCGGGCCTTTTTTACCTTCTTCTATCTCAAAAGTAACGTGGTCGCCTTCTTTCAGGGATTTAAACCCCGCTGCGTTAATACTTGTGTGATGCACAAACAGATCTTTTCCGTTTTCCTGCTCAATAAATCCAAAACCTTTTGAGTCGTTAAACCACTTTACGATACCTTTAGCCATACTGGCAATCTCCTATAAAAAAATAAAATAATAATACTGTCCCAGACTTGAGGCGAACATCATTATTTTTCGAAATCCACCATAGAAAGGGACCTTTGCGCTTTACATAATACAACGCAAGTTGGAATATAATATAGCCTTGCCGGGAAAAGTCAAGACATTTTTAGGCGTATCCCTTTAATAATTCTACCTTTTCAGGCTTTTAAAGCTTTTATTTTCCTAATGTCTTCGGATTTTCCCAGAATCATCAATATATCGCTGTCTTTGATAATAAAATCCGCATGGGGGACCAGAATGAAATTTTCCGGCACCAATTCTTTGATGGCAATGATATGGACATTATAAAGAGCCCTCAGATTAAGAGTCTTTAAGCTTTTCCCAATAAACTCTTTTGGGGGGTCCACCTGCACCAGATCATAATCGTCCGTTAAAGGGATGAAATCCATGACATTGGGTTGAGAAAGGCTCCTGGACACTCTGACTGCCATGTCTCTTTCAGGGTGAATGATCTCGGTTGCGCCCACCTTTTTTAAAATTCTTCCATGATCTTCATCCAGTGCTTTGACCAGAATCTTTTTCACCCCTATTTCCTGGAGATAATAGCAGATTAATATGCTGGTGCTGATTTTTGTTCCGGTTGAAACAATAACGCCATCCATGGTTTCCAATCCGAGCGCCTTCAATTTGTCCTTGTCGGTGGCCTGAAGAACAATGGCTTCGGTACAATAGGCATCAATGGCCTGAACCCGCGATTTATCCAGATCAATGGCAATAACCTCATTGCCGTCTTCATATAAGGCTTTGCTTGCAAAAAAGCCGAAATTGCCAAGACCAATGACTGCAAATTTTTTCATTTCTCTCCCTTCATCCGATCATCATATTCTCTTCAGACCGTTCAATGCCCTTGACAGGGCCTGTACCGACAATAATATAGGAAAAAGTCAATACCCCCACCCTTCCGATGATCATCATCGCTATGATAAGTGATTTACCCCACACATTGAGTTCCGGCGTAACCCCCATGGATAACCCCACCGTACCGAAAGCGGAGACCGTTTCAAACAAATAAACAAGAAAAGAATCATTGGGCTGGTGGATATCATGGCTGGTTATTGAATCTCCTACCAGCAGCATAAATACCACAAGGCTGATCATCCCGATGGAGACAAGGACAAGAGTTATACTTCGGTCAACCGTTTCCGTCGGGATGCTTTTCTTGAAAATGTTAACACGGATTCTTCTTCTGATCCCGCTTAAGGTGTATCCCACCAGCAATGCCAGTGTCGTTGTCTTTACCCCTCCGCCGCAGGAACCGGGTGATGCGCCGAAAAACATCAGAAAAATCATGATGATCAATGTCGCATCTTTCAGGGAACCGATATCCACTGTGTTGAATCCTGCCGTCCTGCAGGTGATGGATTGGAATATGGCAGTCAGTATCCTGAAACTGAACGGCTTTCCTTCCTGAAATCCCTGTCGTTCTGTTATAAAAATGAACAAAGCCCCAAAAAAAATTAAAATCAGTGTTGTCAAAAGAACGATCCGGGTCTGAACAGTCAGTCTGTACTGTTTAATTTTGCGGACTTTGAGCCAGCATTGAAGATCGTAAAGCACGGGAAAACCGATCCCGCCGATGATGATCAGACAGCAGATAACCGTATTTAAAAGATAGCTGTTGCTGTATTTCATCAGGCTGTCCGGAAAAAGGGCAAATCCTGCATTGCAGAAAGCCGAAACAGAATGGAACACGGCTTGAAAAACAGCTCTGCCAAAACCAAATTCCCTGACCCAGTGAAGCGTTAAAAAAACAGCACCGGCAAATTCCACGCACAGTGTCAGAAAAATAATACTTTTTATCAGTCTGAAAATATCCTCTCTGGGTTTAGAGGAAAACAGCTCCTGCATTGCCATCCTCTGATGAAAGGGGATCCTTTTCCCCATCCAGTGGAATAATGCAACGGAAATGGTCATGATGCCCAACCCGCCAACCTGAATCAGCATGAGGATAACGCTCTGGCCAACAACAGTAAAGCTGCTTCCCGTATCCACTACGGCCAACCCGGTCACGCAAACAGCAGAGGTGGCTGTAAAAAAAGCATCGATCCAGGAGATCCCTTGATCTGTGCAAAGCGGTATTTTCAGCAAACCCGTCCCTGCAAAAATAACCAGAATAAAGCTGAGCAGGATAAGCGTGGCCGGATTGAGTTTCAGAATTTTACTGTGAAGGCTCATGACATTATCTCTGGATTGATTAAATTATCATACTTAAGACACCGATGTCGATATATCAAAAAAAACGCCTCTTAGTCTATCATTATTGTGTTAAGAAAAAATTAAACTGTTCAAAAAAATTTGAATCCGGATAAGAGTCGCAGTTTTAAACTCTCCCGAATCAAAATGGTCGCATAATCGCAATTCTCGGATTCAACTGAATATATCATCATAATATAACCCTATAAAATAATTAAGGATTTCAAAAATTTAAAAAAAATGCCTTTCTGGTACGCATTGTGCTGTTTCGATCTGGAATCAAAAATTTTGATAAACACTATGATTTTATAATCATAAGGAAATGGAAAAAACCCTAAACGAAAGGAAGTCTTCATGGCAGAAGCCGTCATCAAGCTTGGTAATAAAAAACGTAAAAATATTTTTTTAAACAAGGTAAAAGAACTGCTGCCCGAAGGCGGCAACCTGAATGCATGCCTGACCTGCGGGGCGTGCGCCTCCGGATGCCCGGCCACAGGGCTTGGAAACATGGATCCCAGGAAATTTCTTCGAATGGCTGCACTTGGAATGGACGAAGAAATTATCACGTCAGACTGGCCCTGGATGTGCACCATGTGTCAACGGTGTATTTATGTATGCCCCATGAAAATCGACATTCCCCAGCTGATATTCAATGCAAGAGCTCTTCGGCCAAGAGAAGAAAGACCCAAAGGGATACTTGCCTCCTGCGATATGGCGCTCAGAAATGAGAGCACAAGTGCCATGGGGGCTTCCCCGGAAGATTTTGAATTTGTTGTTCAGGACATATTGGAAGAATACCGGGAAGCTCAACCGGAATTTGCCGATATGGAGGCCCCCATTGACAAGGAAGGGGCAGAATTTTTTTTGAACCAGAATTCCAGGGAACCGGTCACTGAGCCGGATGAACTGATACCCTTATGGAAAATTCTTCACCTGGCAGGGGTGAACTGGACCTACGGCAGCCGGGGATGGGCCGGGGAGAATTACTGCATGTTTCTTGCGGATAATGATTCGTGGAAACATATCACCTCTATAACCGTGGACCAGGCCAATAAACTCGGCTGTAAAACTTTTCTCAATACTGAGTGAGGGCACGTCACTTTCTCAGTCCGGGCCGGACTGAAAAAATTCAATCTTGAACATCGGTTTGAGGTTAAAAACATTTATGAATATTATGCAAAATGGATCAGGGAAGGCAGATTAAAGGTCAATTCCGACTGGAATAAAGATCTGAAAATAAAATTCACGGTTCAGGACCCCTGCCAGATCGTCAGAAAAAGCTATGGTGATCCCATTGCCGAGGATTTAAGATTTGTTGTCAAATCCGTTGTCGGGGAAGAAAATTTCATTGATATGCAGCCCAACCGGTCAAACAACTACTGTTGCGGCGGCGGCGGAGGTTTCCTGCAATCCGGATTCAAAGAACAACGGCTTGAATATGGAAAAATCAAAGACTCCCAGATCAAGGCCACAGGGGCTGACTACTGCATTGCAGGCTGTCACAACTGCCATGCCCAGATCCACGAACTCAGCGAACATTATGGCGGGAATTACCCGGTGGTGCATCTGTGGACATTGATCTGTCTGTCGTTGGGAATATTGGGGCCCAATGAACGGGAATACCTTGGAGATGATCTAAAAGAAGTGAACGTCTTCCACCCGGAAACCACCCAGTAACCTCCATAAAAGGCTGGGGATGAATTATTCCCCAGCCGATCTCAACCAGAATGAATCGGTTCTAATTCACCTAAACAGTAAATCAGGCATCAAAAGAAGCTGAGGAAAATCACGACATATGCATTAAGGATAATCGCCGGGGGATGTTATCTTCAATGGTGTTTCCAGTTTTTTTGTTTTGGGTTTTCCCCCTGAAATTAGATTTTTTTATCGATGCAGATGCTATTTTATAATTTTTTAGTCCTTAAAATAAAATAGTTATTTCTGCCACCATGTGATATATATGCAATAAATTTCTATTTTCTAAACATTACCCATGGATATTAAAAAGAAGTTGACAATACAACAAGATTCTGCCCGAAAAAGACCAAACAATAAAGAACCCTTCTTTAATATGATTCATGAATTGGAGTTATCATGACAAAATCCAAAAGCCCACAAAAAAAAATAGGTGAAATCGTTGCCGAAGACTACAGGACTGCAACAGTTTTTGAAAAATACGGGATAGATTTTTGCTGCGGTGGACAAGAGCCTCTCATTGCAGCCTGCCACACCAAAGGTATAGATTTTGACACAATTCAACAGGAAATTGAGGCAGCAAAGAGCGAACCACTCGAACGGAGCCTGAATTACGCGACCTGGAGTTTGTCCTTTCTCGCCGACTATATTGTTAACACTCACCATGCTTACCTTAACGAGGAAATGGGGCCCATCGCCTCATACCTCCATAAAATAGTTGATGTCCACGGTACCAACCATCCTGAACTGATCAAGATCGCAACCATCTTTGACAAAATCAAATCGGATATGAAGGGACATCTCCGTGAAGAAGAGGCGGTCCTTTTCCCTGCTATCAAGCGAACCGAGGCCGATAGAAAGAACGGCTCAACATATAGGGGAGTGGATTATGACGTGATCAAAGGTTCTCTTGAGAAACTTTACCCCGAGCATGAAGAAATCGGCGATGCCGTTCATGAGATCCGCAGGCTTGCCAATGATTATGCAATACCGGGGGATGTCTGTAATACGTTTATGGTTACCTACAGAAAACTAAAAGAATTCGAGGATGACCTGCATCGGCATGTTCACCTCGAAAACAACATTCTCTTTTTGAAAGCGGAACAGCCTTAAATGATAGTGAGGGGCATCAATGCCTATGCTAAGAAAGTATAAATTGCTGGTTGCTGTGATTTTAGGTGGTTTCTATTTTAAAATTCGGGTGTTAACACTATAGAAAAAAGGAGAGGACAAGATGTTTTGTTACCAATGCGAACAAACGTTTAAGGGAACCGGATGTACGATTCAAGGGGTTTGCGGTAAACAGCCGGATGTTGCTGCATTGCAGGATCTTCTGATATATTCGCTCATGGGATTGTCCCAGGTCGCACTGGATGCCCGGAAAAAAGATATCATTGAAGAAAAAATTGGTGTTTTCACGGTTCAGGCGGCATTCTCAACATTAACAAATGTTGAGTTTGATCCGGAGAGAATTTTTAAACTCATTAATGAAGCTGTTTCCTTGCGTGAAGCGTTAAAGGTCAGGATCAAGGACAGTGGCGGAAGTGTTGATTATCCGGAAGGTGCCGCCACCCTCATCCCCGGCAATAAGCTGGATGAGATGGTTAAGCAGGGGGAATCGGTCGGCATAAAAACATATCCGGCAGATAATCCTGATATTCTTTCATTAAAACATACCGTTCTTTACGGCATTAAAGGTGTGAGTGCCTATGCAGACCATGCTTATATTTTAGGCAAGAAGGAGGACAGCGTGTTTGCCTATGTTCATGAAGGGCTTGCTGCCATTCAAAGAACTGACTTAAGTCTTGAAGATTGGTTGGGTCTGACACTTAAATGTGGAGAAACCGCCTTAAAAACAATGGAGCTGCTCGATGCCGGAAATACAGAAACCTATGGACACCCAATGCCGACAAAGGTCCCATTGGGATATAAAAAAGGCAAAGCCATACTTGTCTCAGGACACGATTTAAAAGATCTTGAGGCGCTCCTAAAGCAAACAGATGGAAAAGGAATCAATATTTATACCCATGGAGAAATGCTGTCTACCCATGGATACCCTGGGTTAAAAAAATATAAACATTTTTATGGTCAGTTTGGAACTGCATGGCAAAAACAGATCAAAGAGTTTGCAGACTTTCCAGGCGCCATACTCATGACCACTAACTGCATTCAAAGACCGCAAAAATCCTATCAGGATAATTTGTTTACATCCGGAATGGTCGGCTGGCCTGGTATTCCCCATATTTCTGATTTAAATTTCAAACCGGTTATTGATAGAGCGTTGTCTCTTCCCGGATTTACAGAAGACAAAGTCACCGGAGAGGCAACTGTTGGATTTGCCAGGAATGCGGTACTCAGTGTGGCCGATAAGGTGATTGCGGCTGTAAAATCTAAAAAAATCCGGCATTTCTTTCTGGTGGCCGGCTGTGATGGCGCAAAACCAGGCAGAAACTACTATACCGAGTTTGTTGAAAAGGTTCCAAAAGATTGTGTGGTTCTTACCTGTGCGTGTGGGAAATACAGATTTTTCGATAAGGATTTGGGAGATATCGGCGGGATACCACGGCTTTTAGATGCAGGTCAATGCAATGATTCCTACTCATCCATTCAGATTGCAGCAGCACTTGCAAAAGAATTTAATGTCAGTGTGAACGAATTGCCCCTGTCGCTGATAATTTCATGGTATGAGCAAAAAGCGGTTTGCGTGCTTTTGGCCCTGCTCCATCTGGGAATCAAAAACATCCGTTTGGGGCCTTCGTTGCCTGCATTTCTAACCCCAAACGTTTTGAGTACGCTTGTGAAATTATTTGATATCAAACCGATCTCGACGCCGGATGAAGATCTTGCCGCCATTTTAAAATAGTCTGTTTGCCAGAGGGGTTGATTGGAAAATTGCAATCAGCCCCTCTATGTCTATTCTTCTTACATAAAAAATCAGGAGAAACCCATATGCAGATTAATATTATAGATCACTACTGTCCAAAATAATTTAAAAAGTCTATTTTTATCGGTTGAAAGCCGCATCAGTTGGATAATAGTGATATTTTCTATATCATCAACAATATAAAACAGTCAGACTGGAAATGCTCTTGATTAAAATTTGGCTACGGGCTTTTTGCCCAAAGGGGCGAAACAAACACCTGCCAGCCTGAAATGGGCAAACCCGAAGGGAATGCCGATAATGGTCACGCAGAGGCTGATTCCAAGCATAATATGAGAAATGGCAAGCCAGATACCGGCCAGGATGATCCATAAAAAATTGGCAAGGCTTGTGCCGAGAATCCTTTCCTCACCCAGAGCCCGCGCATCCACAAGCTCTTTTCCAAAGGGGAAGGCTGCAAAACCTGCAATTCTGAAGGCGGCAAACCCGAAGGGAATGCCGATAACGGTGATGAACAGAAGGCTTCCCAGAAGCACCCATAACACCCAGGATAAAAAACCACCACCGAAAATAAACCAGAGAATATTCAAGATCAGTACCATTTTTTCCTCCTCTTTGATAAATTGATTTTATTTATATGCCGGTTTTTGGCCCTGACTGCAAGTCAATCTTGAATAAATGAGGGAAAGTTTCCTTATTTGAAAATATTCACATAAATGACTGGATCATTTAACTATACAATATTATAATATTTTTTGAATATGATAAAACAAACAGATATAAATTTGAATAAATAAAGTTGACAACCAGTAAACAAATATTTTAAGGAAAATCATGCTGAAACTTGAGGTCAAAACCCAATTGATTCAAATTGTCGGTACAGACAGATACCTGGACCGGCCCGAAGAACTTGCCTGCTATTCCTATGATGCCTTTGTGGAAGAAGCCCTTCCCGATGCCGTGATCTTCCCTGGAACAACTGCTGAGGTATCGCAAATACTCAAAATTGCTTCCCGCTATAAAATCCCCGTTACCGGCCGCGGCGCCGGGACCAGTGTCTGCGGGGCTCCCATCCCGGTCATGCACGGGATAGTTCTCTGCTTTTCCAAAATGGACAAGATCATTGAAGTCAATACCTGTGACCGGTACATCATTGTAGAGCCGGGTGTGGTCAATGCCGACATCCAGAAAGCCCTTCTGCCTTTTGGTTTTTTTTATCCGCCGGACCCGGGTTCCATGAACTCTTCCACCATTGGCGGCAATATCGCCCAGAATGCAGGCGGCCCAAGATGTCTGAAATACGGTGTTACCGTGGACTATGTCCTGGGTCTTGAGGTGGTTCTTGCTTCAGGCGGCATTATCCGATTCGGCAGCAAAAACATTAAAGATGCCACAGGCTATAAGCTGTCCTCGCTTTTCTGCGGGTCGGAAGGGACCCTGGGCATTATTACACAAGCCATTTTAAAAGTCCTGCCAAAGCCGGAAGCCGTCAAAACCCTCATGGTGACCTTTGATGATCTTGACAACACAGCCAGGGCCGTCACCGACATTATCGGGTCCGGCATTCTGCCTGCTGCCATGGAACTCATGGACAAACTGACCCTGAATGCCATTGAAGACAGTGCAAATCTGGGGCTTGACAGAAATGCCCAGGGCTCCTTGCTCATTGAAATCGACGGTGTCAAAGAAGCCTGCGACAAAGAAATGAAAAAAATAATTGAAAAGGTCCGGCTAAACGGGGCCGTTCATATCCAGGAAGCCGCCTCGGAAACCGAACGGGACAGGCTCTGGACGGCAAGACGGTCAGCCTATGGCGTCTTTGCCAAACTGGCCCCGGATATTATTTCAGAAGACGTGACAGTGCCTGTCAGCAAGGTGCCTGAGATGATCCGGAAAATTATTGAAATCACGGATCGGTACAAGCTTCGAGTGGGGGTCCTGGCCCATGCCGGGGACGGCAATATGCACCCCATGATCCCGGCGGATAAGGGTAATAAGGAAGAATGGAAACGGGTTGAACAGGCGTTTGCAGAGATTTTCAAGGCCGCGGCAGACCTGGGCGGCACCCTGTCCGGCGAGCATGGGATCGGGCTTGCCAAATCCGCCTATCTTCCCCTTGTAATGAATCAGGATACCATTGATTTTATGAAAAAAATCAAACTGGCCGTTGATCCGGACGGTATTTTAAACCCGGGTAAATTCGTATGAAAGAAAAAGCCCTTCAAAATTGCGGAAAATGCGGGCTCTGCCTGAATGCCTGCCCGGTCTACAAGATCCTGAAAGAAGAACAGGTCTCGCCAAGGGCAAAACTCCATCTGATCAAGGCCCATGATCAGAACACTCTGACCTCCTCCCCATTTTTAAAGGAAATCATATCCAAATGCCTCATGTGCGGATCATGCTCAGCCAGTTGTCCCTCAGGAATCGATCATTATTCAAAATTCATGGAAATGAGAAGAAAAATGGTGGAGACCCATGGGGAAGCACCAGCCATTAAAAGCCTGATCTATCTTCTGGCACGGGAATACCGGACCGGACTGGGGGCCGGACTGGCCAGGACAGGCCAGAAGTTTATGCCGGACAGCCTTGCAAGAAAATTCAAACTGGGCAATATCCCTCTAAACAATTTCCCGGAATTAAATGCCCTTCCCTTTCGGAAAGCCCATGATGTGAATATTTCCCCAAAAGACAAACCCATTGGAAAAATAATCTATTTTACCGGCTGTGCCACAAACTATCTTTACGATGATACAGGGTCTGCAACCATTGGGATATTACGCCACATGGGCTATGAGATCGTCATCCCGAAAGACCAGACCTGCTGCTCCATCCCCCTGCTCTTTCACGGGGCAAAAGAACAGGCCATGGAAAACATAAAGGCCAACATCAGGGCCCTTGAAAATCATGGGGCAGATGCAATCCTTGTGGACTGCTCCACCTGCGGGGAAGCTCTTAAAAATGAATACCCCCGCCTGTTTGAACCCCAGGACGAATTTCTTTTGGCCGCACAGGAAATTTCCTCCAAGGTGACGGATATCATTTCCTTCATTGACCTGCATTTCGATCTTCTTCAATTTAATCCGGATATTACTGAAAAAATCTTTGTCACCTATCATGCCCCCTGTCATACGAGAAATACGTTTCAGTCTCATATTCTTGTTGAAAAAATCCTTCAAAACATGCCCTCCGTGATTTATAAACGGACAGCAGATGTTGACCAGTGCTGCGGCGGCGGGGGAACATTTTTCTATGAATACCCTGAAGTTTCAAAAAAAATGGTTGACAAAAAAATTGAATCTGCAAAAGCTGTGCAGGTAACCCATTGGCTCACGGATTGCCCGGTCTGCAGGATGAATCTTGCCGGCAATACGGAAACATCAGACGGATTGCAGGTGCTGCACCCTGTAAGCCTTATTTACACGGCTTTGAAACAGATATGAAAATCAAACTGGAAAAGGGTCAATCGACTCTCAACATCACCCTCCCGGATGAAAAGCTATGCGATATCATTATCGGGAGAAGAGTACCGGCCATCAGTCATGACGACATCAGAGAAATTATTTCAAAGGGCATCAGAACCCATAGCCCCAGAGATATCAAGGATAAACAGGTTGCCGTCATCATCCCGGATAGCACAAGACTCTGGGCAAGAGGAGATGTCTTTGTCCCTGAAATTATCAAAACCCTGTTTGACCTGGGGGTTTTAAAGGAAAATATACGGATCATCATTGCCACGGGCACCCATGAGGATATGACAAAGGATCAGTTTTCCTCGCTTGCCGGGACCTTCTGTGCCCAGCACATCGAGATCCTCAACGCAGCCAACAAAAATCAGGACCGTCTGGTTTATTTCGGTGAAACATATAAAAAAACACCGGTCTTTATTACCAAAGAAGCGGCTGAGGCAGACCATATCATCATCTTTGGCGGAATTCTTCATCATATGGTGGCTGGATTCGGCGGAGGCAGAAAATATATTCTGCCCGGAATTGCCGGATATGACAGCATCCAGAAAAACCACTCCCTTGCCGTGAAAAAAGATGGAACCCCCCATCCCATGGCCCGCCAGGCAAAACTCTGGGGAAATCCGGTCAATGAAGACATCACCGATGCCGCCGCAATGTTTTTAGAACATAAAACCTCAACCTATGTGGCTGTGGCTGCAAGCGGAACCGGCGATATTTTTTATGCAGATGCAGGACCATTGCATGAGACCTTTGTCAAAGGGTGTAAAAAACTTGATGAAGTCTGCTGCATCCGTGTTCCCCAAAAAGGGGATTTTGCCATTATCTCTGCCGGGGGTCACCGGGCTGACGGACAGCTTTACCAGTCCACCAAAGCCTTGTTCAATGCCGCCAATATTGTAAAGGAAGGAGGAGACATCCTGTTTGTTGCAGGGTGCTGTGAAGGTGTTGGAAATGAAACCTTTTCATCAATCCTCAAAAACTTCAAGGACGACCCGAAAAAACTGGGGATGGAACTTGCAGCAGATTTTGATATGGCCGCCTATGTGGCCTTCCGGACGCTGGATATCCTGAAACGCTTCAATGTCACCCTGATGTCTGATTTTTCAAAGGCCGAGACTGAGGCCCTGGGGTTCAATTATACCGATAATGCGGATGACTATATTAAAAACCTTAAAGAAAAAGGCTATGTCATCCCATTTGCCGAAAATATTCTGCCGGTGGCAGAAGGATAGACCAAATTTTTAAGCAGATGGGTTTGAATATAACAGGGAAGGAAGGCATTATTTAATTCATCATTTCTTAGCAAGGAGGAATCAATGAAACAAAAGGCCATGAAAAAAAACAGTATCGACCGGAGAACTTTTTTAAAGATCTCCGGGGCGGCAGGATTTGGTATTGCGGCATCGGCGTTTGGTATCCCAAGTTTTCTGCATGCAGCTCCTGAAACCATTAAAATCGGATCTATCCAGCCGGTAACAGGGCCTTTGGCCGTCATCGGGCAGGGAACCCGCCTTGGCAATCAGCTTGCAGTTGAATATATCAATGCCAACGGCGGGATCAAATCCATGGGCGGCGCCAAAATAGAACTCCTGCTGGGAGACAGCGAAAGCAAGCCGGAAGTGGGGCGACAGGAAGCAGACAGGCTTATCAATGAAGGCGCATCGATTCTTGTGGGGCCTTTCCAGAGCGATGTAGCCATGGCCATTGCCACATTGGCTGAGCAACGCCAGGTACCCTTTGTCATGGATGTTGCCGCCCTGGATGACATCACAAAAAAAGGCTATGAACATGTTTTCAGAATTTTTATTACCGCCGGCGGATTGGTTTCCGGCGCTCTCAAATACTATAAAGAGGTGGTTGAGACTTCCGGCGCCGCTCCAGCCACCGCAGTGGTTGCCAATGTTGCCGATTCATTCGGCAAGGGCATGTCTGACGGATTCTTAAAAATGCTTGAAAAATCAGGCCTGCCCATCAAAGTGGTGGAAAGAATCCAATACCCCTTAGGTATCCAGGATTTATCAGCAGAAGTAGCCCGGATTAAAGCAGCCAAACCTGATATTCTTTTTCCTGTTTCCCGGCCCGGTGACAGCACCATTCTCTTAAGGGAACTATACAAACAGCGGGTCCCCCTCATGGGTATTTTTTGTCCGGGCAGCCCGGGCTGGTATGAACCCGATTTTGTAAAAGATATGGATAAGCTGGCCTATCACACCCTTGTGAACGTCCCCTGGATCAATCCTTCCAGTCCATGTTATCAAAGGGGCAATGCTGCTTTCTTGAAAGCATCCGGGAAAAATCTGGATACGAATTCCGCCTATGCCTATACAGGGCCGCTGGTCATTGCCGATGCGCTGGAACGGGCCGGATCAACCAAAAGAGAAGACATCTTAAAAGCCCTGAGACAAACCAATTTTTCAGATCATCCGGTTGTGGGCGGTCCTGTCAAATTTGATGAAAAAGGGGATAACATTGGCGCCTTGACGGCACTGGTTCAAGTTCAGCCGGATGCAGACCTGCTCAAACGGGTCAAGATTGTTCTGCCAAAAGAGTTTGCCCAATCCGATAAAATTGTCTTCCCCGCACCCCAGCTCTGGGAGAGGTAAGAAAAATGGATACAGCCCTTGCGCTTCAGCTGTTAATCCAGGGAATCCTTTTAGGAGGAGTGTACGGCCTGATTGCCCTGGGCCTTTCCCTGATTTTCGGTGTCATGGGGGTCATTAATTTTGCCCATGGCCAGATCATGGTCATGGGCATGTACGCCTCATACTGGATATTTGTACTGCTGGGAATTGATCCATATGTGTCCCTTGTGGCAGTGGCCGCTATTATTTTTGTGCTCGGGTATGGGATCCAGTATCTGGTGGTCAACCGGATTCTGGATTACCCCGAGGCCATGCAGGTTCTGCCCCTGGTATCCACGGGATTGATTCTTGAGAACATCGCCCTTCTTCTATGGGGGCCGGACCACCGGAGCCCTCAGACGGCATTCGGTCTGGACAGTATATGGTTGGGGCCTGTGATGGTGGATACGTCCCGGATTATCGCCTTTTCCCTGGCTATTTTCATCACCGGTCTTATTTTTTTGTTTCTGAAAAAAACCACCATGGGAAAACGAATCCGGGCAGCATCGGACAATCGAACCGGAGCCGTACTGGTCGGCATCAATGTGGATCGGATCAATAATATCTCCTTTGCCCTGGGAGCGGCGACCACGGCCGCAGCCGGATGTCTCCTGGTGCCCATCATGCCCATTTCCCCTTATATAGCCCATGATTTTACCACCACAGCATTCATTGTGGTGATTCTCGGCGGCATGGGCAATCTTCCGGGCGCCATGGCCGGCGGCATCATCCTGGGTGTGGCAGAATCCGTTTCCACGCTGGTATTACCGGCCACATTGAAACAGGTGGTGAGTTTTACACTTCTGATCATCATTATCCTGTTCCGGCCGCAAGGGCTGTTTGGGGGGAAAAAATGAACCGAACTTATATGCTTTTGGGACTCATACTGGCCGTACTCCTGGGGCTTCCCATGGTACTCAGCAAATATGTGCTGGGCATCTTCATCATGGTTTTTTACTATGCCTATCTGGGACAGTCCTGGAATGTTCTCACCGGGTATACCGGGCACATTTCCCTGGGACATGCCCTTTATATCGGTATCGGCGCCTACACCTCTGTCTTTCTGGCACAGACATTCGGCCTGAGCCCCTGGATCGGCATGCTTGCAGGAGGCGTCATCGCATCTATCGTCGGCCTGTTCCTGGGATTCTTGGGATTCAGGTTCGGCCTGCGAGGAGTCTATTTTGTCATCCTGACCATTGCCTTTGCCGAGATTGCTCGTCTTGTCATATCCCATATCGATGTCCTGGGCTCATTTTCAGGGATATTCCTGGATTTCAACCCCTCGTTCAAAAATTTCCAGTTCAAGGGGAATATTCCCTATTATTACATTTCCCTGGGGTTCATGGTGATGTCTCTCATTGTTGTCCGCATCCTTGAAACATCAAAGGCCGGGCGGTTTATGGTAGCCATCAGGGAAGATGAAGAGGCTGCAAAAGCCCTGGGTGTCAATACATTCAAATACAATATGTTCGCCATTGCCGTCAGCGCCTTCATGACCTCTTTAGGCGGTTGTTTTTATGCAAACTACATCTTTTATCTTCACCCCAACACCATGTTTGGGATGAGCCTGAACATTGAATTGATCCTGAGGCCCATTGTAGGGGGTCTGGGGACCCTGTTCGGCCCTGTGGTGGGATCTTTTATCCTCACCCCCTTATCGGAAATCTCCAGGTCCTATTTTTCCAACAGCGGACTGGAAGGGCTCCACCTGGTCATTTATGGCATCATTACCATTCTGGTTGTTCTGTTCATGCCCAAAGGCATTATTGTCTATGTTAAAAAATGGCTGAAACCGATTCTCTAAAAAGGAGTAAAGAAAACAGCGCATGGCAATTCTTAAAATACAGCACCTGACCCAGAAATTTGGCGGTCTCATCGCAGTCAATGACCTCTCCTTTAAGGTGGAAACCGGTGAAATCCTCGGGCTGATCGGCCCCAATGGTGCGGGCAAAACAACTGTTTTCAGCTGCATCAGCGGCTTTTTAACCCCACAATCCGGGCAGATTTATTTTCAAGGTGAGTCCATCCTTAAAAAACTGCCCTTTGAGATCTGCCGCCTGGGAATGGTGAGGACTTTTCAGATCGTAAAGCCGTTTCCTTCCATCTCAGTCTTTGAAAATGTAATGGTTGGGGCCCTGCTTCGGGAAAATTCCGTCGCAAAAGCAGAAAAAGAAGCCCTCAGAATTATAGAGTTCGTGGGCCTGGAAAAAATGAAGGCCACAGAAGCACGGGGCCTTCCTCTGCCCCTCCGGAAACGCCTTGAACTGGCCCGCGCCCTGGCCACAAAACCCGGACTTATGCTGCTGGATGAAGTCATGGCCGGTCTCAACCCCACAGAAGTGGATGAACTGATCAAACTGATTAAGGAAATCAACCGGGAGGGAGTCTCCATTCTGATGATTGAGCACGTAATGAGGGGTGTCATGGCGCTCTCCCACCGGGTCATCGTCATCAACTACGGGCAGAAAATTGCCGAAGGAAAACCCGATGAAGTGGTTCAAAACGAAGCCGTGATCGAAGCCTACCTGGGCAAGGAGTTTATAAATGCTAAAAGTGCTTGATATAGACGTTTATTATGGTGATATGCAGGCCCTTAGAAATGTCACCCTTGACGTAAAAAAAGGGGAAATCACAACCGTCATCGGTTCCAACGGCTCCGGGAAATCCACTCTGCTGAGGGCCATTTCAGGCATCCTGCGGCCAAAAACCGGCAGCATTCATTTTGATGACAAAGAGATCACCCGATCCCCGTCATCCAGCATTGTTGAAGCGGGCATAAGCCATGTCCCCGAAGGACGGCAACTGTTTCCCACGATGACCGTCAAGGAAAATCTTGAAATGGGCGCCCAGTTTTCTCATATGCAAAAAGCAGCAAATGAAACCATGGAAGAGGTCTTCTCTTTTTTTCCCCGCCTTAAGGAACGCCTGGGCCAGAAGGCCGGCACCCTGAGCGGCGGTGAACAGCAGATGGTGGCCATGGGCAGAGGACTCATGAGCCGCCCCAGCTTAATGATGCTGGACGAACCGTCCTTAGGTCTGTCTCCCCTTCTGGTGAGCACAATATTTGAGATCATAAAAAAAATCAATGAGTCGGGAACCTCTATCCTTCTCATAGAGCAGAATGTCTTTCAGTCCCTTAAAATTTCCAACTGCGGATATGTCCTGGAAAACGGGACCATTGCCATTCAAGGAAGCAATGAAGACCTTCTTAAAAACCCCCATATCCGAAAAACCTATCTTGGACTGTAATTTTTAAGGTGATGATATGGACGAAATTATCATCTGCAGGAATATTAAAAAACTTCGGAAACAGAATCATTTTACCCTGGAAAAACTTGCCAATTTAACCGGCCTTACAAAAGGCTACCTGTCCAAGGTGGAACGATCTGAAAAAGCGCCGCCCTATTCTACGCTGAATAAAATTGCCGGAGCGCTGGGCATTGAAGTCACCCGTTTTTTTGAAAAAAACAATGAGCCTTCAGGTGACACAAGGATCAGTGTTCAAACGAGTCGGGATGCCAAGGTGATCCGCGCCACTTCACAGCTTTCAGGCTATGACTATGAAATTCTTGGTGCGAGCAAACCCGGCAAAAACATGGAACCCTTTATCATCCATTCTCCTTTTGAGATCAATAAAATGTATTCCCATGAGGGGGAGGAATTCATGTATATCCTCGAAGGAACCCTCGAATTTGTATATGGGGATACGGTTTATATTCTGGAACAGGGAGACAATGTATATTTTGATTCCTGTGTCCCCCATGCAGGCAAAAGCCTTGGAGACAAAAAAGCCCATATCCTCGTTATGATTTATTTTTACAAGAGAAACCGGCAGTAGACCTTCACGGCCCTTTGGTCAGCATGGCCTTGGCCCCTGAACGGGCAGTGCCCCGGTCGATTATTTTTTTCATGAAAACCCAGGTGCCCCAGCCAAAGGCAACCATTCCAAGAAAGAACAAAAAATAGGAGAGCCTCCAGTCAAGACCTCTTGTCATCATGCTCCACTCCGACATGCCGCCTATGCTGGCGATCAGATTGAGGGGAAGAAAAACAATGTTGATGAGGGTGAGGTTCTTGAGCAAAACGTTCATGTTGTTGTTCACTATTGTGCCGCGGGCATCCATGAGCCCGCTGATGACGGAGCTGTAAATGCTTGCCTGCCTGGCTGCCTGGGCATTTTCAAGAATGATGTCATCCAGCATTTCAAGGTGGCGGGTCTGAAAATCCATCTGGGCACCGATACTCCGTAATTTTTTCAATACTGCGGAATTCCCTTCAATTGCGTCCATATAATAGACAAGGCTTTCGCTTAAAAAAAACATCTGAAGCAGATGCTTGTTTTCCATGGAAACCGTTATCTTTTTCTCCAGCTCGCCGCTGACCTGCTTGATGATCCTTAAATGACTGACAAAATGACGGATGGTACGAAGCAGAAACGCCAGCATGGCATCCCTGACATCTTCGACATTTCGGAATTCCCTTTCCGTAAAGGAGACCCCGCCGCCTGAACGGATGAATACAAGCCGGTCTTCAGCAAGGGCCAGGCCGGTGACGCTCACGCCAAGCTCCACAGCTTCGGAAACCGTTGCACTGTCCGGCACTTTCCAGATCAGGAGTATACGTTTATCGGCAAGCTCGAGTCTCGGGATCTCGTCTGCATCCAGGGTCGAAGCCAAGTCATAGTCATCCAGACGAAACTGTTCCTGAATCATTGCCCGTTCAACATCATCGGGTGCCGCTGCTATGATAACCTGGCCTGGGCTTTGCTGGGAATCGACAAGACGATGTCCGGAAATTTCGAAATGCTTCATCATCTTTCAGGTCTCCACAATTAAATTCTGATTGAATTTCCTTGGACACTATCTACTCCCGGCAATAATACAATGTCAAGCTCAAAAACCGCTTAACAAAACAGGTTAAATCGCCTATACTGAGATCCAGCAGCAGCGTTGTATGACAAACTCATTCCCTTTTTTAAAAAGGAGGCCTCATGAATCAACCCCGCATTAACATCAGACTTATGAATGACAAAGATTTTGACGATGTGGTCCGGATTGACCAGAAAATACTGAATGTCTCCAGGCTGGAATATTACAAGCTGAAATTTGAACTGCTTTTCAATTCTGGTGAATATTTACCCACCTCCCTTGTGGCAATGGATGAAAACAAGAAACTGATCGGATTTATCATGGGGGAACTGTATATTGGCGAATTCGGCATCTCCCGTGAAGGCGCCAGCATTGATACCATCGGTGTTGACCCGGATTACCGGCGGCTGGGCATCGGCAAAAAACTCATGGATGAATTTGTGGACCATTTAAAACAGCTCGGGGTTCAAAAAATCAATACCCTGGTTGGAAAAGAGGATACCCGGCTGATGAAATATTTTAATGCCAATTTTTTCAGCCCATCCAAAGCCGTCATCAATCTGGAGCGAAGCATTTGATGCCGGTGTGATTCACACCGCAGGGAAAAACGGAATCAGGAATTTTGAAGATGGGGCTGCTCTTTTGCGAGAATGAAGGTGCCCAGTTTTTTATCATTCTCCAGGATATGGGCATAAATCCAGTCCGTCATATTATCAATAATCACGGAGCAGGAATCTTCAGAGTATTCCCGGTGCTTTTCCCTGAAATCCTTCAGCCGGAGGATAAAGAGCCTGTGTTCTTCCATATGAAACCGTTCTTCAGGATACAGATATTGTTTCATATATTCCTCTTCCAGGGAAAAATGCTGGTTCACATACATGACCAGAAAGGAAACCACCTGATAATACACCTCCTGATCCTGCCTGTTCTTTTGGGCTTCTTTCAGTTGCCCCAGCAGTTGAATCCACACCCTGTGCTGGCTGTCCTGCCATAAAAGTCCGGTCTGATACTGAATATCAAGATCCACTTCAATCCTCCTTTATCAGGACGCACTCTTTTTCTTTTCAAAGGACTGGATATAGGCACCAAGCTTCAGATCATCCTCCAGAATATGGCTTAATATCCATTCTCCCATGCGGGTCAAAAGGTCGTCCGTAGCCTTTTGTGAATAGTCTTTATTCTCATCCCTGAAAGCTTTGATCTCTTTGACAAAATCCTGGTGTTCCTTATGGTGGGCATCCTTTCCCGGATATTGATATTTTTCCATGTATTCTTCTTCCAGACTGAAATGATGGTTCACATACATGGCAAGAAAGGCAACCGTGTAGCGGAAAAGGTTCTGATCCTTTTTATTGGCCCTGGCCTCCTTGACCTTTTGAAACAGATCGATGAGCTGTTTGTGCTGAAAATCCTGCCAGACCACTCCGGTTTCATATTTTGCATCAAACGACATATATCCTCCCTGATGACTAAAGCGAACAAGGGGCTCACATGAGCATGGGGTATGTTACTAAACCTTGGCTTAAAACACAATATTCTCTTAATATCTGTTAACTGTCCCGGAAAAATGCCCATCAATCTTTTTGGCTGTTTCCGACACACGCGGCTAATTTAAAATTTTTTCACCCTTTCCATGCATTTTTTAGATTTTTTTATTCTCGGACAAATCAACTATTTTGGTTTAGATTCATATCAAAAACTGGGATAATGATACTTGAACTCAAGAGGGGTCTTATTTTTAAAAAAATATAAAGAACCCTATCAGAGAATATTCTTTGTAAATGTTGGCAGAAAATAAAATTGGATTTTAACACCCCAAATAAGCGCTATTATCCGCTTCATTTGAATTGTTTGACATTTTATATGAATGATTATATTATCCATGTAAATTATGAATAAGGATTATTGATATGCATGGTTATGTACAAAGGGTAAAAGAGAAAGAATTGCACAATGCACTTTCCCGTTCTCCAGCGGTAGCAATCCTTGGCCCCAGACAGTCCGGGAAATCAACAACTGCTAAAATGCTTCTCAAAGATATCCCTTCAGTTTATCTTGACTTACAGGACCGGGTTGATCGAAATAAACTGTCAGAACCGGAACTTTTTTTCGAGCGCTATAGAGATAAGGTTATTTGCCTTGACGAGATTCAACTCCTTCCTGAATTTTTTTCCATCCTCCGTTCAGAAATAGATAAAGATAGAAGACCGGGTAGATTTTTAATTTTGGGATCAGCTTCCCGCGATCTTATAAAACAATCAACTGAATCCCTTGCCGGCCGCATCGCCTATATTGATCTCACACCGTTTATAGTCAATGAAGTTGCCAACATCTCAATATGGTCGGATATCTGGCTTCGGGGCGGTTTCCCTGAAAGTATTCTGGCCGAAAATGATATGGATAGTTTTGACTGGCGCCTTGATTTTATTCGAACATTCATGGAACGAGATATTCCTAATCTTGGATTTAACATCCCGGTCCCGATAATTGAACGGTTATGGCTGCTTTTGGCCCATTACCACGGTCAAACTGCAAACTATCAAAAACTGGCAGCGGCAGCAGATATATCAATCCCGTCATTAAAAAAATACCTGACCATTCTGGAAAAGACCTATATGGTTCGTTTGTTGCCGCCAGCAGAAACAAATTTAAAAAAAAGACTGATTAAATCTCCGAAAATTTATTTGCGCGATAGCGGAATTCTTCATGCGTTGCTTGATATTGAATCCTATGATTCTTTGTTGGCTAACCCGGTAGCCGGTGCATCCTGGGAGGGTTTTGTCATTGAAAATATTATTACGGAATATGATCGCTGGAAACCATCTTTTGTGAAAACTTCAAATGGTGCTGAAATAGATCTTATATTGGAAAAGGCAGGAAAACGGCATCTCTTTGAATGCAAACTTTCAAAGGCTCCAAAACCTTCCCGCGGGTTTTATGAGCTGATTGATTCAATAAAACCTGAATCAGCATGGATCATTGCTCCTGTTGATGAACCCTATGAAATTAAAAAAGGAATTTATGTTTGTCCCCCTGCCGGTTTGAAAATTTAACGCCGAACATGCACCGGTGAAATCCGGTGCATGTTTATTGTTGGATTTGCACCAAGGATACTTTTCTGGCTCTGTCCATCGATACGTCTTATCTCAAATTTCGTTGCTGAAGTGTTTCCGGGATATCCCGTCTGCCGTCAAGGATACAATGGATAAAAACATCTGATTCAATGATCTGGTAGATAATGCGGTAGACTTTCACATGAATTTCGCGATATTCATGTACGTCAATTCGTTGCAGCTCTGGAGGATAGTGACCTTTTTCCGGACTAAATGACAGATTTTGGCAAGCTGTTTCAATTTCTGAAAAAATTTTTCCTGCGTTTTGCGGGTATCCGGATTTTTTTATATAATCATAAATTTCAAAAAGATCTTTTTCCGCATCAGAAATGACATAGACATTGTATTTCATTCAGATTGGTTTCCCAGAGTTTTTTTCAAATCGCTGAAAACATCGGTAACCGGCCTGTAATCTCCCTTTCTAAGGCTATTTTGGCTTTGGGCTAGCATTTTCAACATGGCGAGGCTTTCCTGGGTCTGTTCATACTGGACAAGATCCTGAAGAATCGCTTTGGCTTCCCCATTTTGGGTGATAACCATGGGCTGTCGACTATTAACGATTTGTCGGACGATTTCCGAAGCGTGTGCTTTAAAATAGCTGATGGGTTTAACAGATTCACTGAGTTTCATGTTGTTCTCCATAATAAATTTGACCTTAATTTAGCCCGAATTGAGATCTATGTCAAGATAAAACCATGAAACCGGCTGGATGACAAAGGAACGCCGCCTGATGCCATACACAACATTTGACAATAACTCACAACCTAATCATTTTGGTTTTCTCTCCACTTTGGTCTTCTAAAATTAGACGATTTGTTGAAATCTCGATTATCTTGATTGTCTTCTCTTGACCAACCTCAATTCCACTTACACCCTCTGGCATATAATTTACTTTACTTATTTTAATTGTAAGCTGATCTTCTTTTATTTTCCACGTACTCTCAAATTCAAAAAATTTATTGTAATGAGATTCATTCTCAAACATTTTCCAGACTGCATTACCAGATTTATAGAAAAATACTTCTGCATAAAATTGATATTCAATACTTCGCCAATCCCCCAAGATCTGTTCTGACTTTTAATTTAGTACCACCATTTCAGTAGGGCCTTGTGCTTTTTTTGTCATGTTACAAGATACCGCGGAGAGAAGAATAAGGAGAAGCACAATTACATTTTTCATTTTGATTCCTTTCAAGGTTTTAAATGCTAACGCTGCAAATAACCGGTGTAAATGCAGCGCAGCGGAATTTGCATCCGAGTTCATTTGGATTGTTGAATATTCATTACTCTTTTTTGGACAAGTTGGGCTAAAAATCTGGAAAACGGTTCTATGTTTTTTCTTACACTTGCTTGTTCCAAAGCGAGCATATAATCATTGCGGGTTTCAAGCGGAATGACAGTCCATGGGTAGCCCCCACCGGCTAACATAACATTCATCAGAAACCTGCCCATGCGGCCGTTTCCATCAACATAGGGGTGAATATAAACAAAGAAAAAATGGCCTAAAACAGCTTTTACAGCAGGTTCTTCTTCATCTTTTAGAAGAGAAAAGAATGCAGGCATAAGATCTCGCACAGCTTCGTATCGGGGCGGCACATGCCTTGATTTTCGAATATAGACAGGTTGATTTCGGTATCCGGCAAGGTCGGATGCAGATATAAGACCAGCATTTACACTTGGGGCAAATAATTCTCTATACCAAACGGAATGATCTTTACTTACCACCGCACCTGGCGAGTTTTTATTCAAAATTTTTTCCAAGCTTTTCTTCACTGCCTGAAAAGCTTGCCAGTAACCACGGGCAGCCAAGGCATTTGCGTACTCTTTATCTTTGTGGTTGGTTTCCGGGTCCCAACTTCCTGTTCGGACACGTTCAATAAGCTCCTCACTCACACGATATCCTTCAATAGAAAGCGAATGATAGGCATCAGTCAAATATATATCATCGACATGTTTAAGATATTCATCGGTGTTCTGGTTTAATGAGGGCGCCTGCGGAAAGTTTTCAAGGACAATACCGCGCATATCCGCCCAGTGCATCCGTATTCGGTTGACGTATGGAGAAATCTCGCGTTCACGAAGAATAATAGCAGGCTTTTCTTCAAAGGGGTCATTTTCCGTAGTGCTGTATCCGGCATCTCTCATTGCTCCAATGATATTGTCAGCAATAACATTTTTCCCAATATTTCGGAAAGCTCCTGCAAGCCTTCCGGCTACCGTGCTATGCCCACCTTCAAGGAGCTTGTGCAGGATCTGGGAAGCATCAGAGATCATGAAAAGCGCAGAGCGGGCCTCTATAGCATTATTTGAATAATAGCCGGGAGCACAGGAAATCAGAGCAGCAGGCAGGGTCATCATCCGTATGTTTTCCTTGATTTCCATATCATTCCTGTCCGGCAGGTTCAGGCGAACGTCCATTATCGATGTCTCATGAAGAAGATAGGTTGGCTTGTTCCCGCCTTTTGGAGCGCGGACAAGAAGTTGATTCGGCACGCTCCAGTTCCCGCTATGAATGCTCAATGATTGTTCAGGGGAAAGACACCATTGATTGCCAAACCTTAATTTAAGATAATCACCACAAAAGCCCCAAAATGATGCATACCAGGCCGTGCTTTCTCCAGTCTGCTCTTCAGGGCCGGCTGGAATATACCATCCTTTCATCACTTCTTTGATGAATCCGTTTTTGACAAGACGTTCCCGGTGAGTTCGTGTTATGCTTTTTGTTTGGATTGCAACAATACCTTCGTCCTGTAATTTTTTCAAAACAGCGAGAGATTCTGAAAGCTTATCTTGTGGCGTCGGCATTATTGTCCTATATGTAGTGGGTTATTTTTAGATTATTACATTTTATTATTTTTAGGTTTTTGTGTCAAACAATTTTTAGGTTATTGCGTAATAACCTTCATAACATTAAGCTTACTATCTCGCCTACGTGCAGCGGGTGTTGAATTGTTCTTTATCCTGACAAAAATTTTCTGATTATTTTGAATAACCCCTATCTGTGTTTTTTAAGGATGTCGCTTCGCTTCTGTTGATTTCTAAGGGTTTTGTAAGATAAAGCAAATTCTTTTCTGTAAATTGCGGGGTCAAGTTCCTTTTATTCCAAATGACTTTTGTTTTCATGTCCCATGAAGCGTTGAAAAAACTGGCACGGGATGCGCGGTTTATAGGATCTGACCGGATCGGGTATCTGGCAGCCCTCCATACGTGGGGCGGGATGCTCCAGTATCATCCCCATTTGCATCTGGTCGTTCCCGGAGGCGCTTTGTCAACGGATGACCAATGGTTGTCTTCCAGGCAGGATCTGTTTGTTCACACAAAACCGCTTGAGATCATATTCAAATCCAAGTTCAAGGATGCCATGAAAAAAGCCGGGCTGCTGGACAAAACAGATCCTGCGGTGTGGCAACAGCAATGGGTGATTGACAGCCAGGCATTATGGTTTTCTTAATCCGAGCAGTGCGTTGCCCAGAGAGAAAATTCGGGAACTCATTTCATTTATCCATGACATTGTTGCGCTTTTTATTGAAATTCCGGAACCTGCAATACCCGTTATTAAATGCAGTCATTGCGGCCATGATTTAAAATTTATCCGCTTTGTAAAGCCTGAATCACGAGGCAAGCCCGGATAGCCGTACAAAACTGATACCGGAATTGACGTTACCAACAGCCTGAGCCGCAATGGGCATGTTGCCGTACCCGTGCGTCTAATTGCCGGAATTTTAATTCTCTGCCTGCTTTTTTTGGGGTCGGAAACGGTCTGATTATGATTTTATATGCCACAAAACGGCACTTCTATGAATCATTCACCTCATCCGGCCTTTAACACCACCTGCCAATCCCCAACCTTTCCCCCTATTGATCCGCGGCTTCATGAACCATGGATTAGTACCGAGCTTCGTGCCTCAGCACGGTTACTAATCCTTTATCTGTTATACTTTTTGTCTCGAAACAGTAAAACTTTTTTCTAAGAGCATATTATCTTGATGATAAACTTGGAAGATCCATTCTCCTTCAACTAATTCATATTCTTCGTCAAAAGAATAGAAGTCGGATCTCCAGGAGTCAATGGTTCCTGTTACTTTGACATGCCCCGATGTTTTGCCTTTGATTGGGGGATGTATTATTTTAAATGTCAAACTAACCTTATTGCCAGCAGGTTCACCGATTAGACGATACTTAATACCAAAGGTCAATCCCTTTTGAGCAATGATATGGGTTGTCTTTTCGTAAAATTCAACTCCACTTGATTCATTGTATTGGCCTGTTGCAGTATTCGCTTTCGAGACTTTTTCTTTGAAATTATTGTTCAGGAGACCATAATCCAACAACTCAACCCCAGTAATTTTTATAGCGTTGTTCTGCGAAGTGACACATGAAGTAAAAAGAACAATGGTAAAACAAACTAGCCCGGATATTTCATGAAACATGAAAATTGGAGATTTGAAAAGCAATTTTGC
>CAZUDE010000008.1:0-171700 GCA_964619205.1 uncultured Desulfobacula sp. | reverse complement strand
CTTAATGAAATATCGGAGACGATTAAACAACAGACACCCAACCAACATTGAAATTCGACTATATTTTCTGATAAGTATAATTTTAGCCGCCTCCCCAAAGTGTTTTTAATTAATATATATAAAGCCCTTTTCCCTGAAAGCTCTAAAGTCCCTTCATGCTGGGAAGCGCGACTTTTTCAGCAATAAAATTGATGGTGATGTTTTTTGTTTCATTTCCCCAGATGCAGCTTTTCATGCCAAGGGCGGCATCGCATTTGTCCGGCTCCCCGATGAGGGCAATCACCTGTGAATACTCCATTCCCACTTTAATTTTGTCATAATTTTCCCGGTTCAGTTTGCTGCAGGAGGTAAGGATTAAAGAAAAGAAAAGAGCAGCGATGATAAGCTTTGCAAGGTGTTTCATATTTTTTGTCCTTTTCTGTGATGGTTCAGGTTTCAGATGATGGAGAATATTAGGCCTGATCCTGGATGTCAAGAATTTGAACCCTGATATTCATAAAAACCCGTTTGCCTGTCCGGCTCTAAACTGATAATAGAGTCGTGCATGGGAATTGAAACTTAGCATAGGTGTTAAAGGAGGGCGAATGAAAAAAATAATTAAATGGTTTTTTGGGATTGTTTTCCTGTGCCTAATAGGGTTCGGGGTATATTTTCTCGATGGGGCTTTGCCCATTGGAACAGGATATACGGCCAAATATATCTGTTCACAGGTATTTCTGGCAGGCAGAAATCCGGATCAGGTGTTTGAAAAGGATGTCAAACCCACCCATGTCCTGTTTCAGCTTGTCAGACCCATTGTGGATGTTAAGAATAAAATGGTTACTGCCGCTGCATTCGGCTTCTGGAAGCCCATGACCGCCATTTACCGGGAAGGGTGCGGGTGTACATTGATGAAGGATACGGACAAAGACAGGCTTAATGCTCAGATGAACAATATGTCCTTGTATGAATTTAAAAGAAGCGATGAGATCTGGCCCCAGGGAGAAGGGGTTGATTTTGAAAGCCTGCCGGGAAAGGTTAACCGGGAAAAGCTAAAAAAAGCTGTTGATGAAGCCTTTACAGAACCGGGACCTGATACGAAACGAAACACCCAGGCCATTGTTGTGATCCTGGGGGACAGGATCATTGCCGAGCAGTATGCACCCGGGTTTGATAAGGATACCCCCCTGCACGGCTGGTCCATGGCCAAAAGCGTGACCAATGCCCTTGTTGGGATTCTGGTCAGGGAACAGGGACTTGATATTTATGCACCGGCACAAGTTGCGGCCTGGAAAAACCCGGATGATCCGAGGCATAAAATCACCCTTGACATGATGCTCCGCATGTCGTCGGGTCTTGAATTTGAAGAGGTTTACGGTCCGTTCAAAGATGCTACGGATATGCTGTATGCGGCCGGATCCATGGCAGATTATGCAGCTGCCAAACCCTTGGCGGCAGAGCCGGATACACTGTGGAATTATTCCAGCGGCACAGCCAATATCATTGCCCGGATTGTCACGGATGAGGTGGGGGGAAGCCTTGCTGCATATCAAAAATTTTCAAGGGAAGGACTGTTCAATAAGATCGGTGCGTATTCCGCAGTGATTGAACCGGATGCGTCAGGTTCTTTTGTGGGGTCCAGTTATATGTTTGCAACTGCAAGGGACTGGGCAAGGTTCGGTCTGTTTTTGAAAAACAAGGGGGTCTGGAACAATGAAAAAATCCTGCCTGACGGATGGATGGAATATTCTGTCCGGTCCACGCCCAGGGCACCCATGGGGGAATACGGGGCCCTTTTCTGGCTCAATAGCGGTGAAAAGGACAATCCGGGTCATCGCAAATTCCCGTCTTTGCCGCTGGATCTTTATTATTGCGGAGGGTTTAACGGCCAGATTGTGGCCGTGATCCCGTCACGGGATATGGTGGTGGTGAGGCTCGGGGTCACCCATGACAAATCCTGGAGCCATGAGACCTTTATCCGGCAGATACTGGATTCCATTGGGGATATTTAATTCATGCTGCTGATTTTCCCGCCCATTGCCAAACCCTGCGAACCCCCGGCCGGGGTTGCGTTGCTGTCTGCCGCCTTAAAGGAAAACGGATTTTTTTGTGAAGTTGTGGATGCGAGTATTGAAGGGATGCTGCATCTGATCCGGTCTGATGTAGCGGTAAACGATGCCTGGTCCAAAAGAGCGTTCAAAAAAAGGGAAGAGATCCTTTCCGAATTAAAGGGGTCGAGGGTTTATCAGAATACGGACCAATATCACCAGCGGGTTTATGATCTGAACCGGATGCTCTCCATAAGCGTGGATCAGAACCGATTCAAGATTTCCCTGAGCGATTATTCCGATGCCAAGCTTTCATCGGTGAGCAGCAGGGACCTTTTAAAAAGTGCTGCACAGTATAAGGAAAATCCCTTTTACGGATATTTTGAAGCAGGACTCAGGAAAAGGGTAGAGGGGTCAATATCCGAGTATGTCGGGCTTTCCATCTGCTATCTGAACCAGGCCCTGGTGGGGTTTGCCCTTGCAGGGTGGATCAAGGACAATTTCAGGGATAAAAAAATCATCATGGGCGGGGGGCTTATTTCTTCCTGGATGAGCCGGCCCGATTACACCCATCCCTTTGACGGCCTTGTGGATCTGTGCATCAAAGGAGAAGGGGAAGAGCCCCTGCTGGAATTGCTGGGCAAGAATAAAGTGAATAAAAAGCATTATGTGCCGGATTATGATTTTGTTAAAAAAGATGTGTATCTGGCCCCTGGAAAGGTTCTTCCCTTCCGGGCCTCCATCGGCTGCTACTGGAGCAAATGCAGGTTCTGCCCTGAAAAGGCGGAAACCCGTGCCTACAGCTCACAAAGAGCCTCAAAGGTGCTGGAAGATTTAAGAACCATTGAAGCAAAATACAGTCCTGACTATGTTCATCTTATTGACAATGCCGTTACCCCGGCCTTTTTAAAGGCATTGTCCCATGAACGGTTCAGTTTTAAATGGTATGGATTTGTAAGATTTGAAAAAGACTTCCTGGATCTGGAGTTCTGCCGGAATCTGAAGCAGTCCGGGTGTGACATGCTCAAACTCGGGCTTGAATCCGGGGATCAGACCGTTCTCGATCAGATGAACAAGGGCACAGATCTTGATATGGTATCTAAAATTCTGGAAAACCTTCATGGGGCAGAAATCCAGACCTTTGTTTACCTGTTATTCGGCACTGGTTTTGAGGATAAGGCAGCTGCTTTTAAAACCCTTGAGTTTGTCAAAGCCCATGAAACCTATATCGACTATCTGAATCTGGCTGTTTTCAACCTTCCCAAATTCAGTGAAGATGCGGAAGGCCTTGAGACCTGGGAATTTTATCATGGGGATCTGTCCCTGTATTTGAATTTTACCCACCCCCTGGGGTGGGACAGAAAACAGGTCAAGCTGTTTATTCAAAAAAGATTTAAAAAAGAAATGTCCAAAGGCATTCGGAAGAATCCGGCTTTTTTTTCATCAAACCATGCTGTGTTTTTTAACAATATAAAAGGTGAATCATGATTGTACAGATACTTTCCACCGGGGACGAAGTACTCCTGGGTGATATTGTGGATACAAATTCGACTTATCTTTGCCGGGCAATGAAGGATATGGGTTTACGTGTTGAAAGGATCACGGCAGTGGGGGATGATGTTGAAAAGATCACCCATGTACTTAAAGATGTTTCTTTTTATGCAGATATCTGCCTGGTCTCAGGCGGTCTTGGCCCGACAAGCGATGATGTGACGGCCCTGGCCTGCAGCTGGGCCGCCGGGGTTGAGCTTCAATTGGATCAGAAGGCCCTGACCGCAATGAAATCCTATTATATGAAAAAAGGGTATGAGTGGACCGGGGACAATGAAAAACAAGCCATGCTGCCCATTGGTTCCCAGATGATGACCAACCACAATGGGACCGCACCCGGGTTTTATATCCAATTGAATCAGTGCCTGTTTTTTTTCATGCCCGGTGTTCCGGCAGAAATGAAGCTGATGCTTGAAAAAGAAGTCAGGCCTGTTTTGGCCAAAAAATTTGGACGAAACCAGGCGCTTCTAATGGAACGGCTTACCGTGTTTGGTCTTCCGGAATCCAGGGCAGGGGCATTGCTGAAAGGGTTTCATGAAAATTTTCCCGGAATGCGGCTGGGGTTCAGAGTGGATTTTCCCTTGATCGAGGTCAAGATCAGCCTGTCAAATACATTCCGGGAAAAAGAAGCGTCAGCAGGGGAAAGCCAAAGAGCAAAAAATTGGGTCATGGACCGGCTTGAAAATAAGGTGGTGTCAGAAAAGGGCCTTTCCATTGCCGAAGAGGTCGGTCAACTGCTGGCTGCTCAACATAAAACCCTTGCCATTGCAGAATCCTGCACAGGCGGCCTGATATCCAGCATGATTACGGATGTGGCCGGAAGCTCGGGGTATTTTCTGTTTTCAGGCATTACCTATTCCAATGATGGCAAAATCAATATTTTGAATGTTCATAAAAAAACCATTTTGGACCATGGCGCGGTTCATGAAGAAACAGCCCGAGAAATGGCAGAAGGGGCAAGGCTTAAGGCAGGCGCGGATTTGGGAATTTCAACCACGGGCATTGCCGGACCGGGTGGCGGCACGGCTGAAAAGCCTGTGGGCATGGTCTGCATCGGTCTTGCCGCTGATGGGGTTTCCATGGCCAAGACCTACAGGTTCTCTTTGGATGACAGGGCCATGAATAAGAAAATGTTTGCCATGACAGCCCTGGAACTTTTACGGCGTTATCTTGCTGGCGTTGCGGAAACATCCTGAATACCAGGCCAGGGTTTCAGCCTCAAATTCGTTCTGGTGTTTTTTAGAGGTCATCTGGTGGTCTCCGCCTTTCTGGATGATGAGTCGTTTGGGGTCCTTTGCCCGGTCAAAAAGCTCATGGGCATTGGAGACAGGGACGGTTTTATCTGCATCCCCATGAAAAATAAGCACATGGGACAGGTTCTCCGCCTTATCAAGGATATTGAATAGCAGATTTTCCTTAAAAAAACTCAAGGGCAGAGCAGGGCGGCTTCCATTGGCCTCGACGGGGATGTTTTCAATGGACCGGCTCCTGACCGGGGATGCGCACAGGACAGCCCCGCAAAGCCGGATATCCATGAGAGACAATTTCTCCCAGGCATTAATGCAGGTGGCACCTCCCATGCTGGAGCCGAAAAGGGCAATGTCCCGGCTGGTTCTGTTCAGACCCAGGATGTGCCGGACAGCAGCAATATAATCAATGGTTCGTTTTTCAAGGGACGTGTCCTTGACAAAATCCCCCTGGCTTTGGCCGCATCCCCTGTGGTCAAATCGGAAAAAGGCGATTTGGTTTTCGTTCAGGAGTCTGGCCATGACCTTTTGCTTTGCTGATTCTTTTGTTCCTTCAAGACCGTGGGAGCCCACTACAAGGGGCGGATTTTTGATATCCGGCAGATGAAAGACGCCTTTGAGCAGGAATCCCTGGGAAATGAACTCAATATTCCGGCTGCTTTTTTCCATACCTTGTCTTTATGCCATTAAATCATTATAATATCAAGTTTTGAAAAACCTGTGCCTTAACAATTTTTAGAAAGAATTCATAATGACGGCCATTAAAAAAAGTAAAATCTATGAACTTGACATAACCGATCTTGCCTTTGGTGGTAAAGGCCTTGCAAAACCGGATGGATTTCCCGTGTTTGTTGACCGCTGTATCCCAGGGGATCTGGTGTCTGCAAGAATCATTAGAAAGAAAAAGTCATGGGCCGAAGGCAAGCTCATCAAAATCCTGAAACCGTCTTTATCCAGGACTGCGGGAAAATGCAGGTATTGCAATTATTGCGGCGGATGCAAATGGCAGGAACTTTCCTATGATCTTCAGCTGGAGTATAAAAAACGGCATGTCATGGAATCCCTGCATCATATCGGAAAATTAAAGGATGTTAAGGTCCATGATGTCCTGGCTTCGGACCGTATTTATGAATACAGAAACAAAATGGAATTTTCCTGCTCTCCCAAGCGGTGGCTCATGCCGGAGGAATTGGAAAATGAAGAGATTATCAAGGATTTCGGCATTGGCCTTCATGTGCCCGGTACCTTTGACAAGGTCATTGACATCCTTCAGTGTGAAATCATGCCCGGAATGGGAAATCAGATCCTGGATGAGGTCAGAAAATTTATCAAAACTTCGGGTCTTTTAGCCTATGATTTAAAAACCCATGAAGGGTTCTGGCGGTTTCTGATGCTCAGGCATTCCGTGGCCTTTGACACCTGGATGGTGAATATTGTGACCCGGGATAAGAGGCTGGATGTGGTATCGGATCTTAGCGATCTTCTGACCCAAAAATTTTCCGGGATCGAGTCGGTCATGAACAATATTACAGATTCAAAATCCGGAATTTCAATCGGTCAGGAAGAGATCTGCCTTTCTGGAAAAGATCATATCAGGGAAAAACTGGGGAGATTCAGTTTTAAAATATCGGCCAATTCCTTTTTCCAGACCAATACACGATCCTGTGAAAAACTGTATGCAAAAGTGGCTGAATATGCAGCTTTAAAAGGCAATGAGATTGTTCTGGATCTGTATTCCGGAACCGGGACCATCCCCATCTGGCTCTCGGACCAGGCAAAAAAGATCATCGGTATAGAGATTGTAAAAAGTGCTGTGATTGATGCAAAAAAGAATGCTGATCTTAATGCTATTGAAAACTGTGAATTCATTGAGGGGGATATCAAAGATGTCCTGCCCGGTTTAAACCTGGTACCGGATGTGATGATCATTGACCCGCCACGGGTGGGGATGCACAAGGATGTGGTGAGCCAGGTGCTTGTTCTGGGGCCGTCAAAAATAGTCTATGTGTCCTGCAACCCCACCACCCTGGCCCGGGATCTTGAGATGATTTCCCAGGACTATGAGGTTAAGGAAATACAACCGGTGGATATGTTTCCCCATACCTATCATATTGAATCCGTGGCCCTGCTTTTTAAAAAATGAGCGAGCTGCTATTTTTCATTTCCAGTTTCAAGGGGTTCTGAAAACAGGCAGCTCAAGATGACCATGTCTTCATCATTTTCCGTATGGATCTGATAGGGCAGTTTTTTAAAAAGTTTTTTCATGCCTTTGTTCTCCGGAGAGGTATAGGCTACAAGCCCCTTGATACCGTTGTCCCTGGCTGCTTCGGCCAATTTATGCTGAAGTATCCGGGCAATGCCCATGCCCTGGTATTCTTTTGATACTGAAAATGCAACCTCCGCCATATTGATGATGGAGTTCCTGAAATATTCCCCAACAGCTATGATCTGTTCAAACCCCACTTCACCGATAGTGGCCACAATGGTCAGATCATTGATATAATCGATTTCAAAAGTAGTATTGATCTGGTCATGGACAAAGCTTTTTTTCTCATGAAAGAACCTTGACACAACATCTCCGCGGTTCATGGAATAGTAGTGTTCCTGGATGCTTCTTTCATCGACGGGTTTGGCAGGTCTGAAGGTAATGGGGATTTTATTGATGGTAATGGTTTCTTCATATTTCAGGGGATAAACCCCCTTTATGGCCTGTTTGAATTTTCTGCCGATGTCGATGAGATCAAGCTCCCTGGCCTTGGAAAAGAGCTCGTCCCTGAAATCCGGATGGGCAATGCTGATCAAGGCCAACGCTCTTTCCTGGAGACTCTTTCCAAACAGGTTCACCACACCGTATTCTGTTGCCACATACTGGACATCACCCCTTGGCACCACAACGGCGGTATCCGATAAAAAGGGAATAATACGGCTCTTCTTGCCGTGATCGGATGTGGCCGTGATTAACAGAATGGATTTTCCCCCATTTGACATGGCCGCTCCCCTTGTAAAATCAAGAAGCCCGTTTATACCCGTATAATTATTAAAGGGCAGGGCATCAGCAGCCACCTGGCCCGTGAGATCAATGGCCATGGCCGTATTCAGCGTAACCATGGCATTGTGCCGGGCAATGATGGAAGGGTTATTGATGTAGTCCGAAGGGTGAAATTCTATGGAAGGGTTATCATCAATGAAATCGTAGAGCAATTTTGATCCCACTGCGCTTCCCGCCACAAGCTTTCCATTGTTGAATCCTTTTTTCCTGTTGGTGATGACGCCGATGGAAACCAGGCGCATCAGTCCATCGGTCAGATACTGGGAATGGACCCCGATATCATTTTTGTCAGACAGGCAGTGCATAATGGCTTCATTTGTTACGCCCAGGCTGGTCTGAAGGGTTGAACCGTCATTGATGAGCCTTGAAATATGCCTGGCTATGATATTGGCTTCTTCAAGCTCTGGAAGGGGATGGATGGTCAGAAGGTCTTCCTCATGTTCAACTATATAGTCCACATCATTAACATGAATAAAGCTTCTGCCAAGAACCCTGGGCATGTTCGGGTTGACCTGGCAGATAACGATATCTGCTGTCTCGCAGGCTGAAAGGGTGATATCAACGGAAACCCCAAGGCTCATCCAACCGAAATCATCGGGCGGTGAGGCCTGGATCAGGGCGGCATTGATGGGCATCATCCTGGATTTAAACAGATGGGGGATCTGCGAAAGATTTATAGGGGTTATAAATCTTTTGTTTCTATGAATTTTTGTGGATGAGGCAGACCCGAGATAAAAGGACCGGATATTAAACTGCTGGGAATGCGACCGGTTGGCAATCAGCGTCAATGGGCCGCTTTCAATGCTTAACAGCCTTACAATTTCAAGATCGGTAAATCTTCCGGCAGCGCTTGAAAGCCCGTTCACCAGATGCTGTGGTTCACCACAAGAAGACCCGATAAATACTCTCTGGCCGGGTTTTATGTGCATGAGGGCCTGCTCTGCGGTGGTTCTTTTTTGAATATAATTGTCTGCCCAGTAATTTGATTTCGGCATATAAGGATATCTCCAATTTTTATTTTTTAATTGGTCAGTATAATATCATGAAATTATTTTAAGGGCATTAAAAGTTTTTGAGTTTTGCTGAAAAATGATGTAGGTTTACCGTGATATATATTGCTGTGCGTTCTGAAAATAAAAGATCCAATTTATAAATTCCTTCGGCCTTTAAGAAAATTCAAATAATGGAGGTTGTTCATGTCTTATTTTGATTTCACAACTTTCGAGGTTACATTTAATCATTACATCAGGTATACCCTTGGAAAAAAAATTGAAGATGCGTCTCCCTACCACCTTATGAAAGCCGTTTCCACTGCTGTGGGCAGGTATTTGATAGACATCAATTTTGAAACCTATCAACGGTATATCGACAGGGGCTCAAAACGGCTTTATTACCTTTCCATGGAATTTTTGATCGGAAGGCTTCTGGGTAATAACCTTCTGAATCTGGGGATATATGATAATTGCGCAGCGTTTCTAAAAAAGAAGGGTATTGATCTTGAAGTTCTTTTAGAGATGGAACGGAATCCGGCTCTGGGAAACGGTGGATTGGGAAGACTTGCCGCCTGTTTTCTGGATTCTCTTGCAACGCTGGATATGCCGGGGTTTGGATATGGTATCAACTATGATTACGGTCTGTTCAAACAGGTGATTGTCAACGGCTATCAAAGAGAGCAGCCGGATTATTGGCCCAACCGGTCTTCCCCCTGGCTGATACAGAGATCCGGCAATAAATGCATGATCCCTATCTATGGGAAAATAGAAGATACAAAGGACAGAGATGGCGGATATAATCCCATGTGGACGGATTGGAAGCTTTTGATCGGAAGGCCCCATGATATCCTGATAGCCGGATATGGGGGACGTACTGCCAATCGTCTTCGGCTTTATTCGGCCTGGGCCTCGGAAGATTTTGACATGCAGATTTTTAATGATGGCGATTATTTCAGCGCCGTTGAAGACAAGATAAAATCCGAGACTATTTCAAAAATTCTTTACCCGTCAGATTCTAAGGAGGCGGGAAAAGAATTGAGGCTGGTACAGGAATATTTCCTTGTGGCCTGTTCGGTAAAAGATATTATCCGTATATATCAGAAATATCATAAGGGAATTGAAAAACTGCATGAAAAAGTGGCCATACAATTAAATGATACCCATCCCGCTTTGACGGTTGCTGAACTGATGAGGGTTTTGGTCGACGAAAATGAAATAGACTGGGATAAGGCATGGGATATTACAACCCGGACACTGGGGTATACCAATCATACGTTATTACCGGAAGCGCTAGAAACATGGCCATTGGCTATAGTTGAGAAAGTTGTGCCAAGGCATCTGCAGATCATATATGAAATCAACAAGCGGTTTATTGGCAGTGTAAAAGCAAAATACGGGGAGAATTGCCAGGACCTGATTGCAAAGATGTCCATTATCTCGGAAGATAACCCGAAGCAGATCCGGATGGCCAATCTTGCCATTATTGGAAGCCATTCGGTGAACGGGGTGGCAAAAATTCATTCAGAGCTTGTTAAAACAAGACTTGTTCCTGAATTTCATTCCTTTTTCCCGGGAAAATTCAATAATAAAACCAATGGCGTAACCCCAAGGCGATGGATTGTTTCCTGTAATCCAGGGTTAGCGAAATTGATCAGCAGCGCCATTGGAGACAGATGGATATCAGATCTGGAAAGGATTAGGGAAATTGAAGATTATGCAGACGACAAATCGTTTTTAGATCAATTTGTTCAGGTAAAAAAAGACAACAAAAAAAAGCTTACAGAGATCATTCAAAAAACGGTTCATGAATCAGTTGATCCGGATTCTATTTTTGATATCCAGGCAAAACGCATTCATGAATATAAACGCCAGCTTTTGAATGTTATGAATATCATCCACACCTATTTTTTAATAAAAGAGGATAAAAAGGATATCGGGCATCCCAGAACATTTATTTTTTCAGGCAAAGCAGCCCCTGGATATCATACGGCAAAATTGATCATTAAACTGATTCATTCCGTAGCTGCAGTAATCAACAAAGATCCAAAAGTAAACAAACAGCTAAAGGTTGTTTTTCTCCCCGATTACAGGGTTTCCCTTGCGGAGACTATTATTCCAGCAGCAGATGTGAGTGAACAGATTTCAACAGCCGGTATGGAAGCTTCCGGTACCGGGAATATGAAATTTGCCATGAACGGCGCTCTGACCATCGGGACTCTGGATGGTGCAAATATAGAAATTTATGAACAGGTGGGAAGAGCCAATATCTATATTTTCGGTCTTAAGGTGGACCAGGTCGAACAACTCCGACCCAATTATAACCCCAGGGACTGCATGGAAAAAGATATAAGGTTAAAAAGGGTGATTGATGCGCTGGGTTCGAATATGTTTTGCAGGAAAGAGGCCGGGCTGTTCCGGCCTCTTTATCATAACCTGGTTGATGAAGGAGATTTTTATCTTAACTGTGCAGATTTTTCATCCTATGTTAATGCCCAGGAATTGATTGGCAGAGATTTCCGGCAGTCACATGAATGGGCAGTAAAATCTCTCTTAAATACAGCAAGAACGGGTATGTTTTCAAGTGACAGGACCATTAGGGAATATGCAAAGGAGATATGGGATATTAAATCAGAAATTTAATCATGTTATTATTTTTTTTATCTTTTGCTTGCGAATCTCATTTCTTTCATGTATCTATTTGAAACAATTAATTTATGAATCATATTCAAAAAATAACGAGGTAATTCATGGGTATATATGAACGCAAACAGAGAGAAAAAGAAAAAAGAAAAATTGAAATCATCAATGCTGCCAGAAAGGTTTTTTCGAATAAGGGATTCAACGCTTCAACAATGGAAGAAATAGCAACCGAAGCAGAATTAAGTCCCGGAACCCTGTATCTGTATTTTAAAAACAAAGAAGAGCTTCATACATCGCTTTCCATTGAGATTTTGAAATATCTGGCCGATGAGATTCAAAAAGTGGTTGCTGAGGAGATTTCGGTGGAAGAAAAAATCGATAGATTTCGTGATGTCTTTATCCAGGTATATGATTATGATCCTAATATCCTGATCAATCTGTTTCATCTCCAGTCCGGTGAAACCCTTCAAAATTTATCCGATGAGGTATTGCAGCAGATTAAGCTCTATTCCGGTATGGCTCACGGTGCAATTATCAATGTCATAAAAGAAGGGATAGAACAAGGCATATTTATCAATGAACATCCCGTAGCCCTGGCGGATGTTCTGTGGGCATCCTATGCCGGTATCGTTCTCTGGGTTGATTCAAAACGATTGCTGAATGATCAGAAGGATTTTGTAAAACCCACATTAAAAACCGCATTTACAATCATCAGCAGAGGATTGAAAAAAAAATAATCTATTTGCACATCCTGTGAACTGTCTGGGCATGCCATTCGCCTCTTCCTGAAAATGTTGGGATGCCCATTTTCTTTAAAGAATCTGCAATGGCTGCAAAGGTGGCTTCTTTTTTTCGCATGGTCCTGATAAGGGATAAAATTTCATCTTTTGTGTAATGAGACCCATATGCATAGCCTGCTGTTGGTTTTAAGCCTTTCTTTTCATCAGGAATTAAATTTTGGGCAAACATTTTGTTGAGGTTTTCAAAGAAATCAGAAACCGCATCGTGTTGACGAATTTTAGCCTGGATCAGGGCTGATGTATTTTCAGAAAATTTCGGCAGAATCTCTGTCAGGCAGGCGAAGAGAGGTTCAAGGATTTCAGAATAGTCGAATCGCCCGTCTGGAACCTGTCCGCGATCTTTTTGTGAATAATAGTGGCCATCAAGGTTTTTTTTGGGGTCAGAAGACTCCTTTTTGCGGGAATTTCTCAGATTTTTTAAAAAATCATTCATCCTGGCACCTCCGGTATAGACAGGTAAAAAAAATGATAAATAACGTTATGTTTTATTTGAGTTCTTTTAAACGGTTTTTATTTATTGAATTCGATTTACAATATGGACCATAATAATCTATTTGCTGAGAGCAAGTCAAGCCTGTGTGTCAGATTAAAAGGGCAGGTAAGTACCACCTTGCTATTTTTCAAGATCCAATATCAATTCTTGTGCTTCTTTGGCTTCTTCAAATTTGCCGTTTAATTCAAGAGCTCTTTTTAAAGAAGCAATCGCAAGGTCCTTGTCGCCTTTTTTAGCATAGACCAGACCCAGATGATAATTAACTGTCGGGTTATTGGGTATTTTTTTTAAGCTGTCAAGAAATTCATTGGCAGCATTTCCATATAACCCTTTCCGGTAATATGCCAATCCCAGGGTGTCCATTACCCCTGGGTCTTCAGGAAGCTTATCTTTTGACATTTTTGCAAGCTTCAATGCTTCATCATATTTATCTGTCCGCTGTAAAAGATGATAGGCCAAATTATTAGCTGCAGGCACAAATTCAGGATTTATTTCAAGAGCCTTTCGATAATGTTCCGCAGCTTTGTCATAGTCTTTATCACTGTCATAAATTGTGCCGATCAGCATATGGGGAGCAGGCAGCTTTGGATTTTTTTCTAAAATTATCTCATATTGTTCAATGGCTTTTTCTTTGTTTTTTTCGATCAGGAAGAGTTTTGCCAGGGTTTCATAGGGAGGCAAATATTCAGGATTTGTCAGAATTGCATTGTTCAAGGATTCTTTTGCTTTTTCAATCTGGTTCTGGGCAAGATAAACTTCTGATTCAATATTGTAGACTACTGCAGCAAGCGGCTTTTGATCGTCATAAAGGGGTATCTGGGTTTTGCATAATTCAAGGGCAGTCTTATATTCTTTTTTGATGACATGGTTTCTCACGATTTGTAAAAAAACATCAATCAGTTTGTTATTTATTTCATAGGCGGTTTTTAAATAACCGAGTGCGCCGTCATAGTCTTTTAAGGCAGATTTGAGCAAACCCATCTGGTAATGAGCCATGGGGTTGGCAGGGTCAATTTCAATTAATTTTGCATAATCTTTTTCAGCTTCATTCATTTTATTTTGGCCTAGTAAGGCATTTGCCCTGATAAACCTTGCCTGGTAGTCATTGGGAACCAATTCCAGTGCATCAGAGGCTTCTTTTTGAGCCAGATCAAAGGATTGCTCATGAAAATAGATATCAGCAAGCAATACCTTGGCTTTAAAATAGCTGGGGTTAAGTTCGACAGCCTTGCCGGCGGCGGTTTTGGCCTGGTCATAATTTCCCATACCGATAAAGCAAAGACTTTTAAAATAGTGTGTCCGGGGAGCTTTTGGCTCTTCTTTTTCAAGTTCGTCCAGAAGCTGCAAAGCTTCAGCAAATTTCTTTTGAAATGCCAGGATTTCAGTTTTCAGCATCCGAGTCGGATAGTATTGAGGCCGAGCCGAAAGGATATCGGATATGATTTTGTTGGCCGAGTCCATATCTTTATGTGAATAATGAAATCTTGCAATGGTATCTTTAACAGAGATGTTGTCCGGTTCTATAGAGGCCGCTTTAGTGTACATTTCCAGGGCTTTTTCCTGATTATTCAATTTGTCATAAAAATCGGCAGCAACCAGATAGGGTTTTAACGCAGAAGGTGAAGCATTTATTGAATCAATATAGGCTTTTTCAGCCTGGTCATTTTTTTTCTGGTTAAAATAAAAATTGCCGAGCAGAATATGAGCCTCAAAATTTTCCGGGCTGTTTTTAATAGCTTGTTGAATTTGCTCTTCGACCTTTTCAATTTTCCCTTGTTGGATATAAAACCCGATGAGGGGCATTCTAACCTGGAGATTCTTATCATCAAGGGCTATTGATTTTAAAAGCAGAGTTTCGGCTTCATTCGGTCTTTTACCGATAGCATGGATTTTTGCCATGTTTTGTATCGCAGGGATATTGTTCGAATCAATGTCAAGGATAGTTTCATATACAGTAAAAGCCTTGTCAAATAATTCTTTTTGTATGAAAATTTGTGATTTAACATGAAGCGCTTCTATATTTTTGGGATCTTTCTCAAGAACAAAAACAATTTTTTCCATCGCTTGTTCCATGTTTTTATCCAATAAAAAAAATTCAGCTAATTTCAAGTTGGCTTCCACATCGTTTTCATCAAATTGGATAATTTTATTATATATGGCAAAGGCATCTCTTATATTTCCCAGCATAAGCATATTTTTAGCCAGGAGATGATAGGCCTCCACATATCCGGGATCTATCCGCAAGGCATTTTTAAGCTCGATTTCTGCCTTTTTATAATCTTTGTTTTCATAGTATGTTGACCCTTTTTTATAGTAGGATTCTTTTTTTTCAATATCAGACTGGCATGCGATAAAAGAAATGCCAATAAAGATGATGCAGATAATTTTTAGAAAAAATTTCATTTATTCCCCCGTTTGAAAATTCGAATACTTGTATATCCATCTATCACGTGCAAAACATTTGTCAAATAAAAAGATTCGCCCATTACAAGGATGGATTTGAAATTTAACGTTATCTGTTCAATGTTAGTTTTTAATATTGTCACTATGAATCACGCCTCTGTATTTTTTTTCCAGCGTAATGACCTGTCCGGATATTTTGATCATTGAAAATACACCAATTGAACAATCAACTCAAGAAAATTATATGTTAAATCAATATGGAACAATAACTAATGCATTAAAATTCTCTTGAGAATTTTCAGATTAGCAGGTAAGTTTCAGATAATTAAAATTCAGAGTTTTTTCTATAGCTTTTTATCGGCTCTTGGGGATGATATTATGAAAAAAATCGAAATGGGTACAGCATTAAAAACAGGGATCTGGATAAAAGAACAACAGGGGCGGTTGACAATTGGCTCCCTTGATAAAAATAACCCTGGAGTCATGGTTATTCCAGATGATTTGAGTTCAAAGATATTTGAATTTGAAAAGGATATGATAGAAGCTCTTTATGGAGAGAACAGAATCGAGTTTAATCCTTTATTGTTAAATATTGAAAAATTATTGTCCAACCTTAAAAAGCAATTCAAAAAACATGACCTTCGGATCTCATTTTCAGGAGCGGCTGGAAACGATTTTAAAGGCAATTACAACGAAATTTACAATTTGATTGAAAAACTCATTCAAAGTTCTATCAGCCCTTTATCTGAGACGGGAAACCCGCCGTTAATCTATATTAATGTCTCTGTCCTGCAGGACCATTTATGTATTATTTACAGAGATTCCTTGTCAATATCCGATCCTGAAAAATTAACAAAGGAATTTGAATTTATCAAAACCAATCTGAATGGAGAAATTAATCATAAGGCAACTTCAGGCAATAACCCTTATTATGATATCATCATCCCATCAAAGCAATAAGTTATTAAATAAATGAGGCCTTGATTCGTAATACTGAATAAGATATGGTTTGCCTTCAGAGTAAACAGCAGAAAACGGATCATTTGGAAGCATCATGAAGTTTTTCCCAATTAAAGTGGCTATTATTTGTCTTCTTGCGACTCCAATTCTCTATACTGTCACACTGATTTCCGGTGAAAGGTATCTAAGCGGGATGTATTTATCCCAAATTCAGAATATTATGATCGGTGATTCTAAACCTTTGCTGGATGGGTCTGTTCCCCTGGAAGAACAGATTGCAAATAATATTTATAGATTTTTGAAAGAAGATAAAATTATTTCATTTACCGGACTTGATCTCAATATCCGCGTGCTCACATCTGAAGGAAGAATTCTTTATCCGGTTTTTTCCGATGTGGCTATTCCTGCAAAAGAGATAACCGGTGTGTCTGAGATACAGGTAACTGCAAAAAGGAATTTTGAGCTGTTAAACAAGGGTCTCAAGGTTCAGGCAGCAGCAAACCTGGACCACGGGTCGTTTATTGGCAACCTTATCTTGTTTGCATATTTTGGGATTTCATTTACGGTTTTTCTTGTTTTCTATCGTATCAGCAGTTCCAAAGCTGCTGCAGATCAAAATAAAAGCCTGAAATTAATAACAGAGCTTCAAAAAGAAGATGAAATTCACAAACAGATTCTGGAAGAGTTGAAAAAAGAGCGTCAAGGACTATTTGAAAACATTAAAACACTGAATGCCAAATATCAGGAAGACCGTAGGAAAGCAAGCATAAACGAAGAAGAGATGTTTCGGGAAATCATTTCAATGGAGGAAAAATTCAATGCATTTATTGAATTCAAACAGACAAAAGAAAAGGAAATTGAAGAGTTAAAATCCAAAATCCAAACCTATGAGCGAAGAAAAACGACCAAAATAAGACGAAATGAATTTGATTTTATTTTGAAACGCTTTTCTGTTCTTTATAAAAACATTGAAATGAACCGAAAAGCCTTGACTGGTTTTTTCAGCTTGGATGAAGAGCACCAGATAAAGGTGGAGGAACTTATCCATACGATGGACCGAGACCCGGATAAGGTCATGATCAAAAGAAAGGTTTTCTCGGGGAAAAAAAACAGAACAACTTGTTTTGAAGTATTGTTTGCCTATAACGGGCGATTATATTTTAAAAAAAATGAAAACAATATTATTGAAATTCTGGTTATCGGAACCAAGAATACACAGACAAGAGATATGGAGTTTATTCATAATTTATAAAAAATTATCATGTATACAAGTTTCTATAATTTAGATCGAAAACCGTTTCAAATAAACTCTGATCCAACTTTCATGTGGTTGGGAGAAAAGCATAAGGAAGCCCTTGCCATTTTGAAATATGGAATTTTAGACAATAAAGGGTTTTTGCTTTTAACAGGAGATGTCGGAACCGGTAAAACAACATTGATCAATTCCCTTCTCCAAAGCCTGAGTCATGATATCATATCAACAACAGTTCCTGATCCAGGGCTCGAGAAATTGGATTTTTTCAATTATATTGCAGCAGGTTTTGGTATTGAAAAACAGTTTTTAACAAAAGGCACGTTTCTCGCACATTTTAGAAAATTTTTAATTCAGGCCAGTGAAGAGAAAAAGAAGGTGCTTCTTATCATTGATGAAGCCCAGCTATTAACACAGGAGATGCTTGAAGAAATCCGCCTTTTGTCGAATATTGAAAAAACAGATGCAAAGCTGATTAATATTTTTTTTATCGGTCAAAATGAATTTAATGAGATTTTAAACCGGAATCAGAACAGGGCAGTAAGACAGAGATTAACATTAAATTATAATATTGATCCTCTGACCCCTGACGAAACCGGAGAGTATATCAGGCACCGCCTGACTATTGCAGGCGCAACATATCCAATTTTTCATGAAGAAGCCCTTCAGGAGGTTTATTTATATTCAGGAGGTTTTCCAAGAAGAATCAATGTGATTTGTGATCATTGTCTTTTATCCGGATATGTTAAGGAAAAGAAAACAATTGACGGTTCCATTGTAAGAGAATGTGCAAATGAGCTTAGAATACCGGCATCTGTTAAAAATAAGGATATTAACGGATTCACAGTTTCTGAGCCCAAGGTTCTGCCGATTGCCCCTGCAAATGACCTGGTGCTGAACAAAGCCCCTGAAATTAAAAATAAAAAAACACCACACACACGATTTTTTCTGAAATTTATTATATGTTTGTTTATCGCTTTTTTCGTAGTTTTTTTTTCTTTTCCAGACCAGTTTAAAGAGCAGATATTTTTTATTAACAAAAACATACAGAAAATAAGGCACCAACTGTTTCAACCAGATTTGGATTCCAGTGCTCTGCTGGTAGAAGAGGGTGAAAAACAAATTGTAAAGGATAAAAAGGCGGACGATAATCCCCCTATTTCTTTAAATAAAGAGCAAGGCGGTAAAATTGAAATACCCATTGCCAGAAATGAGGTTCAAATAGAAGGTAGGAAGTTAAAGGATCAGGGATCAGTTGAAAAAACAAAAAAAGAAACATTACCCTCTGAAAAACTCCACCCGATAGCGGAAGAAGTGACTCAAGCAGACACAACTCAAACCGACAACATAATAAAGGTTGAAAGCGGTATTAAGGTTGAAGACAAAAAAGTCCTGCCTCTGCCGACGGAAAAGCTGGTGGTAAGGTTCAAATATGATAACAATGATTTTACGGAAGAAGGCCTGGATAAACTAACTGATTTTACAGATATTTTAGTTATGCATCCTGATGCAAAAATTTTAATTACCGGATATACGGATGCTGAAGGATATGAAAAATATAATATCAAGCTTTCTGAGTTCAGAGCTAACATTATAAGAAGTTATTTTCTTGGCAAAGGCATAAGGCCTGACCAGATAGAGGTTCTTGGATCTGGAAGCAAAAATCCTATTGAAACTAATGATACAGCCTGGGGCCGCATGATGAACCGGCGGGTTGAAATTCAGGTAAAAAAGAAATAAGAGTTTGAGGCAAAAAAAAGGCTTCCTGTTTTCATTTGGAAGCCATTTTTTATTCTATGGTGGGCCGTCGGGGAATCGAACCCAGGACCTACTGATTAAGAGTCAGTTGCTCTACCAGTTGAGCTAACGGCCCATAAAATTAACCCGGCAAATTTAACAGCCTGACTTTGAAAAGTCAACAGCTTTTTGATTTTGAAAATCCTGTAAAAAGCGATTGACCCTTTAATTGCAGGTTTGATATATACAACAATTTTATATTGAGAAGGAAACAACAATGCAGACATCAGAATCAGAACATCTTTTTTTGGAAGCTCAGAAATATATTCCAGGGGGTGTAAATTCACCTGTTAGAGCCTGCGGTTCTGTCGGAGGGCAGCCTCTATTTATTAGAAATGGAGACAAAAGCAAAATTTATGACGTTGATGGGAATCAATACATTGATTATGTGCTATCATGGGGGCCTTTAATTCTTGGCCACAGGCCTTCCTGCGTAATTGATGCTTTGAAAAAAGTCCTGGAAACAGGTACCAGTTTTGGCGCCCCCACAGAACTTGAAACTCAGCTCGCCCGTCTTGTGATTGATATGGTGCCTTCAGTTGAAAAAATAAGAATGGTGAACTCCGGTACGGAAGCTGCCATGAGTGCCATTCGTCTGGCCAGGGGATATACCGGAAGGGATATCATCATCAAATTTGACGGTTGCTATCATGGGCATGCTGATACGCTTCTTGTTGCTGCGGGATCAGGAGTGGCTACCCTGGGTATTCCGGGTAGTCCGGGCATCCCCGATTCTGTTATTTCAAATACCTTATCACTAAAATTCAATAATAGTGAAGAGTTTATCATGGTTATGAAGAAAATCGGTGATAAAGTGGCCGGTGTTATCCTAGAGCCGGTGGCCGGTAATATGGGGTTTGTTCCCCCGGTAAATGGTTTTCTTCAAACATTGCGGGAGTATACAGAAAAGTATGGGGCGGTTTTGATTTTTGATGAAGTCATGACAGGGTTTAGGGTTTCAAAAGGATCTGCTCAAGGGTTGTTTGGGGTCACACCGGATCTGACGTGTTTTGGCAAAGTGATTGGGGGTGGATTGCCCGTAGGTGCATATGGCGGTAAAAAAGAGATCATGGATCATATTGCCCCGGTCGGTAAAGTGTACCAGGCAGGCACACTTTCCGGGAACCCTTTGGCAATGGCAGCCGGCATTGCAACACTGTCTGAGCTCAGGAAGAAAGGAGTATATGAAGCTCTTGATAGGAAAACTGAAAAACTCATGAAGGGATTCCAGTCGGCAGCAGATGATGCCGGAATAAGCCTTAAAACAGGCCATGCAGGTTCCATGGCGGGATTCTTTTTTTCTAGTGATGAAATCCGTAATTTTAATGATGCAAAAAAATGCAATCTGGACAGGTTTGCAAAATTTTACCGGCTGATGCTTAAAAAAGGCATATATCTGGCACCATCTCAATTTGAAGCCTGTTTTGTTTCACTGGCCCATTCTGATGAGGATATTGATAAGACAATTCTTGCTACAAGAGAAGCCATGAAGGAAATTTAAACCATCATGATACAAAAAATTCACATGATTGCTGCCTGTGGTACAGGGATGGGAACGCTTGCCTGCAGTCTTAAAGAGATGGGATATACGGTTTCAGGCTCTGATCAGAATGTGTATCCGCCCATGAGTGATTTTTTAAAAGAAAAAGGAGTTGAACTTTTTCAGGGATATGATCCATCTCACCTGGATCTCTTGCCGGATCTGGTTATTATTGGTAACGCAGTAACGCGTCAGAACATTGAAGCCCAGGCTGTCTTGACATCCAGCATTCCCTATGTCTCAATGCCCCAGGCAGTCAACCAATTTCTTGCAAAGGATAAAAAAATCATCCTTGTTACCGGCACCCATGGAAAAACAACCACGTCTTCCATCATGGCGCATATCCTGTTTTCAGCAGGAATGGATCCTTCATTTCTGATCGGCGGTATTTTAAGGGATTTCAATTCCAGTTTCAGAATCGGAAAAGGCGAGTATATGGTAATTGAAGGAGACGAGTATGACACGGCTTTTTTTGATAAAGGGCCGAAATTCATGCACTATGATCCTGAGATCATTATCATGACGGGTGTTGAGTTTGATCATGCAGATATTTTTATGGATATCGATCATGTGAAACGAGCTTTTTCGGCACTGATCCAAAAAAATGAAAAAACCGGTCATGTGATTGCTTTTGGAGACAGTTTGCATTTAAAAGAGGTTCTTTCTGAATCGGCAGTATCTATTGAAACATATGGAGAAAAAGCTCAGTGGTCATTTTTAAATCATAAGCAGGAGAAATCAAGGACATATTTTGATGTTAACGGCCCTCTTGAATCCATTTCTATCGAGACCAGCCTTGTGGGCCGACACAACCTTTTTAATGCCATGGCCTGCATAGCGACAGCCAAAAGAATCGGAATCAGCAATACAATAATAAAAGCTGCTTTAAATAATTTTTCAGGCGTAAAAAGAAGACAAGAGGTTCGGGGTGTAAAAGATGGGATCACCATTATGGATGATTTTGCCCATCACCCTACGGCAGTAAGAGAGACGATCAGGGCATTAAAACCCTATTATAAAGACGGCAGGATCATCGCTGTTTTCGAACCTAGAACCAATACAAGCATGAGAAAATTTTTTCAGGATTCATATCCTGATGCTTTCACTGAAGCCGATATGGTATGTATTTGTGAACCATCGGTCAAAAAGAATATTCCGGCTCATGATCGGTTATCCATCCTGAAACTTATATCCGATATAAAAAAAAAAGGGATCCGAGCGTTTTGTTTTGAAAATACAGACAGCCTGATCAGTTTCCTTGTTTCAGAACTAAGGGATAAAGATCTTGCCCTGATAATGTCCAATGGCGGGTTTGATAATATACATGGAAAGCTGCTTGAGGCAATTTGAATGAAAAAAGGAATAACCTTAAGGATTATTTTTATTGGCTGTCTTCACATGGCACTGTATTTATATATTGTTCCTTTTATTGTATATCCAAAATTTGGAAAACATGGCATAACATTTGTGGTGGCTTTGGCCATATTGATTTCAGTGATTGTTCTTGGAACAATATTTTTTGAAAGAAAAAACAGAGGGGATGGAAATGACAAATATTGAAAGAATTGAATGGGAGAAGGCATACAGTGTCGATGTTGAAGAAATCGATATGCATCAGAAAAAGATGTTTGAGCTTTTTAATCTATTGATCGATATGAAAAAAACAAAAACAGATATCAAAGACTGCATCAATATGATTACCGAGATCAATGAATACAGCAAACTATATTTCAGCACTGAAGAAAGATATTTAAAGAAAAAAGGATATCCGGATTTCCATAGCCATGCCAAAGCACATCGCCAGTTTGCTAAAATTTCCATCACCTTGCGCCGTGAAATTTCAGAAAATGAGGAATGTTTAACCTTTGATATAATCGAAGAAATGCGAAACTGGTTAATAAATCATATACTTACACTTGATACGCTCTATATTCCATTTTTACGAATCAATCAATATATTGAAGACTCAAAAAAGAAAAATTAAAGTCTCCCTCCTCAATTGACGATGCAAATGAACAGGCAAGAGTTTATTTACAATTTATTAATGTTAAGAGAAGTTATGACATTTGATTATAAAATAATACCTGTTCGGACCGAAATAATTGATTCTCCGCATGAGATAAACGGATTTTCAGAAAGAAGGAAAACCGTCAGCAGAAAATTTAAAAGGGACAGGAGAAAAAAGGATAAAGACAGAAGAAGCAGCATTCGGGATGGTATCATCGTGAGTCTCTCCTTCAAAGCCAATCGGCGAAGGGGTACTGACAGACGAAAACCTCAGGTCTCAAGGTTGTTGAGAGCCTGAATTACTCATTCACGATTCCATATTTTTTGATCTTGTTGAGAATCGCTGTATGAGATATTTTTAAGGCCCGGGCACTTTTTCGAATACTGGGATATTTTTTCAAGGTTGATTCAAGAAGTCCTTTTTCATAACTGCCCACCATTTCCTTTAATGAATGGAGTTGAATTTCATTAAAAGATGTCGCCTTAAGGCCCTTGATCGTTCTTTCGATATCATGCCCGAAAAGGATCCAATTTTCATCAATTATTTTTTTATCGGAAATGATGGAAGCGCGTTCAATGACATTCTTTAATTCACGTATATTGCCGGGCCAGTCGTGGCTGTTTAACTTGCGCAGGGCAGCATCGGATAATTTTTTGGGCTGAATGCCGACCTGGTTTGCTGCTCTTGATAGAAAATACTCCGCCAGTAAGGGTATATCTTCATATCTTTCTTTCAACGGCGGGACATGAATGGGTAATACATTGATCCTGTAGTATAGATCCTGTCTGAATGTATTGTCTTTGATCATTTGCTCAATAAGTCTGCTGGTTGCGGTGATAATCCTGGTATTCACAGGTATTTCTTTAATACCGCCGATTCTCCGGACGCTTTTTTCCTGTATGACCCTTAAAATTTTAGCCTGTGCACCAATATGCATATCAGCAATTTCATCGAGGAAAAGAGTTCCATTGTCTGCAATTTCGAATAATCCCTGTTTGCCTTTTTTTTCCGCTCCGGTAAAAGATCCTTTTTCATAGCCGAAAAGTTCACTTTCCAGCAAAGATTCTGGCAAAGCTGCACAATTGACAGCCACAAAATCACCTTTAACACCGCTTTCCGTATGGATGGCCCGGGCAAACAATTCCTTTCCTGTGCCGCTGTCTCCACGGATAGAAACAATTGAATGGGTTACTGCAATTTTCTGGGCAAAGGATATGGCATCCATAATAGCAGCGCTTTTACCGATGATATCACTGAAAGAATATTGAGTGGGATTGGTCACCTCATTGGCAAGATCCCTGATTTCTTTCATGTCCCGCATGATTTCAATAGCGCCGGTAACTTCCCCGGTAATATCCCTGATGGGAACACCTGCTGAAAAAAACTGGAAACGTCCATTGGGTGTTATAAGGTTTCTTTTTTGATTTTGAAAAGACCTGCCTTTTAGACATTCTATCAAATCGGTATTTTCAACGGGCAGAGAAGATAAATGTTTTCCAATGACATTGAATTGGTTCCAGCCCAGCATTTGTTTAGCCACCCTGTTCGTAGTGGTGACATAGCCGTATTTATCAATTGATAGAATGCCGTCACTGATGCTGTCCAGGACAACTTTTAATCTTTTTTCCCGAATTTCCTGGGGCATGGAACTGATTTCAGTGATCTCTATCAGATCCGGTATTTTTGTGAGACTGGCGACAATCGTTTTATGGGAGGGTGAAAACCGGGAACTTTTTGTTTCAATATAAATCAGAGTTTTTTTTTCTTTGTTTTCCACTTCCATGGAAATAATATTCAGATCGTTTGCACTTACAATTCTGGTGATATCTTCCACAATCTGCTTGCGGTCAATAAACAGAAGTTCTAATTTCAGGGTGGTGACATCCATTCTGAAGCGGCTTTAATTTTTAGGGGTTAAAAACCAGTTGACAAGAGTATTAAATCTATCCATTTCAATCAAGTTAAATTATTAAGCTATGGATAGAATAATGAAAAACCTGTTTCAATGGTTTATTTTTTAAAACAGGCCTGGTAATTTATACTATTTTTTTCAGAACAGGCAGGAAAGATGATAAAAACGCAAATAGCCTTTGAACTTGAGGTTTTATATAAACATGGTTTTTTTTCAGATCTGGATTATTTTTTAGCCAAATCCATGGCTGTTGTCTTTAATGCGAAAGACCCTGTCGTTATTGCCTCCTGTGCACTTATTTCCAAATTATTGTTTGAGGGTCACATTTGTCTTGATATGCCAGCACTGGCAGGTACACAGAAGCCTATTTCAGAAGCCGGCCATGTCTTTTTGAAATATCCGGAAACAGACACCTGGATATGTTCACTTAAAAATTCTTTACTGGTTTCAGACAATATTCACACCCCTTTAGTTCTGGATCCGGGTTTGAAATTGTATCTTGCAAAATATTTTGATTTTCAAAATCGCTTAACAGATAACATTGCTAAACGGGTGACATTTTCACGACCACCCATGGATGAGGCTCTGGTTGATGAAATTATAAAAATATTTTTCCCATCTTGTGATGAGCATCACCAACCGCAGAAAAGGGCAGTGAAAAATGCTCTGATAAAGCAATTTACAATTATTTCCGGGGGACCCGGAACCGGAAAAACCTTTGTCATCAATATCATCAGAAAAGCATTATCTCTATATACCAAAAAAACCGGGCAGGCTGAATATAAAATGATGTGCGTTGCCCCCACTGGAAAAGCCTCGTCCAGAATGGAAGGGGGGCTTACGATCCATTCGGCATTAAAGCCATTGATTAACAGGCCTGGCTTTTATCATAACAAAACCAATTCTCTGAATAAAGATGTCGTGATTATTGATGAAGCATCCATGGTAGATCTTCCACTGCTTGTCAGGCTTCTGGAAGCTGCCCCGTTGGAATCCAGAGTTATTATGACGGGTGATAAGCATCAGTTGACTTCCATACAGGCAGGGGCGGTATTCAGCGATCTGTGTGCAGTTAACGGATTGTCCTCAAATATGGTGTTATTGAATCACAATTTCAGATCCCGAGGGCAAACCGGAATAGAAAAACTATCTAAAGCAATCAATGAAATGGATGTTCCTGGTTTTGAATCTCTCCTGCTATCCCGTGAAAACCCTGATCTCATTTTTGAAGGCTATACCAACAAAGAGTCTGTTAATAGAATTTTTCAACAGTATATTGAAACTGAATACAGGTCCTTTGGGGAAGCCGAAAAGGGCGAAGATGCTCTCAACAAGCTGGATGAATTCAGAATACTTTGTGCACATAACAAAGGAGAATATGGAACATTACAAATTAATCATATTTGTGAAAAGATTTTGCGGTCATCCCATAATTCTGGTATAGAGAAAAAACCCTTTATAAGGCCCATCATGGTGAATACCAATGACTATGGAAAGGGGTTATTCAACGGCGATACTGGTGTTGCACTTGAAAAAAAGGGGGAGGTTACAGCGTTCTTCAAAAATCTGGATAATAGAATCAAACCATATCGATATTCAGACCTGCCATCCCATGATACGGCATTTGCAATAACCATTCACAAAAGCCAGGGATCCGAGTTCAATACGGTTTTAATGGTGATTCCGAACAGATTTTCCCCTGTTGTTACAAAACAACTATTATACACAGGAGTTACAAGGGCGAGAAAGAAAGTGATCCTTTTTGGTGATCTTGATGTTTTAAAGGCTGCTATCCGCATGAATGTTAAACGGTATTCAGGTATTGAAGAATCCCTGGAAAAAAACTTAAGAAAGTAAAAATTTTGAAAAAAAATCAAACCATACCCGAAAAAATCTGGCAATTTTTTTGTTCTGCCCGGCTTGCTGTTTATACGCTTGTTCTTCTTGCCCTGACATCAATAATCGGAACCGTTGTCCTTCAAAACGGAACACAGGATGAATATATCAACTTTTACGGCCATGGCTGGTATAATCTGATCCGGGCCCTGGATTTTGATGATATGTATCACGCTTGGTGGTTTCTGGGCCTCTTATCGGTCCTGTGCATCAACCTTATTGTATGCTCAATTGAAAGGCTTTCAACCACATGGAAGATCATTTTCCCTAAAAAGATAAGCATTAACCCTGACAGATTCAAAAAACTGAAAAACATGGAAAAATTTTCGGTTGAAAAACCTTTGCTTCAGTTATCAAGCGAATCCGAAAAGCTATTGTCAAAAGCCATAGGCCCAGTCTTAAAAGAAGAGACAGGACAAACCATAATGCTTTATGCTGAAAAGGGAAGATGGACCCGCCTGGGAGTATATGTGGTTCATACCAGCCTGCTTCTATTGTTGTTGGGCGCCCTGATTGGATCATTGTTCGGATTCAAGGCCAATTTGAATCTGGATGAAGGTAAAAGTTCGGATACAGCTATTCTTTCTGATAGTAAAAATCCTGTAAAACTAGGGTTTACAATCCAATGCAATGATTTTGAAGTTAAATTTTATGATACCGGCGCACCCGAAGAATTCAGATCAAATCTTACCATTATCGAAGAGGGAAAAGAAAGCCTTACCAAAGATATTCTCGTTAATCACCCGCTGAGATATAAAGGCATTAATATTTTTCAGTCCTCTTATGGTTCAGCTCCACCGGATAGTGTAAGCTTTGATATCATAAGGCAACAGGACAAAGCCGCAATCACAAAAACTGTTATAATCGGGGAAGAAATTCAGCTTTCTGATGGTGAAACCCTATTTAAACTTGAAGGATTTGCGCCTCATTTTGATTTTAACGGAAACGATCTTGGGCAGGCTTTTATCGGGAGAATTGTTGAAAAAGACGGTACAAGTGTTCAGATCGGGTTGCCCCTGAAATTCCCGACTTTTGATAAAATGCGGAAAGGGTCTTTTGCTTTTGTGATCAAGGGCATTGAGCAAAAACATTATACAGGGCTTCATATTACAAAAGATCCTGGAATCTGGTATGTATATGCCGGGTTTGTTCTGATGATTATCGGATGCTGGATCACTTTTTTCATGGCCCATGAGTCCTATTTTATTGAAATTGAAACCACAGGAGACCTGACTTCAGACCTTTTCATTTCAGGAACCTCAAATCGAAACAGCCATGGATTAAAGCTTAAAATTCGAAAAATGTGTCAAACAATCAAAGGATAAATACTTTTTATGAACAGCTCATTTTTATTATCTTCAACAACCTTTATTTATGCACTGGCCTCGGTTTTTTATATCGGATCCTTTACTTTTAAAAAGGCGAGTCTTTCAAAAGTGGGGTTTATTGTTCTTGTGGTCGGTTTTTTAGACATCTTATCAGATGGGATACGGGCATGCGCCTTTTTCCAATATGTATGAATCCCTGGTGTTTTTTTCCTGGACCGTTGCTATTCTTTATATTTTTGTTGAACTTAAATACAAGGAAAGTATCATTGGCGTATTCGCTTCTCCTTTAATTTTTCTTGCCATAGCCTATGCATCGTTTGACCCGAACACCAGCAGCAAAATATCTCCCCTTCTGCCCGCACTGAAAAGCAACTGGCTTATTGCCCATGTCATTACATGCTTTCTTGGGTATGCAGGTTTTGCCGTGGCTTTCGGGTTCAGCATTATGTATTTTGTCAAACCCAATGATGCCCAATCAGAATCCATTTTTGCAAAGCTGCCGTCATGGGAGCTTATTGATGAATTGACTTATCAGATGGTTGTTTTCGGATTTCTTTTTCTCACCATTGGGATTATTACAGGAGCGGTCTGGGCCAACTCGGCCTGGGGAAAATACTGGACCTGGGACCCAAAAGAAACCTGGTCTCTGATTACCTGGCTCATCTATGCCATCTTCATGCATCTGAGAATTATGAGAGGATGGTCTGGAAAATCCCTTGCCTATATTTCCATTATTGGCTTTTTAGCTGTTCTTTTTACTTATTTTGGAGTGAATTACCTCTTAAGCGGACTCCACAGCTACGCTTAGACAGGCCCTCCAAGATCAGTATCAATATCTTAATTTGTCTTGACAAGAAAACGAGATGTTAATATAGATTAACGCTAATTACCAAAGCTGTTGCAAGGCAGCAATGATTGCTGTCTGCAAAAAAATAATCCATGCCCCAGGCCTGGACGTAAACTGGTTAGCGTAACATCAACCTTATAAATTGATGGAGTTTTCATGAGCAAGAAAGAAAACAAACATGAAAGTGGTTCCGCGGAGAGTGCAGGGGAATGTGCCGCCGGTGACACAAAAGATGACAAAGGGCTGGGCCTCGGTGTCATCTTTTTTATTTTAGCATTTATCGTATGCTTTTTATCCGGCACGCTGCTGTTTCCCAAATTGCTCTATTCCAAAAAAGAGCAGCCTTTTAATTTTGATCACAAGCTTCATGTTGAACAGACAAGTGATTGTGAATCATGTCACGCCTTGAGAGAAGATGGTAGTTTTAATGGTATCCCCAAGCTTGCAAAATGCCAGGAGTGCCATTCTGATGCACCTCTGGGCGAGACAAAGGATGAAGCCGTGTTTGCAGAAATGTATGTTGCCAAAGAAAAGGAAGTTCCCTGGTATGTTTATTCAAGACAACCGGATTGCGTCTTTTTTTCCCACGCAGCACATACCCAGATGGATTGTGTAACATGTCATGGTCCTATTGGAACTTCCACGACTTTAAAACCCTATGAAGAAAACAGAATTACCGGCTACAGTCGTGATATCTGGGGTCAGAATATCTGGGGAATTAAAAAACATTCCTGGGATCGCATGAAGATGGATGACTGCGCAGAGTGCCACAAAAAGGAAACAGGCCACCAGGGATATTGTTTCCAGTGTCACAAATAAAAAAACCTGAAAAACAAGAATTCAAAAACTTTTTAGAGGAATAATGTATGAAAGTTGATCGAAGAAGCTTCTTGGGATTGGGGCTTGGTGCAGTTGCAGGTTTTTCAGTTTCCCCTGTTTTATTGAAACTGACAGATGATTCTTCCATCTGGACCCAGAACTGGCCATGGACACCCGTCCCTGTAGACGGAGAAGTAAGTTATGAAAGTTCGGTCTGTAGTCTTTGCCCTGGAAGCTGCGGCATCAGCGTCAGGAAAATTGATGACAGACCTGTTAAGATTGAAGGGCTTGACGAATATCCCATCAATGACGGCGGTGCCTGCCTTCATGGGATTTCCGGTCTTCAGTATCTATACGACCCTGCAAGGATAAAGTCACCTTTGAAAAAAAATGGTGACAATTTTGAAGAAATTTCATGGGATGACGCCATCTCCATTGTTGCAGGAAAACTTACAGATATCAGAACTGCCGGATCACCTGAAAAACTTGCCTGCATTGCAGATAAAGATCAGGGATCGGTTCCGGTACTGTTTAAAAGATTGCTTAGAACCTTTGGCTCACCCAATTTTTATACCATGCCGGGATTTGAATCCTATCTTGAACTGACGGCTGATACAATCCATGGAAAAGGAATGACCATTGGATTTGATCTTGAAAATTCTGATTTTGTATTAAGTTTCGGAGCCGGCATCATTGAAGGCTGGGGATCTCCTGTGAACTGTTTTAAAGCGAATGCTTCCAGAAAGGAAAGGGGTGCAAGGCTTTATCAGATTGAACCCAGATTGTCCAATACAGCCGCCAATGCTGACAGATGGCTGCCGGTTAAACCTGGAACCGAGGCTGATCTGGCCTTGGGGATGTGCGCGGTTATCCTGAAAAACAATTTATTTGCCGCCACTGCAGCGGCCCGGTTCAAAGGTGGGTTCAATAAGCTTGCAGCTCAGCTTCAGAATGACTACCCGCTTTCAAAAACATCTGAGATTACCGGTGTAAAAGAGACAGACATTGAAGAAATCGTCACCCTGTTTGCAAAGGCAAAAATGCCGGTTGCCGTTTTCGGCAAAGGAAGAGGAGATGGTTCTCAGAGCCTTAAGGAATTCGCAGCCGTTCAAACGCTTAACTGCCTTGTGGGCAATATCAACAAAAAGGGCGGTGTGTTTATTCAACCGAAAAAAAATTACCTGGAATTTCCGGGAGAAACCCTGGATGACATTGCCAAGGAAGGGATTGCAAAACCCCGGTTAGGTCAATATGTCCATGATTTGTTTGAAAAGATCAATTCTTCTTCCCAACCGGTTGTGGAAACGCTGTTTGTTTATCAGGCCAATCCCTGTTATGCGCTGCATGATACTAAAACCATTAAACAGGCCATTGGGAAGATCCCTTTTGTCGTCAGCTTTTCCTCCGTTCTGGATGAAACCGCCAAAGAGGCGGATATTATCCTGCCGGTCCATATGTTTATTGAGCGGCTTGAAGATGTCCCATCCGGAGCAGGGCTTGCGAAAACGGTTGTTGGACTTTCAAAACCTATTGTCAAACCGGTATTCAACACAAAGCATCCCGGGGATATTCTCCTTCTCATAGCAAAAGCGCTTGATGGTGCAGTTGCTGATAATTTTGAATGGGAATCCTATGACGGGTGTCTTGAAATGGTGGCAGGAAGCCTCTGGGATTCCTTATCCCAGGACGGCCATGCAATACTGGGAGAGGGCATCCCTGAAGGGTCTGTTGAGGTTGACACGGCTTTTCTTGTGGGGAACCCCGCATCCATTCAGCCAAGCGGAGACGGTGACCTCGTGTTAATCCCCATTGACAATATGAGAATACCCAGCACATCACCGGCGGCATCTCCCTTTTCAATAAAAACGGTTTCTGATGAAGAGTTAAAGGGCAGGGATACGGTTGTTGAAATTAATCCAAAAACAGCCATTGGCCTTAAAAATTATGACTATGTGAACTTAACAACCCCTGTGGCATCTGCAAAAGTCATGGTCCATCTCAATGAAGGCATCATGCCGGGTGTTGTAGGAATGGTCAAGGGCCTGGGTCATACCTTTGATAACAAGTATGTATCACATAAAGGCACCAATATTAATGAGTTGATCAGCCCGGTAATTGAATCCGGTTCAGGACTGGATGCTGCCTTTGGAATTAAAGCAAAAATTTCCAAGGCTTGATATTCAAGGATAAATTGCTAAAGAGGTTCTTAATGAATAAAGAAAATATTAAAGCACATAAGTTCGGAATGGTAATAGATCTGGACAAATGCACCGGGTGTGGTTCCTGCATGGTTTCGTGCATGTCTGAGAACAACGTCCCATTTAAGGAGGACGAATCCAATAAAAAGGATAGTATCACCTGGATGCGTGTTTATAAGCTTACCAATGGTAAATCCTTTCCTGAGACTGAAATAGTATATATGCCAAGACCTTGCCAGCATTGTGGCGGAAAAGGGGATCATGGTCATTCCCCCTGCGTTTCCGTTTGCCCTGCAACGGCAACGGATTATGGATATGATACAGGAATCGTCAGCCAGATTTATACACGCTGTTTTGGATGCAGATATTGTATGGGAGCCTGTCCTTATCATGCACGCTATTTTAACTGGTGGGATCCTAAATGGCCGGAAGGAATGGAAAAATATTTGAGTCCGAATGTATCACCCAGAATGAGGGGAGTGGTTGAAAAATGCAGTTTCTGTTATCACAGATATCAAGCAGCTAGGGATAAGGCATACTATGAAGGCCGGCGAGATGATATTAGGGAAGAAGAATATCAGACTGCCTGCACCACAGCCTGTCCTGCCGGTGCTATTGTATTCGGGGATCTTTACAATCCTGCCCACAGAGTGCATGAGATTGTAAAACCTGACCCACACCCGGCGCCAAACAATCCAAACGTCGTTGGCAAGTCAAGAAATCCTAATGTATTCAGACTTCTTGAAAGGCTTGGAACCAATACAAAAGTTTATTATCTTTCCGAGCGTGAATGGGTCAGAAAAGCAGGGGATAATTATCTCAGCGGAGAATGGGATAAAATTAAGAATCATCATGGGTCTGAATCCCATGGTTAACATATCCAAAACCTATGTTAGGAGTGAATAAATATGGATTCTGCATTAATACCTGAAGGTGCAAATCGTTGTTCTTTTCCAAAATTTGCCGTTGGAATTGCCATCGTGGGTGCCGTTGTGCTCTGGGGCGTTTATGCCATGCTTCTCTGCTGGTTTAAAGGTCTTAACCAAACCAATATGAACGACTACTATGGATTTGCCCTCTGGATATGGGCGGATCTTGCAGTTATTGCGGTTGGCGGTGGTGCATTCTTTACAGGCCTGTTAAAATACATTTTCAAAGTCGATGAACTGAAAAATATAATCAATTTTGCCGTGATCATCGGTTTTATCTGTTATAGCTCGGCATTGTTAATCCTTGCCATTGATATCGGTCAGCCCTTACGCGGATGGTTTATTTTTTGGCATGCCAATGTCCATTCAATGCTGACTGAAGTAGCCTTTTGTCTTTCAGCATATTTTGCCGTATTGACCATAGAGTTTATCCCGAATATCCTGGAAAACAGACAAGCCAACAAAGTGCCTTTTTTTCATCACCTTGCCCATAATATGCATGGTGTTATGGCTATTTTTGCCGCAACCGGCGCTTTCCTTTCTTTCTTCCATCAGGGTTCCCTCGGTGGTGTTGCAGGTGTTATGTATGGCCGCCCTTTTGCCGTAAGGGAAGAGCTTTTAATCTGGCCCTGGACCTTCTTTTTGTTCACATGGTCTGCGGCTGCATTTGGACCCTGTTTTACCCTGCTGGTGACAAAGATAACTGAAACCGTTACCCGTAAAAAACTTGTCAAGGATAATGTGGTCCATCTTCTGGCCAAAATATCCGGATGGATGATCATCACCTACATCATTGCCAAGATTATTGACACCATCTATTGGGCCACAGTTACCGTACCGAGCCTTGGTTTTAATATCAGTCATTTCTATTCAAACAACAGTTTCTACGGATACTGGATTCTGGTGACTGAAATTGTTATCTGCGGTGTTATCCCGGGTCTTCTCCTCATTATGAAGTCAACCCGCGAAAACCCGACACTGAGACTCGTCGCTATTATTCTGGGTGTCATTGGCGTCTGTCTGAACAGGTGGGTCATGGTGCTTCAAATCATGGCAGTCCCGGTAATGAGTTTTGATACCTGGGCGCTCTACATTCCAAGCTGGCAGGAAATTGCAACAACCGTTCTTCCCGTTGCCTATGGAATTATTCTGATTGCCTTGACTTATCGTTATCTTCCCGTGTTTCCACAGGAAAAAGAGCTTAACAGTATTGAACCGATAACAGAGGCGGAATAATGCTTTTTGTAAATAAGGAGTAAATTATGTTTCCATTTAATTTTGAATGGGTTTGGGACATGGCACATGCAATTTTTTTCGGAGGATTCTGGTATGCCATTTCCATTCTGGGTGCCGGTATGACCTATTGTATTTTAAAGGCTGCCTATGACACACTGAAAGACGGCGGAGAATCTCATCACTAGAATTTGAATAAAACGCATTCCTTGGTCTTTTTTTAAAGATGCCTTGGAATGCGTTTTTTATTTTTTTCTGCCGGAAATAATCCAGACCATTGCCCAGATAAGGAAAACAGGGAAAAGTCCATAAAAAATGAAGGTAATCGAATTATCCTGCCAGGGTTTAAGATAAAAAGACATGCATATAGGATAAACAACAGAGAGAACGATCACCCCCCTTGTTTTTACCGATAATTTTTTCATTATAAACATCCTGTCTGCTCTTTTTTTGCCGGACTCCCGGTTAAACATCCTTGGAAGGATAAAAATAAAGGCAATCAGCAGAATTAATAAAAGAATTTCGCTTATTCCGGTCAAAAAAGACTCCTTATAAAATTTTAACAAAGGGTTAAACACATACTCTCGTCAATGAATTTTGCCATGACGGTCAGCACTTTTTCAGGCTGCTCAAGATGGGGAGAATGCCCGCAGTCTTCAATGATATGGGTTGTGCTGTTACTCACCCGCTTCCTGATGGTTTTTAACTGTCTCAAAGTTCCATATTGATCCTTATTTCCCTGAAGCGCAAGCATGGGAATCTTGATTCTCGGCAGATATTTTTCAATATTCCAGTGGATAAATTGAGGGCTCAACCATACATCATTCCATCCCCTGAAAGCATTTTCCGTGTTTTCCCCATGATATTTTTCAAGTCCTTGCTTGAGACCATGGTGTACATAATTGATTTTTGCCTGATCAATGCTTTTAACCGTAACCTCTTCGCAGAACACATGCGCAGCCTCCGTGATCAAAACTTTCAATCCTTTGGCATAGGGACTGCCGGCATATATGATACCTATGGAACCACCGTCGGAATGCCCAATCAGTATATGGTTCTTGATTTTTGTTTCATGAAGAAGAAAAGGTAAAAAATGCAACCCCTCTTTGTGCATGAAATTAATTTTCCATGGTATCGGGCTTGGATCGGATGCGCCATACCCCAATCGTGAAAAAACCAGGGCTGGGCATCCTGTTTTTCTAGATAAACGATAAGGGAAATCCTTCCACATTTTTATACACCCAAGGCCTTCATGAAGGAAAATGAGTGTGGGAAACCCTTTTTCCCCTTCTCTATGCCATTGAACTTCAATTTGTCTTGACCCGATTGTTAAAAATTCCGACACTTTTCATTCTCTCTTGTCAATACGGCCATTTATTTCTTATTGTTTCATAAGAGTGTCATAAGCCTTCTGGATTTCAAGGAATTTTTCATTGGCAAGGCTGGAAAATTCTTCTCCGAGATGGGAGAGTTTATCAGGATGGTATTTTTTGACCGCATCCTTATATGCAGCAATGATATCTTTTCTTGATGCTCCGGGATCAATGCCAAGAATATCATAGGGAGTCTTGGGTGAATTGTGACCAGAAGTTGTTTTCTTTTCACCTGGTCCGGGATTCTGAGTTTTTGTACCTGACTGATTAAATTTTTGATCCGATGGGTTTTGATATTTTTTTTTTTTAAATAGAAAAGGAGGCAGGGTGCCGTATCTGATCAGATAATAAATAAAGGCAATGATGATTCCGTCATCGATAAATCCAAAAAAAGGAATCATAAAATCCGGTACAATATCCACAGGGCTGATGAGGTAGGCAATGCCTATAATGACCAGAATGATTCTAAAATACAGGTTCAAAAGGCTATTTCCCGTTTAAAACATCAATCATGGTGTAGAGTCTGCGAGATGTGTCGGTGGTATCGATTTTGTTTTTTAAAAAAAGGACGGCGTCAAAGGTCCCGCTGACATAGATATCTCTGCCGTTGATATTGTGTTTAAATTCAAACAGAGCTGATCCGTCTTCTGCGGTGAGAGTGTATGTATGCCATCCATGACCACTCAGATGCTCTCTGGGGATACCCCATTGTTTTTCCTGCGTTTCCGGATCCCGGATCATTTCAATGCTATCCACATCAAAATTGACCCCCAGTTTATTGAAATAGCTTACCATGGCTCTTGCCGTACCAGAAGTATCTGCTTTTCCCTTTTGGTGGCTTTCTGCCACTCGAAGGGTATAGCCCTTGAAAAGGCCGGGAAAAGCATCAGCGGCATATTCCATCATAGCCTGAAATCCAACAATCTGTTTTGCCATATTGGGTGCAATTACAGCAGGTGCAGAGGCATTTTTAACAACATCTTCAAGCTGTTTCCGATCACCTCCGGTGGTTCCCATGACAAATGGAATTTCATTTTTTACATAATAAAGGGCATTTGAGTTGACCGCGCTGGGGTGGGTATAGTCAATGCTTATAAAAAATGGATACAAAGATCTGATATGGGCTGTTTTTCTATCCCTGGCGTCTGGTCTGACAAGGTCAAAAACCACATTGCCAAGAGTGACTGTTTTTTCTTGAATCTCCTGACCGGTGAGAGAAAAAGGAATAACAGTGAATCTTTTATCGGAAATGGCAAACTGAGCCATTTTTTTTGCCACCTTCCCTGGCAGTCCATTGATCATGATGTTGATTTTACTCATGCTCATCTTCTCCTTTCAATCAGTTGAACCAGGTTTGCAAGTTTCGGAATCTTATCGGTATTTAAATCAGCAATATTAGTTTTCAATAAGTCTACAGCAAAAGGGATGTATTGTTCAAAGCCTATTTTCTTTTTTATCCGGCTTAAATAACTGAAAGCGCCTAAAAACTGAAAATTTCGAGTCAGGCAGCAAAATCGATAGTTTTTTATAAATGCCTGCCCTTGGACAGGATTCAGGTTTAATTTTTCTACCGTGTAAAGCAAAAGCACTTCTTTAATTGTATGGCTTAAGCCGACATAGGGATCCATGAGAAGGGAGGCCAGGTCATATTGGAATGGCCCGACTCTGGCAGATTGAAAATCAATAAAAAAGGGCTTTCCATTAACCATCATAATATTCCTGGATTGGCAGTCCCGGTGCATGAGACCCATAAATCCATATTCCAAGGCATGATCCGCAATATACTGGAATTCATCTTCATAGTGACGAAAGGGTAAATTGATATCCAAATATCCATTGATAAAAGCGTCCATGAAATATCGGCATTCCTTTTCAAGGATCAGTTCTTTTGAATAGGTTGCGGTCTGACAGGTCCATTTTATGTCAAATCCATGAGCGCCAATGATTGAAAACTCAATAAGGAGATCGATTACTTTTTGATATAATTTCAGCAAGGATTCAGAGTCATTCTGATGTTTGGCAAGGGCTTCAAGATGAATATCCCCGAGATCATCCATGATGACCATACCGGAAACCGTGTCATGATTAAGAATTCTGGGTACCGGGATGTTATTTGAAAAAAGATGCCGACCGATATCAATAAATGCATTGAGCTGATTCAGAGAATCCGTGTCTGGAAGACATATCCCGTGGTCACCTATGATAAAGGATTGATTCTCGTGGAAAACCCTGTACCATATCCTGTCAGAACCGTCACCGGCAAGTTTGTGAACCTGGATATTTTTAATTTTTCCCTGTTTAAGCTCGAACTGAGACGCTGCAAGCTCGCGCAGGGATGTCATTGAATAGGATTCTGCCGTGCCGATTTCGGACCAGTACATTTCTTTTTCTACAAAGGCCTTTATCTTTTTCTGGTGAATCAGCTTCTGATAAACTGCGATACTTGAAAATATCTTTTGATCTGGGAAATAATCAAATATTCCAGGGGATAAAACTTGTATTCCGGTAAAGGCAAAGCTGTCTGTTTTGGAATTAAAACTCTGGATATAACCCTCAGAATCAATTGATACCTTATTGAATTTTTCACAGTCATGAAGCACAAGCGTGGCAAGGCAATTTGATGATATGTGGGAGGAATATAAACGGGCAAGGTCCATATTGAAAACAATATCTGAATTGATCACAAAAAAAGGGGCGCGTTCAAGAAATCGCCTGGTATTGGCAATGGCACCGCCGGTATCCAGGATGACAGGCTCATAAATGGTGTGAACAGTGTCTGGAAACTGATCTGCAAAAGTTTCTATCTGTTCATGAAGATGATGGGTATTGATGAAAATCTTTTCACACCCATATTCAAGCAGCTGGTTTACAAGATGTTCCAATATGGGTATGGAATTCAGTGTAAACAGGGGCTTTGGTATTTTCAGAGTATGGGGCAAAAGCCTTGTGCCATATCCGGCTGCCAGAATCAACGCTTTCATGATATCAGGATTCAATCAGACGGGTCAGACGATCCAGAATATTTTTATAGAATTCAATCTGAACATGATCCCCCGACCCTTTAACACCATTTTTTGTAAAATAATAAACTGCATTTTTATAGGTAACCTGTGACAAGGATTCTTTCAGGTTGATTAATTTACCTTTATAAAGCTTTGTTCCCATTGAATGGATTTTTTTAATCCTCTCTTTTTCATCGTGTTTATCTGGTTCATATTTTTCAAAATATAGCAGGGTGGTACGATAGGATTCAAAAAAAGGCAAAAGAAAGACGGCAAACCATTTTAATTTTTTTAATCCCTGGGATGTTATTTGAAATAGATCTGATCCCGGTAAGTCAGGAACAAGAATGCCTTCACTGATGAACCCTTTGATACAAATGGAAATATTTTCCTCACAAGTGATGTCTTCATCATAGAAAAATTCATCAATAAATAATTTTTCCAAAAATTTATACCGTATGATAAGATCTGAAGAAGAAAATTGAAACCGGTCCATTTCAAGAATGGCCATAGCCGTATAGGCATATCTGATGAAAAAGGAGATAACCGAGTTTTTATAATAATCCAGGACGGCTCTTTTATTATCCTTTACAATAAAAATCGTATTTTCGGTGATATCCTTGTCATCCTCATCAGCCAGTTCAATAAAATCCCGTGCTATAAAATCATTGATAACTGAGCCAAGCGTATTGTCCGGATCTATCCGGAGTGTATCGGAAAGTTCGGCATCCATGAAGACCAAAAGGTTCATATATGTATTCACCCTTGATATCAACTGCTTTTTGGTGAAACTGTTTTTTGAACAGTTTAATACGGCGCTGGCGATAATCCCGTGAGGGGTGGCCACGGCATTCCTGTTGATGGCATTAATCAGCTTGTATCCAAAACTTTTAACAAATTTCATGTAATCCTGGTTCGAAGCTTTTGAAAGATCAATGCCTTTTTCCTTAATATACTCCTTTACGGATATGGGCTCATTAAATTTCATATAGACCTTGCCGTATTTTTTTTTTAAAAATTTTCTGGCATTGATGAGACCTTTCAATGTTTCAGGATTTTTTTTCCCGCCTTCAATTTCTTTTAAATAAGCATCTTCTTCCAGAACACGGTCATAACCGATAAAAACCGGAACAAAATACAGATTGTTACAGGCCCCGTTCTGGTAAGCATTAATCAACATGGCAATCCCGCCTGGCCTGGGTGATAAAAGCTTTCCTGTACGGCTTCTGCCCCCTTCGATAAAGATTTTGATATTAAAGCCCTCATACAGAAGTTTTTCCAGATAGGCGCTGAAAATTTTTGCGTAGAGCGGCGCACCTTTGAAGGTCCGCCTGAGAAAAAAGGCACCCCCCCCCCTGAATAATGGCCCCAGAGGCCAGAAAGAAAGGTTTTTCCCCGCTGCAACATGGGGGCAGGGCATATTGTTCCCATACATGACATAGGGCAGCAAAAGATAGTCCAGATGGCTTTTATGACATGGAACAAGAATCAGCGGAGCCTCAGTTGATTTTTCCCTCATGCGGTTGATTTCTTCCTGATTTAAAACAAGGTCTTCGAAAATGTTTTTAAACATCCATGTTAAGAGCCAGTTTGCAAAATTAATAACCTGGAGATTATAGTTGGCTGCGATTTCTTTTATGTAACCAGCTGCTTTTTTATGTGTCTTGCTTAAGGAGAGATTGTTATCCGATGAATATTGGGCAAGATATTCACGCAGGGATTTCCGGGTTAATATATCTTCCGTGATCTCCTGCCTTGATTTTAAAATCGGGCCTGTTATGCTTTTTCTCTGACGGTTCAGGATATCAACGAGGTGTTTTCGAAGCCTGTGAGTTTGAAATTCCGAGTCAAGGGGTTTTATCGCAGGGCTGTTGATAAATTCTTTAAGATTAACCGGTCTGGCAAGTTCAACTCTTATTTTTTCCGGATGTCTTATAATAGTGAAGAACCGCTTAATAAATCCTGGTTTTTCATGGGTTCCAAAAAGAATATCCGTAAGGTTCGGGTTTTTTCTCATGGGTTTTGTGACATAGATTATATCCTCGGGAATGATCATAACAGCGGTATTTGTGTTTTTTTGAAGTTCTATCAATAGGAAAAGCGGATCCGGGGTTGATTTGATAAATCGTTTATAAAAGTCTTCTTCTTCAATCAGGCAGACAAATCCTGCCTTGCCGTTGGACAGTTCTTTTGTCGCATACCCTGTTGTGTAGGCATCTTTGAAACTATAATGATGTAAAAAGTGGTCAACATGACAGATAAAAACCTGAAACAGGCGTTTGACTGGCAAAAGCAAAAAGAATCTGAAATCAAACCCTATCTGCGGATAGGGTAAATTCATGGATTTAAGTTTAGTGTGATAATATAGAAAATCAAAGACTCTTTTATTTTTACTCGCATAAACAATGATACTGTCCGAATCAATATTTTTAATTTTTTCGATATTATGTTCGTCAAAATTTATTTTATTAATCAAAAGCCTGATCAGCTTCTGGATAATATATCCGGTGTCCCCGGGGTAATAGCAGAGAAAAAAATCCTTGGAGTTATCCAGCATGTGGTTGATGATATTGCGAAGCTTAAGCCTTGACTGAGCAATACGGCATTTAAACCCTTGATATAATGTCATTCTTTTTCCTTTTAAAGGATCTTCTCATACCCCATATAAACGCGTAATTATTATCATTGGTTGGCTGGAATGGCAATCTTAAAATAGTCTTGTCAAAACTAATGCCATGTGCTATTTTTCCGAAATCTTTATATTGATAATTTCCATTTATGCTTATTGTAAACGAATAATAACTAATTAATTTTTTAGGAGGACCTCAGTATGAAAACATTAATCGGTGGAGCCATAGCAGTACTTTTGGGCTTTGTGGGGTTGGCTGTCTTTTTCAACCAGTTTGTAAATTTAATTTTAGGTTGTGTACCCCCTGTTCTTTTATTAGGAGGCGGCCTTGCGCTCTACCTTGGATTTGATGAACTTAAAGATACCTGGAAAAATGAAAAAGGAAAAGATACAGAAGCTTCCAAAGACTGATTTCTTAACCCGCTGAAAGGTCTGAAAAACCATCAAACCTTGATATAATTGATAAAAAGGTCTGTTTTTACATCAGGCCTTTTTTTATGGCAGAAGTGGCCAGAAAATCGGCGACCTCATTTTCTTTTATTCCGGAATGGCCTTTCACTTTGATAAAGGCAAGGTCGGAAAATTTTTTCATCAAAGATCGTATTTCGAGGACAAGTTCAGGATTTGCCTTTGCTTTCCAACCTTTTGTCAGAAGACCGATGGCATAACTTGAATCAGAAAAAATACGGACTGGCAGATCAAATCGCTTGAGTTCTTCAAGTCCTATTTTAATAGCCGTCAGCTCGGCAATATTATTGGTAGCATGCCCGATGAAAGAAGAGATCTCTTTTTTTTTTTCACCATAAATCAAAACAATGCCAATGCCTGCAGGGCCAGGGTTACCTGAGGATGCCCCATCGGTATAGATTTTGATGCAACGACCCGGCAGGTTTTCCACAGCAGTTTTTTTCATTGATGGGGTCCCCTTAGCAGACTTGGTGAATGACCCCGTTGGTGTGGAGCATTTTTTACCGGACGGGACTGCCAGATCTTCGGGAAACAAATTTTCTATTTTGGCTTTGTATTCATAGTCCTGTTGTAAATTATATTTGACCCGTACCATTCCTTTTTCGACTTTTAGGTTTCCATCGGCATCGGTTTCGGCCCAGACTTTATTGCCTTTAAAACTCATTCTTATCCAGGAGTCTATTGTTTCATTCTTGCTCATAAAGATAATACTTTCTTGACAGAAATTGAAATTGGTTCAGTTCGTCCTTCCATTGCTCTGATAATCGAATGGGGTTTTCCATGGCGACAAGATTTTCTCTAAGGGACCTGCTTCCCAGTATCAAATCCATGGGCAGTCTTTCATATTCATATTCATAGGGAGGTTCTTTAAACTTAAATCCCTGGGGATGATGTTTAAGGATCAATTGCATGAGGATAAGGGAGGCAAGATAGGAATTAAATTTTTCTTTTGAAGTTACATGAATCTGAAACCCTTTGCAGACATGCCCATGCCATTTCCCAGAGGTTGGCTCAAAGTGAACCGGGCGAAGAACAGCCCCTTTGATGACCCTGTCGGCTTTTTTTTTTATGCTTTGGATGTCAAGAAAGGGTGCGCCAAATTGTTCAAAGGGCAGGGTTGTTCCCCGACCTTCAGATATATTGGTGCCTTCAAAAATGACCTGTCCAGGATAAACCATACAGGATTGGGGTGTGGGCAGATTCGGTGAGGGAGGGATCCAGGGAAGCCCGGTATCCTGCCAGTACATATTTCTTTTCCAGTTTTTCATGGGGATAATGGTGAGATCAGCGTGAATCCCGAATTCCTGATTGAAAAGCTGTGAAATTTCTCCAACGGTTAACCCGTGGCGCATGGGAATGGGGAATCTTCCTACAAAGGAAGTACAGTCAGGTGATAGGATATTGCCTTCCACCTGCAAACCGCCAATGGGGTTGGGGCGGTCCAGGATCACCACCTGTTTGTCATATTTTTTTGCCGTTTCAAGGCAGTGGGAGATGGTATAGATAAAGGTGTAAACCCGGGTCCCGACATCCTGAATATCTATAAGCAGTACATCGATCTCATCAAACATTTCCTTTGTCGGTATCCTTGTTTCATTATAAAGGCTGAATACGGGAATATTCAGAGTTGATTCCATAAAATGACGGGATTCAATCATATTGTCCTGTTTTTCTGCATAAAACCCATGCTGGGGCGAGAATAAAACCTTTAGCTGCCTTGGAAAAGAGGTATGGATCAGTTCTTTTGCATGTCTGAGATGGCTGTGAATGGATGCCGGGTTGGATAATAACCCCAACCGTTTCCCATGCAAATAGCCGGGCGGATTTTCAATAAGGGTTTCAAGCCCGGTTATGATTTTTTTATTCATAGAAATCCTTGCGTTTTATATATCGAGACTTCTAAGTATCATAACCATTGACAAAATTACAAATCCTAACTATTGATTATTTTTTTATTACAAGGAGCGAGCCGGACATGAAATTTAAAACCAGTGATACACTATCAACCATCAAGGCTTACGAGGCAGGTAAACCGCTCAAGGAAGTCGAAAGAGAATATGGCATCACCAATATCATCAAGCTTGCTTCCAATGAAAATCCCTTGGGGTTTTCCCCAAAAGTTTATGAAGCCGTCAATGCTCATATGAATGAAATGAACCGTTATCCAGAATCTTCAGGGTACCTGTTAAATAGTAAGCTATCACTGAAATTCAAAGTTTCCCCTGAAAATATAGTTCTTGGCAACGGATCAGATGATATTATCGCATTGCTTGCCCATGGGTTTTTAAATCCGGGCGATGAAGCCCTGATGCCATTGCCGTCGTTTTTAATGTATGAAATCAGTGTTAAAACCGCCAAAGGCTGTCCGGTCATGGTGCCGTTGGTTGATTTTTCAATAAACCTGAATGGAATTATTGATCAGATTTCTCCAAAAACCCGGATGATTTTTATTACGAATCCTTTTAATCCTACGGGCAGTACAATCTCCTTCAATGATTTTAATAATTTTTTAAAGCAGGTACCGGGCAATGTGATCATTATAGTAGACGAAGCATATATTGAATTTGTAAGGGATAAAACGGTTTATGATTCACTTCAGAAACCATTGGCGGATCCAAGAATTGTAACGCTCAGGACTTTTTCCAAGGTGTATGGACTTGCCGGGTTCAGGTTGGGATACGGTATCATGGATTCTGGAATTGCCGAAGTATTGAACAGGATACGGCAACCTTTTAATGTAAATACGCTTGCCCAGGTAGCAGCAGTTGCAGCACTTGAAGATGAGGTATTTTTCAAAAAAACCATTAGAACCACACATGAAAGCCTTGATTATCTTTTTTTAGAACTTGATAGACTTGGATTGAGATGTTTGCCAACGCAGTCAAATTTTTTAATGGTCGATATGAAAACAGATGCAACCACAGTCTTTGAGGAAATGTTAAAGCTTGGTGTTATTGTAAGATCAATGAAATCTTATGGGTTTGAAAGCTTTTTAAGAATTTCTGCAGGTACTGAAAAAGAAAATACAACACTGATTGATGCGCTTAAGAAGATAATAGTTAAAAAATAAGGATTATTCTGTGATTACAAGAATTATAACCATTGATGGGCCTGCGGGAGCGGGCAAAACAACTGTCAGCAAGCTTCTGTCGCAAAAGCTGGGTTGCATTTACGTGGATACCGGAGCCCTTTACAGGGGTGTTGCCTATGAAATCCTGAATCAGAAGATCAACTGGGAAGATGAAGACATTCTTGTAACATTTCTAAAAAAGCTTGATCTGAATTTTGTTATGGGAGAAAAGGGTTTGGTTCTTTTGTCTTCCGGCCGGGATATCACCCCATATATCAGAACCCCTGAAATATCCATGCTCGCTTCTTCTTCTTCTGCAAAACCAATGGTTAGAGCCGCACTGCTCGATATTCAACGGAATATCGCCAGGGTAAAGGATGCTGTTTTTGAAGGCAGGGATATGGGCACGGTTGTTTTTCCGGAAGCACCCCATAAGTTTTTCCTTTATGCGGATTTAAATGTCAGGGCCAAAAGACGTTTTGATGAAATGCCGGAAGAAACAAAAGATCTATCCCGTGTCCAAAAGGATATGGAAACACGAGACATCAATGATTCCAAAAGAATGTCCGCACCCCTTAAGCCGGCAAAGGACGCCGTCAAAATCAATTCTAGTTTTCTGACCGTTGAAGAAGTCGTTGAAAAGATGCTGGGAAATATTGAAAAAGCTTGAACAGCTTAACAATCCTGTTGATTTTTTATTTTTTACTTGGTATAAAGACCAATTGTACCTGATCATAATCCTGCTATTCTGATCAGGTACAAAAATACGTTTAGGGGGAATATTATTAATGAACGATAATTCTAAAGAAAATCAAAGTCAAAAAATGAATTCTGAAACCGTAGAAAAATTAGAAAAAAAAGATGTTACTTTATCTGAAATTACAGGTGAAGAAACCATGGGAGAACTCTTAGATATCTATGAGTCAAGTCTTAAAAAATTTGAAGAAGGCCAGGTTGTTACCGGAACCGTCATTTCCGTCGGGAGAGATACTGTTCTTGTTGATGTCGGGTATAAATCTGAGGGACAAATCTCCATTCATGAATTCATTGACGAAAAAGGTACGTTAAATGTCCATGTCGGTGATCAGGTAGAGGTGATGATCGAACTCTGGGATGAAGAAGAGGAAACGGTTCTTTTATCCCATGAGAAAGCCAAAAAAGTCAAAGTATGGGATGCTATTAAAGACATTTACGATGCCGATGGAACCATTAAGGGCGTTATCACCAGCCGGGTGAAAGGCGGTTTCTCAGTTGATATAGGGCTGATCGGTTTTCTGCCTGGTTCTCAGGCAGACTTGAGACCCATTCGCAACATGGATGAGATGGTTAACAAAACCTATACATTCAAAATTTTAAAATACAATAAAAAGAGAAACAACATTGTTCTTTCAAGACGTGTGCTTCTTGAAGCAGAAAGAGATAAATTAAGAACCACCACTCTGGATGCCATTGAAGACGGCAAGGTCATGGAAGGTATTGTTAAAAATATTACAGAATACGGTATTTTTGTTGATCTTGGCGGTGTAGACGGGCTTCTTCACATTACTGACATTTCATGGGGCAGGGTGAAACATCCGTCAGAACTTTTCTCAGTGGGTGATAAGATTAACGTAAAAATCCTTTCTTATGATTTTGAAAAGGAAAGAGTATCCCTGGGGATGAAACAGCTTACCCCTGATCCTTGGACCACTGCAATCAACAAATATCCGGTGGGTTCAAAAGTGTCCGGCAGGGTCGTCAGCCTGACAGATTACGGTGCCTTTATTGAACTTGAAGAGGGTGTTGAAGGGCTCATCCATGTGTCTGAAATGTCATGGACAAGAAAAATTCGTCACCCATCCCAGATGGTTACAGTCGGTGAAGAAGTTGAAGCCGTTGTTCTTGATCTGAAACCCGAAAACAGAAGAATATCTCTCGGTATTAAACAGACAGTGGATAATCCATGGGAAATTATTTCTCAAAAATATCCAGTCGGTACCATTATTGAGGGAAAAATCAAGAATATTACAGAGTTCGGTCTTTTTATCGGAATTGATGATGATATCGACGGTCTTGTCCATATTTCTGATATTTCATGGACAAAGAGAATCAAACATCCTTCCGAAGTATATAAGAAAAACGACACGATTCAGGCCGTTGTTCTTGATATTGACAAGGCCAATGAAAGATTTTCCCTTGGTATTAAACAGACCCAGAAAGATCCATGGGAAACTGTGAGCCAACGGTATGAAGTGGGTAAGGAAATATCCGGTGTTATCACCAACCTGACCGACTTTGGTGTCTTTGTTGAGCTTGAGGAAGGAATAGAGGGGCTAGTCCATGTTTCTGAAATCAGTAAAGAAAATGTGAAGACTCCAAAGGAACATTATGCCATCGGTGATACCATTACTGCAAAAGTAATGAATATCAATAGCGATGAGAGAAGAATCGGCCTTTCCATTAAACGTCTTGTAGATGATGATGATGGGAAATATCTTGAAGAGTTTGCAAAAAATATGAAACCTGCAACTTCGTCTTTTGGTGAGATCCTGAGGACCAATATCAAGGAGCAGATCGAGGCAAACAGGACTCAGAACGCTAAAAAGTAAAGATAATAAACTTATTGTGTTGTCCGACATACAACCAGGGCATCACATATTATCTTCTGTTCCATATTGATGTACAAAGGCCGGATGACTTCATGTTATTCCGGCTTTTTTTTAATTAACCGATGATTAGGAAATTATCATGTTTTCAAGACGGCATCCGTTTCTGTTTTTTTTGATGGTTATCACATCCTGTTTCTCTTTGGTATTTGTCTGTATTATGGCTTTTGTATTTTCCGGCACTAAAATGATTAATGCTTCATTTTCCAGCAGGTATGGTTATTCAGACGGAAATATTGGTATTGTCGAAATCAACGGAATGATCCTGTCTTCAAAAGAAACTATTAAGGACATTAAAGCGTTTAGGGACAACACTGCCATAAAAGCGATTATCTTAAGGATCGACTCTCCCGGCGGTGGTATCGGCCCTTCCCAGGAAATCTACCGTGAAATCATAAAAGTCAAATCAGATAAAAAAATTATTGCATCCATGGGAGCAGTTGCAGCCTCCGGCGGATACTATATTGCTTCAGCAACAGATGGTATCATTGCAAATTCCGGCACTATTACCGGCAGTATCGGTGTGATCATGGAATATGCCAATTTAATGGAGCTTGCAAAAAAAATAGGAATATCACCAGTGGTCATCAAAAGTGGTGAATATAAAGACATGGGGTCCCCTTTGAGAGATCTTGAAGATTCTGAGAAAAAGATTTTTCAGGAGCTTGTTGACGATCTGCACCTTCAATTTGTAACCGATGTGGCAAATGCCCGCAAAATGGATATCCAGACCATTGCGTCTCTCGCAGACGGTAGGGTTTATACGGGTCAGAAAGCCGTTGCATTAAATTTAATTGACCGTATCGGAAATCTGGATGATGCTGTTCAATGGGCAGGTGAGCTTGCCAAAATTGATGGTGATCTAAAACCGGTATATCCAAAAGAAGATAAAATCACTTTTTTTAAAATGCTTGCCGATACCTTATTCAAAAATATCAATATTTCCGGCACCATAACGGATAATCTCCGGTACATCATCAATTAATGAAATCACACTGGAGGGTGTGCCTGGAACTGGGCCTCCGTCTATCACTGCATCAATGGTTTTTATATAATGATCATGAAGCAGTGAGGGGTCTTCAAAAATTTTTCCATCCGGGCGTGACGCACTGGTTGAAAGAATCGGGTTTCCCAACTGATGGGCCAGAGCCAGGGCAATCTTATTGTCCGGGACTCTTATGCCGGCAGTTTTCCGTTTGGTCAGCATGATTTTAGGTACCATTTTTGACCCGGTAAGGATGAATGTATATGGCCCGGGCAATAATCTTTTCATGTTTCTGTAGGCAAAATTGGAAATCTTTGCATATTTTGAGATGTCTTTTAGATCCGGGCATATGAAACTGAAGGGTTTGTTCTTGTCCCGCTGCTTTATGGTATAAATTTTTTCAATGGCTTTCTTATTCATGATGTCACAGCCGATACCATAGTAAGTATCGGTGGGATAGGCAATAATCCCTCCTTTTCTGAGGATATCGACGACGATCGAAATCTGTCTTTCACCGGGATTTTGTGGATTGATCTCCAAAAGCATGGGCTTTTTCTCATATTATCATCAAAAGCATGGCCCATCTGCAGGCCAACCTACCTTGACACGTGACAAATTATAGAGAAAAAACATTTCTGTCAATCAAATCATATAATCGTCCAATAGACCTTGCCAAAAAAGGCTATTTTTGTTAAAAGTCAATGTTAAAATACTGATTTGGTTTAAAACCCGGTCGATCGTTTACCCGCATTGGATTGACAACCAAAAGGTATCTGTAAACATTTTCCTTTCCTGGAGGTTAATTTATGTCCGATTTAGTATTTGAGGAAGGACTGTCATTTGATGATGTTCTTCTGATACCCGAGTATTCTGCCATTCTTCCCGATGAAGTAGAGACCCGTACCCGTTTAACAAAAGAGCTTGAACTGAACATCCCTGTTGTCAGCGCGGCAATGGATACGGTTACAGAAGCCTTAACCGCCATCAGTATGGCAAGATCGGGAGGTTTGGGGTTTATTCATCGAAACCTGAGCATAGAAGATCAGGTAATAGAAGTGGATCGCGTAAAAAAATCAGAAAGTGGAATGATTGTTGACCCGGTAACAGTGCATCCGGATGTAACCATATCAGAAATTCTGAAGATTATGGCAAAATATAGAATCTCCGGGATTCCTGTGACTGAAGGAGATAGACTTGTCGGTATCGTTACAAACAGGGATTTGCGATTTGAAACCCAATTGGAAAAAAAAGCCAGAGAAGTTATGACCAGTGAAAATCTGGTTACGGTTCCTGAAAAATGTACCCTTGAAGAATCCAAGGTAATGCTCCATAAGCACAGGATAGAAAAACTTCTGGTGGTAGATAAGGAAGGTAAGCTCAAAGGGCTTATCACCATTAAGGATATAGAAAAAATAAAAAAATACCCCAATGCGTGCAAGGATTCTTATGGGCGACTGCGAGTAGGTGCTGCCATCGGTGTCGGTTCCGATATGATGCCAAGGGTTGAAGCCTTATTAAAAGCTGGAACAGATGCCCTTGTCATTGACACATCCCACGGTCATTCAAAAAATGTTATTAATGCTGTTATGGCCATAAAACATGCATTTCCGGATTGCCAGTTAGTTGCCGGTAACGTTGCCACCGGGTCAGGTGCAAAGGCTCTTATTGATGCCGGAGTAGATGCTGTTAAAATCGGAATAGGTCCGGGGTCCATCTGTACCACAAGGATTATTGCAGGCGTGGGTGTGCCTCAATTAACGGCAATTCTAAACTGCAGGGAAATTTCTAAATCAACAGGTGTGCCGATTATTGCAGACGGCGGGATCAAATTTTCCGGAGATATGGCCAAAGCCCTTGGGGCGGGTGCAAATACCGTCATGTTGGGAAGCCTTCTTGCAGGCACTACGGAAAGCCCCGGTGAAATCGTTATTTTTCAGGGCCGCTCCTATAAGACCTACAGGGGAATGGGGTCTGTTGAAGCCATGCGTAAAGGCAGTTCAGACCGATACTACCAGAAAGATGTAGATGAAGATGACGAACTTGTGCCCGAGGGTATTGTCGGCAGGATTCCTTTCAGGGGGACAGTCAGGGAAAACCTGGTTCAGATGATCGGCGGACTAAAGGCAGGCATGGGGTATATCGGGGCTTCAACCATTGACGATCTTCATAAAAAAGCAAAGTTTGTCAGGATCAGCGCTGCAGGACTCCGGGAAAGCCACGTCCATGATGTCATTATAACCAAAGAAGCTCCCAACTACAGGGTTGAAAGCACTTCATCATAAATGGAACAGGGCGGATCACTATTCTATCATCTTCACCTACACACGGAATTTTCACTCCTTGACGGTGCCATAAGACTGGGTTCTTTATTTCAGAAGTGTCATGAATACGGTATGGATGCCGTTTCCATGACTGATCATGGAACCATGTTCGGTGTTGCGGAATTTTATGAAAAGGCAAGGAAAAATTCCATAAAGCCTGTTATCGGATGTGAAGTCTATGTTGCCCCGAGAACATTGAATGATAAAACTCCGCTGGACAGTAAAGGCTTAAGCCACCTTGTTCTGCTTGCAAAAGACCGGGAGGGCTATGCAAATCTATGTAAGCTTGTTTCCATTGCCCAACTCAAGGGGTTTTACTATAAACCCAGAATTGACAGAGAGCTTCTCCGACTTCATTCAAAGGGATTAATCGGTCTGTCAGCCTGCATGAAAGGAGATATTCCGAAAAATATTCTTCTAAATCGGATGGACGCTGCAGATGATGCTGCAAGATTCTATCTGGACATTTTTGGTGAAGATAATTTTTTCCTTGAGGTCCAGGAAAACGGAATGCAGGTTCAACAGAAAGTTAATCAGGGGATTTGGGATATCAGCCAGCGCTTGTCGATTCCCATGGTGGCCACAAATGATTGTCATTATCTTTCTAAAGGAGATGATAAGGCCCATGAAATCCTCCTCTGCATACAAACAGGAGACACCTTTGACAAAAAAGACCGGTTCAAATTCGACTCGGATCAGCTTTATTTCAAATCTTCAGAAGAGATGATCAAAGCCCTGGGGCAATATCCCGGTGCCATAGAAAATACAAGAAAAATAATATCCCGCTGCAATGTCGAGTTTGACGATAAAACCTACCATTTCCCAAGATATGCACAGTTTCCTGATGAATGTGAAGATGATATCTTTAAAAAAAAAGCCATGGAAGGCTTTGAAAATAAACTTAAACGGATTAAGGCCTTTAATCCTAAGATTGACGAAAAAGCTTACAGGGATCGAATTGAATATGAGATCGGTGTTATTCTCGGGATGGGATTTTCCGGATATTTTTTAATCGTTGCCGACTTTATCGAATATTCTCGAAAAATCGGTGTGCCAGTGGGCCCTGGACGAGGATCGGCTGCCGGATCCATGGTGTCTTATGCCATGGATATTACCGCCCTTGATCCCATAGAACACGGTCTGATTTTTGAAAGGTTTTTAAATCCTTCCCGTATCAGCATGCCGGATATTGATGTGGATTTCTGCATTGAGGGCCGGGACAGGGTTTATCAATATGTAATTGACCGGTATGGCGGCCCTGAGTATGTCTGTCAGATCATTACCTTTGGAAGACTGAAGGCCAAAGCCGTCATCAGAGATGTGGGAAGGGCCATTGGCGTCCTTTTATCTGAAGTGGATGAAATTGCCAAAATGATTCCGGATAATGCAAAAAATCTTGCAACTGCCATTGAAGAAGTTCCCATGATCCGGGAAAAATGTTCGGAATCTGAAGAAAAAACCCAGATGCTCGAGATCTCCATGCTTCTGGAAGGACTGCCCAGACATGCTTCCACCCATGCTGCAGGGGTTGTTGTTTCAGACAAACCATTGAATGAATACCTTCCCTTGTATAAAGGGAAAGATGGAGAAACTTTGACCCAGTTTGACATGAATTATGTTGAAAAGCTGGGTCTTGTGAAATTTGATTTTTTAGGACTCAGAAATCTCACGGTTATTAAAAACTGTATGGAACTCATCAAAAGTCAGGGCAAAACCCCGCCGGATTTTTTAAACCTTGATTATCATGACGAAAAAACTTTTGAACTTCTTCAGCGAGCTGATACTACAGGTGTGTTCCAGCTGGAAAGTTCGGGCATGAAGGATTTGATCCTACGGCTGAAACCCGGAAGCTTTTCAGACATTGTCGCTTTAGTCGCCCTTTACCGGCCGGGTCCGCTTGACAGTGGTATGGCCGATACCTATGTGGAACGGAAACATGGCCGTGAAAAAGTTGTTTATCTGTTTGATGAGCTCGAACCCATCCTGAAGGAAACCTATGGTGTAATTCTTTACCAGGAACAGGTGATGAAAATAGCCGGCGTTCTTGCAAATTATTCAATGGCCGATGCAGACGGCCTTCGTAAGGCCATGGGGAAAAAAATCACCTCCATGATGGAGGCCCATAGGGCACTTTTTCTGAAAGGGGCCAAGGATAATAACCGAGATCTTAAAAAAGCCTCTGAGCTATTTGATTTAATGGAAAAATTTGGCGGATATGGATTTAATAAATCCCATAGCGCTGCCTATGCCCTGATTGCCTATCAAACCGCCTATTTAAAAGCAAATTTTGCCCTTGAATTCATTGCAGCCCTGATGACCAGTGAAAAAGGCAACTCTGATGCCGTGATTAAATTCATGGAAGAATGCAGAACCCATGATATTAAGGTTATGCCTCCGGATGTCAATACAAGCGCTGCCCATTTTACAGTTTTAGACGGGAGTATCCGGTTCGGGCTTGCTGCGGTAAAAAATATTGGTGAGGCTGCCATTGAATCCATTGTTGAGGCAAGAAACAAAGCGGGTGAATTTAAAAATCTTTATGATTTCTGTGAACGGGTTAATGTCGGCAAGGTAAATAAAAAAGTAGTTGAAGCACTTATCAAATGCGGAGCTTTTGATTCAACCCGGAGCAGGCGCAGTCAGATGATGGCGGTACTTGAAGAAGCGCTTGAGCACGGCTCCAGAATACAAAAGGAAATGGCTGATTCCCAGCTTGATTTATTTATGGATTCGAATATGGGATCTTCGCTTCCGGTGAGTACCCCTATGCTGCCTGATATTGAAGAATGGGATGACCAAATGCGGCTCTCTTTTGAAAAAGATTCCCTTGGTTTTTATGTTTCAGGGCATCCTTTGGATAAATATGAAGATGTTGTTCAAAAATATACATCTGTAAATTCCGTCAATATCCATGACATTTCCGATGGAAAAATGATTCGCATGGCCGGAACCATAAAACCTTTAAAGATTCATAAGACAAAAAAAGGCGATATAATGGCCTTTGCAGCCATAGAAGACCAGTCCGGAAATATCGAAGTCGTTATTTTCCCGGACCTTTATGCCGAAACCCACAGGTATCTTGTTGGCGAGGAAATCGTTATCCTGGAAGCCTTGGTTCAAAAAAAAGAAAATATTGTCAAGCTGATCGCAGAAAAAATCATCCCCATTGAAAAAGCATCTGAGGAATGGGCAAGTGGTTTAATTATCAATCTTAATGCAGAAAAAAGCTCTGTTGCAACGCTTGAGCATCTGAAGAACATTTTAAAGAAATTTCCGGGTGATTGTCCAACCTTTCTGAATATAGAAATGGAAGAGACACCGCCGCTGATAATTAAACTATCGAATGATTATCATACGGCAGCAGATTCACACTTTTATAAGGAAATTGAAGAATTAATTGGTGAAGGCAGAATTGAAACAACCTGCGCACCTGTAAGAGAAAAGCAGAAAAGCAGAAAAAACTGGAAAAAAAGACAAAACGGCAATTAATTGCCAACCTTGATATTGTTGACGATTTTGCTGTTCACAGCAACATCCTGAACCACCTGATGGATCTTCATTTTTTCATTATGTGATCCTGCTACCCCGGTCAGTCTGACAATGTTATTATGCGTATCCACATCAATATTGTTAGACTGAATATCCGGGGTTTTTATAAGTTCTGCCCGAATTTTGCTTGTCAAAAAAGAATCCACCAGAATCTGATCCGAAGTTATTTTTTCTATAACAAGCTGATTTTCAACCTTTCTTACCCCTTCCACACTTCTTGCAATATCTGCAGCCATTCTTTTTTGTGAAGAGGATTCAACGACTCCGATAAGGAATACAATTCTATTTAATACATCCACATCAATATGACGGGCTTTAACAAATTCATCAGCTATCATTTTTGATTTAATTGTTGTCAGAATCACAGAATCATCAACAATAGTGCCAAGGGAGCGATCATCCGTAGCAGCCTTATGACCGCCGAAAGTTCCAGCGCCACCAACAACGGCACCACTGCATCCTGAAAGTGCAAGACCTGAAATGAATAAAAAAATAAAGGCTGGAATTTTTCGAGTCATGGACTCTCTTCCTATTTAAAATCGTCTAGATCCAAGTCATCAAGATCTGATAGATCCATATCCTTTAATAAATCGTCCTCATCCGGTGTGATATTGTTTCTGGTGAGGTCAGTTTTTTTTATTTTAACAGCAGGTGCTTCCTGGATAGAAATATCTTCTTTTTTTTTAAAAAATTTTTCTGTCAGCATCAGTCCTGTCATATACAAGAGAAATCCTAACCCCCCAATATTCAGAACAATTATTAGAATCCCGACGGACTTTTTAAGAAGCATGGCATTCCATGTGTTTAGTTAATCGTTTGACGCAAAAGACTTTAATGTTTATATATAATTTTTATTTATGATACAAGGACCTTGATTTTTTTTATTTGAAAGGAAAATAAATGAGCTGGCTTGGAAAAATGATAGGGGGAACTATTGGGTTTGCACTGGGCGGGCCTCTGGGTGCTGTGGCAGGCGCAGCATTCGGGCATACCTTTGTAGATAAAAAAGAAGATATATACTTATCTTCAAGGCCAGGCACTCATCAGGAAACCCTTTCCAGTAATGAAGAGGCTCAGCTTGTTTTCTTTACAGCCGTATTCTCCATGCTGGCAAAATTATGCAAAGCAGATGGAAGGGTATCAGAAAATGAAATTTCTGCCATTGAAGCATTTATGAAAAAAGATCTCCATCTTGACCAGAATAGTCAATCAACGGCGGTAAATATCTTTAAACAAGCGCTGAATTCCCTTGAAAGCTTTGAAGGCTTTGCCATCCAGTTTTATTCCACATTCAGGGGCCAACCGAATATTATTGATTTGATGATGGATATCCTTTTACGGGTTTCTACAGCAGATGGAAAGATAACCAATCAAGAAGAAGCAATCCTTTTGTCGGCTGTAAGAATTTTCAATTATTCTGATTCCGACTACGAAAGATTCAAATCAAGATATGTCAAAAAAACAAACAAATATTATGCGGTTTTGAAATGTGATGAAACAGCGTCTGATGAAGAGATTAAAAAACAATATCGAAAGCTTGCCACGGATTACCATCCTGACAAAATAGAAGCCAAGGGGCTTCCTGAAGAGTTTATTAAATTCGCCAACGACAAATTCAGTGAAATACAGGAAGCCTATGACATTATAAAAAAGGAAAGGGGGATTTAAAACAATCCTTTTTCTTGTGCGATCTTCATATAGGTTTCCACTATGTTGGCAGGGGGTTCGATTTTTTCAGAAACCGGCTTGTCCTTGAGCGCCATGGCATCAAATTCACATACTGTTACACAAAGCCCGCAGCCGATGCACCGGTCATAATTGATTATGGCAACAATCTTGTTTGGATCCATTTCTATGGCATCCATGGGGCATATTTCTTCACAGGCCTGGCACCCGGTACACTTATCCTGGTTGACATGGGCTTGAAAATTGGAGCTCACGATTTTGGCCGGCGCTTCAAAGGCTTTAATATTCTTCAAAATCTGACAGCAACAGTCACAACATAAACAGATATTCAAAGGTTTTTTTGCATTGGACGGCTGGGGGACAAGCCCTTGCTTAACTCCTTCCCGGACAATGTCCAGTGCCTCTTCCTGGCTAATGGTTCTGCCGATGCCCCGGCTTTCATAAATATAGGCACCGCCGCCGAAAACCAGACAGGCTTCGCTGATCTTGTTACACCCCTTGTCCATGATATTGTGTTCCCTCCTACAGATACAAGGGGCAACCAGGATTTTGGACTGGGACCGTATAATGGTTTCAACCTGTTCATAATCCATAATATTGAGCTCGGTGTTTATGGCTTTTGCAACCGGGATGACTCTTAGCTGCTGGGTTTTGTTTTTGTACTGATTTTTGATGAGATAGGGGACATATTCATTAAAATCCTGAATCAGTTCTTTTGTCAGCCGGTTGACCTGGTATTCCCAGATACCCACCACAAAATGGAGCAGCATGAAGGTATTGATTCCATTTTTATGAACATGAATAATCAGCCCCTTTTTTCCCATTTCAATAAGCATGGGTTCAATTATTTTTGGATCCCTGTTTGCTCTCTTTGCAATGGTATCTGCAGTCTCAAGCATCAGTACAAGGGAAAGGGTAAGTTTTGCCTCTTCTTCAGTAAAAAGCTGTTTTAAGATTCTCAGCTCAACCCCTGATTCGGTTTCAGGAAACCCGCTGGGCGTATGATCTAGGTGAACAGCAAGTTTTTTATAAATTGCTTCCATGGTATAAATTCTCCGATATAGTTTTAATCATTCTGATATTTTTCCTCTGACGGTCAACTCACTATCACACTGTTCAGGGACAAGATCAAGAATTTTTCCGCAAAGCTCCGGCCTGCCGTTGAAAAGAACGGTGAGATAGTTTGAGGTTACCGCTTTAAGCAGGCGTGTCTTTGTGTCTGATTTGTTTTGCACAAGTCCTTCCAGTTTTTTATTCATATTGGCGTCAATAAATGCTTTTCGTTTTATTTTATCCAATGACCGCATAGTCTCACATCTATCTTTGATGGTTTTTTCATCTATTTTCCGGTCAAAATGATAGGCAGGGGTTCCTTTTCTGGCAGAAAATGGGAACACGTGAAGATAGGATATGGGAAGGTTTTTTATCAATTCATATGTGTTTTCGAATTGTTTTTCTGTTTCAGAAGGAAAACCGATCAGAGTATCGACTCCAATGCCGGCAAAAGGAAGGATTTCATGAATCATCTGAACCATATCTTTAAAAAATAGTGAATCATAGGGCCGTTTCATTTTTTTTAATATGTCATCGTCCCCGGATTGAAGGGGAATATGAAAATGGTTGCATAATATATTTTCTGGCATTGCCAGATGGATAATCCCTTCATTTATTTCACAGGGTTCAATGGAACTGAGCCTGACCCTGTGAACGGGGCGCTCTTGATTGATCTGGGTCAAAAGTTCAAGAAGAGAAAACTTCTCTTTAAAATCATGCCCATACATTCCTGCATGAATCCCTGTAAGAATGACTTCTTTAAAACCTGAATCTCCTAATTCTTTTAAATGTCGGAACACTTCATGTTTGGGCATACTGACGGATGATCCCCGGGCATGGGGGACAATGCAATAGGTGCAAAAGGCATTACAGCCATCCTGGATTTTCAGATAGGCCCGTGTCATATTGCCTTTTACGGCATGCTGAAAACCTTCAAAGGTATTTGATTCAGTGTGATCGACTTTTTTAAATATCAAGGGGAGTGGCTCATCACAGGCAGATACCAGATTGTCAGCAATAAGGGTTTTGTCCTTATGGCAGACAATCTGATCAATATGATCAATTTTTTTTATGGCGTCAGGATCAGTCTGGGCATGACAACCTGTTACGATGACTTTGGCGTTTGGATTTTCTCTGATGATTTTCCGGATGGCCTGCCTTGACTGCATACCGGCTTTTGAAGTAACGGCACAGGTATTAACGATAATCACATCGGCATGTTTCCCCTTTTTGCCCCTGATCCATCCCCTTTCTTCAAGGCTGGATGCAATGCCGTCACTTTCATATTGATTCACTTTGCAGCCAAGGGTTTGAATAAAAAAGGCTTTCATTGAATCAATCCAGCACCCAGCACCCTGGCATCTTTATAAAAGACAGCTGCCTGGCCCGGTGTTACAGCATTCTGGGGTTCATTGAAAACGACTTTCCCGGAAAAACCCTTCATTGTCAGTGTGGACAAAGCCCCTGTATGGCTGTACCGGATCTTTGTGGTAATATCATGGATAATCTTTTGATCGGTATCATTCCAGTTTATCTTTTCCACCTGAAAGCTTTTTACAGAAAGGTCCTTTTTAAAACAGACCTCCAGGTTATTGTTTTTAATATCAATTCGTTTTACATAATAGGCTTCACGGGCAGGGGAGTTGATGCCCCGGCGTTGTCCAATGGTATATTGATGAAGTCCGTTATGGCGCCCGATGATTTTTCCGTCCATATCCACAATATTGCCCTGCTCGGATTTCAATTTTTTTTTCCCCAGGATAAATTTTGAAAACCCATTGTCATGGATAAAACAGATATCCTGACTTTCGCTGGGATGAAGGGGCCTGATGCCTTTTGCTTTGGCAAAAGCCCTGACCTGTTCTTTTTTCATGCCGGATAGAGGGAAAATGATATTTTCAAGTTGCGAGCAGGTTAACATGGAAAGAAAATAGCTTTGATCTTTTAAAGGATCTGTTGCTTTTTCAAGATAGGCACGGCTGATTTTTTTATCTGGAAAAGAAAAAGAATTGATAACGTTGGCATAATGGCCTGTTGCAAGAAAATCAGCCCCCAGATGCCGGGCATGAATCAAGAGGTCTCCGAATTTGATTTCCTTATTACAGATAATACAGGGATTGGGGGTTTTTCCATCCAGATAGGTTTGGATAAAATATGAGATGACCTTTTTTTCAAAAACCGTTGAAAGATCAATACAGGTAACGGGAAATCCAAGCTGATGTTCAAGTAAATATGTATCAATGGGATCTTTTTCATAACCGGTTCGAAAATGAATACCAAACACATGTTTATATTTTTGTTTTAGAAGATATCCCGAAACAAGAGAATCAATTCCTCCGCTTAATGCAATGGCAATAACAGGAGAGTTCATCAGGCAACATCTTGGGTTTCGGCAGAAAAAAGCCCCATGGCCCGTGTCGGACAGGTGACCACACAAAGTTCACACACACTGCATTTGTCCTGATCAAAAATCACTTCCATCTGAGGCCTCTTAATATACAATGCTTCGGTGGGGCAGACCGCAGTGCATGCGCCGCAATGGGTGCAGATCTCTTCATCTTTGTAGATTCGGTGTTCTGGGCTTGAAACGGAGACCCCCTGTTCCTTCAGAAAATTAACACCCTTGTTAAAGGCGGCCTTGGAAACCGATGAAATTTCTAGAACCATATACCCTTCTTTTTTATTGGATATCTTGGCGCTCAGAATGTTGAACAAGAGATCGAACTTTCTGGTCAGTTGGCAGACCAGTGCTTTCTGGGCAATTTCCCTTGGAAAATTGAGTATGACTATTTTTGAATACAAAATAAGCCTCCGGTTTTAAAATCATAGTCAATAATTTTTTTGATAAAAAAACGACATTAAGTGTTATTCTTTACAAGGTCAATGTATATTTTGGCATAAATCAGTTATACAATACCTTCTATTGATTAACAATCTTGTTTTAAAGGCAAAAAAATGAATAAATTCGTTTTTGAATTATCCGGCTATACCATGAAAACCTTTTCAGGGTTTTCAAAGGCAAATATAAAAATATTTGGAAAAGAGAATATCCCGGAGGGCTCAATAATTTTTACGGCAAATCATTTCACAAGAATTGAAACCATATTTCTTCCTTATCATATTCATAATATCACCCATAAAAAAGTCTTTTCCCTTGCAACGGCAGAGCTCTTTGATATTCCGGTTCTCAAGGGATTATTGAACAACCTCGGCGCCACATCAACAAAAGATCCGAACAGGGATAAATTGATGTTAAAAACCCTTTTATCCGGAGACGCCCATTGGATCATATTTCCCGAAGGCATGATGGTAAAGAACAAAAAATTGATTAAACAGGATCAGTTCACTCTGACGGAAGAGGGAACCGCCAAACGACCCCATACCGGTGCTGCCGCCCTTGCTTTGAGGTGTGAATTTTATCGTGAACGGTTAAAAAGATTGAAAAAAATGGGGGAACCTGAATTTGAAAGACTTCTGGCGTCTTTTGAAATTGATCATATCAATAGTATAGATAATATACTCTCAAGGGAAACCGTAATTATCCCTGTAAATATAACATATTATCCGGCAAACCCCAGAGAAAACATCTTGAGCAGAATCGCTTCGATAGTGATGAAACAACCCTCAAAAAGGGTTATGGATGAATTGATGACAGAAGGCAATATGCTGTTTTCCAACGTGGATATAACAATTCGCTTTGGAGAACCCATTAAACTGAAGCAATATTTGAACAACCCCTATTTTGAAAGCATGCTCACCGTTAAAAGAAAGATCCGGTTTGATGAAGACATCAGCTCCAAACAAATTTCAAAGGAACTTTCCATTCAAATCATGGAAAAATATATGGCGTCTGTATATTCCATGACATGTATTAATTATGATCATATACTATCCTGCATCCTAAAACATTTTCCATACCGGAGAGAAGGGATTGATATCTATGAATTCAAATGCAAGGTCTACTATGCAGTCGCTTTTCTGGTTTCCAGGAATATTTGTTTTGTATCGGATAATTTTTTATTAAATCAGAGCCACCTTTTAACGGATGACCGCTATAAACGGTTCGTGGATTTTTTCACCTTGGCTGAAAATACTGGCGTAATAAAGATAAAAGACAATAAAATTTTTAAGGATCAGATAAAATTTACAACTCCCTTTGATTTTCATGCCACCAGGTTGGAAAACCCCATTCTTGTTATGGCAAATGAGGTAGAACCGCTTAAAGATGTAGAAGAGTTATTAAAAAAACTGGCTCAAAAAACAAAGCCAGACATCCTGAATATGATAAAAGACAATATTGTTGAAAAAATTGACTCTGATTTTTTTAAGGACTATCAGCAATATTACATAAGAGGGGAATCAAAGGCAAAAGACATCGGTACCCCAATATTTCTGAAACAGGAGACCGAGGCCCCGGGGATACTTCTGATTCATGGATATATGGCAGCACCTGAGGAAATGAAAGCCTTTGCATATTACCTTTTTAATAACGGATTTACGGTTTATGTGCCAAGATTGAAAGGGCATGGTACCTCACCTGATGATCTTGCCGGGACAAAATATGAACAATGGATTGAATCTGTGGAAGAGGCCTTTGTGGTATTAAGACATTCATGTGAAAAAACCATTGTAGGTGGTTTTTCAACCGGAGCAGGACTTGCACTTGATCTATGTACAAGGGTGGATGACATAACGGCTGTTTTTGCCGTGGCCCCCCCCATGAGGCTTCAGGACCTCGGGTCATATTTTGTTTCTGCCGTCGATTCCTGGAATACAATGATTAAAAAAATTCACCTCAACGTCATGGCAAAAGAATTTATTGATAATAACCCTGAAAATCCGCAGATCAATTATTTTAGAAATCCCATTGCCGGGATACATCAGCTTGAAAAACTCATGGACTCCCTTGAACCCAAGCTGGAAACCATCCAAAAGCCGGCCCTGGTTGTTCAATCCAGAAAAGACCCGGTCGTAAATCCAAAAGGGACTCTAAAATTGTTTGAAGGACTTGGATCAAAAACTAAGGAATATTATATTTTTGACTATACCCGGCATGGAATTTTAACAGGAGATGGCGTTTTAAGGATTTACAAGGCCATTGAAAATTTTATCCGGCAATGGGTTTGATAGGAAAAAAAGGCACTTCAAGTAAATAAATAATCGACCTGAAATGCCTTAAAGGTGTGTGCTGAGTTTTTTTTAAAAGGCTTATTCTTTTTCTGCTACCATCATGGTGGCTGAATCAAGCCTAAACGTCTGATCAGTTCTGGTTCCATCTTTAAGAATAATTGCTTCTATCTTATCTTCTACAGGGTTCAGATAGATGGCTTTATCAAACATGTCCTTATAGGTTTCAAACTGAACGGGATATCCATCTTCACACAGTTTTTCTTCCCTGTGACATCTGATGGAAAACCATATGAAAACAGAAAATTCCCGGCTCAGATGATCCAGTTTTTCAAGAATAATTGAGACATCCCTGTCAAAATTCAAGCCATCCATGATAATAATGGTGGGGATAGCAAGATCGGCCTTTTTAAAACTTTTCAGATAGTCTTTGATCTTTTCCGTATCAAAGGTGGATTCGTTATAGCTGATGCCGACTTTGTTGGGATAAATATCTTCCCAAAGTCTCAATGCTTTCTGGGGATCTACATATCCGATACTGTCAATAAGATTGGTATAGCCGTCACTGTATCTGAGGTTGATTTTTTCAATGGATTCGACAAGGCTGATATGGAGTACTTTTTCATTTCTCAGGAGTTGAGTAATGGCAATCTGTACAAGAAAACTGGTTTTTCCAACACCGGCTCTGGAAATGACTGCTCCGAACCGGCCGTCTTTTATGTTTTCAATCCCAATGGTTTTTGAAACCGGGCTTTTGAGAATGAGATCTTTTTTTAACATGCTTTCTATCTCCAAATATGGTTTGTTATTTTTTAGATTTTTCTTCCATTTTTTTTCTGACAATCTCTTCTGCTACAGATTGCGGAACCTGTTTATAGGCTGAAAACTCCATGGTAAACTGTGCTTTTCCCTGGGTGGCCGACCGAAGAATAGTTGAAAATCCAAACATTTCCGATAAGGGTACCTGGGATTCGATGACCGACATAACCCCTTCTTCCTGGGAGCCTTGGATAATTCCTCTTCTCTGGTTAATCAGCCCCATGCAGGAGCCCTGAAATTCATTGGGAGTTTCAATGACCACCTTCATGATGGGTTCTTTGATAACCGGCTTGGCTTTTGCATAGGCTTCAAGAAACCCTCCTCTTGCTGCTGCCTTGAAGGCCATGTCGGAGGAATCAACCGCATGATAAGCACCGTCTTCCAGGGTGACTTTGATGCCGGTAACCGGGAATTCAAGCTTGGGGCCTTTATCCATACAGGCTTTGAATCCGTGTTCACAGGCCGGAATATAATTGGTGGGAATCCGGCCGCCGGTTACTTTATTCATGAACAAAAAATCTTCATCACAGGGCTCAAGAAAGCCCGATACACGGCCATACTGTCCTGCACCACCGGTCTGTTTTTTATGGGTATAGTTAAACAGGGCCTTCTGGGTAATGGTTTCCCTGTATGCAACTCTTGGTTGACCCGTAACGACTTCAGCCCCATATTCTCTTTTCATTCTTTCTACATAGACTTCAAGGTGAAGTTCTCCCATGCCCTGAATAATGGTGTCACCGGTTTCATGATCCACATAGGTTTTAAAGGTCGGATCTTCCTTTGTAAACCGGTTGAGCGCCTTTGACATATTGATCTGGGCTTTGTTGTCCTTTGGAACAATGGAAAGAGAAATAACAGGCTCCATGATATGCATGGCAAGAAGGGTATAATTGATCTGAGGAGAAACAAAAGTATCTCCGGAAGCACAGTCTATTCCGAACATGGCCCCGATATGCCCGGCAGGAACAGCTTCCACATCTTCCATAAGATTAGAATGCATCCGGATGAGTCTTCCAGCCTTGAATTTTCTCCCATCCCTTGAATTGATTAGGGTGTCTCCTTTATTGATGCATCCCTGGTATACACGGATATAGGTCAACTGTCCATACTGACCGTCCTCAAGCTTAAAGGCCAGGGCTACCGTGGGTTTGTCAAAGCTGCTTTCAAGAATAACCGTTTCTTCATTGTTGCTCATGTCAATGGCATGGTTCTCGATATCAAGGGGGGATGGAAGATAATTGACAACTGCATCTAAAAGGGGCTGTACAGCTTTATTTTTATAAGCGGAGCCAAGAAATACCGGAGTCATCTGTCGTGAAATAGTTCCGGTACGGACAGCATCCATGACAAGGTCGGTTGTGATTTCTTTCTCTTCAAGAATGGCATCGGTGAGAGATTCTGAAAAAAGAGAAACAGCGTCAATCATTTCTTCTCTTGCCTTTTTAGCATCATTCATCATGTGAGACGGGATGTCTTTAACAGAAACTGTTTCGCCATTATCGCCCTCAAAAAACAAGGCTTTCATGGAAACCAGATCAATTATGCCTTCATGTTTGTCTTCAAGCCCAATGGGTAGCTGCATGAGAACTGAGTTGTGGCCGAGTTTGTCTCGGAGCTGAATCGTAACCTTGGCAGGGTTTGCACCGGATCGGTCGCATTTATTGACAAAGGCAATGCAGGGCACCTGATACCGCTTCATTTGCTGGTCAACGGTAATGGACTGGGACTGTACACCGGATACAGAACAAAGCACCAGGATAACGCCGTCAAGAACTCTTAAGGAGCGTTCAACCTCAACGGTAAAGTCAACGTGGCCCGGGGTGTCGATAATATTGATATTGTGCTTGTCCCATTCGCAATAAGTGGCGGCCGAGGCAATGGTAATGCCCCTTTCTCTTTCCAGATCCATGGAATCCATGGTGGCGCCAACTCCGTCTTTGCCCCTGACTTCATTAATCTTATGGATTCTTGCAGTGTAAAAAAGAATTCTTTCCGTCAGGGTGGTTTTACCGGAATCAATATGAGCGCTGATTCCGATGTTTCTAACTCTTTTTAAATCTCTGATCATTTTAAAACATCCTTAAAAAATAAAAATAAAATCCGCCTTTGTGACAATCTCTAAATGCAATCGTTTCTAAAGGCTTTGCCGTATTTTGATATTGCCAAATTATTACGATTTTGTTAGTGTGAGCACGAGGTCAAACTTAACTTATAAAAGGCGTTATTTTATATTCAACCCGTTAATTTGTCAAGAAAAAATTAATATACTAATTTGCATGATTTATGGTGACACATTTTCAGAAAAAATTTATAAAAAAATTCAAACAACATCTTGAAAACTCTTTAAAAACAATTGATATCAAGCTTTCTGAACTCCAGATGGAACAAATGGCAGAACACGCATCAGAGCTGATGACATGGAATCAGAAATTCAATCTTACAGCCATAAAAGATCCGGCTATAGTAGCAGAAAAGCATTTTTTTGATTCAATTGCTGCCGGTTCCTTTCTGGGAGATGAAACATCACTTGTTGATATCGGGTCAGGCGGCGGTTTTCCCGGCATACCCCTCAAGATCATGAACCCATCATTAAAAATCATTATGATTGATGCCTCACAGAAGAAAATAAATTTTATCAAACATGTCATCCGCATGCTGAAGTTAGAAAATATGGATGCTGTCCATGCCAGAGTTGAAAATCTGAAAACAAATGAGGCTTTTTTCAAATGTTTTGATGGCGTTATTTCAAGGGCATTTACAGAACTTGAACGCTTTGTTGATCTTTCATTGCCCTTATTGAATCAGAACGGCAGAATTTATGCCATGAAAGGAAAGCATCTTGAAATGGAAATGACTCAGGCCCTGAAAGACAGGTTTGAATATAAAATTAATCATTATCCGCTTCCTTTTGAAAAAGCGGACCGATATGTGATAAGACTTTCAAAAAAAATACAACCAGTGATAACGCCTTAAGAATCAAGGTTAATTCTTGACTTTTCTTTGCTTTAACCATACAAAAGAAAGCTTGACTATTGAAAAACAACTGATCCCAACAGCGGAGGAATAATGGATTATAAGAATACGTTGAACCTGCCTTTAACAGAATTTGCAATGAAGGCCAATCTGCCACAGCGCGAACCTCTTCAGCTAAAGGAATGGGATGACAAAAAAATCTATCAGAAACTCAGAGAACAATCCAAAGGCAGAGAACTTTTTATTCTTCATGACGGCCCTCCCTATGCAAACGGTCATTTGCACATGGGGCACGCAATCAATAAAATCCTAAAGGATATTATCGTCAGATCAAGACAGATGGCTGGATTTGATGCACCTTATGTTCCGGGCTGGGATTGTCACGGGCTCCCCATTGAACACAATGTGGATAAAAGCCTGGGTGAAAAGAAAAAGCAAATGACCGATGTCCAGATCAGAAGGGAATGCCGCTCCTATGCCGCAAAATTTGTGGATATCCAAAGAGAGGAGTTCAAACGGTTCGGTGTCATGGGAGAGTGGGACAAACCCTATCTCACCATGAATTATCCCTATGAAGCCAGGATTGCAAAGGAATGTGGTGAATTTGCACTCTCCGGGGATATGTTTTTAGGCAAAAAACCCATCTACTGGTGCTATAGTTGTCAAACAGCTCTTGCAGAAGCCGAAATCGAATATCACGATCATACATCTCCTTCCATTTTTGTGAAATTTCCAGTTAAAGATGATTTGTCAGGTCTTCTGACCGGAGTCAAAGAAGATGTTTTTATTGTCATCTGGACCACAACCCCTTGGACTATTCCGGCCAATCTCGGGGTTTGCCTTCACCCCGATTTTAGTTATGCCGCAGTCAGAACAAAAAACCATGGCATTCTCGTTATGGCCAAAGACCTCGTTGACCAGGTAATGAAAACCTTTGGAATTGAAGATTATATCGTAATGGGAGATCTGTCTTCCAGAGATCTGGAGCATAAAAGATGCAAACACCCTTTCTATGACAGGGATTCGCTTATTATTCTGGGGAACCATGTCACCCTGGAAGCTGGCACAGGATGCGTTCATACTGCACCGGGCCATGGTGCAGATGATCATCTTGTGGGGGAGAAATACGGGCTAGACTGCTATTCTCCCGTTGAAGACAATGGAGTGTTCTCAACGGATGTGGAATTTTTTTCCGGGGAATTTATTTTTAAGGCCAATAAAAAGATCAATGAAAAACTTACAAGCCTGAATCTTTTGTTGAAAAATGAGAATCTGTCCCATTCCTATCCCCACTGCTGGAGATGCAAAAACCCAGTTATTTACAGGGCCACACCCCAGTGGTTTATCTCCATGGATAAAATGGGACTCAGACAGAAGAGCCTTGAAGAAATCAATAATGTCGTCTGGATTCCCTCATGGGGGCGTGAAAGAATTTATTCCATGATTGAAAACAGGCCGGACTGGTGCCTTTCAAGACAGCGATCCTGGGGTGTTCCCATCCCCGTATTCCACTGCAAATCCTGTAAAGAGATTTATGTTACAAGGGACTCTGTGGATAAAGTTCATCAATTGTTTTGTGAATACTCTTCAGACGTCTGGTTTGAAAAAGAAGCTGGCGACCTTATGCCGGAAAATGCAAAATGTGGGAAGTGCGGGTCTCTCGAGTTTACAAAAGATCATAATATCCTTGATGTGTGGTTTGATTCCGGTGTGAGCCATGCTGCTGTTCTTGAAGAAAGAGAAGGCTTGTCGCGACCGGCCGATATGTATCTTGAGGGAAGCGACCAGCACCGGGGATGGTTTCATTCTTCGCTTCTGACCAGTGTCGGCAGAACGGGCAAGGCACCTTACAAGGCGGTTCTCACCCATGGGTTTGTTGTGGATGAAAACGGCCGGAAGATGTCAAAATCCGTAGGCAATGTGGTAGCTCCGGACACTGTGATCAAACAATATGGTGCAGATGTCTTAAGACTCTGGGCAACTTCGGCAGACTACAGGGGAGATGTGAGCATCTCCAACAATATCATGCGTCAACTCTCTGATGCATACCGTCGTATCCGCAATACCTGCCGGTTCATTCTGGGCAATTTTTCTGATTTTGATGTATCAAAAGACAAAAGGCCGGTCAAAGAGATGTCTGAACTTGATCGGTTCATCCTTCACCGGTTGCACCAGGTGGTAAAGCGTGCACGGTCATCCTATGATAAATATGAATTTCATAGCATTTATCATACCCTTCATAATTTCTGTGTCATTGATCTGTCGGCCTTTTACCTGGATATTATCAAGGATAGGCTCTACACGTCGCCTCCGGCTGACCCTTTGCGGCGGGATGCCCAGACTGCCATGCTGATGATTCTGGATGCCCTGGTAAAAATAATGGCACCCATACTGCCCTTTACAGCCGATGAGATTTACCAGCATATGCCCAAAGGGCCGGATCACAAAGAAAGTATCCATCTGGAACCCATGGTGGAACCCAATGAAGACTGGGAAGACAACACGCTTTCAGACAAATGGGAAAAGATCCTGGTTCTTAGAAGCGAAGTCACCAAAGCCCTTGAAGATGCCAGAGTCAACAAGCGCATCGGCCATTCCCTGGACGCATCTCTTGAAATAAAACTGCCGGATTCGGAATTAAAAATTCAAGTTCAAAATCTGACTGAAAACCTGAATGACATCTTTATTGTTTCTGATGCCCGGCTTGTGAATTCCATTGAAGATGAGACAGCCTACAAAGGGAAAGAAATTGAAGGGCTTATCATAAAAGTAACCAAGGCAGAGGGCCAAAAGTGTGACCGATGCTGGCGGTTTGATACCACCATCGGCAATGATCCGGTTCATAAAACTGCCTGCGGACGGTGTGCAGCTGCCCTAAAAAAGATATTGTGATTTGAATTTGTCTGGAATGAAATCCAATGAATGGATACGGTTGATTCTGGTCAGCGGGGGCATTGTTCTTGCTGACCAGGTGGCCAAATATATCATTAAGATGAATCTTGCCTTATATGATCATATTGTTGTCATTGAAAATTTTTTCGATATCACACATATCCTGAATCCCGGCGGAGCTTTTGGCTTTTTTGCCGCAAAGTCGCCCGAAATCAGAAAATTCATTTTTCTTTTTTTATCTTCTGTCGTGGCAGTTTTTGTTTTATGGTTTTATAAAAAAAGCGCTGAAAAACATGTTTTTCTTTCTTATGGCCTTGCCCTTATTTTCGGCGGTGCAGTGGGGAATTTGATCGACAGATTTATGTATGGAAAAGTTGTTGATTTCCTTGATTTTTATATCGGATCCGTTCACTGGCCTGCATTCAATATCGCGGATAGCGCCATCAGCATCGGCATGGGTATCTTAATCTATCATATTCTGTTTAATAAAATTCCGGATATGTGATCTCATGTACCCTGTTTTATTTCATATCGGCAGCTTTAAACTTTATACCTATGGTCTGTTTGTTGCTCTGGGGTTCATGACCCTGATATATGTTACTCGGAAATATTCAGATGCCTCGAGTATTTCATCGGAGATGCTCAGCAATGTCTTTTTTATCATTTTTGTGTCTGCCCTTCTCGGGGCAAGACTTCTTTATGTGATCATTAATTTTGAAGCCTATAGAGGCAATCTTTCAGATATATTTAAAATCTGGAACGGCGGGTTTGTTTTTTTCGGAGGGTTTCTCAGTGCGGTTCCAGCCGTGGCTGTTTACCTGAAATTAAAAGGTCTCAATGTATGGGAAATGTCAGATATCCTGTCGCCTGGCATGGCTTTCGGGCATGCTGTCGGCAGGCTTGGCTGTTTTTTTGCCGGGTGTTGCTATGGAAAAGAAACCGATCTGCCCTTTGCCATCCTGTTTAGCAATCCAGAGGCACTTGCTCCCTTGAATACCAATCTTCATCCAACACAGTTGTATGAAGTGTTTTCAAACTTTGTCCTGTTTATTATTCTCATTTGGCTGATGGGGAGGAAAAAAATCAACGGCACGGTATTTTTAATCTATATCATTCTCTATTCTTTGTTCAGATTTGTCATTGAATTTTTCAGGGGTGATTTCAGAGGAGATTTTTTCTTTGAGTTCATCTCCATATCCCAGGGGATCGGACTTATGGTTTTCATGGGTGCGTTGATCATTCTTTTATGGCGGTTAAGGGTATCCCATGCCTCTGATCCGATATGATCAATTTGAATCCATTCTTGATTCTTTTAAAAAAAAAGGAACTTGCCTTGGTTTGTTCCTTTTTTTCGGTGATTCATACCTTATAAAAATGTCCTTTAACAAACTGTCGGAATTTCTTATTGGAAAGGATAAAAAACAATTTGCCCTCGAAGCCCTTGAAGGCGGATCTGTGTCCATGGGGGATATCATTGAAGCTTTATCTACATTTTCATTCCTTTTTTCAAAAAAAATTGTCGCGGTAAAAAATGCCCCCTTATTTCAAACTCATCCCGGCAATGAAGAGGGTAGCTTTTCTTCATCCGATCTTGACCGGTTAACATCATTTATTGAAAATGCAGGGCTGCCGGCCAACCATTATCTAGTGCTGATGACCAATGAAATTGATAAAAGACGGAAAAACTACAAAGCTTTGGAGGAAAAAGGATGGGTCATCGACTGTTCTGTTGCAGATGGCATTCGTAAGGCAGATCAGGATGAACAAGGAAAGGTGCTTCAGGCTGTTTCAGACCAGATTTTATCAAAGGCAGGCAAAACTTTCGACAGACAGGCATTTCATCTTCTTGTTGATAAGATCGGGTTTGACCTTGAGCTTTTTGCCGGCAATCTGGAAAAATTGATTATCTATTCTGGTCATAGAAACACCATTTCACAACAGGATGTTCATGCGGTTATCACAAGAGATAAAAAAGATCCCATATTCAAACTGACCAATGCATTCATGGATAAGGATGCCCGGACAGCTCTTTTTTTTATAAATTCAATGTTTAAGGACGGGGTTCATCCTCTTCAGATTTTAAAAGTATTAGAAAATCAGGTCAGAAAATTAATTCTTGTCAAATGCGGAATAAAAAAAATAAGCCTTAAAAATAAAAAACTGTATTTCAAGAGTATAAATTTTAATTTGTTCAAACAAACTGTTCTGCCTGAAATTCTTATTTATGATAAACAGATAAAACTTAAAATTGAAGCCTGGAAAGAATTACTTTCAGAAAAAGAAGTTAAGGGAAAAACAAACGCATCAAATGATCTTTTGCTTGCATCCAATCCTCAAAACGCATATCCTGTTTTCCAGGCATTTCAAAAATCCGAGAATTTCTCATTAAATGAACTTCAGAATGCACTACTTTTTTTAAGTGATCTTGATTACAGATTAAAGTCTTCATCATTTGATGCAAAGACGTCCTTGGAAAGTTTTATCATCAGAACATGCAGCAAAGGAGGGTTTGTTTATGCCAATGAAAACAAAGATCGTCGCTACAATTTCTAATTTAAACTGTTCTCCGGAATTTATTAAAGGGCTTTACAAGGCCGGGATGACAGTTGTCAGATTGAATACGGCTCATATGTCCCATAGTGACGCCCTAGAAATCATCAAAAATACGAAATTAGTATCAGAGAAAATAGGCATCCTTCTGGATACAAAAGGCCCGGAAATCAGAACCTGTGATTCTGAAAAACCCCTGGATGTCAAATACGGAGACACCATTAGAATTAAAGGTGCTCCAGGGAAGACCTCCCATGATGATATCATTTATGTATCCTATGAACATTTTGTCAAAGATGTTCCTGTTGGAAGCTCCATCCTGATTGATGACGGCTATATTGCCCTTGCAGTTATGGAAAAGGATGATGAATATCTAAGCTGTTATGTGGAAAATGACGGAGTAATCAATGCCAGAAAAAGCATTAATATCCCTTCAGTACATGTGAAATTGCCGGCCTTAAGCCAAAAGGACAAGGGATTCATTGAGTTTGCAGCTGACAATGATCTTGATTTTATCGCCCATTCTTTTGTAAGAAACAAGGAGGATGTGATCGCAGTTCAAAACATCCTGGATTTAAAAAAATCTCCCATTAAAATCATTGCAAAAATCGAAAATGCCCAGGGGGTTCAAAATCTGAATGAAATCCTGGATCATGCTTATGGTGTGATGATTGCAAGAGGGGATCTAGCGGTTGAAATACCCACAGAACAAATACCGCTGATCCAGAAACAGATCGTGAAGACCTGTATCGAAAAAAGAAAACCCGTTATTGTGGCAACCCAAATGCTTCATTCCATGATTGATTCGCCAAGACCCACAAGAGCTGAGGTATCGGATGTGGCCAATGCCTGTCTGGATCATACAGATGCACTTATGCTGTCAGGGGAGACGGCAAATGGCAAATATCCAGAAGTGGCTGTCAGAACCATGGCAAAAATCGCCCAGGAAGTAGAAAGCAAGAAAAGCAGCTTTATTGATGTTCCTTACACCCTTGAAAACAAAGTCACTGCCTATCTTGCCAAGGCTGCTGTAAAAGCAGCCTTGAGGCTGAATACCAAGGGGATTGTGGCGGATTCTTTAACAGGGAAATCAATTCGTGAGCTTGCAGCTTACCGTGGGGATAACCCCATATATGCCCAGATTTATGATAGGCGGGTCATGCGTCAGCTCTCATTATCCTTTGGTGTATTTGCCGATTATATTCCAATGGATCTCACCTCTGCCCAACCTTTGAAAGAATCAATCTGCAGACTGCTTGCCGAAAAGCGATTCAAGGACGAGGATCTGATTATTGTCCTGGCTGGAAGCTTTGGCGCAGACCTTGGGGCATCCTATATTGAAATCAGCCCGGCAGGCATTTTGAAGAAAAAATGCAGTTAAGCATCAAATAAATCTTTGGCTTTATATGAGCTTCGCACAAAAGGTCCGGCAGCCACCTTTTTGAATCCGATTTTTCTGGCAGTTTGTTCAAGGTTTTCAAACTCTTCAGGTGAATAGTATTTTTCAACCTGAAGATGGTTTTTGGTGGGCTGAAGGTATTGGCCGATGGTAATGATTTTACACCCATGACAAAACAAATCCGTCAAGGTCTGCTCAAGCTCCTCCATAGTTTCTCCTAATCCAACCATGATTCCTGATTTTACAGGTATTAAAGGACACAGGGTGCTTACATTCTGCAGTAAAGTCAGAGACCTCTTGTAAATAGCTTCCGGTCTCGCTTGCGGGTAAAGGGATGGCACAGTTTCAATATTGTGGTTGAGGACATCAGGCTTTGCATGAAGTACTGTTTTTAATGCGTCCGTGTCCCCCTTGAAATCCGGGATCAGGACTTCAATTTTGGGATGACCCGGCAACAATGATTTTATGGCAAGGATCGTCTCGGCAAAATGGGACGCCCCTCCATCATCAAGGTCATCTCTTGTGACCGAGGTCACCACAATATACTTTAAATTCAGATCAAGGGCTGCTTTTGCCACCCGAAGAGGTTCCTGCGGGTCGACAGGGGAGGGCGCGCTGCAGATGACGTTGCAGAATCGACAATTCCTTGTACATTCAGACCCTAAAATCATGAAAGTGGAAGTATCCTTGGAAAAACATTCAAACATATTGGGACAGTTGGCTTCTTTGCAAACCGTATGCAGCCCGGCATTTGACAAAAGGTTTCGAACACGCTGATAATCTCCGCCTTTGGGAAGGCTTTTTTTCAGCCAGGAAGGTTTTCCTATTTTAATATGCATGGTCCTCGCTTATGTCATAATTCAATACAGATGAAAAATACTTAATAAAGGAATTCTTTATCTGCTTCATAGTGACTCCGGCAGGATTGCCCCTGTTTTTTTTTATTTCTTTATCAATGGATGTCATGAACATATTACTAAGGCCGCAGGGGTTAATCCATGAAAAAGGTTCCAGGTCAAGGTTGACATTCATGGCGAGCCCATGGAAACTGATGCCTTTTTTAACGGAGATGCCGACACTTCCAATTTTGGATTTCCCGACCCAGAGTCCGTGATTTAATTGATTTCTATCGGCATCAATATCAAACTCCCGGGCTGTTCGTTTCATAATTTCTTCAAGGCCGAATACAAAATCCTTAACCCCAATTTTTTTGCTTTCAAGGTCGATAACCGGATATAACACCGCCTGACCCGGGCCATGATAAGTAATATTCCCGCCTCGGTCCGTTTGGATGACCTTAATTTTTTTATGCTTTAAAAATTCTCTGGAAACGGTCAAATTCTCTTCTCCTCCTCTTTTTCCCAGGGTAAAGACAGGAGGATGTTCTACAAAAAGAATACAGTCTTCAGAAATGCTCCTGTTTATCTTTGATTTCAGGATTTTTATCTGAAGGTTAAGCGCTCTTTTGTATTCCAGTAATCCAAGGTCAATGAATACAGCCGAGCGCTTATTTAACATTAGCCCCTCAGACATGGTTTTCTTGCGGCCATGACTTCATCCAGCCGTGTAACTTTTGTAAGATGAGGCGCTTTCTTTAGTTTTTCAGGGTTATCCTTTGCTTCCTGTGCAATGGATTTGACTGCATTGATAAATTGATCAATATTTTCCTTTGATTCTGTTTCAGTGGGTTCCACCATAAATGCCCCATCCACCACCAGGGGAAAATAAACTGTTGGGGGATGGAATCCGTAATCCAGCAGCCGCTTTGCCATATCCATGGTGGTAATATGATATTCTTTCTGGAATTTATCATTAAAGACACATTCATGCATGCAGGGTTTGTCAAAGGGCAGGTTCAGGGTTCCTTTCAGGCTTTCCTTGACATAATTTGCATTTAAAACCGCAAGCTTGCTGGCATTGGTCAGGCCTTCCGCCCCCATGGAAAGAATGTAAGCATAAGCCCTGACCATGATACCAAAATGTCCATAAAAAGTATGGATTCTGCCGATGGTGTCTGGGCAGGCTGTGACAAATTTGTAGGTATTGAGGTCTTTTATCACCCTTGGAACAGGAAGAAATGGCTCCAGGGTTTTTCCGACAGCTACCGGTCCCGAACCCGGGCCCCCGCCGCCATGGGGAGTGGAAAAGGTTTTATGCAGGTTTAAATGAAGCACATCAATTCCGATTTCACCCGGTTTGACAACTCCCATGATGGCATTCATATTTGCACCGTCTCCATAAACAAGACCACCCTTTGAGTGAACAATATCTGCAATCTCTTTCATATTGGATTCAAATAATCCCAGTGTATTGGGATTGGTGATCATGATGCCTGCTGTATCTTCATCCATGACTGCTGCTACAGCTTCAGGTTCCAGAATTCCATCCGGCCCTGATTTAATATTTATGGATTCATATCCGCAGAGGGTGGCGCTGGCCGGGTTGGTTCCGTGTGCTGTGTCCGGGATAATAATCTTCGAGCGCTGTCTGCCATTTTTAGCGTGATATGCATGAATCATGAGCATGCCGCAAAGTTCGCCGTGAGCACCGGCGGCCGGTTGAAGGGTAACTGCATGAAACCCTGTAATCTTTGCAAGAAATTGCTCAAGATTGTACATGAGTTTTAAAGCCCCTTGTGAGAATTCCTCCCCTGACAAAGGGTGAGCACCGGCAAATCCCTGGCGGGCAGCCTGTACTTCATTGGTTTTGGGATTGTATTTCATGGTGCAGGAGCCCAAGGGATACATGCCTGAATCCACACCAAAATTCCACTGGGAAAGCCGTGTGTAATGGCGAACCACATCAAGCTCAGAAAGCTCGGGCAGATTGGGTGCATCACTCGTGAGGTCTGTATTAAAAATTTTCCTTTCAACATCTAATTTTGGCAGGGACATGGCGCACCGGCCTGTGCGACTCTTTTCCCAGAGCATGGGTTCATTAAAAATAAGACCGCTTGTTCCTGGTTGCTGAATCATGATTGCACCTCCTTTGCCAAATGATCAATGTCTTCTTTTGAAAGGGTTTCTGTTGCACAGAACAGATAATGCTGTTTTAATTCAGAATAATAGGGTTCAAGATTCATTCCTGCAAATATGCATTTATCATTAATCAGAAGTTTTCTTTTCTTTTCAAATCCGTCCGGCACTTTCATGACAAATTCATTAAAAAACGGGGTGTTAAACGCGGGCCTAAACCCTGAATGCATGAGACTGCTCTTTAAATATTCAGCTTTATCATGATTCTGTTGCGCAATTTCCCTGATGCCGATCTTACCAGTTGCAGCAAGGTACATGGCGGCAGTCATGGCATTGAGTCCGTTATTGGAGCAGATATTGGATGAAGCTTTTTCTCTTCGAATGTGCTGCTCCCTTGTGGAAAGGGTCAGTACAAATCCATCGGCACCATTGGCATCTTTTGTTTTTCCAATGAGACGGCCGGGAAGGTTTCTCATCTGTTTCTGGGTACCGGCAAGAAGACCCAGGCCCGGGCCGCCAAACGATTTTGCAATACCCAGGCTCTGGCCTTCTCCTGCCACCAGATCGGCGCCAAAACTGCCTGGATTTTTTAAAAGACCATAGGCCAATGCCTCGGTAAAAGAAACAACAAACAGGATGTTTTTTTTGTCAGCCATTGTTTTAAAGGCGTTCAGATCTTCAATATTTCCGAAAAAATTTGGAGATTGAACGGCAATCCCGGCAATGCCTTCCATGTTGTTAAGCGCGGTCAAATCGGTAAGGCCTTCTTTTGTATAAGGTATCTCAACGATTTCATAACCGGCAGGATGAATATAGGTTTGAATAATCTGCCGGTGGCTGGGATGAACCAGGGAAGATACGGCAATTTTGTTATCTGTATTGTTTTTTCTTAAGGCGATAAGGCAGGCTTCCGCAAGGGCGGTGCCACAATCATAATGGGAGGCAGTAGCAATGTCCATGCCTAATAACTCAGTAATCATGGTCTGAAATTCATATATGCCCTGTAAGGTCCCCTGGCTGACTTCCGGCTGATAAGGGGTGTAGGCAGTCATGAATTCCGAACGAGAAATCAGATAAGGGATAATAGCAGGGACATAATGATCATAACTGCCGGCACCAATAAAACATTTATAGGTTTTGCAGGCAATGTTCAAGGATGCGAGCTGATCCATGTGGGCATTGAGTTCCCATTCAGTCAGACTTTCCGGAATATCAATGCCTTGTTTTGTTTTCAGATGATCCGGTATGCTGAGAAACAGGTCATCCAAATTTTTATGACCCGTGACCTTAAGCATGCTTTCAATGTCTTCTTTGGTATGGGGTAGATATCTCATGGGAGGTTATCCTTTCAGTATATCCAAGTAAGCTTCTTTATCCATAAGGCTGTCGAATTCAGATGCATTGCCGGGTTTAACCTTAATTAGCCAGCCGTCTGTATAACACGATTGGTTGACAAGCTCAGGCGCATCTTCGAGGCCCTGGTTGATTTCAACGATTTCCCCGGAAATAGGAATATATATTTCAGAAACTGCTTTAACCGATTCCACGCTGCCGAATTCATCACCCTTGGAAAAACTATCACCAATTTCAGGCAGCTCCACAAAAACAATTTCACCCAGTTGGTCCTGGGCATAATCATTGATACCAATTGTTATGATGTCTCCTGATTTTTTTGCCCATTCATGGTCTTTTGTATATTTTACATCATCGGGAAAATTAAGATCCTTCAATTCTTTCATGATACCCTCCATTCATAAAGATTATAAAAAATTGATGATTTTTTTTCTTGCGGTCCTATCCGGTCTGATATCCGTCACAATAGTAGCAGTGATTGATCTTTTACCTTCGGAAAGTGTCAATGTCTCACCTGGATTCAGTTTGTTTGAAACCATCACAAAACCGCAACTTAGGCCCTTTATTATTATCTCCGACGGCAGGTTTCCGGAATTTATGCTGATAATTTTGCCTTCATGCCAGGAGATACCCATATCTGTGGCGCAAGTCAGCACTTTTCCGATCACAGCCCCGGTTTTATCTAAAACTTTTGTTTTTTCTCCAGTTGTCACTTTTCTTATAGAATCCCCTGCAAAAGGATAAATAAAGGAATCCTCCTCTGCAGACAAAAGTGCCTGTGCTCCTATAAATTCTTTTGTAAAACTTGATTTGTCAATAGTATATGGAAGTGCAAACTCCCAGGGATGATTTTTAAATTTCCAGCCCCCTATATCCTGGTGGGACAGTGGTAGGCAGGCACCGGTCCTCAGAGAATCCCGGGCAGCCAGGCCGCAGGCAGTGACCCCAAATTTCCCATCAAGAGCCAGAACATCATTCCAGAGGCTTACAATGGCGCCAGGGTTCAGGAATATCTCAAAACCAAATTCCCCGGTATATCCGGATCTCGATAACAGAATTGGGGTTCCGTTAATCAATTTTACCGTTGATTCACCCAACAGGGATTCGTTAAAATTGCCTTTGAATGAAAAATAAGGCATCTGATTAAAAACTTTTTCAGGATTTTTAATTAGTTTGGAGAGAATTTTGGCTGAATTGATCCCCTGGATATCCATTTTTGCTATTTCCCCAGAAAGATCATCAATGGCAGCATCCAGGCCGGATCCATTTTCACTTAAATGACTTGCAATGGAAGCGCCCATTCCTGCATTGACACAAATTATATAAAAGGTATCTGAATATTTGTAAACAATGGCATCATCAATACAATGACCTTTTGCGGTAAGAAAAGCACCGTAAACACACCTTCCCGAATCAAGAGTGGAGATATCCCTTGTAAAACAATAATTGATCAGTTTAAATGATCCCTTGCCGCTGACAAAAATACAGGCCATGTGGCTTGTATCAAATATTCCCGCTGATGTTAAAACAGCCAGGTGCTCAGTCTTTACTCCGGTTTCATACCATAACGGCATGTCAAAACCACCGAAATTCGCCATATTTGCACCCATGGTTTTGTGCCATTTGTTTAAAGGTGTGGTTTTTAGGCAGGGACTCATGATAAAATTCCTTTAAATGAACATTGTATCAAGCAAAAAGAAAAAATATAAAATTGATGCTTGAAAAATACTTTACGATAATGATATTGTCAAATAAAAATTAATAAAACTCATGGAATATTAAATTTTATTTAATAAAATTAATGGAATTCATTCAGATCCAGATGGAAATTCGCAAAGCAGGTATTTCAAGCCCGCTTTATAATGATAAATAGAACCAACGTGGAGTTTTTTGCATGGCGACTAAAATTGTTATTGTTGGGGGTGGACCAGGCGGCTATGTGGCTGCACTTCGGTCCGCAGCATTGGGCGGAGACGTCACATTAATTGAAATGGAAAACCTTGGCGGAACCTGTCTGAACTGGGGATGCATTCCGTCAAAGATTATGAAACATTCGGCAGATCTTTTTCTAAGATTGTTTGAAGCGGAAAAATTCGGCATCAAAGTTCATGGAGAGCTCTTTTTTGACATGACGGCATTAATGGAAAAAAAGAATAAAACTCTTGAAACTCAGAGAAAGGGTATTGCATCGTTATTACAGGCAAGTCATGTAACTGTGGAAAGGGGACGGGGAAAAATAAAATATCCTGGATGTGTTGAGATCATTTTTAATGATGGAAATATAAAACTTCTTGACTATGATAAATTAATCCTGGCCACGGGAACTGAGCCTCTAAATGTAAAGGACTTTCCTTTTGATCATAATCGAATCTTATCCTCCAATGATATTCTGCAATTAACCGAAATTCCAAAATCCATGGTCATTGTCGGCGGAGGGGTGATCGGCTGTGAATTTGCATGTATCTTTTCTGCTCTGGGATCTGATGTGACGATTGTAGAAGCCATGTCAAGACTCCTGCCTTTGCCTTCGGTGGATGAAGACTGTTCCAGGCTCCTGTTAAAAGAGATGAAAAAACGAAAAATAACGGTACTGTGCGACACAGTGGTTAAATCCTCTGAATTAAAAAATGGGGGGCTTTCAATACATCTTGGCCTATCTCCGTTTACAGACAACCCTGACCCTAAAAAATTGAAGATGGATGTAATACAAGCTGAGAAAATGGCTGTCTGTATTGGTCGGACAGCCCTGTCAAAAGATCTGGGACTAGATAAGATTGATCTTAAAACAACACCTCAGGGTTGGATTGAAGTAGACAGCAAAATGGAAACCCTTACAAAAGGAGTTTATGCCATCGGTGATATTTTAGGTCCCCAAAAAGTGATGCTTGCCCATGTGGCATCCCATGAAGGAATCATTGCTGCTGAAAATGCAATGGATATCAATAGTATCATGCATTATGATGTAATTCCCGGGGCTATTTTTACCACTCCGGAAATCGGAACAGTGGGTTTAAGTGAATCCCAAGCCCGGGAAAAGGGGCTCAATATTGAATCCTTTACTGTTAATTTCAGGGCTCTTGGAAAAGCCCAGGCAATTGATGAATTGGCAGGCCTTGCAAAAATGATAATCAAAAAGGACTCCAGGAATATTCTTGGTGTTCACTTGATCGGTGCCCATGCCACTGATCTGATTGCAGAAGCAACCCTCGCAGTTCAACAGGGTGTGACGGTAGAAGACCTGGCCCATACCATCCATGCACACCCGACTCTGGCAGAAATCATGGGAGAACTTTCTTTAAAAGCATCTGGTAAAGCAATCCATGGATAGAAAATAAAAAACAATAATAAGAACGCAATAATTATTTTATCGGCGGGGAAATAGCAAATTCATTCATTTTATAAAGAAGGGTCTTATAGCTTATTTTTAATATTTTTGCAGCACGGGATCTGTTCCAGCCCACTTTTTCAAGAACAAACATGATCACTTCCTTTTCAACCCTGTCTGATGCCAGTTTCTTAATTTTTTTAAGAGAGATATCCTCAAACAATTTGTCTGAGCTTGTGGAAAGATCAACAAACTTGGAAATAATTGACGTCCGGTCATCCGCATATTCATTTTTTTGTTGAACAGAGGAGTCTTTATTGGGACTGTTGGTTTCAATTTCAGAAACAGTATCCGGGTACTCTTGTGGCAGCTCTTCGATGATTTTGGCCCATGAATTTAATATCATCTGTTTTTTAATACAATTTTGGAGCTGTCGAACATTTCCAGGCCATGGGTAATTACATAGTTTTGTAATAATATCAGAATCAGGTTTGCTTCCATGATTATCTGGATATTCTAATTTATAGAGTCTATAATAATATTCTAAAAGCGATGGAATATCTTCTTTTCTTTCGCGCAACGGCGGAACATCAATTTTTATTATGTTCAAACGGTAAAACAGGTCTTCCCGGAATGTTTTTTTGTGTATGCTTTCTTCAAGGTTATGATTGGTTGCTGCAATGACCCAGACGTCAGTTCTGAATTCCTGGTCCGATCCCAGAGGAGAGAATTCACCGCTCTGAAGAACGTGAAGCATCTTGGACTGAAGGGCCATGGGCATGTCACCGATTTCATCAAGAAAAAGAACTCCCTTGTCTGCTGTTTGAAATTTTCCGGGACGTTTCTTGTGAGCTCCGGTGAAAGCACCTTTTTCGTAGCCGAAGAGTTCGCTTTCAAGAAGAGTTTCAGGAAGTGCAGCACAATTTATTTTTACAAAATTTTTTGTTGATCTAGCTGATTCGGTATATAAATTCTGGGCAACGACTTCCTTGCCCACGCCTGTTTCACCTGTTATCAATACATTCAAACAGGTATTGGCTACATGATTAATCAGTTCTTTGATTTTTAATATGGATTTGCTGACGCCGATTAAAGGGGTGCTCATTTTTTTTTATTTCTTTTGATTTTCTCTGGCCTGGTTGATTAATTCTGACACAGTATTTTCAATTTTAAAGAGATCGATGGGTTTAAAAAGAACAACATCGGCCTCAGCCTCCGATGCAAGGGCACCGGGCTGGTCTCCATATCCGGTCATGGCTATTATTTTTAGATGGGGGTATTCTTTTTTTACAATTGAAATCAAGCCGACACCGCTGATGTTCGGCATCACAAGATCTGTGATCAGACAATCAAAGAAATTGGATTTATCTCTTAACAGTTTCAAAGCAGCAAAACCATCAACGGCTGTTTTAACCTCGTAACCCATAGAATTAAAAAATTCATAGAAAGTAGATAATATGTCTTCGTTATCATCAACGATCAAAAGCCTGCTTGGGTTTGTCATTACATGCCTCTTAAATATGAAGGAAAGTTCCTATGCCACCTACTCCATATAATATAACTGTTTCATCTGCAAGGAAAAAAACAAAAAGTTGATGATTCTTGCCTAAATAAAAAATTAATACTATAAGGCGTGAATAATAATACGGCTTGGGTGTGGTATCATTGAAAATTAGATTCAATAAGGAAGACTTGAATGAAGAAAAGCATAATAAAAGGAACAGGAATGTATGTTCCGCCTAATCTAATAACCAATCATGATCTTGAAAAAATGATGGATACATCGGATGAATGGATAAAAAAGCGAACTGGAATTGAGCAAAGATATTGGATCAGCATGGAAGGAGCAACCGGTTCCTCTGATTTAGGTTTAGAGGCTTCTAAAATGGCACTGGCAAATGCCGGATGGATAGCAGAGGATCTTGATTTCATAATTTTTGCAACTCTCAGCCCGGATATCATGTTTCCGGGATCCGGCTGTCTCCTTCAGGCAAAACTGGGTCTTAATTCAACACCTGCCCTTGATATCCGGCAGCAATGTTCAGGATTCCTTTATGGTATTGCAACGGCAGATGCCTATATCAAAACAGGACTTGCACAAAAAATTCTATTGGTAGGAGCAGAGGTACATTCTTCAGGTCTTGATAAATCAACACGGGGACGGGATGTAACAGTAATTTTCGGGGACGGAGCAGCAGCGCTTTGTATTGAAGGAATTGAAACTGAGGAAAATGCAGGAGTCCTTGCATCGGCTTTACATGCAGACGGCAACTATGCTGAAGCTTTGATGGCTGAACTGCCTGCATCAAGACTTCCCATAAGGTTGCCACCAGGAGTTCCCACGGATGACCCGCGATATTTCCCTGTCATGGATGGTCCCGCCATATTCAAAAAAGCAGTGAGAATGCTGCCTCAGGTGATTAGTGAATCCCTTGAAAAAGCTCAGATGCGTCTGGATGATATTGATCTCATTATACCGCACCAGGCAAATTTAAGGATTAATCAGGCCCTTGGCCAGTTCCTGAAAGTGGATGAAAACAAAATTTTTCACAATATCCAAAAATATGGAAATACAACAGCAGCCAGTATTCCGCTTGCCCTGCACGAAGCCATGACCCAGGGGAGGATTGGCAAATCAGGCGATGTTGTCCTTTTTGTGGGCCTGGGCGCAGGACTTACCTGGGGCAGTGTTATTTATAAATTCTTATAATGATCCTTTGAACAAAGTATCAAGATAGAATCTGACAGTTGGATCAAGAGAGCTAAAATCATATGCTTTATCGATATTCTTCTTTCTGATATGATTTCTGACGTCTGAAGCAAGGATTTTACCCAGTTCAACTCCAAATTGATCAAAGGGATTTATACCCAGAAGAAATCCTTCATATACTGTTCTTGCCTCATAAAAGGAGAGAAGCATACCAATGCTTTCAGGAGTCAGGTCATTGATAAGTACGGTAGAAGAGGGTCTGTTGCCACTGAAATACTTGGCGTTATTTTCATCCTCTTTACCCAAAGCAAGGGCCTGAGCCTGGGCAATCATATTTGCCCATAATTCCTGGTGGTTGTAAACGCCCATTGATGTTGCCTGGAGCTTTGTGTAAACCGGATTTACAACGCCGATAAATTCTATGGGAAAGGGACTGCCCTGATGAGCAAATTGGAAAAAAGAATGCTGAGCATTTGTCCCGGGCTCTCCAAAAATAATTACTCCTGTCTTATAATCTACAGGGGTTCCATTAATTGCAGTTCCTTTGCCAAGGCTCTCCATATATAATTGCTGGATATGGGGAGCCAGTTTTGACAGAGCTGAGCAGTATGGGATGATCGCCTGGGCTGCATAGCCTATAAAATTGGAATTCCAGATACTGATAAGTGCTGAAATCAAAGGAATATTTTTTTCTTCAGGTGCATTGGAAGCATGCACGTCCATTTCATGGCAGCCTTTTAAAAAACGAATAAAAACATCATAGCCGAAGGCAAGACTTAAGGGAACTCCTCCAACGGCAGAGCTTACAGAATATCTTCCGCCAATAAAATCAAACATATGAAAAGATGCAAGAACAGGATTGGAAGGATCATCACCTGGACTTCCCTTTGAGGTGACGGTGACAAGATGCTTTGCAGGATCAAGATGATGATTTTTTAAAAATAAAAGGGCCTGTTCCAGATTTGCCATAGTCTCAGTTGTGGTATAAGATTTTGATATAACCATCCAGAGGCAGGTTTCAGGATTAATTTCCTTTATTACCTGACCAAAATTATCAATATCAACATTGGGCAAAAAATGAAGATTTATTTGAGGTTTTATGCTGTGTTTTAATGCATTAAAAATAAATTCACAGCCAAGATAGGAACCGCCTATGCCAATGACAACCGCATCAGTAAAAGCCTTTCCAGTAGAGCCTTTTATCTTTTTTTGATGTATCTTTGAAGAAAATTGTTTGATTTGTTCATTCACCCGAGTGATTTCAGGCTTGATATCTTCACCATTCAAAAAGACAGGAGTTTTAGTAAAATCTCTGGTGGCAGTATGAAGGACGGCTCGATTCTCTGAAACATTAATGATTTCTCCGGAGGTCATTTTTAGGAAATCATTTTTGACTTTTGTCTCTTCGGAAAGATGAATTAGTTCTTTTAATATATGCTCATCCATTCTTTGTTTTGAAAAATCATAAAAAAAATTATTAATCCGGATTGAAAAGCGATCTATCCTGTCGGTATGGTGAATGAGATTTTTAAGATGATAATTTCCTTTGTTTATTTTTTTTGATAGTTTTTTTAATTCTTTGTATGAATGCAAATGGTTTAATAGCTTCGTTCGGTTCATTTTTTCTCCTATTTAAGTAGATATTTAAAATTGCAGGAAATTTCAACAATCATACGAAAACCTTTTTCAGTGGTCAAGGCTCGATATAGAAAATTTCTTGACAATCCAACCCACAGGCAATTATTTATAACCTCATGAAAAAGATTATCAAAATGCTTATCAAAAAAGGAGTCAGCTTTCCAACTCCGGAAACTGTTTTTATTTCGGATGATGTAAATATAGAAAGGATATCCGGCGAAAATGTGACAATTTATGGTGGTTGTAAAATCATCGGAGAAAAATCCCTGATAATGAAAAATTCACAAATCGGATACGAAGCTCCGGTTACGGTAGAGAATACATTAATAGGCGAAAACACTAAATTACTGGGTGGTTTCTTCAATGGTGCGGTTTTTGCCGGTGATAACACCTTTGGTTCCGGCGCCCATGTCAGAAACGGCACAATACTGGAAGAAGAAGCCAGCGCCGCTCATAGTGTTGGTCTAAAACATACGATTTTATTTCCATTCGTAACTCTTGGCAGTCTGATTAATTTCTGTGATTGTTTTATGGCCGGAGGCACAAGTCGGAAAGATCACTCTGAAGTCGGTTCTTCCTTTGTTCATTTTAATTATACGCCTCATCAGGACAAAGCCACACCTTCCATGATAGGTGATGTTCATCATGGTGTCATGCTGAATTCCAGACCAATTTTTTTAGGAGGGCAGGGGGGGCTTGTGGGTCCGGTCCGAATTACTTATGGATGTCTTTCAGCAGCGGGCTCCATCATCCGGAAAAATGAGCTGAGAAATGACCGGCTTTTATTGGGCGGTGCTTATAAAGAAGCAACTATTCCAAGAAATTTAAATGGTTATAAAAATGTCAGCCATATTTTCAATAATAATATTTACTATATAGCAGGGCTGATCTCATTGAAATCGTGGTATAGATATATTCGGCCTCTTTTCATAAATGATAAGTTTTCGGATAATCTTGTGAAAGGTATGCAGGACACACTTAATGGTTGTATAATCGAAAGAAGATTCCGCTTAAAAGAATTCTGTCGGCATTTAGAATCGTCCCAAGAAAAATTATCCAGTGGGGAAAAGGGCAGCAAAGTTGCTGAGATGTCAAATTATGATAATGTTTTGGTAAAAATGGAATTGGCTGAAAAAATTTTTGATATAGAATTTACAAACGAAAAAATAGATGTTGGGGGTGAAGGTTTTATTAAACGTGTGGAAAAAAGAATAGGTAGCATCGGGAAAAAATATATCGATGTGATTAAGAATCTTGAGCCGGATGAACAAAATCTGGGAAGCACATGGCTCAAAAATATTGAGCAGAAAATAGTTGAAAAACTTTTAATCTGACAGGAATAAAAAAAAGATGGTAAAGCTTTTTGGAACAGATGGTATCAGAGGGAAGGTGAATTATTACCCAATGACATGTGAAATTGCTTTAAGCACGGGTAGGGCTGTTGGTACATTTGCAAAAAGCAATGGATATAAAACTGTTATTATTGGAAAAGACACCCGAATTTCAGGGGATATGATAGAAGGTGCACTTTCTTCTGGAGTTGCATCAACTGGTGCAAATGTTATTCAGGCAGGGGTGATTCCGACACCAGGTTTAGCCTTTCTGTGTTCCGATACCCAAGAGGTAGGGGCAGGAATTGTGATATCAGCCTCGCACAACCCTTATCAAGATAATGGCATAAAAATTTTTAAGCACGATGGAACAAAGCTTTCTGATGAAGAAGAAAACAAAATCGAAACATTAATTCTTGGCAGCAAAATTGTTCCACAAGAAGGCGTGGGAAAAATCACTATAATTTCAGATGGTTTGCAGAGATATACAGATTTTTTATTGTCAAAGTTTCCATTTAAGAAACTTGAAAAAAAAATAAAAATGATTGTTGATTGTTCAAATGGCTCAGCGTCAAAAATTAGTCACATGGTTTTTAACAAGAGTTTATTTGAGGCTCAATTTATTTTTGATTCTCCCGACGGGATAAATATTAATGATAATTGCGGTTCCCAGCATACAGGCCAGCTCCGGAAAAAAGTTACCAAAAGTAAGGCCGATATTGGTCTTGCTTTTGATGGTGATGCAGATCGACTGATAGCAATCGACGAAACAGGCGAAGAGATCACAGGGGACAGGATATTGGCGATATGTGCAAAGTATGCAAAAGGAAATGATAAGCTTAAGAATAATATTGTTGTAAGCACAATCATGAGTAATGTCGGGCTGACTGAATTCTTGAGCGAAAATGGAATTCAGCATATCAGAGCTGATGTCGGAGATCGAAAAGTGCTCGAAGAAATGCAGAAATGCGGGGCGATTCTGGGCGGAGAGGATTCAGGGCATATGATTTTTCTGGATAGCCATACAACCGGTGATGGCATTCTTTCAGCATTAAAGCTTATTGAAGTGATTTTGAAAACAGGGCAATCCTTGTCCAGCCTTGCTTCAGCAATGCAAGTATATCCTCAAGCCTTGATGAATGTTGTAGTTGATGACTCAAAGCCTGATTTTTTAAAAAACAGTTTGATTGCAGATACAATTCATCTTATTGAAACGAATCTTGGCAAAAAAGGCAGGGTCTTGGTCCGCTATTCAGGTACGCAACCTTTGCTTCGAGTGATGGTTGAAGGTCCGGATCAGAAGACAACTGAACAATATTGTAAAGCTATTTGTGACAGTATTAAGGCTAATTTATAATAGAATCAGCGCACTCAATATCTTTTGAATGCGCTGATTCTGATGAGTAGACTTATTAATCTCTGCTGTTGCCGAATATGCGAAGAAGCATAATAAACAGGTTGATGAAATCAAGGTACAGCGTAAGCGCTCCCATGATAGCGCCTTTCCGAATCATTGCGCCTGTTGCATTATCGGGAATAGAAACTGACATATTTTTTAATTTTTGAGTATCATAGGCAGTGAGTCCAATGAAAACAATTACACCAATATAGGAGATGATCATCTGCATTCCTGAGCTCTGCAAGAATATATTAACAACAGAAGCAATGACAATCCCGATAAGTCCCATAAACATGAATCCGCCCAAAGAAGTCAGATCCTTTTTTGTAACCATCCCATAGATACTACATGCGAGAAAGGTAATTGCGCAGATGAGAAAAGTTGAAACAATTGAAGTAGCTGTGTAGGCAAGGAAAATAAATGAAAGTGTTATGCCATTTAGAATTGAATAAATTACGAACAATGCAGTTGCCGTCGTTGCTTGAATTTTTTGTATTCTTGCACTCAAAAAGAATACAAACCCCAGTTCCGCAATAATAAGAATTATTAGTAACCCAGGGGTCCCGTAAATCAGTTGCATTGCTGTTTCGTTATTTGCAACATAATAGGAAGTAAAGCCCGTTAAGGCAAGGCCTATGGCCATCCAATTATACACACTTCTAATAAAGGAATTAGTTTTTACAAGAACAGAACTTTGTGAAAAAGAAGAATATGGGTTCATTTGTACCTCCATCAGGTTAATATTTGAGTGTAATATAACACGAAAAGAAAAGATTTCAAGATTACAATTTGATTAGAATCAGCATGAAACTGTTGGAAGATGATGAAATAATTAGTTAACATAATATATATTATCAGACTATTATGAATTTTAACCTGAATTAATAAAATATTGTGAAAATAATCCCTTTGTTTTATATATAAAATCTTTGTTCAATTTGGGTTTGTTTGTAACATAGCATGGCAGAAAATCAGACTGGGAATATATACACCGTTTCTAAACTTACAAGAGAAATAAAAACTCTTTTAGAAGAAACCTATCCGTTTATGTGGGTTCTTGGTGAAGTATCCAACTACTCTGTTCCTTCTTCGGGACATTCATATTTTACTCTTAAAGATCAGCATGCCACTATTCAGGCAGTGATGTTTAAAAATCAAAAGGTCAAACTTCGGTTCGAACCTGAAGATGGCATAAAAGTATATGGTCTCGCACGGCTGTCAATTTATGAACCCAGGGGAACCTATCAACTCATTTTCGAGCATCTTGAGCCAGAGGGAGCAGGTGCCATACAAATTGAATTTGAACAACTTAAACGTAAATTATCTGATAAGGGCTATTTTGATCAAAAATTTAAAAAACAGCTCCCTTTTTTACCATCAAATTTATGCGTTATCACTTCAGGAACCGGAGCTGTATTAAAAGATATTATTCACATAACACAAAGACGGTTTTCAAATTGCAACCTTGTAATTTTACCTGTTACAGTTCAAGGAGCTGGGTCTGAATACGAAATAATTGACGCTATTCGTTTTGCTAACGAACACCAAATTGCTGAGGTTATTATCCTTGCACGCGGAGGCGGTTCTCTTGAAGATTTTTCATCTTTTAATTCAGAATTGGTTGCTGATGCCATTTTTCATTCAAAGATACCCATAGTTACGGGAATCGGTCATGAAACAGATTTTACCATTGCCGATTTTGTCGCTGATTTACGTGCCCCCACGCCTTCAGCTGCGGCTGAGCTTGCTCTTCCTGACAAACAAATTCTGCTTCAAAGGGCTGCTGAACTAAGACAAAGATTGGATAAATCTGTTTTTTATCAAATTTCAAACCTTCGTCATATGATTATCTCTTTGCTATCAAGGATTAAACATCCGGAAATGATTATCTATAACAATAGATTCAAAATTGAAGATCTTGAATTGAGGTTAAAAAAACAAATTAAAAATTATATTGTACATAATAGAGATAAAATAGGCTGGTTAAGTGCTTCTATTAATTCAAAGGCCATGGAAACACGAATTTCAAACCAGAGGCAGCATGTTAAAATGATTACTGATATGTTGTCACAGCATTTTTCTTCTATTTTTCAAACGCATAAAGCAAAACAAATTGAATTAACATCTAAGCTTCAGGTCTTATCGCCCCTGTCTGTCTTAAGTCGGGGGTACAGTATTACAAGGTTTATTTTTAACAATAAAATTATTATAGATTCGACTGATGTCAAACCGGAAGACAGGCTTGAAATTATTCTATCCAAAGGCCGGTTAATTACAAAAGTGGAGAAAGTAAATGGTTAAAAAGCAATCGTTTGAAGCTTCATTAAAAGAGCTTGAAGAAATAGTAAAGGAAATGGAATCGGGAAATCTTTCTCTTGAAGAGGCTGTTAAAAAATATGAGGCAGGCATTAAACAATCAAAGTACTGCAATGACTATTTAAATACAACGGAAAGAAAAATAATTATGCTGGCTAAAGACAATCAAGGCAACCTGAAAAAAAAAATTTTCGAAGATAATTAAAATGACAACATTTAATCTTGAAAAATATCTAAAAGAAAAACAGACACTGATTAACAAATATCTGGATATTATTTTTCATCAGTTTGATACCAGCCGTGAGTTAATTATGGCCATGAAACATTCTCTTATGGCCGGAGGCAAAAGATTGCGCCCCGTTCTCGCATTGGCCGCTGCAGAAACGTGCAAAGACAATTCCGATCTGCTCGCCCTTCCAGCTGGATGTGCCGTTGAAATGATCCATACCTATTCTCTGATTCATGATGATTTACCTGGCATGGACAATGATGATCTGAGACGGGGATTGCCGACCTGCCATAAACAATTTTCAGAAGCTACGGCTATTCTGGCAGGGGATGGATTATTAACCCATGCTTTTTATATTATCAGCCACCCTGAAGAAATATTTGAGATCTATCCGGATATTTCTGTCAGAATGCGGTTGATTTCAAAAATTTCTCAGGCAGCTGGTATCTTGGGCATGGTTGAAGGTCAGATGCTGGATATGCAATCCCATAATTTTGAATCCGGCGACAGCCTTACTTATCTTAAAAACATGCATGCTTTGAAAACCGGAAAAATGATCACGGTCAGTATTGAATCCGGAGCCATAAGTGTTGACGCTGATTTGGGAAGCATTAGGCAATTAAAAGAATTTGGGGATAAAATAGGTCTCGCTTTTCAGGTTGTTGATGATATTTTAAATGTGGAAGGTGATCCGGACAGGATGGGAAAATCTAAAGGGTCTGATATATTAAATGAAAAAATGACATTTCCTTCTATAATTGGAATTGAGGCGTCCAGAAAATTTGCAAAAGATTTAATGAATGAAGCTATCGAATCTCTTTCCTGCTTCGGTGAAAAATCTTCCCCTTTAAGGGCGATTGCCGCTTATGTAATTAACAGAGATCATTAATTATTCTAGTGAGATTTATGTATTTTGGCTCTTCTTGAACAAATAAAAAATTCCGCGGATATCAAGCAATTCACCAGAAAAGAACTCAGACTTCTGGCAAGTGAAATTCGAAAACGTATTATCGATGTGGTATCAAAAAACGGCGGGCACCTTGCTTCCAGCTTAGGGGCAGTAGAGTTGACGCTGGCAATCCATTATGTATTTGACCTTCCAAAGGATACCTTAATCTGGGATGTGGGGCACCAATCCTATGCCCATAAACTCCTCACCGGCAGAAATAATCAGTTTGATACCCTGCGGCAGTATAAGGGTATTTCAGGGTTTACAAAGATAAAGGAAAGCCCTTATGACGGTTTCACTGTAGGCCACTCCTCTACATCTATTTCTGCAGGACTGGGCGTCTGTTATGGTAAGTATCTGAACAAGGATAATTCTGATGTCATCTCGGTGATAGGGGATGGATCTCTGACTGCCGGCCTGGCCTACGAAGGGTTAAACCAGGCAGGAGATCTGAAAAAACGCAATCTCATCGTTATCCTAAATGACAATGACATGTCTATTTCTCCCAATGTTGGTGCATTATCATCTTTTCTAAGCCGAACATTCTCGGCCAAATATCTTCAATCCATGAGAAACCAGTTCGGTGCATTTTTGAAATCTCTTCCCAGGATCGGAGATGAAATTTATCATATTGCCAAGCGTTCTGAAGAATCCTTTAAAACTTTTATTACACCGGGGATGCTCTTTGAAGCCTTCAATTTCGATTATTTCGGGCCCATCGATGGGCATAATCTTGATCATTTGATTGATATCCTAAAAAATATTAAAAATCCTAAAGATCCAATTCTCTTGCATGTGACAACTAAAAAAGGCAAAGGGTATGATCCTGCTGAAAAAAATCCGGTTTATTTTCACGGGGTTGGATCTTTTGCGATCGATACAGGCAAAAGCAAAGCCAAACCCAATGGAATTCCATCCTATACTCAGGTATTTGGCAGTCAGATGGTAACCCTCGGGAAAATGAACTCAAAAATTGTTGCTGTGACTGCTGCAATGCCTGAAGGGACCGGACTCGTCGAGTTTTCAAAACTGTTTCCGGATCGGTTTTTTGATGTTGGTATTGCAGAACAGCACGCAGTAACCTTTTCTGCAGGTCTTGCATCCAGAGGATTAAAACCCGTTGTCGCCATCTATTCTACTTTTTTGCAGCGGGCATTTGATCAAATTCTTCATGATGTCTGCATTGATGCACATCCGGTTGTGTTTGCCATAGACCGGGGGGGAATCGTCGGTGAAGACGGGCCGACCCATCATGGTCTGTTTGATTATTCATATTTGCGGTGCATGCCCAATATGACCATCATGGCGCCTAAGGATGAAAATGAACTTGCTGCAATGCTTGTAACGGCCATTCACCATAACGGTCCTGTGGCATTGAGATACCCGAGAGGCCTCGGGCTTGGTATAAGAATCGATGAGACTCCCCTGCCCCTGGAAATTGGACGGGGGGAAGTGATTTGTGAAGGAAATGATATACTCATCATTGCCATTGGAAATTCAGTATGCGAAACTGTAAAAGCGAGTCAGCATCTGAAAGAGAAAAATATTCATCCAACCATTATTAATGCAAGATTTGTTAAACCCCTTGATGCAGAACTGATCTGCCGGCATGTGGTCAAAATTAAAAAGATAATCACGGTTGAAGAACATGTTCTTGACGGTGGTTTTGGATCTGCCGTAGTTGAAATGCTCATTGACAAAGGTATTACCGGGTTTTCATTAAAAAGAATCGGGATAAAAGATTGTTTTGTGGAACATGGTCCCTCAGATGTTTTAAAGCATGATTATGCTGTGGACAGCACTGCCATCATCAAGGCAGCCTTTGAATTTTATGACAGAAAAGATAAATAAGGCCGCCAGAATCAAAACAAGGCTCGATTCTTTGATTGTTGATATGGGTTTGGTCAAATCCCGCCATCGGGCAAGAGCACTGATCATGGCGGGAAAAGTATTGGTCAATGATGCACCGGTTGATAAACCCGGAGTATCAGTATCAATTCACTCAAAGATTCTTGTAAAAGAAGATAACAATCCTTTTGTCAGCCGAGGCGGACTGAAACTTGAGAAGGCCTTGCAAACCATACCGGTATCTGTAAAGAATTTTACCTGTCTAGATATCGGGGCTTCAACCGGTGGGTTCACGGATTGTCTGCTTCATTATGGTGCTTGCAAAGTATATGCTGTGGATGTTGGATATGGCCAGTTTGACTGGACCTTAAGACAGGACCCGAGGGTTGTTGTCATTGAAAGGACAAATATCAGGCATATGCCCTATGAAGTCATCAATGAAAAAGTGGACCTTGTCGTCGCAGATACTTCCTTTATTTCTCTTAAGATTGTGATTCCTTCTGCTGAAAAATTCATGCGGGAGGATACATTGATTCTGGCATTGATCAAACCTCAATTCGAAGCTGGTAAAAAAAACATAGGAAAAGGAGGTGTGGTAAAAGATGAAGGTATAAGGGAAAAGGTGATCGAAGACATCAAGACTTTTTTTGCGGAGCGTGGATATCAAATCAACCTTGTTGTTCCCTCCCCTATTCTAGGCCCGAAAGGAAACAGTGAGTATATTCTATCTTTAAATTATAAAGAAAATTTAAAATAGGACTATTATTTTTGTTTAAATTTGATTATTTAAATAAAACTATTTATTAATTGTTAATAAGGAGCAGTAATGAGCGAAGACATTAAAACCATGAGAAATATAGCTCTGGCTGGTCACGGAGGATCAGGAAAAACAACGCTTGCCGAGGCGATGCTGTATAAAGCCGGGGTTATCAGCCGTCTTGGAAAAGTTGAAGAAGGCAATACAGTTATGGATTTCCAGCCTGAAGAAACCCGAAAGCAGCAGAGTATCAATACATCATTTATTAAGTATACACATAATAAACACACCATTACGCTGATGGACACTCCTGGTGATCAGAATTTTTTTTCCGCTTCCAAAACATGCTTCCCTGTTGCAGACAGCCTTGCTTTTGTCATTGATGGGGTCGGCGGCCCTTCCGCCATGACTGAAGAAGCAGGCGCCAGTGCTCTGGAATATAATCTTCCAGGCTTTGTAATAGTTAATAAACTGGACAGGGAAAGAGCTGATTTTGCAACCTGTATCGAAGCCTGTAAAAGGGCTTTGAAAAAGAAAGTCATCCCTGTCTGTTATCCCATAGGGTCTGAAAATAATTTCAAAGGGTTTGTCAATATTATTTCCGGCCAGGCTTTTGAATATGGAGCAGACGGGAAAGCGAGCAAGGTCGATATCCCGGCAGATATGGCAGACGACATTGAAATGGCAAAAGAAGAATTTATCGAAAATATTGCAGAACTCAATGATCAGCTGCTTGAGAAATATCTCGAAGGTGAGAAAATTGCAGAAGCGGATCTGAAAACAACCTTTCGGCAGGGTGTTCTGGATGCAAAATTTTATCCTGCCATCTGCAGTTCTGCAACTAAAATGATCGGTGTTGAAACCATATCGGATTTTATCAATGATTATATGCCCTCTCCGCTGGACAGAGGGGACTGGATTGCCAAAGACTCCAAAGGAGAAGAGGTTGTCATCTCTCCTGATCCTGCTGCCGAATTCTGCGGATTTGTTTTCTGTACCATTGTTGATCCTTATGCTGGAAGGCTTTCGCTTTTCAGGGTCATATCCGGCAGTCTTAGCAAGGAAGGCAATGTTGTTAATACGACTAAAGATACAAAAGAAAGATTTTCGCAGCTTTTGGAAATTGCCGGGAAAGAACAAAAAACCATTGCTTCAGCCGTTCCGGGATCCATTGTGGCTGTGGCAAAACTGAAAGAAACGCTGACTGGAGATACCTTGACAGGAGGAAGGGCGATTCAGATTCCTGCACCCAAACCCATGCCGCCGGTAATTTCTTTTGCCATCAAACCCAAAGCCAAAAGTGATGAAGACAAAATTCATGAGGCCATCAGAAAGATCCTTGATGAAGACACAGGTCTTCAGCTCAGACGGGAAGAAGAAACCAGGCAGACCATTCTGTCCGGAAGAGGCCTAGTCCATATCGAAGTGACGGCAGAAAAAATCCAGAGAAAATTCAATGTGGGCATGGATATCGAGACCCCTAAAGTTGCTTATCGCGAAACATTCAAGAAAAAGATCCGTGTTCAGGGCCGTCATAAAAAACAATCCGGCGGGCATGGTCAGTATGGGGATTGCTGGATTGTTCTGGAACCCCTCCCCAGTGGTTCAGGTTTTGAATTCGTAGACAAAATAGTTGGCGGAGTTATCCCGAAAAATTATATCCCGGCTGTTGAAGCCGGTGTCAGAGACGCATCAAAAACTGGGATTCTTGCCGGATTCCCCTGTGTGGATTTCAGGGTAACCGTTGACTTTGGATCTTATCATGCTGTTGACTCCTCTGAAATGGCATTTAGACTTGCAGGCTCCATTGCATTTAAGAATGCAGCCGCAGATGCCAAAGCAGTCCTCCTTGAACCCATCATGAGGGTAGCCGTAAAAGCCCCGGAAGACAATACCGGTGATATCATGGGGGACCTGAATTCCAGACGCGGCCGGGTTATCGGTATGGATTCCGAAGGGGATAAGCAAATCATCAATGCTTTGGTTCCCATGGCGGAAATGTTGCGTTATGCCCCTGATTTGAGCTCAATGACGGCCGGTCGGGGAACATTTACCATGGAATTTGAACAATATGATGAAGTTCCCGCGGATCTGGCCAAAAAGGTTATTGAAAGGGTGAATGCAGAAAAAGAATAAATTGAGCAAATAAATATAAGGGCCGGGAAGATGGAATTCCTAACTGACCGGCCCCTTTTATTTGTTTAACCCTGATATGATGTCAAAAAGATATTGTTTTAGTTCTTCCATGGAGAAATCCTTATACGTTTCATAGGAAACAGGGCTGCCGATAGTAACCGTTACTTTCCCTGGAGTTAATAGAAAACTGCCTTTCGGATTAAATTCAAATAATCCATTTATACGAAAAGGCAGAATAGAGACTTTCGACTCTTTTGCCATATGAAAAGGTCCCTTTTTAAATGATCCCATCTCCCCTGTCCGGGTTCTGTGTCCTTCAGGCAGAACTCCGATGCTCATCCCGGAGGCAAGTGTTTTTTTGGCCTGTTCCAGGCTTAGAATCGCTTTTTCAAGATCATTTCGATCAATGGGAATACAGCCCCATTTTCTAATCAGATATCCCCACACGGGAAGAGAAAAATGATATGCAGCCTCAATACCGACAAAACATATGGGAATAGCTGCAGGAACAACAAAAACATCAAACAGGCTCTGGTGATTCCCCATTATCAGATAAGGCCCATTATTTTTAATATTTTCCTTTCCATTGACGGACAACTTTATTCCCATAATTCGGATCAGAATTTTAAAAAGCGTTCGTGCAGTTTGAAAAGTCATTTCCCGAGGCAGGACAAACAGGCAAATGACCAGAATACAAAAAGACAATAAAAAAAAAGAACCGCCGATAAACCACAGTCCTATGGAAATTAGTTTTTTCATGCAAGGTACCATATCATCTTATGGTGAACGGTAATGGTTGTCGGTGTTACACCGAATATCTCACCATCCGGCAATAATGCTTTAACGGGCCGGGCTCTGATAATAGCTTTTTTGGTTTTGATATGATGGACCGCAGGGTTTTTAATATGGCTGCCGCTGTATATTTTCGGCAGTGTTAACAAAAGGCTCGTCCGGGATAGTTTTTTAGTGATAATAATATCCATGAACCCGTCATCGATTTCGGCTTCCGGTGCCATGAGCAGGTTTCCCCCGGTGAACCTGGAGTTGCAAAATTCAACAAAGCAGGTTTCGCCTGAAATCAATTGGCCGTCAATTTCAAGCTCAATATCATGAAAATGAAGTCCGATTGTTCTGTAAAAAATGCCGATGATATAGGAAAAATCACCAAGGCACTTGAATTTTTGAGCTGTTTTTGCAACATCTGTAACAAAACCGATACCTGCAACATTGACAAAATAAAAATTATTTTCACCCTGCGAAAAAGAGCAGACATCAATCTGTTTTGCCTTATTTTTTAAAATTGCTTGAACGCCGTCATATAATGAATGGATGTTTAAATCCCGGGCGAATGAATTCCCTGAACCAATGGGAATGATACCTATGGGTGGAAGTTGTCCTGGTTTAAAACAGGAAAGAAGACCGTTTAAAACGTGAAAATTGGTTCCATCTCCCCCTACGGAAACAATTGAATCATAGTCATTGATTTTCAGTTCAGAAGCAATTTTCCAAGCATGCCCATGGTATAGTGATAAATAGGGATGATATTCAATGCCGGCATCTAATAGTTCTTTTTCTATCATTGGCAGCAGCTTTATGCCTTTTTTACCACCGGAAAACGGATTGATGATCAAAGCAATTTTCATATTTTCCTGCTCATATTAAAGCCGTATTTAAATTGCAATGCTTGGCAGCACTTTGATCCAGCATATTTCCAAGGTGTCCTTCTTTTTCAGGGAAAAAACCAATACATTTTTGCCAGACCTCTTCGTCTTCCATGCAAAAATAGATGAAAACATCCGGGCCATAGTCCTTAATACAGGAAATCATTTCTTTATAGATATGTATTCTTAAGGGCTTAAAATATCTCATTTTATTATCGAGTCCAAGGATAAATTCGCCATAGCAGAGGGTTGATTCGGGAAACCTTTTTTCAATTACCTGTTTTAAGCTTGGCATGAACCGGAAGGTGCCAAGGCTGATCCAGACAATATTTTCAGGACGGACATATTCAAAAATCCGTTGAATAACTGTCTTATAATCATCTTCACAGCCTGGATAAATAACAATGGGATCAAAATGAAAAGCAATCCTGTACCCTTTTAATTCTACCCGTCTGGCCGCTTCAAGGCGCGCCAAAAGAGATGCAGTGCCTTTTTCTTGTGACTTGATGATATCGGGTGTGTTCAATGACCAGGAAATAATGGTTTTTTCGTTATGATCAAGGAGAAGCAAAGAATCAATATTAACGGTTTTGGTTTTAAGCTCAATAACACTATGGTCTTGTTTTGCAAAGGTTTCAACGAGAAATTTCGGCATCAGACTCACTTTTTCCCAGATCAGTGAATCCGTGTATTCGCCGGTTCCGATTCTGAAAATTTTGTTCTGGTCAAAAATTGTCCGAAGTTCATGGTCAAGATGGTTAAAGCCTGTAAAATATTGCAGAACCGGAGGATGAAAATAGGCTTGAAGGATACAATAAGAGCAATCCATGGTGCAGAATGTCCCAGTATGAAGAATGGTGTAATCGCAACAGGTATAATGGCAGGTTCCGGGACAGTTTCGGATAACAGCCCCTTTGTTTTGAGTGATATACAGCGTCTTTTTGGCAAGGGAAATGGGGTCATCCGAATTATTGATAAAATCATAAACTATTTTGGCATCGTCAATTCTTTGTGGCTGGGCATTAATCTTTGCTATCAGATAGTCTGTTTCATCATCCGGTAAAAGCGAATCATCAATAAAAAGAGTATCTATTTTCATGAATTCAGAATTTCTCTAAGAGAGTTGTTTTCCAATACTTCTGTCAGATTCTGAACATTTTTTTTAAATTCCTCATGGTTTTTTACAATAAAAGAAACAGAAAACCCTCGGCCTTCAAAATTTTCCGGGGGTATGAGTTTTATGGTGCCTGGAAGTTTTGTTGCCGCAATTTTGTCCTTAATCAGTTGACGAGCTCTGGAGAGGGTCGGGTAACGCTGTTCAAACACAATGGTTCTAAAGCGCTGGGTTCTTAAGACTAAATCACAGGTTTCATCATCAAGAGGATTTGGGGTTTTCAAATCCAGGAAAATAGATTTGGGGAGGAATCCCTCTCGCGCAGAAATTTCAAGAATATTTTGAATGATTTCAAATTGTATGCTGACGGTTGCTCTGATTTTTGAAAAAATATCTAAAAAAAAAGCTGTGCTATCCATATCTAAAGTTGACAGTTTTTTAGCGGACTTTAACGATAGATGGCCGGATAGAATCAATTCCAGGCTTGGCTTAGGCAAAGACCCGATATCAATCAAGTCCCCGATAAAGTCTTGAGTTAGCTGCGTATTAAAAACAGCAGAAGATATTTTTGCCATCTCTTCTTTGTTTAAATATTCAGAAAGGCGCTGAACGCACACAATCAGTTCAACATGACTCAGGGGTCTTTTAAACGCAAGCGCTGCAATGGCAAGTAAAAGGCAATGATAATCGTCGACTTGCTTATCTATGAGATGTACAACCGCTTTTTTTTCATTATTGTGATAAAGCGCTCTGATTCTGCCAAATCCTGAGACAATAATAAATCTGTTATTCATCTGCCTGACAACCGGCGGGGTAATCAGACCTATTTTTTTTATGGAATCAGCAAGAAAGGTTATATCTTCTATTCCCGGTGAAATTTTATACCGATCATCGTTTAAATCAATGTCCGATATATCTATCTCACAGAAGGTATCAGACATTTTCACCTGTCAGGCGAGTGTAGATATCTTTATATGTGTTGGATGTCCTGTCAATAACCTCCTTGGGAAGGTTTGGCCCGGGATGTTTTTTATTCCACCCGGAGGCAATGAGCCAGTCTCTCACATACTGTTTATCAAAACTGTTCTGGCCTCTTCCGGGCGTGTAGTCATCTAATGGCCAGAATCTTGATGAATCTGGTGTAAGGATTTCATCTATCAGAATAATCTTGCCGTCCAGAAGACCGAATTCAAATTTGGTATCTGCAATGATGATGCCTTTTGAAAGAGCATATTCTGCGCCTCTTTTATATATTTCTATGCTCAAATTCCTAAGTTCATGCGCTCTTTCACTGCCGATCAGGTTAATGGTTTCATCAAAACTGATGTTGATATCATGATCTCCCACCTCGGCTTTGGTCGAAGGAGTGAAAAGCGGTTCCAAAAGCTTATCAGATTCTTTCAACCCAGCAGGCAAAGTTATACCGCAGACATGCCCTTCTTTTTTGTATGAACTCCAGCCTGAACCTGTTATATACCCTCTGACAATACATTCTACGGGAAGCGGCTCAGCTTTTTTAACCAGCATGCTTCTTTTATCCAGGGCATCTTTATAGGGTTTGAATTCATCCGGATATTCATTAACGTTTGTAGTGATGATATGATTATTGACAATGGAATCCATTTTTTTAAACCAGAATACAGATATCTGGTTTAAAACCTTTCCCTTGTCCGGAATAAGATCGGGCAGCACCACGTCAAATGCCGAAAGCCTGTCTGTGGTGACCATCAACAGGGCATCCCCAGTGTCAAATATATCTCTGACCTTACCCTGCCGGACTAAAGAAAGTTCATCGAACTGAGTTTTCGGGATATGGGGCATATTTTTCTCCTTTAAATGGATTTATAATTATTAGTTGACCATAAAGGTTCATATCACAGGATATGGAATTTATCTATTGTTGGGAATAAAATTATTGTCGGATGGGATACCCAAAACCAAGCAATATTTTACAATCATTCAAATTTAATAATCTATATTCTTGACGCAAATTGGATAATGGTAATATTGTTGAATTATTTTGGTTTTCAATACAATGAGGGTTTAAAAAATGAATAAACTGCCAAACCTATTATTCTTAGTCGTTTTTGTTTTTTTTTCAATTCAGGGCAATGCTTATTCCCAGACCGCCTATTCTCTTTATGATCTGATCAAGCTTGCCAATATCCACAGTGAAACCATACAAATTGCAGAAGATGACTTGAATATTGCCCGTCTGGAAGAAAAAAGGGCGTTGTCGGTACTTATCCCCAGAGCGACTGCCTATGGCAGCATTACTGAATACAAAGAAGATTCCATGACTTCTCCGGACAGCCAGGCTGTGGGTATAAAACTGACCCAGTCATTTACCCTTAACGGGAAGGAACTCATAGCCCTTGATGTTACAAGAAGAGGTATCGAAAGCAAGGAATTCAGCCTTGAAAGCATTCGTTCTCAGTATATATTGCAGGTTGCCCAGGCCTATTACAATATCCTGAGTGCCCGCAAATTTTTTGAAATTGCTCAATCCGATGTTCAGCGCTTGACCAGTCACCGGAATGCCGTCAAAGAAAAATTGAGTGTCGGCAATGTAACCAAAACAGATTTATTCAGGGCGGAAGCTGAACTTTCCAAGGCATTAACGGAGCAAAAAAAAGCGGAAAACAGCATCCTTCAAAGCAAGGCCGCTCTACAGAACCTGGTGGCAATTGATCAGGAGTTTGATCTTGAAAAACAGGATATTATGGAAATTGAAAACTACCAGTGTACCCTTGAAGAAATACAGGCCTATGCTTTAAAAAACCGAACTGAGATAAAAGAAGCAAAAAAGAATCTTGATATTGCCGAAAAAACAGTAAAATTTAAAAAAAGCGATTACTGGCCGACTATCGAACTTGAGGGAGGATACAGGGAAACCGATATCCAATATAATGCAAGACCATCATCTGTGAAATCTGATATGGAAGATACGTACTTTACAGGAAGCCTTGTCTTCACACTTTATGATGGTGGTTTGAGAAGAGCCACTATAAAACAGGCACTTCTCGACCAAAAAAAGGCGGAAAAAGCACTGACCCTCCAGGAAAAAAAGATCAGCCTGGATTCCAAGGTTTCATTTCTGGACTATGAAACCGCAAAGAGCACTTTGGACAATCTAAAGGATGAACTCAAATATGCAGAAGAAACCTTTAATGCAGTCCAGATGCAGTTTAATTATGGGATGGCAGACAGCATCGATATAATGGATGCCAACACCCTTCTTGTTTCCGCCCAGAGAAGAATATCAGATGCCCGGTACAAATACTATCTTTCAGTTCTCAAGATAATCTATACAAAGGGTGATTTATCAGCCTTTTTCTTGAACCATGCATGATATTGAATAAAGCTTCAACTCTGCTATATTTTTTTTCATTCCCCGGCACCCTTTATGTTATCATGCAGGGGAATGAAAAATTAAGTTTATCTAATGTGTCTAATCCTTTAAAATCAGGTGAATTCCTAATGTTTTTGGCCCTCAGAGCTTGACTTAACCTGATCCTTAAAATATCCTGATTTTGTTATCAAAAGGATTTATATGAACCGGCTTTAAAAGGAGATTCACATGTACGAAATTATTGCAAACCCGGAAGATTACCAGATTGACCATCTTATCAACGGAACAGGTAATGCAAATATTGAAATTTCCAAAGAGGAAAGAGAAAAGTGGGCGGCTGAAATTATCAATTTCAGTGAAAAATTAATGGGACTTGCAAAGAAATCAGGTGAGTTGGCTAAAATTCTTTCCGGCAAAGAAAAGATCTCAGCAACCCCGGCCTCATTAAAAACACTAAAAATTCAACTGTTCATGATTAATGATGCATTAAGTTCTGCCTTTGAAATTGCAGGCAAACTTGAAACCGATATAATAAAAAAATAAATCCATCAGCATATGATTTTCTGCCGCAATACATGGTCTGCGAGGGTTATAGCCATCATAGCCTCACAGACCATGTTAATTCTAGGAATCGCACAGATATCATGCCTTCCTTTAGTAGAGATTTCAGCTTTATTTCCCTTGTCATCTATGGTGTGCTGCTTTTTTAAAATAGAGGGGATGGGTTTGATATGAACCCTTGCGATAATATTTTCACCATTTGAAATTCCGGCAAGAATTCCGCCTGAGTGATTTGTTTTAAAACCATCCGGAAAGATCTCATCATTATTTTCAAAGCCGGTCATTTTTGGAGCGTTTATTCCTGCTCCGATTTCAACGGCTTTGACCGCTCCAATGCTCATCAAAGCTTTGGCAATATCAGCATCCAGCTTATCAAAAACCGGGTCTCCAAGGCCTGCCGGGACATTTGAAACAATAATCTCAACAATCCCTCCTAGTGAATCTCCTTGTTTTTTAATTTCTTTAATTTTTTCATCCATTTTTTTTGCAGCTGCCATATCCGGGCATTGAAGATAGTTTTTATCCTTGAATGATAAATCATCTGTTAAAACAGCCTTGATATTGCCAAGTTCAAGGGTATAGCTTTGTATACAGATATTTTGCTGATCAAGAATTATCTGGGCAACAGCTCCTGCAGCGACCCTTGCCGCAGTTTCCCTTGCCGATGACCTGCCTCCGCCCCGATAATCCCTGATGCCATATTTTGCTTGATAGGTATAATCCCCGTGGCCGGGTCGGAAAAGAGCAGCAATCGAATCATAGGCCTTTGAATTGGCATCCATGTTTTCGATCAGAATCATTATAGGGGTTCCGGTAGTCCTGCCCTTGAATATACCCGAAATAATTAAAGGATTATCAGGTTCCTTTCTTGAAGTGCTGGACACCCCGCCCTGCACCGGTTTTCTTCTGTCAAGGGCCTCTTGGAGGATCTTTTCATCAAGTTCAAGTCCTGAAGGGCAGCCTTGAATAACAACGCCGATTGCCTTTCCATGAGATTCACCAAAGGTAGTAATATTGAATGCCTTGCCAAAACTGGAGCCTGACATCAGGGTAGCCTCCTTTTAATGAGGGTGACGATTTCCTTTGGGGTATAAAAATCTGTTTCAAGTTTAAACTGGGCGGCCATTTCATATAAGGGTTTTCGTATTTCCAGCAATTCTTCTGTCTCTTCCCTCAGGTCTTTAAGCGTCAGAGACGGTCTTGAGGAATGGGTCAAAGGATCAGAGTTCAGCCTTGCCAGGATGGTATTGATACCTGCATCAAGCCATATGGTATAACCGTACGTATTTAAAAAAATGACGTTTTCAGAATCCATTATGATACCGCCGCCAGTTGAAATCACTGCATCTTTCATTGTCACTGTATTAAAAAGCATTTTTTTTTCAATCTGCCTGAAATATTCCCAGCCATGGGTATCAACGAGCTTTCTGATTGTTGATCCTGTCTGTTGTTCAATCATCCGGTCCATATCCAAAAAACCATGATTAAGACTATCCGCAAGAATTTTGCCAATGGTTGTTTTGCCGGTACACCGGTATCCGATTAAAAAAATGATCATTATTTACAGGGCGTCAAATATTTCCCAGTAATTTGGAAAAGATTTTTCAACACAGGTTTCATTTTCAATTTCAACGCCCGGTATCATCAGTCCCGGCATGGAAAAAGCCATCGCAATCCTGTGATCGTTAAAAGTTTCAATTTTGGCTCCCCGGTGCTTGCCACCCATGATTTCCAGAAAATCATCCCCCTGTCTGACTCTAATTCCCATCTTCAAGAGCTGGGAATATACAGCGTCAATTCTGTCACATTCTTTTTCCCGAAGATGCTTAATATTGTTAATCCGGGTCATCCCTTTGGCAAAACTTGCAACAACAGCAATGGCCGGGACAGCATCCGGGGTATCCGACATATCGACCTCAACCCCGAAAAGTTCTGAACCGCAAACACCGATCTCGTTTTCTTCCATTTTGATGGTGCATCCCATCGCTTCCAGTATTTTGATCTGTTTCAGATCTCCTTGAAGTGAATTTTTGCTGATATTTTTTACGGTTATCATTTTCCCTGTTATAGCGCCAATAGCCCAAAAATAACCAGCATTTGAAAGATCGGGTTCTACAAAGAATTGACCCGGGCAATAAGATTGATGACCCGGTACCTTATACAGGGTGGAACGAATGCAGCGCGCCTCAACCCCGAATTTTTTCATTATATCCAGCGTTAAATCAATATATGGAGATGAGACCGAAGGCCCTTCAAGGCTAATCTCAAGGCCATCTGTCATAAAAGGTCCCATCATAAGAAGGGATGACAGATACTGGCTGCTTTTGGAACAGTCAAGAGTAACGCCACCCCCTTGCCGCTTACCGCCGCAGATTCGGACAGGCGGAGTTCCTTTTGGGCTGTCAGATTTTGCAAGAATGCCTAGAAGGGTTAAGGTGTGAAGCAACTCAATCATGGGCCGTTCACACATTCGTTTGTCACCTGTCAGAATATATTCAGTGCTTCCCAGGGCAGCAATTCCTGTCAAAAGACGCATGGAAGTTCCTGAATTGCCAAGATAAATTTCTTTGTCACAGGGGACTGGCGTACCACCAAACCCTGTGACCTGAAAATTCCCATGGGGTATCCTATTAATCTTTGCACCAAAACATGACAAAGCATTCATGGTCCATTTTATATCCTCACTTTCAAGAAGATTTTCGATTTTTGATATACCGGGGCAAAGAGATGCACATATGAGCATACGATGGGAAATGCTTTTTGAACCGGGAATCAAAACCTTTCTGTCCTGGATTTTTTTTGGAATGATCTTTTTCATCTATAATTCCCCATTTTTTAAGAGGGCATTTCTCATGAGTTCAATGTCAGGGCTGATCCCTGTCCATAATTCAAACTGCTGGGCTCCCTGGTGCAAAAACATGGAAAGTCCGTCAACAGTTATGCAGCCTTTTGATTGGGCCCCATGAAGAAGTCTTGTTTTCAATGGAGCATAAATTATATCCATCACAATGGTCTTGTGGTTCAGATATTCCAAGGGAAATGACAGATCTGAAATGTTTGGGTGCATACCAACGGGAGTTGTATTAATGAGAATATCAGGTTGGATTTTGTTAATACTTTTTTTATCATCCAATGGGAAAAAATCAGCATTGTATTTTCCGGCAAGATTTTCTCCCCTCTCTTTGTTTCTATTTATAATCACAAGACGTCCCTTCTCTTTGTGAACTCCATATGCCACTGCCTGGGCCGCTCCTCCCGCCCCCAGGATACAGACTTTTTTCCCGCTGATGCCAAAAGGTTTCAAGGGTTCCACGGCAGCCATGTAATCTGTATTGAACCCTTGAAGAAAACCTTCTTTGTTGACAACTGTATTGACCGCACCGATGGCTTCAGCATCCACATCAATCCAGTCAAGATGCGGTATAATGGATTCTTTAAACGGCAATGTAATGGAAGCACCCATGATATTCAGGGTCTGGATGGCTTCGGTGGTTTTAGAAATCCCATCCGGTTCAAAAGCGAGATATACGGCATTGATATGATGGCGCTGGAAGAGGAAATTGTGAATAAGCGGGCTTTTTGAATGCCTGACAGGATTACCGAAAACCCCGTAAAGCTGCGTAAGAGAGTTGATCATGATTCATAGCCCTGTTTTACAAATACTGGATATGACCCGAGAATTTTAAGCAACAGAGAATATTTTTTAATTTCTTTTATGGCTTCAACCAATTTTTGATCTTGTTGGTGGCCTTCAATATCCAGAAAAAAATAATAGCTCCAGTTCTGATGGCGTGTGGGCCTTGACTCAAGCTTCAACATATTAAGCCCTGCCCTGTCAATGGGCTCAAGCGCTTTAAACAGCGCACCCGGAATATGAGAGGTCGCAAACATAATGGAAGTCTTATCATTCCCGGTGGGTTCCATAGGCTCTTTTCCTATGACAAGAAATCTTGTTATATTCCCTGTAATATCTTCTATTTTTGATTCTACAGTTTGAAGCTCATAGATATGGGCTGTCTGTCTGCTGGCAATGGCAGCTGTTTTTTGATCTTTTCTTGCCAGAAGAGCAGCTTTGGAAGTGCTGCTGGTTTCAATAATCTGAGCCTGGCTGAATTTTTTTTTAATCCAGGATCTGCACTGAGCTAATGCTTGCGGATGGGAGCAGATTTTTTTAACATCTTCTGGCTCACCGGTTATGGATAGCAAATCATGGGAAACAGGTTCATAGTGTTCTGCACATATGGAAAGATTAAAATTAGTGAACAGATCCAGTGTGTGGGTTACAGCACCTTCAATGGAGTTTTCAACAGGAACGACACCGAAATGGCTTTCATTTTTTTCGACTTCTCTGAAAATTTCATAAAGATTAGGCTGTTCTACAAATTTACCCGAGTGTCTGAAATGGGCCAATGCGGCAATATGTGAATAGCTTGCTTCAGGACCAAGGAAAGAAACAGTTTTCGGTTTTTGAATGTCACGGGTTGCTGTAATGATAACATTAAAAAAATATTTTATTAATTGTTTGTCTGCCGGACCCTGATTTATTTTCGACAGTTTTTCAATTACATTTTGTTCCCTTGTCCAGTCAAGAATCCGGCTGCCGGTTTCTTTCTTGATCATACCGACCTTTTTTCCGATTTCAAGGCGCTGATTAATCAAATTTAATATCTTTAAATCAATATCATCGATCTGATCCCTAAGCGTTTGCAAATCATATTCAGCCATTTTTTCTTTCTTTTTGGATTCAGGAGGGTTCTTTTTTAAGAATAAAACTTTGTATCCGGTTGCCGTCCATATCTTTAACGGTTGCCGTCCATTTGTCCACAATAATGGATTCTCCCGGCTGCGGGATTCTGCCGATCTGTTCCAGGAAAAATCCGGAAAAGGTGTCATATGTATTGGATTCCTGTATTCCAATATCAATCTCTTGGTTCAGATCATAGATATTGATTTTTCCTGCAATTACCCATTTATTGTCTTTAAGCCGGACAATGTCCGGTGTCATTCTGTCGGTTTCATCGATAATTTCACCTACAATCTCTTCAAGAACGTCTTCCAGTGAAACAATTCCCGCCACTCCACCATGCTCATCAACCACAACTGCCAGGTGGTTTTTATTCCGTTTAAAATCCTGCAACAGGGAATCAAGCTTTTTAGATTCAGGGATAAAATAGGGTTTTTTCAAAATTTGTTTGATATCGAGAGGGGTTTCAAAATTTGATGTACATGTTTTCTGGAAACTTGCAAACAGATCTTTGACATGTACTATCCCTATGATGTTATCAATGCTGTCTTCAATAACAGGTATTCTGGAAAATCCTGTATTAAGAATTTTTAAGATATCCACAGTTCCCGCTACGTCTATCACAAACATATCCGCTCTGGGGGTCATGATTTCTGAGCATGCTGTATCGTCGAATTCAAATATTTTTGTAATAAACTGTTTTTCCGCCTCATTTATTTCTCCATCTTCTTCCACAACTTCAACCATGGTCATGAGTTCATCTTCGGTCACTGCACCATGCCTGGGATCTGTTTTCCCATGAAGTTTTGGTATAAAATTCAAAAGAATAATCAAAGGAAAAAATAATTTTGAAAAATAGTAAAGTGGATAAATGACAATCCTTGCTACAAAAATATTATTATGATTGGCAAATGATTTTGGGAAAATTTCACCGAAAACCAGAATGAGCATTGTCATGATACCGGTTGCAATGCCGATGGCATTGGACTCAAATCGTGAGATTGCAAGGGAAGTGGCAATAGATGACGCACCAATATTCACAAGATTGTTCCCAATCAGGATAGTGGTCAAAAGCTTATGGGAATTTTCTTTCATTCTCTTAATCAATCGGCCGCTTCCAGAACCGTCTTTTGCAATATGAAGAGCTTTTACTTTGCTGATGGAAAAAAGTGCAGTTTCAGAAGCTGAAAAAAATCCTGATAATATAAGGCATATGATCAAAAGAGTAATTTCAAAAGGCATCAAATCAAAAAATTTTCCTTATTAATTTTAATAATTGGCATATTTGTTTTAAACGGACTCACTCTAATAAAATTTCCATTATTTTGTCAAATCTATTATACGGAATGAGATTCTCTAAGAAGGTTAATGGCGATACAGGCTGCATTTTTTGCAGCTCCCTTTCCCCCCAATTTTTTTCTTACCTTTTCCAACCGTGCTTGATGATGATTTTGATGATTGATCATATCCAGAACTTTTTCACATATTTTATCAGGAGTTGCGTCATCCTGGAGAAGTTCCGGCATAATTTCTTCATTTACAATTAAATTTGCCAGGCCCGCGTATTTTACTTTCACCAAAAGTTTGGCTGCCCAAAAACTTGCCAAGGACATTTTATAGACCAGTATGGTTGGGATACAGAAAAGTGCCGCCTCAAGAGTTGCTGTGCCTGAAGCCGCAATGATCATATTCGATCGATTAAATATTTTTATAACTGGTCCTTCTATGATTTCAAATAATTGTGGATTGCCTGATTTTTTAATGCTTTTTTCAATTAAAATCCTTTTTATTGAGGAGGCCTTAGAAACAAGAAATCGGGTCTGATTTTTTTTTTTTTGAATGAAACAGGCAGATTGAATCATAATATCCAGCAGGTTTTTGATCTCAGCATTTCTTGAGCCTGGAAGAAGTCCGATGATGATAGGGTCATTTTGTCTGGATGATAGATTTTTTGATTGAAGAAAAGACCTGGAAAGACTTTCAGGATATTCATCCAGAAGAGGATTACCAACATAAGTGGATCGAATACCGGCCTTTTTAAACAGTTTTTCTTCAAAAGGAAATATCAAAGCGGCATGGTCAACATATTTTTTTATCTTGAACAATCTGGATTTTTTCCAAGCCCATACTTTGGGGGTAATATAATAAAAAATTTTAATATTATAATGATCCTTTGCATATTGGGCCGCCCTAAGGTTGAATCCGGGATAGTCCACAAGTATTATCAAGTCCGGCATGTGATGTTTGAGTTTTTTCCGGAAAAGATCAAAGGCTTTTTTGATATGTGTAAATTGCATAAAAACTTCGGTAATGCCCATGGCGGAAAGCTTTTCAATATCATAAAAAAGAGCTACACCCTGTTTCTTAAGAATTGGACCGCCGATGCCGGAAAAATAGATCCGGTCACTCCTTTTTTTGATTTCTTCTATAAGACGGCCGGCATGGACATCACCGGAAGGCTCTCCGGTCAAAACCATGATATGTTTCAAACTATCGGGGAGGTTCATCTGATATCTTCATCTGTATATCCAAGAATGGATATGTGATATTGATCGGCAAGGGATATCATTTTCTCACGATCAAAACTTATGGATTTATCTGCTTCAAGGACCAGAACAGAAGCCCCTGCTTCATGCATGGTCATAATGGTTTGGCTGCCAGAGGAAGGCAGATCAAATCTTAAATCCTGGGACGGTTTGGATAGTTTGATAACAATACAGCCGCTATTGCGGGACAAAAGACCCCCTCTTTTTATGGCAGCGTCTGTTCCCTCTATGGCTTCAATGGCCAGAACGGTTCCATTTCCGATCACAAGGCATTGGCCAATATCGAGTTTTCCAATTTCCCTTGCAAGTCTCCAGCCTTCAATAATATCCTTTAGTTCGGCTTTGTTCGGCTTTCTTTTGGTCCAGCATCCTCTTGGGCAGAGGAGCTCCGGTAAGAGAAAGGTAGACGGTAGAATTTCAATACCTTCTTTTAAGAGCAGGTCAGCAAAAGAAGTCAAAATTGAATCATCATGGGTTCGTGCTGCTTTGGCGATGAATGAGAGAGCTTTGAAATCAGGACGGATATCTTTGAAAATATTTGTTTTTTTGATACTTCCGAGCATAACGGCCTGTGAAATACCCTGATGCCTGAAATAGCGGACGAGTTTTGTCACCTGCCCGATATAAAACCATTGAAGTTCCTCAACATGATCAGAAAGTAAAAGATCTGTCTCAGAGTTAAAACCTGCTGCAAAAACTGTATAACCTTGTTCAATGGCTTTTTTTGAAAATAGTATGGGAAATTGTCCGCCTCCTGCAATCAGGCCGATTTTCATTTTTTTATCTTGTTACACCCCTGTTTGATTCGATAATAAAATTCATAAATTTTTTTACTTCGGGTATCATATCCACTTCAGCTTTAACTCGTTCAGACGCCTGTTTAACGGTCAATCCGATCCTGAAAAAAATTCGATATGCTTTTTTAAGCTGTAAAAGAGTAGATTTTGAAAATTTATGTCGCTGCAATCCAACATTATTCAAGCCATGTAATGTTGCCCGATCTCCAGCCGCAATCACATAGGGCGGTATATCTTTAACAACAGCTGATTTTCCACCGATATAAGCGAAATCTCCGATCTGAACAAATTGATGGATGGCTACCAACCCTCCTACAGTGACATTATCTCCAATTGTGATATGCCCGGCCAGGGTGGAATTATTGGCCAGGATAACCTGTTTTCCAGTCTTACAATCATGGGCAATATGAGTATATGCCATCAGATAATTTTCTTCTCCGACTTCGGTAATGCCGCCGCCGTTTTCAGTTCCCCGGTTAATGGTTACAAATTCACGGATAATGGACCCCCGGCCGATTTTCAAATATGTTTTTTCACCATGAAATTTTAAATCCTGAGGAGCCCCCCCTATGGACGCATACTGAAAGATCTGACAATTCTCTCCCACGGTCACGTAATTTTCAATGGTGGTATAGGGGCCGATGGTTGTACCGGATCCGATGGAGGTGTCAGATTTGATGATTGCATAAGGTCCAATGGTGACATTGTTGTCGATTTCAGCAGAAGGATCAATGATTGCTGTGGGGTGAATCATTATTAATGCTCCGTTTTCCTGTTTTCAATATCTTTTAACCTTTTCTCAAAAGACAATAGGGTTTTTCTCATCTCCGGCAGCCTTGGCATGATGCTGACGACCTTCCGCCAGAGAGCATGAGGCATATGCGGGATGCCGGATACGATCTGTTTTTCATCCACATCACTGTGAACACCGGAATAAGGACCTATAATGGCACCGTCTCCTATTTTTATATGCCCTGTAATTCCGGCTTTTCCGGCTATAATAACATTCCGGCCGACAAGGGTGCTTCCGGCAATCCCCACTTGTGCAACAATCAGGGTATTGTCTCCTATTTTTACATTGTGGGCAATGTGAACAAGATTATCCGTTTTAACACCATTGCCGATTCTGGTAGTGCCGAGAGTTCCTCTGTCGATGGTGTTACAGGCCCCTATTTCTGAATCATCGCCGATGGATACATCCCCTGTATGAATAAGTTTTCTGTGCTGGTCGATGTCCTGTGCAAATCCAAATCCATCAGAACCAATAACGGTTCCGGAATGGATAATGCTCCTTTGTCCAATTATAGTTTTATCTAAAATCGTGACATTGGGCTTAATTAGGGTTTTTTCACCGATAATCACATCATCTCCGATATAAACACCGGGCATCAGATGAACGTTATCACCGATCTTTACATGATTACCAATAAACACATTGGCCTCAATTACAAGATTTTGACCAAGTTCGGCAAATTGCCCTATATGGACGCTATGATGAATAAAGGGCAGAATCTTTTTTTCAGGATAAAAAACCGACACTAGTTTAAAAAATGATAGCTTAGGGTTTTGTGCTTTTAAAAAAACCGGTCCGTTCAGGTATTTTTTTTCAGGTTTGAAATTATCAGGAATAATGATCACACCGGCTTTTGTAAGATCAAGATGATTCAAGTATTTTGAATCATTTGCAAATGTTATGTCATGGGGGCCTGATTCATCAAATGAAGAAACCCCCATGACAATAAAATTATGGTCACCAATAATTCTGGCATTGATCATTCCGGCAATTTTATTTACCGATAGTTTCATACAAAGGCTTTAATTGGTTTTTGCAGCTTTTGAATTATATTTTTTAATAACCTGGTCTGTAATATCAAGCTTTTCCAAAGAATAAAGAACCCCCCCGGCTTTTTTCTCAAGGATAAGCATATATCCTTCATCTTTGCCCAGTTCATTTATTATCTGAACCACATCTTCCTGAATTTTGTTTAACGATTGAACCTCCAATTGCTTGAATTCTCTTGTAAAATCATCCTGCATCTTTTTAAAATCATTTACACGATTTCGAAAGTCTTTTTCTTTTTCACCTTGTTTTTCAGGGCTTAAAACCAGTTTTTCCCTTTCATAGGCTTTATTCATTTCATCTAATTTATCTTTTTCAGTCTTTAATTTACCCTGAAGATCATTTCCTTTTTCAGTGATCAGTTTTTGTGCAATTTTCCCTGCACTGGATTCTGTCAATACCTTCTGAAAATCAAATATTCCAATTTTTGAAGCATCTGCACAAAATACAGAAGGAACAAACACAAGGAAAAGATATAGTATGGATACAGTAAATACAATTTTTCTCATTAAATCCTCCAAATTTGAATCATTTAAAAAGAAGCACCGACGGAAAATGCAAATTGCCCGTCACCTGTTTCTCTTACGGTTTTACCATCAATAACCCAGCCATATTCTATGCGTAACGGTCCTAAAGGCGAATTCCACCTGATACCGGTTCCGATACTGGAGAACTGGTCTGCAAAATCAATATCTTCACTGGTTCTGTAAACATCCCCGCGATCATAAAAAAATACGCCGGCAAGTTTGTATTTATCGGTCAGCGGAAATGTGATTTCCGCATTAAACTGAACATATTTTTCACCACCGATCTCTATGGTATCCCCGGGGCGCTTCCCACTGATGTCAAATTTATCAAACCCCCTGATGGAATTCATACCCCCGAGGTAAAACTTTGCATAATCCACATTGACGCTGCTATTGGTCCTGTCATCAAAATACCCGCCTTCTGCATGAAGGGCACCTGTAAATTTCCAGAAAAGAGGAAACCAAACCCCTGTTTCGGCAAGATATTTTGTATAGTCAATTTCACCTCCCAGAAACTCACCAGCATATTGAACGGAAAATGAGTGTTTGAAACCTTCGGTGGGTAGGAAAATATCATTTCTGGAATCATATGTAATGTAAGGCTTGATGCTGCTTGTCAGGAATGAACCAGATGTCATATTGGTGTAGGCGGATTGAACATCTGAAATGGTATAATCTTCTATATTGTAGTTTATTCCTATTTTTGTGTAATCAAATAGCCTATATCCCAGCATCAGGGTCATACCAAGCGCTTCTTTATCATAATACTCATATTCCTTATCTTCCTTATAAAGATTGAAACCACCTGAAATAGGGGTGTCAAGAATATAAGGCTCGAAAAAACTGATATCATAAAGATTGGAAGACCCTGATATTTTAACGGAAATTCTTCCGGTCTGACCTCTTCCAAAAAGATTTCGCTCCTGAACCGATATCAATCCGAATCCGCCATCTTCGCTGCTGAATCCACCACCGAATGAAAATTGGCCGGTATCTTTTTCAATGACTTTCACATTCAGATCCATTTGATTCTCTTCTTCGGTTTTAACCGGTGTTACATCAATTTGAGAAAAATAATCCAGACGATTTAAATTTTTAAAACTTTTTTCGATATTCTCCTTGTTATATAAATCCTGTTCAACAACCTTAAGTTCTCTTCTGATAACCTTGTCCCGTGTTTTTAAATTACCGCTGATATTCACATTTTTAAAATGGACAGGTTCTCCTTTATTGATGGAATAGTCCACGGTCATTAAATGATCTTTTTCGTTTTTATCGATCAGGGGATTGATATGAACATTGGCAAAGCCGCGTTGTGAATAAAGATCGGAAATGTAATTCATGTCGTTTCTGATTTGTTCGCGGTTATAAAGCTCTCCTTCCTTGGATTTTATTTTTTTCAGGATTTCTTCTTTTGTAAGAATAATATCTCCTGAAAGACCGATTTTTTTAATTTTATATTGAGAGCCTTCTTCTATTTTAAAATGAATGGTGATGGATTCTTTGCCGATTTCAATATCAGGGTCAGATACTTTTGCATCGATAAATCCATTATTCTTATACAATGATTCAATCCTTACAGCATCGTTTTTAACCTCGGTCTCATTGAGATCTCCTGAGGATGTAAAAAAGGATAATAGACCTTTTTCAGAGGTTTCCATGACCTTTTTGAGTTTTTTCTCAGAAAAATGTGAATTACCGTCAAAACTGATTTTTTCAACCTTGACCTTTTCCCCTTCTTCTATGGTAAAGGCGATATCGGCCTGGGAATGTTCAAGGGGAAGGATTTCATAGGTAATTGAACAGTTGTGATAATTTTTTTCAGTATAGAGCAACCTGAGCCGATCAACATTTGAATTAATGGTGTGGATATTTAATATGGAACCTGTTTTGATATTAATATTCTCCAACAGTTCTTCATTTTTATAGACGGTATTCTTCTTAAATTTGATTTCCCGGATACTTGGTTTTTCCGTCACTTTAAAAACGATTTTGGCGCCATTGTCATGGGATTCTTTTTCCACAAGAACATCATCAAAATATCCCATGTCATAAATCTTTTTAAGATCCTTTGATATATTCTCCGGTTTGACAATATCCCCGGTTTGAGTGTCAATAATTCTAAGGATGGCATCTTTTTCGATTCTTTTGTTTCCTGATACAGCAATTTCCGTAATGATTTTTTTATGATACAATTCACCAATGATTTCCTTACTGAACTTTGTAACAGAAGAAAAAAGATTTTCAAACGTGCCGGCTTCGGCATAAATAGATATTGAATTATCCTGTTTATAAATATTGATCAGTTTTGAATCTATACTGATGGACTCTCCCGCAATAAATATCGACCCGGTTAAAACATAATCAACCCCTGCTTTAATACCGTATGCTTTATACTGGGAAAAATTCCAGGTATTGATACCGGATTGCATTTCAGGAAAGATGACTGTGGCACCTTCCTTTTTAAGGTTATCCGATATCATCTGTTTGATTTTTTCCTGAATCTGCTGATTGGGTTTGGTTGCTGAAACTGAAAAAGGAAAAATCGCAATTTTCACATTTGTTTCTGCAGATAGATTACAGATAAACATCAAAAAAAACATAACAGACAATGCAAAGGCCTTTGTTAAAAAAGATGTATTCATTTTTTTTTCCTAAGTGGTTTTTCCTAATTTACAGGAATTATTTTTCCATCTCTTATGGTCACTTTTCTTTTCATCATCCCGGCGAGTTCATTGTTATGGGTAACAACAATGACTGTCATACCAAGGTCCTTGTTCAATTCATGAATCAAAACATGCATGCTGCTGCTGTTTTTCTGATCAAGGTTCCCTGTAGGTTCGTCTGCAAGAAGTATCTCAGGATCCATTACCAATGCCCTTGCCAGAGCTACCCGCTGCTGTTCTCCTCCCGAAAGATCTTCGACTCTATGCATGAGTCTTAAAGAAAGCCCTACTCTTTCAAGCATATTTGTGGATAGTTTTTCAATAGTTTTTTTATTTTTATTCGCTATTAAACCGGGTATCATAACGTTTTCCAATGCTGAAAACCCTTGCAGAAGATAATGAAACTGAAATACAAAACCTATTTTCAAATTTCTGAAACCGGCGAGTTTCTCATCATTATAGGACGACAGCTCATTTCCTTTAAAAAGAATTTTTCCGGAATCCGGTTTATCAATAGTTCCGATAAGATTCAATAGGGTTGATTTTCCAATACCTGAGGAACCAACTACTGCGATTGTCTCTCCTTTATAGATACTTAGATCTGCATCGTTCAGAATTTCAATATCCGATGACGGTGAACGAAAATATTTATTGACTGATTGAAGAGACATCAGCGGCAGATTTGAATTATCCATATCTTAGCGCCTCAATCGGATCCATTTTTGATGCTCTGTATGATGGATAAAGGGTTGATAGAAAACAGATAAGAATTGCACTGCCGGCTATCACAAGGACATCCAAATATTCTAGCTGCACCGGAAGCGTGGAAAACGGATAGGCATCCGGCAGTTGAATAAAATCATATTTTTTCAGAAAATAGCAGATAATGACACCTGAAACTGTCCCTATAAATGTGCCGAAAGACCCAATAATCATACCCTGAATAATAAAGATTCTCCTTATTGTTCCATGAGTTGCCCCCATGGTTTTCAGAACGGCAATGTCCTTGTTTTTTTCCATTACCAGCATAATCAAGGCACTTGCAATATTAAAAGCCGCTACCAGAATGATCAGCGTTAGAATAATGAACATTGCTGTTTTTTCTAATTTCAGAGCTGAAAAAAGACTTTTATTGATCTCCATCCAGTCCCTCATGTAGAAAGGATAACTAAAAATTCCTGCCAGATCGCTTTTTACCTTTTTGACATCAAAAACATTTGCAATCCAGATTCCAACGGCCGAGACCTGGTTTTTTGATCCAACGAGCTGTTGGGCCTCCTTCATATCAACATAAGCCAGAGAGCTGTCATATTCATACATCCCGGAATCAAACGTGTCGGTTACAGCAAACCGTTTCATGGAAGGAATGTTACCCATGGGTGAAATAATCCCGTTAGGGGACATGAGAATGATATTATCACCCGGGATGACACCTATTGAATTTGCAAGGTCCTTGCCGAGAATAATTCCTGGGAAATCATTATTGGCCGGGTCTTTACCCAATACCTTTTTTAATTGATCCTGCCCAAAGCCTTTTATCAAGCTGAAGCTATTTTCCGGATCAATCCCTCTGACCATGATGCCAGAAAAAGAATGAGAGGATCTGATCATGGCCTGGGCGAACAGAATAGGCGAGACAGCAATGATCTGCTTTTTATTGGCCAAACCCGCAATGATTTCAGAGTATCCCTCAAATTTTCCTGAATAATTCATGACTAGAATATGGGGCTCAAGCCCGAGAATCCGTTTTCTAAAATCAGTTTCAGCACCGCTCATGACCGCAATAACAACAACCAGAGCCATAACTCCAACTGCAACGCCGGCAACGGATAAAAGGGTGATAAGGGATATAAACCCTTCTTTTCTTTTTGCCTTAAGATATTTTCCGGCTATGAAAAATTCAAAAACCATTTATTCAGAAATTTTTTTCATATGAGGGAAAAGAATCACTTCTCTTATGGAGGGTGAATCCGTCAGCAGCATCACAAGTCTGTCAATACCGATGCCTTCTCCTGCTGTGGGCGGCATGCCGTATTCAAGGGCCTCAACATATTCGGAATCCATGATATGAGCCTCTGAATTTCCCTCATCTCTTTGTCTGACCTGCATTAGGAAACGCTGGTACTGATCTTCAGGATCATTGATTTCAGAGAACCCGTTTGCAATTTCCCGGCCAACAATAAACAATTCAAACCGGTCAGTTAACTCCGTGTTGACATCATTTTTTCTTGATAAGGGGGACACTTCCACAGGATAACCTGTAATAAATGTGGGTTGAATCAGTTTGGGTTCAACAAGGGCATCAAACATTTTTGTTAACACTTTTCCGTGGCGGTCTTTTTTTGAAACCTGAATATTATTTTCTTGTGCCAGTCTAAGAAGCGCTTCAGGGTCATCAAGGGCTTTAGAATCAATTCCGCCGATTTGCACAAGAGAATCCATCATTGAAATCCGTTGCCAGCCTTTTTTCAAATCAATGGTTTGCCCTTGGTAGCTGATGGTTGTTGATCCTGTTATTTTTTTGACTATAATTTCAAACATTTCTTCTGTTAAATCCATGAGCGTCTCATAATCGGCATAGGCCTGATAAAACTCAACCATTGTAAATTCAGGGTTATGTCGGCTCGAAACCCCTTCATTTCTGAAATTCCGATTAATTTCAAATACTTTCTCAAACCCGCCGACAACCAGCCGTTTCAGATATAATTCAGGTGCAATCCTTAGAAAAAGCTCCATTCCAAGCGCATTGTGCCATGTTTTAAAAGGCGTGGCTTCAGCGCCGCCAGGCAGCGGTTGCATCATGGGAGTTTCAACTTCCATAAATCCTTTTTCTTCAAAAAAATGTCTCATGGTTGAAATAATCTGACTTCTTTTGATGAAAATATTTCGACTGTCCTCATTCATGATGAGATCAAGATAGCGCTGACGATAGCGTTTCTCAGGATCTTTGATGCCATGAAATTTTTCCGGGAGCGGTCTTACAGCTTTTGACAGCAATCTGAATTCTTTTGCCTGTAATGTCCATTCCCCGGTCTTAGTCTTAAATAATGGACCCTTGACCCCTATGAAATCGCCAATATCAAGTTTTTTAAACAGGGAATAAGTGTCATCTCCAAGCAAATTTTTCTGCAAATAAACCTGAAGCTGTTCAGATCCTTCCTTAAATCTGATAAAAGAAGATTTGCCCATGATATTGACGGCCATCATTCTTCCAGCCATATAAAACTCATTTCCATTCTCGCCTAAAGTTTCGGGTTTTTCATCAATGATTTTTTTAAGCTTTTTTATGGAACAAGAAGGTTTAAAATCATTAGGATATAAATTAATCCCACTGTCTTTGAGTTCTATATTTTTTTCTTTTCTAAGCTGTATCAGATTGGTTTCTTTATCCATCTATTTTTGCCTTTATATTTTAACTGCACACTGCAGGTCGGTTGGTCTTCATGTTGATAAAGCATGAATAGATAGCCTAGATTCCATGAAAAAGTCAAGATTTTGTTATTTTTCCTTTAATGGCGTTCTACTGAAAACAACGGTAAAAATTGTTCCCTTTCCAGGGGTGGATTCAAAATCGATCATACCGTTGTTTGAATCAATCAGACGGTGGAGAATGGAAAGTCCTAAACCGGTTCCTTCTGGTTTGGTTGTAAAAAAAGGGTCAAAAATATGATTTGATTCTTTCGGATGAATGCCCATACCCGTATCCTCAATGGTTAAATAAACCTTATCTGTTCTTGAAGATTCAAGTCTGATGGTTATTTCACCATTGCCTTGAATGGCTTGAACCGCATTTTTTAAAAGATTCCATAGAATCTGTGTAAAATGATCAGGGTCAAAAAATATGGTAATATTTTTATTAAGATGTAATTGAAGGTGAATCGTCGGTTTCCATTCCGGGTCATTTGAAAACAGCCTGACTGTTTCTTCGATCATGTCCGCCATTTTTATCTCAACCATATTGCCGGTATGGGGTTTTGAAAACAATCGGATATCATTCACAATATTTTTCAAACGATCTGTTTCTCTCAGTATGATCTGCATCAGCTTGTCTTCATAGGAACCTGATCTGGTATCTTCCCGAAGTAACTGTATTGAGCCGGAAAGAGATGCCAGAGGATTTTTTATTTCATGGGCAATTCCGGAAATGACTTCATCCATGGCAGCCATCTTTTCAACCCGTTTCAAATGTTGCTGGGTAATTTTTAAATCTTTTTGTGCAGCTTTCAATTGGAGCGATAAAATGCCGCTTAGGATGGCTACGGCAAAACAGGCCACAATAAAGATAATGATTCTGTAAATAATATGGTTTTCATCCAGGCTGCCGGGAAATCCAAACCGGCTGTAAAACGGTGTAATAATTTTATAAAATTCGAGTTCAATTAATATGCTGTACTGGAGGCAGGAAATGGTGGCTATAATCAGGCTTCCTTTTTGAAGAAGAAGCATTGATGAGTAGATGATGACCACAAGGTAAAGAAAATTAAAAACACTATCATAGCCTCCGGTAACAAAAACAATGGCGGTTATAATAAATGTATCGGCAATGGTTTGAAAATATGCGAGAAAGATCTTTTTATCAAACCGGGCCAGACAAAAAAGATAGATGATTGAGAGAACCAGGATACATGCTGTAATTTTATAAAGAGATAAAACGGGCTGTGAAAAAAATGACAGATTTTCCCTTAGAGAAAAAACCAGACTTGAAATAATGAGAATGACCCCGAAAACAGCCCTTGAAATGATCAGCCATTTGATCTGAGTGGAAAAATCATTATCTTCTTTCACCGAACGAGTTATCATTTATTATTGAATCGCGCCGGCCATTTTGAAAATAGGCAGATACATTGAGATAACCAGACCACCGACCACAACCCCTAAAAAGACAAGCATAAAAGGTTCGATCATGTCCGTAAGATTTTTTACGGCCTGGTCTACTTCATCATCGTAAAAATCGGCAATTTTTTCCATCATTGTATCCAGTGCGCCCGTAGATTCACCGACAGCAATCATTGAGCAGACCATGGAAGGGAACACACCGCTTTCAAGAAGGGGGTCTGCCATTGATCTTCCCTCTGAGATACCTGATCGCACATCCTGGATGGCAAATTCTACAATTTTATTCCCTGAAGTTTTTGCAACAATATCGAGCACCTCAAGAATTGATACGCCGCTTGATAGCATGGTGCTGGCTGTCCGAGTGAATTTAGCAACCGATACTTTCCTTATCAGAAGTCCGATAACCGGTAGTCTTAAAAATAGTTCATCCATAAAAATTCTGCCTTTGGGATTTGCATAAATTCTTCGCAAAAGAAAGACAATGGCAAAGATTGCACCAAGAATATATCCGATATTGTGAATGGTAAAATTGCTTATGGCCACAACGATAAGCGTTGGGGTTGGCAGAGAAGAACCAAAGCTGGAAAACATTTCTGAAAAGACCGGTATGACAAATACAAGAATGATTGCCACAACAATGACGGCAACGATCAAGGTGATAATGGGATACGTCATGGCGCCTTTAACCTGTCGCTTCAGCTTGGCCATTTTTTCCATATAGTTGGACAGCCGGTTTAATATTACATCAAGAATACCACCTGCCTCTCCTGCTGCAACCATGTTGATAAAAAGTTCATTGAATACTTTTGGAAATTTTTTTAAAGCATCGGCAAAGGTTTCACCGGATTCAACAGATTCTTTGATTTTTTTCAAATTTTTTTTAAATGTCGGATTGTCCTGCTGTGACTGGAGAATATCGAGGCATTGAAGAAGAGGTAACCCTGCATCAATCATTGTAGAAAATTGTCTTGAAAAAATAATGACATCGTTTTCATTTACTTTTGGCTGTAAAAATTTGACATTTTCAAAAAGATCTTTTGGCTTCTTCCGGACAAGTGTCGGTGTTATTTTCCGTCTCTGGAGATTCTGCTTAACCTGTTCAGAAGTTTCTGCCTCCAGTTCACCCTTTACTTTTCTTCCTTTGGGATTTTTCCCTTTCCATTCAAAAATTATCGGCATGGCGATTCCTTATTCAAATCATTCAGACCAAGACGGCAAAGATAATATGTTTATATCATAGCCAGATCATTTGTAAATTTAAGATAGATATACTATATAAATTTTATTAATTGAATACAACAGGAGTTATTTTTTGAGTGAAGAAAACAAGATCAGAACTTTTAGTACGATCATAACCAGTCATATTAATGCAGATTTTGATGCGGTTGCTTCAATGCTTGCGGCCCAGAAGCTGTATCCGGATTCCGTAATCATTTTTCCAGGTTCCCAGGAGAAAAATCTTAGAGACTTTTTTATTAATTCAATGAGTTATCTTCTAAATATGGCCAAAGCAGGTCCTACTGATTTTTCAGAAACAAAAAAACTTGTGCTTGTGGATACAAGGCAGAAAAACAGACTGACTCAAATTTCTTATTTGCTTGATAGAAAAGATATTGAAATTCATATATATGACCATCATCCGCCCATGGATGAAGACTTAAAAGGCAGTTTTGAAATGATAAGGCAAACAGGTGCCACGACAACGATTTTAAGTGCCTTGCTGCAAGAAAAAAAAATCACTCTGACCCCTGATGAAGCAACAGTTATGGCTTTAGGCATATATGAGGATACAGGCTTATTTACCAATTCTTCCACAACCCGTGAAGATCTTGAACAGGCTGCTTTTCTTTTGGGATGTGGGGCAAGCCTGAACACCATTTCAAATTTTGTAGTAAAAGAAATCAAATCCGAACAGGTGACATGGTTGAATGAACTTTTAAATGAAATGAAAGTTCATAAAATAAACGGGGTCGATGTTTGTATTTCCGTTATTTCTTCTCCTTCTTACATCACAGATCTGGCAACAATCGTTCAAAAGGTTGTCAGAATGGAGAGTCTTGATGTTTTTTTCGCCATTGTGCTCATGGACAATAAAATTAATATAATTGCACGAAACCGCCTGCCCGAGGTCGATGCCGGCAGAATACTTTCCGAGTTCGGTGGCGGTGGCCATGCCTATGCCGCTTCAGCAAAGATTGATAATAAAACACTTGCCCAGGTTGAAATGATGCTTTTAAAACAGCTTCAAAAGGAAATCAAACGGGTTCAGATTGCAAAAAATCTGATGACATCTCCTGCCATCACTATAGAACCTCACATCACATGCAAGGAAGCCGGTAATCTAATGACACAGTATAATATCAATACCCTGCTTGTGGTTGACAAAGAAAAAAATTCATACGAAGGTTATATTACACGGCAGGTGATTGAAAAAACGCTATATCACAAATTGTACACCATGCCGGTAAAAGAATATATGAATTCAGAAATCAGATTTGTTTCTTCAGATGCTGATATTTCCCAGATTGAAAGCATTATCATAGATGCAAAACACAGAATCTTGCCTGTTATCGATGACGGGTGGATCAGGGGAGTTATTACCAGGACCAATCTTTTAAATTATCTGGTTCAGCACAACAAGGAAATCACGAATAATGAAACTGAAATCGGTGTTAAAAGAAACATAAAAAACAGACAAATCGAAAACGTACTTTATCAGCGTCTCGATAACCGAATGATCCGGCTTCTTGAAAATATCGGTAAAACAGGCAACGAACTGGGTTACAATATGTTTGTTGTGGGAGGATTTGTAAGAGACCTGCTGTTGAACCGTCCCAACGAGGATATTGATATTGTTGTCGAAGGAGATGGAATTGAATTTGCTAAAGTGTTTTCAGCAAAAGAAGGATGCAGGGTCAATCCACATAAAAAATTCGGCACAGCAGTCATTATTTTCCCCGACAATTATAAAATAGATGTGGCCTCTTCACGGCTCGAATATTATAAAATGCCCGCTGCATTGCCCATTGTAGAAAAGAGTTCCATCAAACTTGATCTTGCAAGAAGGGATTTTACCATCAATACCCTTGCCGTAAGCCTGAATCCGGATAATTTCGGAATGCTCATCGATTTTTTTGGTGCTTCACGGGATCTGAAAGATAAAACTATTCGGACCATCCACAATTTAAGCTTTGTTGAAGATCCGACCCGTATTTTCAGAGCAATTAAATTTTCCAACCGCTTTGGATTTAAAATTGGAAAAGTAACCTCTAATCTGATTAAAAATGCAATCACCATTGATTGCTTTAAAAATTTAAGCGGGTTAAGGGTATTATCGGAAATAAAACAGATCTTTGAAGAGGAAAATCCGATTCCGGCAATAAGAACAATGGAGGAATACGGGCTTGAAAAAATAATTCATAAAAAATTGGATATCGATCCAAAAACCTATCAACTTCTTGAAGCTGTTAAGAAGATCCTGGTCTGGCATGATCTATTATATACCGACGAGGAATACCCCAGATGGTCGGTTTATTTTATGGCACTTTTGAATCGTTCTTCATACAAGGTCTGTGAGCAGATCTGCGACAGGCTTAATATGCCTTTAAAAGAACGCGGTATCCTTATGGAAAAAAGATACAAGGCTGAAAAACAATTAATCTTAATAGAACAGGCCTCTTCTTATAAAACACAGGATTTGTACTGGGCCTTGATCGGTTTCAGAACAGAATATATTTTATACATGATGGCCCTTGCAACCCGTGAAGACACCAAAAAGGCAATTTCGAATTTTTATACCCGTCAGAGAACGGTAAAACCCTATATGCGTGGCAGAGATCTTATGACCCTGGGCTTAAAGCCAAGTCCGGTTTTTACTGTCATTTTCAACCAGGTGTTAAATGAAAAACTTGAAGGCAGACTGAAAACTAAGAAAGAGGAATTGGCCTTTGCGGCAGAATATGCCAGGAACAACAAACTTATTGATTAAATCATAAGTTTCTGTTAATCCCCCCTCATTTAAATTCAGATGATTGAAAACAGGAATGATTGAAAATGAAAAATGCAGATTTTTTAACAGGTATTACAACCAGTGGAACGCCTCATCTTGGAAATTATGTCGGTGCCATTCGGCCGGCTGTTGAATCCAGCAGGGATAAAAACCTCAAATCCTATTATTTTCTGGCGGATTATCATTCTTTGATTAAAAACCATGATCCGAAACTGAGAAAGCAATCTGCTCTTGAAATTGCCGCTGCATGGATTGCATTGGGGCTTGATTATGACAATTGCGTATTTTACCGGCAATCCGATATCCCTGAAATTCCTGAATTGACATGGATTCTGACTAGTCTCACAGCCAAAGGATTGATGAACCGTGCCCATGCATATAAAGCAGCGGTTTTTGACAATGAACAGGAAGAAGATAAAGATTCGGATAAAGGCATCACCATGGGCCTTTTCTCTTACCCAATTCTCATGGCTGCCGACATCCTGATGTTTAACGCAAAAAAAGTACCTGTAGGTAAAGATCAGGTTCAGCATCTTGAAATGACAAGGGATATCGCCGCAAGATTCAATCATACCTATGAAAATTTGTTTGTTCTTCCGGAAGTTGTTGTGGATGAAACCTCTGCTGTATTATCCGGACTTGACGGCCGGAAAATGAGCAAAAGCTATAATAATTATATCCCCTTGTTTGATACTGAAAAGACCCTCCGTAAGCAGATTATGAAAATTCAAACCAATTCTCTGGGGCCGGATGAACCCAAAAATCCTGATACCTGCACACTTTTCTCCATTTATCAGGCCTTTGCGACCCCATTGGAAACCAAAACCATGGCTGATCGTTACAGGCAGGGTATCGCCTGGGGAATCATGAAACAGGAACTTTTTGAATACATCAATGTAATTCTGAAAGAACCCAGAAAAAGATATGAAGAGTTAATTAAAACACCGTCGGATATCGATACTATTCTGAAAAAAGGTGCAATAAAGGCAAGAGAGTATTCGGTACCCTTTCTTGATCAGATTAGAAAAGCCATTGGTATTGGTTTACTGGGTTAATTGCCGGATTTCCTCACGGGTCAGATAGCGCCAGGCGCCCTCTTTTAAATTGCCGAGAAGGATGTTTGCTATTCTGATTCTCAGCAAAGAATCCACCCTGTTACCGGTTTTTTGAACCATTTTCCGGATCTGCCGGTTTCTTCCCTCTTTTAAGACAATGCGGAACTGGTTTTCTGAAATCCGTTTGACCTTTGCGTTTCTTGTTTTGACGGTGTCGATGATCATGCCCTCAGCCAAGCTATTCAATGCGGCATCAGGCGCTGGTAAAACCGTTGTCACAATATATTCTTTTTCATGATCAAAGGAAGGGTGGGACAATTTATTGTGAAGTTCTCCATCATTGGTCAGCAATATAAGTCCCTTAGAATCCTTATCCAGCCTTCCGACGGGATATACCCGTTCATCAATATTAATCAGGTCCATGACTATTTTTGTTTTCTTCTGGGAGCAGGAAGTAACATAACCTTCGGGTTTGTTCAAAGCAATATAGATTTTGGATTGTTCCTGATTTAAAAGAACAGGTTCATCATCAAAAGATACAGAATCAATTGATGGGTTAATTTTTGATCCGAGCTCTGAAATTGTTTTGCCATTTATTTTAATCCGGCCTTTTAAAATATATTCTTCAGCTTTTCTTCTTGAACAGAGCCCTGCATGAGCCAGGTATTTTTGAAGCCGCATCTTTAAGACCTGTATTCGGCGTTAATCTTTACATAATTTTCACTGAAATCACAGAACCAGAAACTATCTGTCTCCTGTCCGAGGTTAAGATCAAGGGTGATGAAGATTTCATTTTTTTTCATGAGACGGGCTATTTCTTTTTCAGCTTCAGGGCCAAGCCAGTTGCCTTTAAGGACCAGAGGCTGATTATCAAAATACAGGTCCATTTTTTCCGTGACTACATCAGCTCCGGATCTTCCGGCAGCAGCAGTAATCCTGCCCCAATTGGGATCTTCACCATAGATTGCTGTCTTGACAAGATTTGAATGGGCAATGGCTTCACTGGCCTTGAATGCATCCTCTTTTGTTTTTGCACCTTTTACAAGAATCCGGACAAGCTTAGTGGCGCCCTCCCCGTCTCTGACAATCATTTTTGAAATCTGCATACAGACCTTTTCCAGGACAGTCTGAAAAACAGCCATGGATTCAGGATCATTGACAAGGGCATCGGAACTTCCATTGGCCAGGGCCAGCAGGGTATCATTGGTGCTGGTATCCCCATCCACCGTAATCCGGTTAAAGGTTTTTTCATTAACAGTTGTCAGGGTGGCTTTCAAATCCTGACATGAAATTTTTGCATCTGTTAAGACAAAGGCTAACATGGTGGCCATATCCGGCCGGATCATACCTGATCCTTTGGCAATTCCCATGACAGAAAACGGTCTATCTTTTATAAAACCTGTTTCAGTGGCAATTTTGCGGCAGGTATCGGTTGTCAGGATTGCATCAGCAAACTCATTGACATGATTTTCAGAAAGATTCAGAACAATCTCTTGGATACCGGATTTAATTTTTCCCATGGGGAGATAAGCCCCGATCACTCCTGTTGAAGAAACAAGAACATGATTTTCGGAAATATCAAGAGCTTTTGCAACCATTGCCGAACATGACCTGGCATCTTCAATACCCCTTTCCCCGGTAAAGCAGTTGGCGCATCCGCTGTTGACAAGGACCGCCTGACATAATCCTCCTTGGATTTTTTCTTTTCCAAGAATAACAGGCGCTGCCAGAACCTTATTCCGTGTAAAAAGGGCTGCTGCAACTGCTGGTGAATCGCTGTATATAAGACCCAGGTCTTTTTGATTTTTTTTTTTGATTCCAGCCTGAATGCCTGCGAATCGAAACCCTCTCATAACAACTCTCCCTTAGAAGTTTATTTTAGAAAATGAAAAGGTATTATACGTTCTCAGTTTTCTTCTGTAAATGTTTTATGTGATGTCAGATCGAGTTTTAAACATGATCTGAAAGATGAATCATAAAATTCAAAACACCCTTTATCCTTTCAAGCTTGACATAGATTTGTATCCATAATAATTGTATGTGCAACACCCTAAATTTGAGGTAAAAATGGACCGCTGTGAAAATTTCCTTGAAGGATGCCTGTTTTTTAATACAAATACACTTTCAAGAGCCTTGCTGAAGCTTGCGGAAAAGGAATTCAAACACCTGAAACTATCACCTGCCCACGCCTCCTTATTGTTACTGGTGTATGATACTCCCGGTATCAACCCAAAAGAATTGAGTCGGCTTCTCCATCTGACCCCTTCTACCATAACACGATTCGTTGATTCTCTTGAAAAAAAGAAATTATTAAAACGTGAAGCACATGGAAAATCGACCCATATAACCCCCAGCGAACAGGGTCTTGAAATCAAAGAAGTGGTGGCACTTGCTTATAAACAATTAATCTTGAAATACACTGATATCCTTGGCATTCAAAGAGCCAGGCAATTATCCGTAAGTCTCTTGAACGCGAATAAAAAAATATCCGAATTTTCAGATCAGAATGAATAAAAATTTTAAAATCATTGTGGAATATGACGGTACCCATTTTTTTGGCTGGCAGAGGCAAAAAGAAAAAAAAACCGTTCAAGGCGAAATAGAAAAAGTCCTCAGTCGAATCATGAGTCAGAATATCAGGATCACCGGATCAGGAAGAACCGACTCAGGAGTTCACGCCTTTGGGCAGGTTGCAAATTTTCATGCCAATACTGTTATGGAACCATTTATGATTAAAAAAGCGGTTAACAGCATGATCAAAGATCCCATTGTCATCAGAGAATGCAACATCGTTGAAAAGAATTTTCATGCCCAGTATGACGCCATTTCCAAGGAATACCATTATTATATTTTAAACAGGGAAGATCCTTGTGCAATCGGGGCTTTTTATCAATGGCATATACGACAGCCTCTTGACATTGTATTAATGGGGCAGTGCAGCCAAGCAATTACTGGCGTTTTTGATTTCAGGTCTTTTGAAAATTCGGGAAGTGAGAGATCCAGTACCATTAGGGAAGTTTTTTTTTCAGAAATCCGTGAATTAAAAAACGACCGGATAGTTTTTAAAATCCGCGCCAGTGGTTTTTTGAAATATATGGTCAGGAATCTGATCGGCACAATTGTTCTTGCAGGACAAAAAAAAATTACGGTTCCGGAATTCAAAGATATACTTTATGCAAAAGACAGAACAAAAGCAGGTCCCACTGCTCCCCCCCAAGGGCTTTTTTTAAAACAGGTCCATTATTCCTGACCCCTGATTCTTTGTATATGATCATTGTAATAAGCAATAATGTCTCGTCTGTAAATTAAACCGATAAGGGAACCGGAGTCTTCTTCATTTACAACTGGGAGCGCATCAATATTTTTTTGCGTCAGTTTTAGCAAAACGGTATTCAGGTTTTCTGAAGGTGTTGTATAAAGCAGATCAGAGACCATTATATCTTTCATTACCACCAGGTCTTCGATATGGAGGGTAAAGATGACTTCTCTGATATCTGTAGAGGAAAAAATACCACAGAATTTTCCCTGCCGGTTGATAACAGGAAAATAATGTTGTTTGGTTCGCGTGAATATTTTATTCTTAAATTCACTGAAGGGCATATCTTCATTGACACATAGAATATCTTTTACCAGATGCCCTAAAGCTCCGACCTTTATGGTTTCAAGAATATCCATCATGAATTCACCTGCATGGGCGGGTGAATCAATTCTTGATTTGACCTGATTCTGAAAAATTGTCCATTTACGGCTTAAGAGATAACAAAGAGAACAAACCAGAAGACTGGGTAATAATAAATGATAAGAATTGGTTATTTCGCTGATAAAAATAATCGTTGAAATGGGGGCATTGGATACTGCGGAGAAAAACCCGGCCATCCCCACAATCACAAAAGAAGCGGGTTGGGTAACTATCGAAGGAGTGAAAATGTGAAATAGTTTACCAACAGCTCCTCCCAGGGCGCCGCCGATGACGATGGAAGGCCCGAAAACACCGCCGCTGCCTCCTGACCCAATGGAAAAAGCAGTAGTAAATATTTTTCCGACCGCAAGAAGAATAAGTGTTGTAATTGCAAGCTCACCAAAGATTGCTTTCTGGATATATCCGTAACCAAAAGCAAGTGTATTTGGAAGATAGAAACCGATAATCCCAGTTATAAACCCACCAATAGCCGGTTTAAGGAAATTTGGAATTTTGATTTTTTTAAATATTCCGATTATACCGTAAAAAATTTTGATATAAAAAATAGCCGCCAAAACCAGGATGATGGAGAGAACAGTATAAGGACCCAATTCCATCGGATTTTGGAATTTTAGCTGTGGAGAATCAAATAAGGCTCCCCATCCAAAGACAAGACAGAAGATGCAATAGGCAACGACAGAAGAGATCCCTGCTGGAATAAGCACTTCAGACTCAAAATCAGGGTCGCGATAAAGCACCTCGGCAGCAAAAAGAGCTCCTGCCAGAGGAGCCCGGAAAATACTGCCGACTCCGGCACCAATGCCTGCAGCCATCATGATTCTTCTTTCTCTGTCTGAAAGTTTTAGTTTACCCGCTAGAAATGATCCAAAACCAGCCCCGATTTGGGCAATGGGGCCCTCCCGGCCTCCTGATCCCCCGGTTGTCAATGTGATGGTGGACGCAATGGTTTTTACAAAAGGTATCCTTCCCCGGACAATTCCACCCTTATGATGATAAGCATCGATAGCCGCATCAGTGCCGTGCCCTTCAGCTTCCGGAGCAAAAGTATATACAATCCATCCGCTCACGAGGCCTCCCAGGGCAGGGAGGATTAAAAGCATCCATCGGTTAAACGGGGTTTGGGTATGGGGCAGAAGAAGATGTTCACCAGCAGGAGAAGCAGGTCTGTACCCTGCCATCATATCAAGAAAATAATGCATGCCAAGACCACACAGATAATGAAAAAGCACTGCTCCAAAACCTGCCACAATGCCTATTAATAAATAGCGGAACAGCCATTTGCCTGCAATTTTCACATCCCCAGATCCGGCTTTTTTCATGAATTCCATGAAAATCAACCTCTTCTCAGGTCATTGATGCCGCGGAGAACAATGTCAAATAAAGGCTCCATGTCTCTGATTTCAAGGCAGGAGAAGGCTATCCTTATGTTATGATCCCCCAAGGAGATGAGACCTGTCCCATAGTGATCAAGAAGATGGAGTCTTAATTCTTCTGCATTAACATCTTTAAGCCGGATACACATGAAATATCCTGAATTAAATGGATAAACATCAAAAGCGTCTTTGTATTTCGGGTTAATTAGAATCTCTTTCATCTTTTTCGCCCGATTTTTTAGAAGTTCAAACTTTTCTTTTTTATAGGCTTTATAATTTTCATCAGCCATGGATTTTAAAAGAATGGTCTGGCTTAAATGGGAAGCATTGGAAATATTTCCTCTGATACATCCGGCTGTTTTCTTTTCCAACGCTTCATAGACCATGTCGCTGCCGGAATGTATCCCATAGGTTATAAAACCGGTTCTAAACCCCCAGACATAATCTTCTTTTGTGGCACCGTCGATTTTCAGTGCTACAATCCGTTTGTCAGTCCCTGCAAGAATTGAAAAAATGGATTCCTTGCTGGTTTCATCCTCAAAGAAAAGTCCAAAATATGCATCATCACAGCCGACCACCACTTTTGTTCCTTTTTGAGCCACATCTATAAGGATATCAGCGGCTTTTTTTGCTTCTGATGTGCTTAAGGAATATCCTGTCGGATTATGTGGAAAATTCAGGACAGTGATGATTTTATCATTCAACCCGGCCTGTTCCCGTATTGTTTTTTCAAAAGATTCGATATTAAAACGGGTCAGATTGTCATCATAGGATGAATAATGAACAATCCTGGCGCTGTTTCTTACACAGAAGGTCAAAGAATAATTCCCCCAGAACATGTCCGGCAGAATTAGCACATCGTTTTTGTCAACCCACATGTCAGAGAGGATGCTTATTCCGTGCGTAATACCTGAAGTGACAACCGGCAGACTGATTTTTTTATGTTTGAGTGAAGGATTTTTTTTGAAAAGCTCCATCTTCCATTTGTTCCGGAGTTCAGCAATACCAAAGGATGGGGCATAGGGCAGATATTCATCCGGATCAAGGTCCTGAATATATCGGGTAATTGAAGGAAGGCTTAAAACATGACCCCCCTCTTTTGCTATACCGATGGTTGCATTTATTTTTTTAGCTTTTAGTTTTGCTTCAGCGCTTTGGGTCAGGATACCCTTTGGAAAAAACAATGCTTTTCCCATATCTGAAAGCATTTCAAAAATATGGGGGTTGGATTCTTTAATAATGTTATTAAGGTCTTGAGCAATGGGATTCATAAATCACTCATAATCATTTTCAATAATTTAATAATTTTATAAAAAATCAATAAACTTATTGATTCAAAAAAAAACTCTGTGGTTTTATCAATCTAAAACCACAGAGTTTTAATAAAACCGGAATATGAAGGCTATCGTCTTTTTGAAGCTTTAATCGGGTTAAGCTTTTGTTTTTTGACAGTTTCAATTGCTTTAACATGAGTCGCTATATTACAGATTCCATTTTTCCACTTTAGTGATGGATCCGGAGCCGCAATGCAATACATGCCTGTTTCAAATTTTGAAACTCTCTGACAGCCAGTGCATTCTTCAACGACGGGAAGGCATGCACCTTCATTGTAACTGCATCCTTTTGCGGTCATAAATACGCAGTCATCACCTTCTCTTACTGTTGTACAAATCATAATTATTCGTCCTATAGTTTGAATTTATTCACTATAAATAAATTGATGTTTCTTTGTCATATTTAATTCCATTTCGATGAAATTTAACCTTACTCAAATACCACAGCAGTAAATTAATGTCAATATTTGCTGTAATAAGCAAGTATAATATTTTTATATGAAAATTGAATCGAGTCATGTATTATAAATAAAATACAATTCAACCCTTATCAAGAAACAGAATTGACTGCATCCGATCATGATTATTGAACAAGCAAAAGAAGTATTGAAAATCGAAGCGGAAAGTATTTTACGACTGACCCACACCATAGATTCCTCTTTTGAGGAACTTGTAAACAGCATAATAAATTCTTCCGGCCGAGTTATTATATCCGGCATTGGAAAATCAGGTCTTATTGGGAAAAAAATAGCCGCTACGCTCCTCAGCACAGGAACAAATTCAATTTTTTTACACCCGGTAGAAGCCCTTCACGGAGATCTGGGGATGGTAAGCCGGGATGATGTTTTTATAGCTATTTCCAACAGCGGAGAAACTGCGGAACTAATTCAACTTTTGCCCTTGATCAAAGATATCGGATGCAGGCTTGCTGGATTTACAGGCAATGCTGGTTCTACGATGGCCAAAATCTGTGATATGGTTATTGATACTGGAGTTGAAAAAGAAGCCTGTCCTTTTAATATGGCCCCTACTGCCAGCACAACAGCCCAGCTTGCCATGGGCGATGCGTTGGCCGTTGTTTTGATCACAAAAAAAAAATTTAAAAAAAGCGACTTCATGAAATCCCATCCTGGCGGGGCTTTGGGACAGCGCCTTTCTTGCCGGGTGGGTGAGATTATGTTTGAAGCTTCAGCAGCCCCCTGGGTGCCGGCAGGCTCTTTCATGGAAAAAGCCTTACAGGAAATGGACAGATTAAGATTAGGCGCCGTAATTGTCCTGGATGGTGAAAAAAAGCTGAAAGGAATTATTACGGATGGCGATATCAGGCATTGCATTGCTGAGAACCAAACCGATTTCACAGCTCGTTCCGTTGATCAGGTCATGACCACCAATCCCCACTCTTTGCAGGCAGATTCGTTTTTATATGAAGCGTTGAACCTGATGGAGAATTATCAAATCACCGTTCTTCCCGTGGTTGATGATCAAAACAGGCTTGCCGGGATTTTGCATTTGCATGACATACTTGGAAAAGGATCGTTTCAATTTAATGGAGGAACCCAATGAAGGAGTTTGAATTTAATACAGATATCCCAACCCTTGGAGAAGCTAAGATTGTTTCCCCGTTAAAACGCCGGATCAAGTCGGGAGAACGTGAAAAATTTTTTGTTTCCGACAAAGAAAGAATCATTGTTGATGTTCAACTTGATCGACTGGAAGAGAATCAACGGAATAAAAAGAAAGTTATCAGTTTTGATCAAGCCGGGCCCAGAGAAAAAATATATTTTGATCCAAGTAAAGTTAAATGTGCCATTGCAACTTGCGGCGGGCTGTGCCCAGGTTTGAACGATATTATCCGCTCCATTGTTTTAGAATTATTTCATATTTATAATGTTAGAACCATTTACGGAATCAAACACGGACTCCAAGGTTTTGTACCTGATTTTGAGCACGATGTTGTGGATTTAAACCCTCAATCCGTATCCGGAATCCAGAATACCGGAGGGTCCATGTTAGGATCTTCACGAGGCACCCAGGATATTGGAATCATTGTGGATTGTCTTGAAAGGATGAATATTGGAATTCTGTTCATGGTGGGGGGAGACGGAACCCTGATGGCCTCAAAAAGGATTGCAGAGGAAATCGAAAAAAGAAAGCTTAAAATTTCGATTATCGGAATTCCTAAAACCATTGATAATGATATTCACCTCGTGTCCAGATCCTTTGGGTTTGACACGGCCGTAGACGTAGCCACGCTTGCCATCAAAGGGGCTCATAATGAAGCTGAGGCATATCCCTATGGAATCGGGTTGATAAAGCTCATGGGAAGACATTCGGGGTTTCTCGCAGCAACTGCCGCCCTTGCACAACAGGATGCCAATTTTGTTCTTATCCCGGAAGTTGATATTTTTTTATACGGTAAAAACGGATTTTTACAAGCCCTTGAAAATAGAATTCTTCACCGGAAACATGCAGTGATTATTGTAGCCGAAGGAGCCGGCCAGAACCTTTTTGAAGATCAGGAGAAGCAGTTTGATCCTTCGGGCAATATCGTTCTTATGGATATTGGTCTTTTTCTCAAGGACAAGATATCTCAATGGTTCAAAGCAAAGGATATTCCAATCTCCTTAAAATACATTGATCCGAGTTATATTATCAGAAGTCTTCCAGCCAATGCCAATGACAGTGTTTTTTGCGGCTTTCTCGGCAGGGATGCCGTCCATGCAGGAATGGCCGGCAAAACAAAATTACTGGTCAGCTTCTGGAATAATCATTATGTCCACGTTCCCATGGATGCTTCAGCAGGAAAAAGAAAACACCTGGACCCCAATGGAAGGCTCTGGCAATCAGTGTTGGAAGCAACGGGTCAGGATGCCTATTCTACTGAGTGATTTCAACAAATTGCCCATTTTTAATTGTTATCAAAAAAAGAGGTCTGTGAGCAGTTCCTTGTTCATCAAACATAGTATGGCCGGTAACGCCGTCATAAATTCGTTTGCCCTTGAGCGCATTCTTCAAGGCTTCCCGTGAGTCTACCGCTTCATCCATGGCAGTTGCTAAAAGAATTGAAGCAGTATCATAGGAAATAGCTTCAAGAAATTGAGGTTTTTGATTAAACAGGGATTCAAATTTTTCTGAAAAATCTCTTGTAGCAGGATTCTGGCTGCTATACAAAAAACCATCAGGAATTATGACTTTTTTATTATACCCCTTTGCACCCTTTAAAAAGTTTTCATCATGCCAGAGGTTTGTTCCGATAAGATATATGCCTCTTGCATCGTTAAATGCAAGCTGAGGCAGGATCAAATTAACCCTGGAAGGAGAATCCGGTATAAACAGGGCCTCAAAATAATTTTTTGTTTTGCTGCCTGTTTTTTTTCTTTTAGACAATGGTGTCTCATCATCGTCTTCAATAGTGTTCTGAACCTGATCTTCCTCGGTATCCCCAACGCTGCCTGAATTCAGGCGTGCTGATTTAATAGATCCCGGGACTGGGAACGCCTCTCCTGTGATTCTCTGGATAGGCACTGTAAAATCTGTTTTTTTCCCGTCATAGGGCTCAATTCCGACAATTTCACCGCCATATTCTTCTGCTATACCCAAAAAGAGTTCCATATATTTAATGCCATATTTTTCATCCGGGTAGAGTATGGCAACCTTTTTTATACCGAGTTTTGAAAAGATATAATTTCCAAGAACCTGAACCTGCATTTCCGGGGTTATAAAATTTGCGAACAAATAATCACCCTGAAGAGGGAAATCGGTTTTCTGAGTTAAGGCAATCATTGGAATTTTTAGTCTTTCAGCCTCTTTTCCTGCTTCCCCTTCCATCAGCAAAGGACCAATAATACCGGCAACATTTTTCTGATGTAATTGCCTGACCCCTTCCATGGTCATATCCGGATCTGCCTGAGTGTCAATGATGTGGACCTTTAACTCCCTTGAATATTTTTCGGACAGTTCCTCAACGGCAAGCTGTATTCCCGTCAATGCTCTTTGGCCGAAAACAGAATATTTGCCTGTTAAGGGCAAAAGACAGCCAATGACATCTTTGCTGAAAAGTGATTTTTTTACGACATCCAGAAGATCCAATGCTTCATAATAATGATAATGGTCAGGATATTGAGATAAGAAAGTTTCAATTGCTTGTCTTGATTTGTCCGGATTGTTTTCAAAAGCATAATTCAAACCAAGATAATATAAAACAAGGGCTTTGGGGATATGTGTGTCTTTAATTTCACTCCACTCCTCCAAATCTTTTGTTGGCGTTTTTGAAAGAATCGTTTCAATTTTTGAAATGATTTCAAGTTTTTTATCTTCTTTTGTCTTTAACAGCATTTGATTATAAACAGACAGAGCGTCTTTAAAATTATTCTGTAAAAAAAATTTTTCCGCTTCAGCTGACAATACACGCATGATGGAAGAATTTGACACATCTTCCTCTTTTTTTTCAACAGAACCTGATGATTCTATAATACCACTGTCTTTTTCAGAACTCATGTTTACAGGAGGCTTTACACAGGATGACAGGAAAAACAAAAATATAAAGGGTAAAAGGCACATGTCTCTGAGAAAATGTCGATATTCGGATTTCATATTTTCAATATCTTTTAGTTTGAATGTCAATAGTTAGAGTAAGGTCTTAAATTGATGAACTATATGTCAAAATATTATACTATGTCAAAAATTCTTTAATCAGGTTTTCAGTATGGTTATTTTCCGAAGGTTTAAGCCAAACAATATCCTTATCTTTATGAAACCAGGTAAACTGTCTTTTTGCATATCTTCGGGTATCCCTTTTTAAGAGACGAATTGCTTCCGGCAGGTCTACTTCATTTTTAATGAACATCGACATATGTTTATACCCAATGGATTGCATGGGCTTCAGGTTGAATGAATACCCTTTTTCAACCAGTGAAAGGACTTCATTAAGAAGCCCTTTGTTCATCATCATATCAACCCGCTGATTGATGCGGTCATATAATTTTTCCCGTTCCATAAACAGACCGATTTTCAACCCTTTATATCTCCTGTCTTTAAAACAATGCCCTTCTTGCCGGTCTGAAATTCTTCTTCCAGTGGTTTGAAACACCTCAAGGGCTCGGATAACCCTGAAAGAATCATTGGGATGAATTTTATCGGCAGCTTTTGGATCATAATTTGCCAGTTTTTCATGAAGGGCTTGGCCTCCTTTTTCTTCAAGTTCCCTTGTAAGTTGGGCCAGTGTTTTTATACAAACGGGTTCAGAACGGAATAACCCGTTTAAAAGCGCCTTTATGTAAAGACCCGTGCCGCCGGTTATTATAGGAATTTTCCCACGGGATACAATATCTTCAATCGCCTGATCAGCTGCTTCAATATAACGGCCGGCATCAAACTCTTCCTTTGGATCAGCAACATCTATAAGATGGTGACGAACAAGCTTCATTTCTTCTGGGTCAGGCTTTGCTGTTCCAATATCCATATGCCGATATATCTGCATTGAATCCGCACCCACAATTTCTCCATTAAACTGCTGTGCAATCTGAATTGCGACGGAAGTTTTTCCAACGCCTGTGGGTCCGCAGATAATTATTATTCTCTCCATAAACAATATCTTCTTTGGTTCGATAATTGTTGACAACCTTTAATTTATGGCTTTATAACATAGTTTTTTGGTTTAGAAAATATAAGCTTATCAGGTCATACTCGATCGGCTTTGACCAAGCAGCAAAGAATATAATTAAACAGGAGACATTTGATATGAATAATAAATTAACCGGATCTGTAGTGGTGATCGGTGGCGGTATTTCCGGCATGCTGTCGGCACTTGATCTTGCAAATTCCGGGTACTATGTTTATCTGGTTGAAAAAGGACCTTCCATTGGCGGTGTGATGGCGCAATTGGACAAGACCTTTCCAACCAATGACTGCGCAATGTGAATTATCTCACCTACACTGGTCGAGGTCGGCCGGCATTTAAATATTGAACTTTTAACGCTCTCAGAAGTCCTGGATGTCAAGGGTGAAAAAGGCAATTTCCAGGTTGAGATTTTAAAAAAACCCAGATACGTGGATATGAATCTCTGTGTCGGGTGTGGCGCCTGCACGGAAAAATGTCCGGGTAAATTTGATGACGGGTATAATGCTGATCTCAAACAGAGAACGGCAATTTATGTTGAATATCCTCAGGCTGTTCCGCTAAAATATGCCATCAATCCTGATGTCTGTTTAAAACTGACAAAAGACAAATGCGGAATCTGCGAAGAAGTATGTCCTGCAAAGGCCATTGACTATACTCAAAAAGAAGAAAGAATATCTCTGAATGCAGGGTCTATCATTTTTTCTCCCGGATTCAAGCCCTTTGATCCCTCAAGATTTGATAATTATCAATATGCAAATTTCCCCAATGTTGTTACATCCATGGAATTTGAAAGAATCCTTTCAGCTACAGGGCCTACCATGGGCCATGTCACAACATTTCCGAAATTACCGCTCAATCCCAAAAAGAAACAGGATAAACTTCTGGCGGAAAAACGCAAGGACCCAAAAAAAATTGCATGGTTTCAGTGTGTTGGCTCCAGGGATATCAACAAATGTGACAATGCCTATTGCTCTTCTGTTTGCTGCATGTATGCCATCAAAGAAGCTATGATTGCAAAGGAACATGCCGGTGGAAATCTGGATTGTTCCATTTTCTTTATGGATATGAGGACTCCGGGTAAAGAATTTGAAAAATACTATGAAAATGCCAAAGAAAAGCACGGCATTAAATTCATCCGCTCCAGAGTACATTCAGTCACTGAAGATTCCGAGACCCATGATCTGAATATCCGGTATGTGGATGAGAAAGGTCAAATCATTGACGATACCTTTGATATGATCGTACTTTCAGTAGGTCTTGAAATAACTGACGAAACTAAGTCATTTGCTCAAAAATTAGGCATTGAACTGACATCCTCCGGCTTTTGCAAAACCAGTTCCTTTGAACCGGTCACAAGCTCAAGAGATGGCATTTATGTATCCGGTGTATTTAACAAACCAAAGGATATTCCTGAATCTGTTCTGGATGCCAGCGCGGCTGCTTCTGCCGCTGGGGATGCATTAAGTGCAGCAAGAAACAGCCTCACAAAGGCGGTTGAAAAAATACCTGAAATCAATATCGTGGGGGAACGCCCGAAAATAGGTGTCTTTATTTGTGATTGCGGGTCAAATATCAAAGGGGTTGTGGATTGTGCAGGTGTTACTGAATATGCAAAAAGTCTTCCCTATGTCGAATTCGCAGAAGAAGCCATGTATGCCTGCAGTCAGGATGCTCAGAGCAAGATGGTGGAACACATTAAAGAAAAAAATCTGAACCGTATTGTACTGGCAGCCTGTACACCCAAGACCCATGAGCCTTTATTTCAGGAAACCCTTGCCAATGCAGGTTTAAACAAATATCTGTTTGAAATGACCAATATCAGGAATCATAATTCCTGGGTTCATAAGAATAATCCCGAAATTGCGACCGAAAAAGCCAAGGACCTTGTCCGGATGGCAGTGGCCAAAGCAGCTCTGGCCGAGCCCCTGAAGGAAGAAAAAATAACTGTCAATGATACCGTTATGGTCATCGGCGGCGGATTGGCAGGAATGGCCTCTGCAAAGAGTCTTGCCTTGCAGGGGTATAAAACCCATATTATTGAGAAAAAAGACAAGCTGGGTGGCGAAGCTCATAAATTATATAAAACCGCCCAGGGTGAAGATGTTCAGAGCAATCTCAATCAATTGATAAAAGAGATTGAAACAAATGAAAATATAACTGTCCATTGCAATACCACCCTTGAAGGTGTGGACGGATTTGTCGGTAATTTCAAATCAACATTGAAGACCAATGACAAATCCTTTGACCTTGACTATGGCATTGCAGTTCTTGCAACCGGTGCCAAAGCTTTTGTACCTGATGAATACGGGTATGGGAAAGACGACCGAATCATCACATCCCTGGATCTGGATAAAATGTTCAAGGAGAATGATGCCAAATTGACTCACCTGAATTCTGCGGTTTTCATTCAGTGCGTTGGCTCAAGGCAGCCGGATCGCCCCTATTGTTCAAGGGTTTGCTGCACTCATTCTGTGGACAATGCCATAGAGTTGAAGAAACGCAAACCGGATATTGATGTTTTCATTGTTTACCGTGATATCAGGACCTATGGGGAAAGAGAGCTTTTGTATAAAAAAGCAAGAGAATTGGGTGTCATTTTTATCCGGTATAACCGGGAACAAAAACCTGAAGTTCTTTTTGATAAGGGTAAACTTCTTATCAGATTAAACGATCATGTCCTGAACCAGCCGGTTGAGATCGAAGCCGATCTTCTAACCCTTGCTACCGCGATAGTTCCAAGAAAAGATGAAAAGCTTGCCAATTTCTTCAAGGTTCCTCTGAATGATGAAGGGTTTTTTGTTGAAAAGCATGCCAAGCTTGGACCTGCCGAATTTGCAACAAGCGGTGTATTTGTCTGTGGCTCCGGTCATTATCCAAAACCCGTGAACGAAGCCATTACACAGGGAAGAGCTGCCGCATCCAGGGCCCTGACCCTTCTTGCAAAAAAAGACAGTCTGTTTACCAGCGGAACCATTGCCAGTGTAGACTCAATGAAATGCAGCCAGTGCGGTGTTTGTGTTGCCATCTGTCCGTATTCCGCACCAAGATTTGCGGCAGAAGGAAGATTTGCAGGAAAAGCAGAAATAAATGCCGTTCTTTGCAAAGGATGCGGACTCTGCGTTGCCTCGTGCCGATCAGGCGCGTTGCATCTTCGAGGGTTTGATACCAATCAGATTTTTTCACAAATATTTGCACTGGGTGAAGTCGTTTAAAGGAGATAAATCATTATGAATGATAAAGATATTAAAATAGTCAGCTTTCTATGCAACTGGTGCAGTTATGGTGCAGCTGATCTTGCAGGCGTCAGCAGAATGGAATACCCCGCTGATATACGGGTAATCCGTATTCCTTGTTCCGGAAGAATGAGCCCAAAATTCATTCTTTCCGCATTCAGAGAAGGCGCCGATGCCGTTTGGGTATCCGGGTGACACCCGGGTGAATGTCATTACCTGGATGGTAATTATTATGCGCGAAGAAAATTTGCACTTATGGGAAATCTATTGGAACATATGGGAATAGAAAGGGACAGAATCCATTTTTCATGGATTTCATCTGCCGAAGCCACTAAATTTGTAGATGTTGTAAAAGAGATTTCAAAAAAAGTTCGGGCACTCGGGCCAAATAAAAAACTTGTAAAGGACTATAATTAATAAAGGTAAGTATATGAATACCTGTATACAAAAAATCAGGGAAATTGCTTTTCAGCTGCTTGATAAAAATGAAGTTGAAAAAGTAATCGGTTTTTCAAACGGAACCATTCCCATGGCAACAAGTCCTATTACCATAGCATCAAAACAGGATACGAAAAAACTTGTTTTTAATTCAACATGCGGACTTAATCTTGCCAATTATATACAACAGCAAAAAGGTAAAATAGCCGTCATTGCCAAGGGCTGTGATTCAAGAAATATTGTTACCCATATTATCGAAAACCAGCTGAAAAGAGATCAGATTTATATTATTGGTGTGCCCTGCAACGGCATGGTTGATAAATCGAAAATTAAATCTTTGTTTGAAGATGAAATCCAAAAATTTGATGAGGATGGTGAGATTCTGAATGTTGAATCTTCATTAAAAAAAGAAAAATTAAATAAAAAAGAGTATTTAAGGGAGAACTGTAGACTTTGTCAGCATAAAAACCCTGTGATTTATGATGTTCTTGCAGGAGATCCTGTTGAAGAACAAATTATTGATATCCCTTACCCTGATGTTGAAAAAATAGCAGCATTGAACGCAGATGCCAGATGGCAGTATTTCCAGGATTTGACAAAGAACTGCATCCGCTGTTACGCCTGCAGGAATGCCTGCCCTCTATGCTATTGTCCCACCTGTTTTGTGGACGAATCCGGTCCCCAATGGGTAGGCAAGGGTCAGGATAAAACCGATGTCAATACCTTTCATTTCTTGCGGGCATTTCATTGTGCAGGCCGTTGCACGGATTGTGGCGCCTGTGTTGAAGCCTGCCCAATGGATATCAATGTCAGGGATTTCACAAGAAAACTGAATAAGGACGCCTTTGATATGTTTGGCTGGGAAGCAGGGCTGGATCAAACCAAACGCCCTCCCCTGGACGCATACAGTCCGGATGATCCCAATGATTTTATCAAGTAAATAAAAAAAGGGTAAATAATGAAATTTATAACAATTGATAAAAAAAACTGGGCCAAAGGGATTGAAAAATCCAGGGAAACCTACCGGCTCTTCGGCCCGGTTAAGGATAAAAACGGGGTTTTTATAAGGACCCTTGAAAAAGACATACTGCCCGATATGACCAGCAATGATTCGGTCATGTCTGTTAAATCTGTTTTATTCCCACAAACGGAGAAAATACTTTTCACCTCTCTTGATGAGGCCAAAGAAGGCCATCACATCATGAAACCAGTTTCATCTGAATTTCAAAAAAGAGCTGTTTTGGGCATCAGGCCGTATGATGCAAAAGCAATTGAGCTTGTGAAGATGAATTTTGATACAGCTGATTACCGGGACCCTTACTGGTGTGATGCCTATGAGGCCACAACCTTTGTGGGTATGGGCATAAACAAGCCCGGACCGTTTGATTTTTCAACTTCCACCGGAACCGGTCCTTTTTCTGAAGCAGGGCTTGATGTGCTCATGGCCGATTTGGATAATGCATATCTCGCAAAAATCCTGACGGATAAAGGTGAGGCTTTTATAAAATGCTGTGGGTTTGATAAAACTGCCGATGAAAAAGAAAGCCAGGCCCTGTTTGATATATTAAGAAAAGAAGCTGAAAAAAATATCAAATCCCATATGGATACCGGCAAATTAAAAGACAAAACCGTGCTTGAACTACATGAAGCGCCTTTCTGGGAAGATGTCGCATTTGCCTGCATCAATTGTGGCGCCTGTACCTTTGTCTGTCCGACTTGCTGGTGTTTTGACATTCAGGATGAAACCAAGCGAAAGTCCGCTGCCCGGTTCAGAAACTGGGATACCTGCATGTCTCCCTTATTCACAAAACATGCAACCGGGCACAACCCCCGGGATAGCAAAACCCAGAGAGTCAGACAAAGATTCATGCATAAACTCAAATATTTTCTTGATAAATATGATAAAGGAATCATGTGTGTCGGATGTGGCCGATGTGTTAAAAGCTGTCCGGTCAATATCGACATTCGTGAAGTGTGCAAGATAATGAACTCGTATGAAAAAAACAATTAGCGAACAAAGGAGAAAATATGGAAAATCCCTATCTGCCTTATCCGGTTCGCATTGATAATATTGAAATTGCAACTGAAGATAAGTCGTTAAAAACATTTAAATTTGTTTTTCTGAACAAGGAAGATGAAAAAAAATTTTCATACCATGCCGGCCAGTTTGCCGAACTCTCTATTCCCGGCGTAGGTGAAATTCCCATTGGGATTGCCTCCTCCCCTGTTGAGAAAGGATTTGTCAAATTTACAGTATTCAGAACCGGTGTGGTAACCTCCCATCTGCACAATATGAAGGTAGGTGATATCATGGGAATCAGGGGCCCTTTAGGGAACTGGTACCCATGGGATAAACTGGAGAATAAAAATGTCGTCATCATTGGCGGTGGATTTGCATTCACCACTTTAAGATCATCAATTATTTTTATGCTTGATCCGGCCAACCGGAAAAAATTCAAGAATATCGATGTGGTATATGGTGCAAGATCTCCCGGGATGCTTCTGTATAGAGAAGAGCTGTATGAATGGGAAAAAAGAGAAGACATCAATATGCATATTACAGTTGACGGCACAGATGATCCAACCTGGAAATACCATAAAGGGTTTGTGCCTCAGATTGTTGAACTGAATGCCCCAAAGGCGGATGAGAACACCTTTGCAATTATCTGCGGACCTCCAATCATGATCAAATTTACCCAGCCGGCCCTTGTCGCACTTGGGTATAAGGAACATCAGATAATCATGTCTCTTGAAAACAGGATGAAATGCGGTATCGGCATGTGCGGCAGATGTAATATCGGAAAGGAGCTGGTGTGCAAAGATGGTCCAGTCTTCACTCTGGAACAGTTAAATAAGACCCCGAAAGAATATTAATTTGGGTTTATTTTATATTGACAACCAACCATTGCTTAAGATATGTTAAGTTTTTAATTATTGAAGCTAAGACAGCATGTCTTAAAATGATAGAAAATAATTACTTATTGGAGGAAATTTTAAATGGCAACAGTCGAGTTTAATGGGAAATCTTTCGAAATTGATGAAGACGGATTCCTTCTTGATTACAATACATATTGTGACGAGTGGGTTGATTATGTCAAGGGCCAGGAAGGAATTGAAGAGCTTACGGACGAACATTGGGTATTGATTAAAGTACTTCAGGATTATTATGAAAAAAATGGTATTGCACCAATGGTCCGTGTTCTTTCCAAGCTGACGAAGTTCAAACTGAAACATATCTATGAGCTGTTTCCATCAGGACCTGGAAAAGGTGCCTGCAAAATGGCTGGCCTTCCAAAACCAACCGGATGTGTATAGTAAATCACATTTGATACCGTTCATTGAATTTAAAGGCTCTGCATCCTTGGTGCAGAGCCTTTATTGTTTGAGCACCGGGTAGGTGCCCTCTAAAAGCTCAGGAGCTTTGATAAATGCCTGACATTGATTCTATTAACAAAACCCTTTTAAATAATATCCAGATTGATTTCCCCATTGATCCAAGGCCTTTTCAGATTATTGCCCAAAAGCTTGGCCTCACGGAAAATGAAGTCATCAATCGAATAAGACAGATGAAAAAAGATCTTCTGATCCGGCGTATTGGCGGTAATTTCAGTCCTGATAAACTTGGTTATTATTCAACGCTTTGTGCGGCAAGGGTACCGAAAGAAAAAATCGACCTGTTTACAAAAACCGTTAATTCCTTTTCTGGCGTAACTCATAACTACCAGCGAGATCATAAATTCAATATTTGGTTTACCTTTATTGCCTCTTCTGTTGAAATGATTGAAAAAAATTTAAAAGACATCAGTGAGACAACACAGATTGATCCTATATTGAATCTCCCTGCTACAAAAGTATTCAAGATCAGCGCCAACTTTAAAATATGAATATGATTAAAGCTGCTCTGGTAGTTCAAAACTGCCCGGCTGGGACATATGAAATAAACCTTGAATCAACAAGAAATTTTATATGCCTTGCCATAGAAAAAGGGGCCCGGATAATAGTTTTCCCCGAAATGAATTTAACGGGCTATGTAGCCAACAATGATATTCTATCTATCTCGAGATATGTAACAGATGATATGCTGAATCTGTTTATAGACATGGCTATATATTCAAAAATCACCATACTGGTTGGCTTGGCTGAAAAAACTCCGGATAAAAGTATATATGCCTCTCATTTTGTTTTCAATCCTGACGGATCATTTGGTGTATATAGAAAGATTCATACCTCACCATTTGAAAAAAAATATTTTTCAGCAGGTAACAAAATATCTATATTTAATTCGCATGACCTGATTTTTGGTGTTCAGCTTTGTTATGATGCTCATTTTCCTGAACTTTCCAAGTCAATGGCATTAAAACAGGCAGATGTGATTTTCATCCCCCATGCATCTCCCAGGGGCAGCTCCCAGGAAAAATACTATTCCTGGATTCGGCATCTTCGGGCAAGAGCATTTGACAATGGCCTTTATATTGCCGCTCTGAATCAGACAGGAGATAATGGCAAAGGATTATTTTTCCCTGGACTTTGTCTTTTGATTGGACCCGATGGAAATGTGATTTATAAATCCATTGATGATTCTGAGGGGGTTCATATCATTACAATCGATAAAACTGTTCTCAATAACGTGAGGTCGCACCCAATGAAATATTTTCTGCCCAACAGAAGGGCTGATCTGTTTCAATAGGTCTATTCCTTGATTTTCTTTTCCCGATTCTGGATGTATGCATTCCTGATGGCAGTATAGGGGTCAACTGCAGCCGCCTTTAACGCCTCATAATCACCTAGATGAAAAGACAATGAATTTATGGTCTCATAAGAGTTAATGCCGAAAGAAAGCTCCCAAGGTTCAACATAAGTTACCGGTTTTAAAAAATAATCCCCTACAAGTCCTATACTGTCTCTTAAAGTTGAGGGTCCCAGCACCGGCAGAACAAGATAAAATCCGTTTCCAATGGAATAGGAGCCAAAAGTCTGGCCCAGATCCTCATCATTGGTTTTAAGTCCGAATTCATTCTGGGCAACCTGACCAAACCCTAAGACCCCGATGGTGGAATTGATAATAAAAACCCCAATTTCTGTCCCTGCGTCTTTAATTTCGCCTTGTAAAAGATTATTTACAAATCGGACAGGAAAAAGAAGATTATAAAAAAAATTGCTCGCACCTTTTCGAACTATAGTGGGCGCAATAAATTTGTAACCTGTGGCTATGGGCTTAAGAAAGGCAAAATAAAGCATATCATTAAGTGAATACATGGCATAGTTGAAATAATAAAGCGGATCTGAAACAAATTGAATCCTTTTGGAGTCCTGATTATCTTCGAAAAATCTATTGTCAAAAGATTCTTCTTCTGATCGGGTTTGTGTGTTCTGTACAAAAAGAACCTGATCGCTGTTTGATCTCTGAGAAAAGGAGTCTTCTGATAACAAAGGCTTAACACCATTAAGGTCCTGGGCTGAAAGCTCAATGATAAAAACAAAAACAGCTATGACAGCTGACACAATTAAAAAAGGATATGTTTTTCCCATTTTTTTGTTTCCTTTGGTTATCTTATTTAGTATTAAAATGAAACGAAAAAAATGATTCATTTTAAAAAATGATTGAATTCTATTTATTGTCTTTGTTAAATATAAATTTCCTGACAAGGGATTCTATATCCAGCGATGATTCGGTATTAAATATTTCCTGACCCGGCTCTATCAAAATATCAGATCCTCCAGGCGCTATGTCAATATATTTTTGTCCTATTATACCAGATGTTTTTACAGAGGCAATAACATCTTCCGAAAGTGTCATGTTTTTATCAATGCTGAGTTCCACTCTTGCAAGCAGTCGTTCTTTGTCAATCACAACATTTGAAACAATTCCGATTTCAACTCCTGCCATCTCAACCCGTGCCCCTTTTTTAAGCCCTGAAACAGAAGTAAAAAAACCATATACCGGATACCTTGTGTTTTTGAGAAACCCGATTTCACCAAGAACCACAAAAAGATAAACAGTACATATCAAGCCAAGGACCACAAAAAGCCCAACATAAAATTCAATTTTTCTTTTGTTCATGCCCTTCCTTTTTCAAATTCCCATTATTCATAATCTTAAGCATCTTCGCCCCTGATAAAGGCATTTACAATTTGGCTGTGTGAATCAAGTATATCTTTTTTTGAACCCTCAAATTGAATAATACCCTCATCCAGCATGGCGATCCGTTGAGAGATATCAAAGATATCAGGAATATCGTGACTGACAATGACGGCGGTAAATTCAAATTTTTCCTGATATTCTTTTATCATTGTGTGGACATTTTTCTTTCTAATAGGATCAAGGCCTGTAGTCGGCTCATCAAAAAGAACAAGTTTTGGGTTAGTAACAAGCGCTCTGGCCAGAGCAACTCTTTTTTTCATGCCACCTGAAAGCTGGGCTGGGAATTTTTTTTCCGAACCGGACAATCCCAGTTCTTTAAGATGGTTCATGACGTTGTCCTTGATCAGTCGTTTCGGGTAATATCTGTTTTCTAAGAGCGGCAGAGCAATATTTTCATATATGGTCATAGAATCAAACAAAGCATTATCCTGGAACATATAACTCAATTCTTTTTGAAAAGCTTTAATTTTTTCTTGAGACAATAGATGGACAGATTCCCCATTGATCAGAATCTGTCCGGAATCCGGATGAATAAGACCGATCATATGTTTCAGCAATACGGATTTTCCGGTTCCGCTTTTTCCTATAATGGCAGTAACCTCCCCGCTGTAAATCGACAGATGAACACCTTTTAAAACGTCCTGTGTTTCAAAACTTTTTCTTAAATCAATAAATTGAATGAGTGGGGCCGTCATTTCTACACCAGAAAGAATGTAATAATATAATCAAAAATCAAGACGAAAACACAGGATTGAACAACGGCATTGGTTGTGGACAGGCTGACCCCTCTGGCTCCGAAACCGCTGAATAAATGTGTATAATATCCACGATAGCAGCAGATGGTTGTTACTACAATGGAAAAAATAAAAGACTTTAAAAACCCGCCGTTAACATCATCAATCCCGACATTCTTGATAACAGCGTCCATATAATCATATTGATTGATTCCAAGAAGGAAGGAACCGGATAAATATCCTCCCAAAATTCCAACAACATTAAACAGCGCTGTCAATAAAGGGAAACTGATTACAGACGCGATGAGTCTTGGGGTGAAAAGGAATCTGACAGGGTGGATATGCATGGTTTTAAGGGCATCTATCTGTTCTGTAATCCGCATCACTCCAATTTCAGCAGCCATTGCAGAACCTGCTCTTGCAGTGACCATTATGGCGGTAAGAACGGGACCGAGTTCCCGAACCAAGGTTATGGCAACCGCAGCCCCTAATCCTGCTTCAGAGCCGAATTTTACCAGGGAATAATAGCCCTGAAGGCCCAATACCATTCCTGTAAATAAAGCTGTCAAAAAAATAACAAAAAAAGATTTGGCACCGATAAACCAGGTATGATCTATTGTCTTACTGAACTGAATCGGCAGAATAAAAATATTAATAAATCCTGTTATAAAAAAAAGAGACAGCCTGCCACAGGATTTTAGAAAATCGATCGTTACTTCACCGATTTTTTCAAGAGATTTAATAAGCATAATTGTAACTATAACTTCAAAGGGCATACTTTTCAAGCCAATAGCTGCCTGTTAGTCAGTGTTTTTTGTAATAATTTGTAATTAATTTGTTGACACGTATCGTTTGAATCGATACGTATATTTATTTAAATTTTTATAAAAGGATTTCAAAGATGACTCAGAAAATCACATTAAGCATCCCGGATTTTCTATATGAGAAACTGGAAGCATGGCGAGCTTCTTTTAATCTTTCAAAATTATTCCAGGACGCTTTGGCAGAGGCCATTCAAAAAAAAGAAGATTTTCAGAAAAGAATATCAGAAGATTTTGATATGGGTGACATTATTAAAAGGTTGAAACAAGAAAAGCAGAACTGGGAAAAAAAATATTATATGTTGGGTAAAGCAGAGGGCGTTCAATGGGCAAAGATTGCCCATTATGGAGACCTCTTATACGTGTTAAAATTCAATGACACGTATCAATTGATTTCAGATTCAAAAATGAGCGATTATTTCAATAAAATTTACGCGGCGATAAACCTGTCCAGAAATCCGGAGCCAGGCTGTGTGGATGATGAACTGATGTTCATGGACGGATGGTTTAAAGGGGTAATGGATTTCTGGAATCATATCAAGGGAAAATTATAATGGCAAATGCTTCATCCTGTATTCTCGGAGTCGATATCGGTTCTGTATCTGTTCATGTTGTATTGTTGACACTCAAAGGGAAAATGATTTATTCATCAAGCACTCCTCATCATGGTGACGTCAGGCAGTGCCTTTTAAAAATCATCCAAGCGATGGATATAGAACAGATTGGCTATATAGGTGCAACAGATTGCACCCCTACCTTTGTCCGTGCAGATTTTTATGATGACCAGTTCTGTCTAATTCGAGCTGCAAAATATTATCATAATGAATTTGATGCTATTTTACATATCGGGGGTGAGAGATTTTCATTAAGCCGGTTTGATGAAAACCAGAACTATATAGGGGCTAAACATAATACTTCCTGTGCTGCCGGGACCGGTAGTTTCCTTGATCAACAGGCCCGAAGATTAAATCTTATAGATGGTTCTGAGGAACTTAGCAGAAAAGCCTTTCTTAATAGAAAAAAAATTCCAGATATTGCAACCCGTTGTGCTGTCTTTGCGAAAACTGATCTGATTCATGCCCAGCAGGAAGGGTATGATATTGAACAGATTTGTGACGGACTTTGTTATGGTCTTGCAAAGAATATTTCCAATACCCTTTTTAAGTTCAGCCATGTAGGCAAAAAAATTGTTTTCTGCGGTGGTGTTTCACTCAATGCTGCCGTTAAAAAACATCTTGAAAATATAACAGGGTGTCAATTTATTGCAGATTCAAATTCTAAATACTATGGTGCTGCTGGGGCTGCGCTTTGTCTGTTGGATGATCTTTTGTCTCACAAAAAAACTAAAAAGATTACACTTTTTTCCTCTGGAGATATCTTCGTAAAAACACAAAAACTGCCTCACCTTTCATACCCTCCACTTGAACTCAAGCTTTCACAATACCCTGACTTTAAATGTTTTTCTTCCTATGTAAGCGATGATGTTGAAACCGATATTTATCAGAACCCTGAAATGATGACATTAAAGGAAGGATATATTGGATTGGATGTCGGATCAACAAGCACAAAAAGCATTCTCATAAATCACGAGGGTGTCCCTGTTGCAGGATTTTATACAAAGACGGCTTCCATGCCGGTTAATGCAATTCAAAAAATCTTTAAATCCTATGATATGTTTTTTGATACTTATGGAATTCAAATTGGCATAAAAGGATGTGGAACAACCGGTTCCGGTCGGAGAATGGCCGGGAAAATTATAGGGGCAGATATTGAACCCGATGAAATAACAGCCCATGCGACTGCTGCCTGCAATCTAAATAGCAATGTGGATACAATTATTGAAATCGGAGGCCAGGATGCCAAATTCACTCTTTTAAAGGGCGGTATTGTCACGGCATCCGTCATGAATACGGTATGTGCGGCAGGCACTGGCAGTTTTATTGAAGAACAGGCCATAAAATTAGGATGTCCCCTTTCTGAGTATTCAAGCCTGACAGAAGGTGTTTCCTCCCCTGTAACCAGTGACCGCTGTACCGTATTCATGGAAAGGGATATCAATTATTTTTTATCCCAGGGGTATCAGAAAAATGAAATTCTTGCCTCTGTTCTTCATTCGGTCAGAGACAATTACCTTACAAAAGTTGCCAGCGTAGGAAAAATAGGCAAACATATCCTTTTTCAAGGTGCGACAGCAAAAAACAAGGCGCTTGTCGCTGCGTTTGAACAAAAACTGAAAAAACCCATTCACGTTTCAAAATTCTGCCATTTGACAGGTGCTTTGGGTATTGCGTTGATGGTAAAAGAAAAACAACCCGACGCATCAAATTTCCGAGGTTTTGGGCTTTGGAAATCCAAGATCCCCGTGCGTCAGGAAACCTGTCAAATATGCACGAATTATTGTAAGCTGACCATTGCTGAGGTCAATGGAGAAACCCTTGCCTATGGCTTTTTATGTGGCAGGGACTATCACACAAATAAAATGATCCCTCAAAAACGAAATTACGGTCTTTTAAAATCAAGGAACAGCGCCATCCCAAAAATTAAAAAACAGGACATCAAACATGATTTTACAATCGGTATTCCCAAAGCCCTGCATCTGTTTGAAGACTTTGATTTTTGGGTCTGTTTTTTTTCAAAGCTTGGAATTAAAACCGTTACAAATGGTGAATTAAAGAACCCTGTAATGCTGGGTAAAAAGACCGCCAAAGCTGAATTTTGTGCTCCGGTTATGTCCCTGCATGGGCATATCGATTATTTAATGGGTGCTGCAGATTATGTTTTCCTTCCTTTTTACTTTGAAGATAACACCGGTAAAAAAGACAGAAGAAGGCAGCATTGCTATTACACCCAATTCTCTCCATCAGTGATATCATGTTTAACCGAATATGATAAAAAAAGACTTATTTCCCCGATAATCAGATACCTTTATACAAATTTTCATACCAAACTGGAGTTGTATAAAACACTGAAAAACATATCATCGGATTTTTTATTTTCATTTTTTGACATCTCTACCGCCTATGACAATGCAGTGGAATTTAAGGAAACCTGCACTGTTAATAATCAGGAATTATTTAAAAAATATTATACCAAAGGAGATGATATTAATGTTCTTCTGGTCGGCAGGCCCTATACTGTTTTAACCGATACAATGAACAATAATATCCCCAGGATTTTTGAGACTCTCGGTGTAAAAACATTTTTCCAGGATATGTTGGATTATAAAAATTTTGATTTTTCTGAAATTGACCCCCTGTTAAAAGAAATTCACTGGAAACATGTGGCTCAGATTCTTAAAGCCGCTTTTATTGTTTCAAAAACCGAACATCTTTATCCGGTCTATATCAGTTCGTTTAAATGCGCCCCGGATGCTTTTGGGATAGACTATTTTAGGCAGATCATGGAAGCTCATAACAAGCCCTATTTAATACTGGAGCTTGATGAGCATGATTCAAGTGTCGGTTACGAGACTAGAGTTGAAGCCGCCGTCCAGGCATTTGTCAATCATAACAACTTGATATTGAAAGAAAAAGATAAGGATCTGCTTCCTCTTCACCCCAAATTTATATCAAAAATAGGGGGCAAAAAAATACTCTTCCCGAATTGGGATATTTTTACCGGAAGCCTCATTGTGTCTGTTATGAAAAACGAGGGGTATAAGGCCCTTCTAATGGAAGAAACCCATGATACGCTGAAAAAAAGCATTCTGACCAATACAGGACAATGCATTCCTTTAAATGCAGTGGCCGCAGCATTTATTCATACTGTAGAAAAAAATAATTTTGATCCCTCTGATTGTTCGTTATGGTTAAATCCTTCGGAAATCGCCTGTAATATTAAAATGTATCCATATCATATAAAAAAAATATTTGAGAGAAACGGTAATGGATTTGAGAAAGCAGAGATTTACAAAGGAGAGCTTTCTTTGTTTGATATTTCTTTTAAAGCCTCTACCAATGCATATTTCGCCTATATGTTTGGAGGTCTTTTACGAAGTGTCGGTTGTAAAATCAGGCCCTATGAAATTCATAAAGGAGAAACGGATCAAACACTCAAAGATGCTTTGGCGCTTTTATGCAATACTTTTGAAAAAGGCGGGGACAAGGAGTCATCCATTAAGACCATCATGGATATGTTTATAAATATTCAAACCAGGCAAGAGAAGAGGCCGAAAATTGGAATTTTTGGTGACCTTTACGTCCGGGATAATGATATCATGAATCAGGATCTGATCCATTTCATAGAAGACAATGGGGGTGAAGCTATTACAACTCCTTATTATAAATATTTGAAAATCATTGCAAATTCATATTTCAGAAAATGGTTTAAGGAAGGAAAATATGTCAGCCTGATGTCAAACAAAACACTGCTTGTTGTCATGCAGGCCATGGAAAAAAAATATTACAAATACTTTGAACCAATTCTGGGTCGGTCGGTATTTGAAATCAACGACTCCTATGAAGGCATTCTTCCTGATTACGGCATTCTCCAGGAACATACCGGTGAATCCATGGATAATATATTAAAAATTCATCACATCATCAGCGAACACCCTGATTTGAAACTTCTGGTTCAGACAAACCCTGCATTCTGCTGTCCCGGGCTTATTACAGAATCAATGGCACATAAACTTGAAGAAAAACTAAATGTCCCCATTGTTTCCATTACCTATGATATTTCTGGCGGCAATAAGAATAAAGTAATCATTCCCTTTTTGAAGGACTCAGAAAAAAATGACTACCCCCATAATTTAAAAGCTTCAGTTTGACGTTCGCCTGGGAGATAGGGTTTGATATCGGGATATTGCTTTAAATAGGAGTTTTGAAATTCAATTCGCCTGACATTGAGTCTGTGGTGACTGTCAACTGCCCTGCGATAACGCAGATAATACTCATCATAGTTTTTTAGGTGTTCTTCACTTTTCAGATCTGTAATGTTTACAAAATTTTCATAGGTATATTCCAGCAGTTCCTGAAAACTGAACAAATATTTTTCAAGACTGTTATGATGTTGAACAACTACTCTGTTATTATAGAAATTATGAATCTGGAAAACCCATCCCAGATCTTTGCCGGTAAAGGACTCTTTATAATCTTCCGTGAATTTTTCAAGCCGTTCAATGGCATTCTTGTTTTCAACCATAATGTTTTTCAGCTCCCCGATAAACTCAATGGTCTTTTTTATCTCATGAACCCGGGATTCTACTTTACTCAAATTTTCCAGTTTTACCAATGCGGTGTCAAGTTTCAAGGTACTTTCCTTGAGTTCTTCGCTGAGACGGATCATTTGAATTGCTAATGGAGAAAGATGGGAATATTTGTTTTTTTCCATATAATTTTTAAAAAGAAGAAATTCTGACGCGCCGACTGCTGAAAAAGTTGATAAAAATATCAGAAAAAGCATAACGCCGGATTCTTTACGGGTTTTAAAGATAAAATAGGGTGAGGTAACAGGCGCTATCAATACCATAAGGGCCCACCATCTTGGCTGGCTTTTTTTATAACATTCATACAGCATGAATAAAGCAAGAATAACAACATAGGGAAAATAGATATAATACAAAATTATCCGCCTTTATAGGGTTTAATATGATATTCCCTTCCGTTACTTGATATGAATACTGCTCCATCTCTGTCGGTTCTGAGGATACGGATTCCCATATCCTCGTATCTTTTGACTATATCAGGATGTGGGAAATTATATCGATTGTTTCGGCCACAGGATACTATTACACTCTTGGGCAGCACTTTATCAAGAAAAATTTCAGTACTGGACGAAGAGCTCCCATGGTGTGGTGCAAGCAGTATTTCAGACTGAAGATTTGAACCGTTTGTCTTGGCAAGTTTTTTTTCACGAGATGAAAGAATGTCTCCTGGAAAGAGCATTGCAAATTCTTTGTATGACATTTTAAAGACAAGAGAATTGTTGTTCAGATCACCTGAGGAGGGTCTACCATCAGCTTCAAAGAACAAGAGTGCTGTTTCCCCTATATACATTGTTTCTCCCTTTGTAGAAGGGTTCCATATCCGGACACCCTTGTTTCTGCATAGATTAATCAGGGTTTTATAGGTCTGTGTTTCGGTTATATCTGCATTTTTGATTAATGTATGAACCTTGAAATTGTTTAAAATATAAATCAGGCCGTTTATATGATCGGATTCAGGGTGACTGAGAATAATATAATCCAGTGTGTTTATCTTATTTTTCCATAAAAATGGGGCAAGAATATATTTCCCGGTATCAAAGGCAGATAACTCAGAAAAGCCTCCGCCATCCAGTAAAATATTATGGCCTTGAGGGGTCTGAATCAGAGCGCTGTTCCCCTGCCCCACATCAATGTTGGTAATCCTTAACATTTCATTCACATTTTTAATGGGCCGTGCCTTTGAAAAATTATGGATACTTAAAAAAATTAACAGCACAACAATGGCAGCTGATATTTTCCATTTTCCTTTTAATGCGGCATAGATGAAAACAAAAACAAGATAAATCAATGAGATTTCAAACCAGTCGAGAGTCATGATTCTAACCCATGAAAACGGTATTGAAACAATGGTGTTAGATGACAGAATCGTAAAAGAAATCAAAAGGTGACAAATCTCAATAATCCAGCCTGAAAAAACAGGTAGAAAACTGAAACATAACAAAGAAAAAATTCCCAGCGGAAGCACAAAAAATCCGATAAGAGGTATGAAAAAAAAACTTGATATGAGCTGAACAACAGATACCGTATAAAAATAATGAGCTGTCAAAGGAAATGTTCCCAGTGATGCAAAAAAAGTGACGCATAGAAGCAATGCAGATTTGCCCCATAAATGGTCCTTGTACGGAAAAGAAATTTGTTTAATAAGTGAAAGACCAAAAATGATAAAACTGACCGCAATAAAAGATAATTGAAAAGATATGGAAAAAAGGGCAGAAGAATCAAATATCAAAATAAGAATTCCGGCAATCGAAAGGCTTGAGAGGACATCTTTTTCCTTTTCTGAAATAAATGAGAAAAGAAGGACGACAGCCATGATGAATGCACGCTGCGTAGAATGGGAAAATCCTGAAAATATGCAATAAAATATCAATGGTATTATTGTTAAGACCCCTGCTGATTTTTTAGCCCTGCCTGTGATGAGATATTTTGGGGAAATAGACAGAAATTTAAAAAAGATATTAAAGAATAATAGCCCTATGATGGATAGGTGAAGCCCGGAAATTGCAAAGAGATGGCTTATGCCGGCTTTTGAAAACAATTCCCTGAAATCAGGAGGAATGAGTTCTGTTTTACCTGTTATTAATGACGCTAATGTTTTTCCGGTTTCAGAGTGGCCGGTATGATCTAAAATGAAATTATAAAAATCTATTCTGGTTTTTTCTATGCTTCTGATAAATAGCACCAGGATGCTTTTAGGATCACTTTCATTTCTCAGCCTGATTTTTTTTTGATCGCAATAGGCTGTACCGGCCAATCCCATCAGTTTAAAATATCTGACATAATCAAAGGCTCCCGGGTTTTCAAAATTCTGAACCGGACGTATGGTCGATTCAAATTCAATCATATCGCCATATTGGAGTGTTGGGCCTGAAGACAAATAAATACTCAGATCAATTCTGCCGGTGACATTATCCATTTTTTGGCCAGGTATGATGAGATTTTCACACTGGAGGATAACTTTTATTTTTTTTTCATAATGACGGGCAAATGATACAATTTTACCTTTAATAGCAACCTTTTTTATATCCATAAAATGGCTGATATGATTGTCGGGCAGAACAGGATAAAGCTTCATCTGTATGGAAAAATACCCAAATCCGAAAATCAGGAAAAGCATTAGAAAAAGAACTGCCTGTTTATTGAAATAATAAGTAAAAACCAGAACTCCTGATACCCCTGTTAGAATGAATAATAAAGCGGGGTTGGAATAATGGAAAAAATTTCCCAATAAAATACCGGCCATCAGGGAAAAAAAGATGAACAAGGAAGGAGGATTTAAGGGGATACAAAATAGGTTCACATGTTCTTACCCCATCTTGAGAATTTTATTTGATTCGAACAATATCGGCATCTAATTGTGAAAATTTTTTTTCAATGGATTCATACCCTCTATCCATATGATATACCCTTGAAATGACAGTTGTCCCTTCGGCAACCAGTCCCGCAATCACCAGGGATGCGCTGGCTCTCAGATCTGAAGCCATAACCGGCGCACCCTGAAGTTTTTTTACACCTCTCACCATGGCAAGATTGCCATTGGAAATTGTGATATCCGCCCCAAGACGAAGCAATTCATTGGCGTGAATAAAGCGGTTTTCAAAAATTGATTCATGGATTACACTGTTGCCGTCCGCAATGGTCATCATAGCCATGAACTGGGCCTGCATATCGGTGGGAAAACCAGGATAGGGGACAGTTTTAATATCCACGCTGTGAATTGATTCCTTACCCTTTACTCTGATACTGTCATGATAGGTATGGATTTCAGCGCCTGTGGCTTTGAGCTTGCTGATGATACTGCCCAGATGTTCCGGTTCACAATCCTTGATAAGAACGTCTCCACCGGTAGCTGCAGCAGCAATCATAAACGTACCGGTTTCAATTCTGTCGGGAATAATGACAATATCAGATGATGAAAGACTTTTAACACCTTCAATGGTAATAATGGCTGTTCCGGCCCCGTTTATTCTGGCTCCCATCTGGTTAAGGGCTTCGGCCAGGGCAACAATCTCCGGTTCCCGTGCGGCATTCCGCAAGACGCTGGTTCCTTTTGCAAGAGCAGCCGCCATCATCAGGTTTTCAGTTCCGGTAACCGTGGGTGTATCAAAATAAATTTCATTTCCAATCAGCCTGCTTGCTTTTGCCTCGATATATCCGTGATCCATACTGATTTCCGCACCAAGGGCTTCAAGCCCGGAAAGGTGCATATTCACAGGCCTTGCCCCGATTGCGCAGCCGCCAGGCATGGATACTTTTGCATGACCGAATCTTGCCACCAGAGGGCCCAAGACAAGAATGGAGGCTCTCATTTTTCGGACAAGGTCGTATTCTGCTTCAATTTTATGGATGTGTGAGCCGTCAACCTCCAGAATTCCTTTGGATGAATTACAGGATGCTCCCAAATCTTCTAAAAGAAGCCTGATACTCTTAATATCCATTAAATCCGGAACATTGCTAAAGCTGGTTTTACCGTTGACCAGTATGGCAGAAGCGATAAGGGGAAGTGCGGCATTTTTCGCGCCGCTGATGTTCACTTCTCCGTAAAGCTTTCTGCCGCCGTTAATTTGAATTTTATCCATAATAGAAGTCAGTTTCGCTTTGATTTGAAAAAGGGCTTTGGTCGTGCCAAAACCCCTTGTTTTTCAGTGGTACCTGGGACGAGAATTGAACTCGTACAGTGATAATCACCGAGGGATTTTAAGTCCCTTGCGTCTACCAGTTCCGCCACCCAGGCATTGTCACTGGTTTTCTATAATATTTTATTAAAATAAGCAAGCCTAAAACCAAAAGCTTGAAAGCATATGATTGTTTCCTTGATGAATTTCTGATAATAAAAACACATGAAACCGATTAATCTCGAAAAATTATTATTGGCCTCACAGTCTCCCCGGAGAAAAGAACTCCTGGAGCAGACAGGTATCGAATGTCAGGTTATCCCTTCAAATATTAATGAAGAAAAAATTCCATTAAAAAAACCAGAGGAATATGTAAAAGAGCTTTCTTATGCAAAGGCAGAAATGGTCTCAAGAATATATGCCGATATCTGGATTCTTGGAGCGGATACCATTGTGGTTGTTGAGGATCAAATCTTAGGAAAACCTGAATCAGATGACCACGCCATGGAAATGCTCACGCTGTTAACCAATCGTGAACATTTAGTATATACAGGTTTTTGCATATTGAATAAAAAAAAAACCTCTGTAATAAAAAATGTCGTGAAAACAAAAGTTTATTTCAAATCTTTATCTGAACAGGAAATAAGATGGTATGTAAAAACAAAGGAGCCCTTTGACAAAGCGGGCGCTTACGGCATCCAGGGAGTTGGCGCATTCCTTGTCAAAAGAATTTCCGGATCTTATTCAAACGTTGTAGGATTACCTGTCTGCGAGGTTATTGAAACTCTTATGAAACTTAAGATAATTGAAATGAGGGCCTGATCAAAGATGTCATCCATTAAGGAAAACTTTGAAAAAATAAACGGAATTATAGCTGATACGGCTATGGCCTGCGGCAGGGAACCGGAAGACATACTTTTGGTTGCTGTCAGCAAGAAAAAAAATGTTGAAGCGGTCATGGAGGCCTTGTTATCCGGAGCCAGGCATTTTGGTGAAAATTATATCCAGGAAGCCACAAAAAAAATTGATATTATTGGCAAAGAAAAAGCCTGCTGGCATTTTATTGGACATCTCCAGTCCAACAAGACTGGGATTGCTGTAAAATATTTTGAATATATCCATACCGTGGATTCACTAAAGCTTGCAAAAGAAATACACAAACAGGCAAAAGCCATCCATAAAATTCAGAAAATACTTGTCCAGGTCAATATCAGCAATGAAAAAACCAAATCCGGTACTGAAGTTGAAAAGACAGTGGAGTTGGTGAGACAGATCCAGATGTTTGAAAATATTTCCGTGCAGGGGTTGATGTGTATGCCGCCCTATTTTGATGAGCCGGAGCAGGCAAGACCTTTTTTCAAAACACTTTCCCAGATCAGGGAGGACATCAAGGCCCATCACTTTTCAAATGTTTCCATGAATCATCTATCCATGGGAATGAGCAACGATTTCAGAGTTGCTATTGAAGAAGGCTCAACAATGGTAAGAATAGGCACTTCCATATTCGGAGAAAGAAATTGAAACTTTTGCTTCATACCTGCTGTGCACCCTGCACCATCTATCCTATGGAAATTCTAAGACAGATGGATATGGATGTCATGGGGTTTTTCTACCGGCACAATATTCACCCGTTTCAGGAATGCCTGAAACGGGAAGAAACTTTAAAAGAATATTCCCGGTCCATCGGTTTAAAGATGATTTATCAACAGGGTTATCAAATTGAAGCGTTTATACAGGCCGTAGTTTTCAGAGAGGCGGACCGGTGCCGGGTCTGTTATCATGACAGACTGTTACAAACCGCCATCATTGCAAAAAAAGGTGACTTTGAAGCTTTTTCCACAACACTTTTATACAGCAGATTCCAGAATCATGAGAGTATCAAAGAAACAGGAGAAGCAATTGCCAAGGGATACGGCATTAAATTTTTCTATCATGATTTCCGGGAAGGATGGAAATCCGGTGTTGAAGAATCAAAACGCCTGAATCTTTACCGACAGCAGTATTGTGGTTGCATATACAGCGAAAAAGACCGATATTATAAAAATTAAGACCGTCTTTTTATTTGGGGGGTGCGGCTTTGGCAAACTGGTTGAGCATGTTCACAAAACGTTTATCCGTACTGTCAAGTCTTGCAGCCAGTACGCCAAATAAATGTTTTGCAACATCCGGATATTTTTCAATGACTTCGGTCAGTTTATCCCCTGGAAAGCGTTTAACCATTGATCTGCCTTTGGAAATAATGGATGCCGATCTCGGCTCACCGGTAATGGCGGACATCTCACCGAAATATTCACCGGGTTGGACGATTTCAGCGATTTTTTTGCCCCCTTTGACAACATACACGCCTCCCTGAACTAACACAAAAAAATCAATGTCTGTATTGCCTTCCCGGATAATCACATCCTTATCTTCATACCGTTCAATATCCGGATTAATCAAATATGCGGGTAATGCTTCCTTGGTTACCACGGTTTTTTTCAATACTTCCTCATAGGAGGTTTCCCCGGATCTGATCTTTCTCAGGCCTGCTTCTCTCAGCGTCACCATGCCTTCTTGAACTGCAACTTTTCTGAGTTGATCTTCAGACACCTGTGCACTGATGGCTTTTGCCACATCATCGGTGACTTCCATTATTTCATACAAACCAACCCGTCCCTTATGCCCGGTTCCGTTGCAATGGCTGCATCCCTTTGGCCCATATATTTTCAAATCGCCAATTTCATCCTTTAAAAAACCTTGAAATTCGAGGTCAGCCGGATTATGCCCGGTAACAACCTGTTTACATTCCGGGCAAAGCCTTCTGGCAAGACGTTGAGACAAAACCATTGTTACGGCAGAGGCAAGCATATAAGACGGAATACCGATATCAATCAAACGGCCGATAGTTGAAGGGCAATCATTGGTATGCAGGGTTGCAAACACCAAATGACCTGTCATGGCAGCTTTAATGGCAATTTCGGCAGTTTCATGATCCCGGATCTCACCCACCATGATAATGTCAGGGTCCTGCCGCAAAAATGCTTTCAGTGCCGCGGCAAATGTCATACCGATTTCATTTTTTACAGGTACCTGGTTAATCCCTTTGAAATTGAACTCTACCGGGTCTTCGGCCGTTAGTATTTTGATGTCATCTTTATTCAGACGGTTCAATATGGAATAAAGCGTGGTTGTTTTTCCGCTGCCTGTGGGCCCGGTAACGAGAATGAGTCCATAAGGCCTTGAAATACACCGTTTTAAACTTTCAAAGGCGGCAGGCTCAAATCCAAGTTTAGTCAAATCAATGCTCAGGGCGCTTTGATCCAGGATACGCATGACAATGCTTTCTCCAAAGAGTGTCGGCAGCGTTGAAACCCTGAAATCGATTGATTTTTTCTTTCCTAATCTAAGTTTTATCCTACCATCCTGGGGAACTCTTCTTTCAGCAATATCCAGCTGGGCTAAAATTTTTATTCGCGAAATGACGGCATTCTTAATGCTGAGGGGCAGGTTCATGGCTTTATACATGCTGCCGTCTAGCCTGTATCTGACCTGGAATGTTTTTTCAAAAGGCTCTATATGAATATCGCTGACACCATCATTAATGGCTTTTGTCAGTATACCATTTACAAGCTTGATAATCGGCGCATCAGAGGCCATAAATTCATCACGGCCCATATCTGAATCAGAGGAGCCGACTTCAAGTTCTTCTGCTGCTTCCGACACAAGGCTTCCGAAATCCTCCACCGAAGTGACTGGCTCATTGGCATCAACGTCTTCTTCAAACCGAAGAAAACTTTTATATTCATCATCACTGATTTTATAAAAATCACGAAAAGCCTGAATCAGATCATGTTCTGTTGATACAAAAACCTTGATGGTTTTCCCGGTTTTTTTTTGAAGATCCTCCACAATAGATGTGTCGGTAGGTTCCACCATGACAATGGTTAATTCCGTCCCATTTAATTCAACCGGGAAAGCCATGGCAGGCTTGGCCATTTCATAGGGGAAAAGCTTCAATAATTTTGGATCGGGTTTGATATCCGAACGCTTAATGACATTATAATTATAGAGCCGCCCCAGGACATTGACGATGGTGTCTGGATCAATATATCCCCTGCTTAAAAGAATTCCGCTCAGTCTTTCATTGGTTTTCTTTTGAATCGACAATGCTTCATCCAGCTGTATGCTTGTAATCTGACCTTCTTTAGAAAGTATTTCACCTATTTTGGTTTTTCCAGCTCCGGATTGATCTTTTATGGTGGATTTCAGACTGGATGTCTTTTGCATTTTTATTCCTTAGCTATCTTTAAGTGTTTTATATATCCTGATACCACCGGCCCAAACCAGGAATAAACCTAGAATATAAAAACACAATTTAACAAGAAACAACTTCTGTTTAAAAAATTCAATGGTTTCTATTTGCGGCATGACCTGGGGAATTCTGTAAAAAACCCCCAGACCGACTGCAATCAGAACAATACCATAATAAAAACGAAATTTTTTTTTGTCCATCTTTTAATATTACCTTTCAACCTTTTCTATCTGGTGATTAAAATCAGTTTCTATCTTTTCAAACAGTTCCATCTGGATTTCAAGTTCTTCAAAGAGTGTTTCATTCAGGGTATTAAGTCCGGCCAGTTCTTTTGCAAGTGTTTGAATTTTCAGGCTGTCCTTTTTGCCTGAAGCTTCAAGGAGAAGGGTATTGGTTTTGGAAATCAAAATCTCATTTTTTTCGATATCGGTTTCAAGGCTGTCAATTTTCATCTTAACCGGATTGAGCTCTTTAGATTTCCGAGAAATGATGTCTGACTTTTTCTGACGAAGTTCTTTTTTTGAAAGGGACAAGGGCTTTGTTTTTTTTTCAATGACACTGCCTTCCTCGTCCCACCCTTCTTTTTCAAGGAATTCCTGATAGGTTCCTTCAAACATATGAACGCTGTCATTTTTAAAAACCACCAACCTGTTTGCAAGGGAGTGGAGAAACATCTCATTATGGGTAACAATGATCAAGGCCCCTTCAAAATTATCAAGAGCTGATACAAAAGAGTCGCAGGCTTCAATATCCAGATGGTTGCTGGGTTCATCCAGCAGCAGAAGGTTCAAGGGGGTCATCAGCATTTTTCCGAGCATGACCCTTGATTTTTCTCCACCGGACAGGATTGCTATCTTTTTTAATGCCAGATCTTTTTCAAACATCATGGCACCGCAAATATTTCTTGCTGCCTGACGATCAGAATCGGGTGAAGACCTTATCACTTCATCTTCAACCGTAAATTCATCATTCAAGGATTGTACATTTGTCTGCTCAAAATAACCCAGCTCCACACCCGGGTTGATTTGAATATTGCCTTTGATGGGATTGAGATGGCCGCTGATGAGTTTTAAAAAAGTTGTTTTTCCCTTTCCATTCTTACCAATAACGGCAATGCGGTCTTCCGGATAAACCGTCAAAGAAAAATTTTCCACCAGAAGGGTGTTTCTTTCCCAGCCAAAAGACAGGTTTTTTATCTGCATGACCTGTTTCCCGGGAAAAGGCAGATAATTAAACCCGAATTCAAGATTTTTTAATTTTTGGAGTTTTTCTTTCGATCCTGTTTTTTCAAGGGTTTTGATCCGAGACTGAACCATATTGGCAAGCCGGGCCTTTGCACGGAATTTTGAAATAAAAAGCTCAACTTCCTTTTTTTTCTTTTCTTCATTCAATCTTGTCTTTTCATATACTTCTTCATCCTGGGCAATCTGAAAATAATATTTGGATGTATCCCCTTTGATTTTTTTTATTTTCTGTCGGTGAATCCCGGCAATATGGGTTACAACATTATCCATGAAGCTTCTGTCATGGGTAACCAGCAAGATTTCCCGTGGCCATGAAATCAGAAACTGTGAAATCCACCGAATAGATGTGATATCAAGATAGTTTGTGGGTTCGTCCAGAATCAAAAGATCAGGTTCAGAAACCAATACCTTGGTAAGATTCAATCTGACCTGAAACCCGCCTGAAAACTCATTCGGATCCCTTTTAAAATCCTTTTCAGAAAACCCCAGTCCTGCAAGGATTTTTTCAGCCTTCCAAAGGTTATTTTTCTCATGCTCCAAAAGCCCCAGTATGGCCTCATCTATAACACTCAATTTTGAAAAACTGATCTTTTGCGGTAAAAACCCTATTCTGTACCCGGATGGACAGGAAATGGTGCCTTCGTCAGCATGGTCGTTGCCGGAAATGATATTCAATAATGTGGTTTTGCCATGACCGTTTCGGCCGACAAGCCCTACCCTTTCCCCAGGGTTTATCTGAAATCCCGTGTTATCCAGAAGGGCCTGGTCCCCAAAGCCCTTTGAAATGCCTTCAATATTCAGCATTGTTTCATTCTACTTGTCTTTTCTATTCTTGTTGTTCTTTTTTTTGGCATCATATCATTGTCATGATATTTTTTAAACAATAAGAATTGCTGAAAATTGATTTTTTAAAACAGAGAAATATTCACCAGAATGATGTCTTAATAGGGAGAATCTAAAACAAATAATCTGCTCAATCGATATCAACCCAGTACTGTGACCATTTACATCTTTCCTTGTATGGAAATCGGAGAATTTCGGTTGCAAGAATTGAAAAATCTTTATCGCGGATGGTGTAATAAGATACCTGCTCTTTTTCAAGAGTTTTTGTAATACCGACGGCAACATAAAGGGTCAGGTATTTATCACCGACAAAACATTCAACAGCCCCTGTTACAATCCTGATATCCGATTCATTTTGAACTTCGAACAGGTCGATCATTGTAATTTTGAAAGGTTTCCCACTAAAATGATCTGTGGCGCCGGTCCGGGTCAGTTCACAGGTGATAAAATTTTTAAAACTCATTTCCTCTTTATTGAACGCCGAATCATCTGCAGATGAATATGAAGGTAAACATGCAATTGTAAAGATTAATAGAAATATGACCTGTATAGGTTTCATAAAGTTAGACACTCTTTTTTATCAGAGTTTCAATGGTTTTCTGCAAATCCCTTAACATCACCGGTTTGATATGAATAGAACCGGATCCGGAAAATTTTTTAATAAATTTATCAGTTACAGACTCATTATTATAACCGGTATCAAGAACCACAGGAATAGATTGATTTAATTTCACCACCTGCTCGATCAATTGCTCTGACGGCATCCCAATACTATCAAAATAAATCATTACCATCTTGAACTTTCCCGGTTGTAATTTAAATACTTCTAGGGCGGTTAACCCATCGCTAAAAACATCAGCACGGTATTGCATTCTTTCTACAACGCTTTGAATCAACTGCGTTCTTTTTTCATTCGGATCAACAATTAAAATATGATTGTCCCCTTCCATGATATTCATGCCAGCGGGTTTTACATCATCATTTATCCATTTATCCCCGTTAAAAGGATGGATTGCTTTTACATCAATCTCATAAGCCTTTGCTGAAATAAACTCATTTATACGCTCATCGGAAATAATTGTAATAAGCTTTTTATTTTGAGAAATATAATGTCGAAGCCATTTTCGATAATTATTATCGTCTCCTTTAAGGATTAATAATTTTGGCCCGACAGAGGAATTAACCTGGATGGAGTGATAGATTAAAGGGTGGTACGAAAAAGCGACCTGGGTTTCTCTGTAGTTTTCCTCTATGAAGTCAACCTCAAAATCTCTTGCAAAACAGGCTGATCCCAGGATTATTGGCCATATGAACACAACGAGATATAGTTTCATAAATCTTCCAATATTATGGTGAATTCTTATAAACAAGCCTATCGACACATTGCATAAAATCTTGATGTCTCAAAGTACATTCATTGCGACAAAAAGCAATATTAAAGAAATAATACCGGTAATAATCAATGCTTTTTTATGGTCGTTTTCTCTTCTCCCGCGGAATTTTCTAAGGAAAAGCCCACAAAGACTTATAAAGATCCCAAAGCCGACCACATAGATTAAATAGTAAAGATATTGAATATCCCATGTTGTTCTGAGATTCAGTTTGTAGAATCGATCAAAAAAGGTTTCAAATTCAGGCCGGGCACGATGAAAAATGAGCAGAATACCTAATAGCAGAAAACCAGCTATAATATTCAGATAAAATAACAAAATAGCCCAGAAATCATTTTTTTTACGTCTGTCCAAACAAGTATCCTAAAATTTCATTTGTTTTTTCATGTTAATATATTATGCTTTTAACATGGATTCTATACTTCTTTCAAAAAAAGAATTTAATGATTTGACTAACCTTGTATATTCTACGTCCGGAATAAATCTTCATGAAGGAAAAATCGAGCTTTTAAAATCAAAGATTTCAAAACGAATGCGAATGACCAATATGTCTTTAAAGGATTATTTGGCCTTTTTATATGCTGATGAGAAAGAATTGATTGATTTCATTGACACAGTCACCACAAATCATTCATTTTTTTTCAGGGAAAATAGTAGTGTAGAATATATCATCGAACAATTCAATTTATATCCTGAAAAAGGGAAAAAAGAATTTAAAATCTGGTGTGCAGCCTGCTCAACCGGTGATGAGCCCTATTCTGTTGCAATCCAGCTTGAAGATCTGGGGCTTTCATACTCCATCCTTGCAACCGATATTTCCCACACAGTTCTTGAGACCGCAGCAAGAGGTATATATCGAATGGACAAAATGCAGAACGTCCCTCTTCCACTCCTGCGACGTTTTTTTCAAAAAGGGTCCGGGAACTATAAAGGGCAGATTAAAATTAAAAAGGAAATCTCCAAACATATTATTTTTAAAAAATTCAATCTGATTTCAGATCCCATACCCCAGATATTGTTTGATGCCATATTATGCAGAAATGTTATGATTTATTTTGATTTCCAAACCAGCGAAAAAGTAATTCACAAGCTATACCAGGCTCTTATACCCAAAGGGTACTTTGCTGTTGGGAATGCAGAAAGCTTAATGAATATGAAACACAGCTATACACCGGTAAAAAAAATCCCCAGTCTTTATATAAAATAACAATAAAAGGATGGAATTATGGGACATCAGGATAAAGGAAATTTTTCAACAAAGCATAGAGAGCGTCGGATTGATGAGACTGTTGCAGATAAAATAAGAGCTGCAGCCGACAATGACAGTATAACCTGTTCTTCTGCTCATCAAATCTCCAAATCATTAAATCTTCCACCGGCTGAAATAGGCGTACAGATTGATCTTTTAGAATACCGGATCACTGAATGTCAGCTTGGTTTGTTTGGTTACAGCAATGAAAAAAAAAGGATCAACCCTGAAATAATAATTTCCCCTGATTTGGATGACCAGCTTGAAAAAGCCGTATTCGATGGAAAAATATCCTGTCTTTCATGCTGGGACATTGCAGGCGCTCTGAAGATCAAAAGACTTGACATGGGTTCCTCATGCGAAAAAAAGAATATCCGCATAAAGCCCTGTCAACTTGGATCTTTTTAAGCTTATTTAAACCATGGTTATTGGTGCTGGAAAAATTAAATTCCGATTATTTGATGCAGATTCCTTAAAAGGAAAACGGAAAATTGTAAAATCCATTATACAACGAATAAGAAATAATTTTAATGTTTCGGTTGCTGAAACAGATTTCAATGACAGTCATGAATGGTTGGAGATAGGGGTCTCAATAACAGGGAATGATTCGCGGGTAGTGAATTCAAAATTGGATAAACTCATCAATTTTGTAGATGAACTGGGACTTGCCATGATTGTGGAAACTCAGATTGAACTCATCCATTTATAAGGAGTTTTTTCTTTGTCTTTGCTTTTCTTTTTTGTTTCTGTTTAATTATTTTATCTACTCTTTCAATCTCTTTTGCCTGTTTTCCTTTCATTGTCGTTTCAATTATTTCAATAAGGTTTCTCAAGGCTAAGAACCTGTTCAAATGCTGAGATCTTGATTTTCCACATTTTACAGACACATTGGTAATTCTATGTTTTAGAAATACGGCAGATGATGTTTTATTAATTTTCTGCCCTCCTCGACCAGAGGATTTGATAAATTTTTCTTCAATGTCTTCTTTTTTAATACCCAGAGCCGACATTCGTTGTTCAAGCTCTGAGATTTTTTCTTTTCTTGGTCCCATTACGTGTGATAGAAAATTTGGTGGAGGCGGCGGGAGTTGAACCCGCGTTCTATCTAAAATATCCTTTAATTTCAGTATGTTATAAACTAATACACCATTTTTACACCATCCGTACAATACCTTAAGAAAATTTTAATTTCAAGATCATTGACAATGTTATCAATTGTGATAACATTTGGTACATGAAAATGAATTGGAAGATTACTTTTTATAATGAAACCGTTAAAAACCAAATACGATCATTTCCGATTGGAATACAAGCTAATTTTACATATATTTTAGAACTGATTGCAGAATTAGGACCGAATTTAGGCAAACCGCACACAGCACCATTAGGAAAAGGGTTATTTGAAATAAGATCAAAAGGTAAAGAAGGTATTTCCAGGTCTTTCTTTTGTACAATTCATGAAAAAGAGGTGGTGATCTTGCATTCAATTATTAAAAAAAGTCAAAAAGCACCAAAAAAAGATTTGGACCTCGCAATCAAGCGCATGAAGGAGATAAAAAATGAATAGACCAACATTAGAAGATTTTAAAAAAGAGGCAATGGCAGACCCTGAGTTCAAAAAAGAATATGAAACCCTTGCACCGGTTTGGGAACTTAGAAAGGAACTCATTAAATTGCGGCTGAAAGAAGGGAAAACCCAGGAACAAGTTGCTGAACTCATGGGTACTCAAAAAAGCAATATTTCAAGACTGGAATGCGGTGAAAATGTTTCTTTCCCTACTCTGGCAACTATTGCAAAATATGCAAATGCATTGGGTTACAAAGTAAAAGTTGTATTTGAATCCATATCCTGATTTACAAATTTTTAACCTCCTTTCCCTATATTTTGACAAATAATAATGGGATTTGATTTTGTTCAAATCCCCATTTTTATTGCCCCCCCTCTTCTCCCCTTATAATTTTAATAAACATAAATAAAATAGCATCCCTTCAACTGTCTTGTTTGAGTTTGGAATCAACAGAGCCCTCCCTCGAAAAAGTCCTGGGTAAACAAAAAGACCCGGGGCCTTTTCGAGGATAAAGGGGGCGGCATTCGGAGTAAGAAAAAAAATATCGAGCATTCGAACTTATTACATTTTTAAAAAGCGAGCTATTCTTTAACATAAATTTTTTTGGCCTTAGCACAAGGGTTTTGTCTTCTGAGGATCGGAGCGCACCGGCTGTGCCGGGCGCAACGAACCGGAAAAATTTCAAACCCTTGTTGATAGAATGCAAATTAAACATTAGAAAAATACTTGACAGCCATTGTCGGACAATGATACCTAATGATTTACAAAAAAACCCATTTATTTAGGAGGTCAGTGAATATGAAAAAATCAGAGGAAAAAATTGATGTAAAAATTACTTTTAAACTTCCTGCATCAAAGGTTGAAAAATTAGATAAATTTGCACAACAGATTGGGATAACCAGAAGTCAATTGGTCAGAAACATGGTTGATACAAGCCTTGACGATCTTGCAATTTTACGTACTACCGGAATGTTATCTCTTGCCATGAAAGGCGTTAATCTTTTCGATGTCGTGAGAAATGCTTTGAAAAATAAGAAATATGAAATCAAAGACGATAAAAAAATTATTATCGATTTTGAGACTAAAGAATGAAATTTTAATAAAATAGGCGAGCCCCTGGCAGTATTGCGAGTACCAGCCAAGGGCTCTAAATGTTCCAAGAGAAATAACGGCAACCAAGCAATTATAAATCCGGAACAGTGTTGATAATATAATTTTCAACAGTCACTGTCAATAAAGCCTCTTTGGAACATTTGAATACAAAAAACTGTATCTCTAATTTCCAAGGAGGTTTTTTTTATGGAAAGAGTCTGCATCAAGCATGGCCCTTATTCTGGTTTAATGGGTGATGCCGTTTATCTCCCTAATGGCAAACAATATTCTGTTTCCATTCCCGACATCAACAATCCACAAATCAAAGAAATATTTGATCATAAGAGTTTGGGCTTTTCTGATTGCAAGGGGCAGCGGTTTTCTATTCTTGAAAAAAAAGAGTTTATAACCCTGCATAAGCAGACAGATGATATCCAAATTATCGGTTGTAAGGCTTCTTGTTCATCGGTGTGGTGTAAGAATTGTTTTGTCAGAAAAGGAGCTTCAAAAAGATATGCTTCAAGGTTATCAGAACTCGACCCGGAAGCAACCCGGCATGTTGTTTTAACAACTGATCCTAAAAAATTTAATTTTGACGGTCAATTTGCCTATGAAACGATAAAAGAAAAGCAGGGACTATGCCAGTTTATTCACAATCTTGAAAGAACATCAAAAATTAAGATTGTTGATTGGGTATGGATTTTAGAATGGCATATCATCGGCTTTCCTCATTGGCACTTATTTATCCAGACTCAAAAGGGAAAATCCGGCCAGATCGGGAATGAAATTCTAAGAAAGCATTGGAAATATGGTCTGATCCATGAAGATTATATAAAATCTGAAGAACATTGGAAAAAATTCACCAGCTATTTCGGTTCAAATGGATATTTCAATCCTAAGTCTAAATATGGAAAAGACAAATCCCATCAATTAACCCTCCCAGATTGGGCAAAGAAAGTTAAATATTCCATCCGAAAAATGGGATCAAAAATAAAACCCTCCACTGAGGAATCAAATCAAGCCGATCTTTGTAATGAAGAAAAAAAGGACACAAATACAGCCGTTTCAAATCACAAAATCAAAGAAAATAGAACATATGGAGAAATTCTTGATTCCTGCGGACAGGCCACCTATTGCCAAATTAGACGTGGTGACGGATTTCAGACCTGGAAAAAATATAATATCCCTTATCGCCTTTATTCAAGCCAGTATTCCGGTGAATATATCCCAAAGACCGGTTATGTCATACAAATGACCCTTACAGATTTCTATTTATTTGATGCTTTGTATGCCCTGGATGATGTTCCAACGCATTTAAATTAGGAGAATAGATTGACATACCTGCCCCCACATATTACAAAGTTTTCCAATCAGATCATTGGAGGCATTTGTATGAAAGGCGGAATCTATTCAAGGGAAAAATGCCGGATATGCGGGAAACCTCTTCAATTCAACGAGCGAAAAGAATTATTTGTATGCCCAAATCATGACCAGATTTCAGGCTCCGGCGTTTGTTTGGTTCGTTTTGGTAAAGATATAAATAAATCCTTCACCAATACAAAACAGGCGATTCAATTTCTTTATGGTTTGCGGTTTAAAACCGTTGAAGGCAGCTATGATCCTAAAGATTATCAGGCAAGCAAGCCCTATTCATTCAAAAATCTTTCCGACAAATATCTGAACAGAAAAGTATCATTAAAAAGCTTCAAGGATAAAAAACGGCATATCAAAATTGCTCAGGATTATTTTCAAGACCGGAATGTTAAAGATATAACCGGGGCCGATATTGAAGATTATCTCTTTTCAATTGAAGGGATTTCTGAAAAAACCCGCCATAATTATAAAAGCGCCCTGCATGATTTCTGGACCTGGATTTTAAGACGTGGGGTTATCAATCCGGCACAAGTTCCCATTTTTCCTGAAATTCAATATGAGTTGGCCTATAGAACCATTACAGATATTAAAACCCAGGAAGCCATCATTGAAAAGATGTTTGAACTTTGCCATAACATCAATCCTAAAATCTGGTTCGGAATTGACCTTTTATCAACCTATGTCAACCTTCGCCCTGGGGATCTTCTAAAAATCAAAGAAAAAGATATCAATCTTGAACACGGGTGTTAAATTTCACGAAAAAATGAACCGAACCCCGCCTGTTTTTTCTAATTAA
>CAZUDE010000007.1:114311-185600 GCA_964619205.1 uncultured Desulfobacula sp. | reverse complement strand
CGACACTATTAAAATAATCAGAAATTTTTACTCAGAACAAACAGGAAATTAACAGATGGGAGACGATTTGATTGGGGTTCGCCAGAAATCACAGGTCTTATGATAAAACGATTCGCTGGAGTAGACCCCAATGCTTTTGATGTTTGGCTTGATGTACGAGGCCACGGTGAGGATCAACGTATTGATGATAATGAGCCTGTCAGACTCGACAGACCGGGCGTTGAACGTTTCTATACCTCCCTAATCGAATTGACTATTATCGTGAATGGGCGTCCCCGTGTGGTCAACAAGCTCTCCTTGTCATTCTCCGAAATCGTTATGATCGCTTTTCCTGATGCTCAACCCAGTCCAGAGACAATTTATACAGTTGTTTTCAAAAATGGGCCAGACGAGAATCCGCAAGGTAGCCTCGTCGAAGGTCAGTCTGTAACTCTTAAAAACAGGATGATTATCAATGTCACAAAAACTGATAAATCTTAACGCAGACCTTAAACGGTTACGCGATGAAGGATATGAGCTTGAAATTCGTAAAGGATATCTTTTAATTCACTCGGTCCCCTACGTAAACACGGGTAGAGAGGTGAAGATAGGTACACTTATTTCGGAACTGTCTTTGTCAGGGGATATCACAATAAAACCCCAAACCCACGTCATCTATTTTCAAGGTGAATTTCCGTGCTCTCAAGAGGGTAAGCCTATCCAACAAATACAGCACAATAGCGGAAGGCAGGTTCTGGCTGATGGAATTTATTATGATCATTCCTTTTCGAATAAACCAAAAACCGGCTATGAAGATTATTATGCAAAAGCAATCCAATATATCAAAATCATTTCACATCCAGCCAAAGTATTAAATAATAATGCCGATCCGCGGACATTCAAACCCATTGAAGCAGCATCCGATGAGTCAATCTTTAAATACGTTGACACTGCTTCCAGTCGAGCAGGAATTCAAGCTGTCTCTGAGAAATTAAGTTCGCAGCGTATTGCTATCGTTGGGCTCGGTGGAACTGGAGCATATATTCTTGACTTCGTGGCAAAAACACCCGTCCAAGAAATACATCTTTTCGATAACGATGACTTCCAATCCCATAATGCTTTTCGATCTCCTGGTGCAGCATCCCTCGATGATCTGCGCCAAAAAGAAAAAAAGGTGAACTATCTTGTTAAAATGTATTCCCGAATGCGGGAAGGAATCATTCCTCACACTAAAATGGTATTGGAAGAAAATATTTCGGAATTGAACGGGTTCGACTATGTATTCCTTTGTGTTGATAATGGACCTTGCAGAAAGCTTGTCATTGATTCCCTCTTAAAAAATGGACCCATCATCATCGATGCTGGGATGGATGTACAACTCGTGGATCAAATGCTCATAGGGACTTGCAGAGTAACAACATGCTGTAAAAATAAAAATGATCATATTTCAACCCGTATTTCGATGAGCGAAAATGTTGTTGTAGCCCATGACTACACCAGTAATATTCAAATTGTGGAGCTTAATGCTCTTAATGCGAGCTTGGCAGTTATCAAGTGGAAGCAATTAAGTGGATTCTACCAAGATTTGGAACATGAATATCACTTAACGTATTCTACAAACTGTGCTCTTTTAGAGACGGACGAAAAAGATAATGCGAATTAAACGGTTTAATGTGCGGTATACGGAGTATATTCCAGAAGAGCTTCAAGAAGGGGTAATCTATATTTCCATGGAAAACGCTACCGCATCTCATATGTGTGCCTGTGGTTGTAGAGAAGAGGTTGTGACACCATTCACTCCAAATGATTGGAAGTTAATTTACGATGGTGAAAGTGTGTCTTTATCTCCGTCCATTGGGAATTGGAGCTTTCCCTGCCGGGCTCATTATTTTATACAGAACAATAAAGTATTGTGGGCTAAAGATACGTCCAAGGAGACTATCGAATTTGCCCATCGTCAAAGTAAAATTACTAAAAGAATACATTATACCAAGGAAGATGCTTTTGTCGTTAATCTGAACTCTTCTTCGGGACAATCTCGGAATTCAAATTCGGCTCCCAGAAATAACAAATTCTTGGCCGCTCTTTCTCGTTTTTTTGGGTTCAAGCAGACAGATTAAATTAAGGGTCGATATAAAGAAAATTATGAAAAGGCATGAATAACGTTTGGTATGATGCCCTCCCAAACACCGGATCAGACAATTTCAAAAAATTCAATCTTCTTTTTCTGGTTGAGGTTTTATATAAAAATGGACACTCCGAAAAGCGTGGGGTATATCTCAAAGGGTTTCGGGTTTTGGATAATTTGCCTTGGGATAATTAACCTTTAGTTCGAAATTCGATATCGATAAACTATTCCTCCAATCTAATGGTGCGTCATAGTAGTTTATTATTGTAATTGAAGAATGATTCGTTATATTCTCTCAAAAAATATATCAAGTAATTAGGTTGAAATGGACTTCCAATCTCCAAAAACAAAATCATGAAAAAGGGATTGATGAGATATGTCTGAGAAATTAACAAAAGACGAAAATTCTGAATTTGAGCATGATTGGATCAGTAATACATCTACTGATTCAGAACTTATAATAGGCCTTGTCGGGCCAGTCGGTACTGACTTGCAAAAAGTATCAGAAATAATTAAAGAAAGACTATTACAATATAATTACAAGTCAGAGGAGATCCGGGTATCAAAGCAAATTATCAAAGAGCTTTGTAACATTGAAGAATCCTCAAGTCCTTATGAAGTAATTGATTCTTATATGACGGCAGGAAATCAACTTAGGGAAAGGACTGGTGATTCTTCAATCCTTGCTTTAGCTTCTGCCTCAAAAATTAATCAATTGAGATGCGAAAGGCAATCTGCTTGTGATGATGAAAGCAAACCTTTAAAAAGATTTGCTTTCATCATCAACTCGTTAAAACTTCCTGACGAAGTTAAAAGATTAAGGAATATCTATCCTGATGGTTTTTTTTTAATAGGAGTCCATACAGATGAAGAAAGGCGCAATACATATTTACAAAAAAGAAAGGGAATTTCAGGAAAGGATGCAAAAAAACTTATTGAAAGGGATGAGGATGAAAGTGTTCAATATGGACAACATACAAGAGATACCTTTCAGCATTCAGATTTTTTTATAAATTTCGATGGGAATGAAGATCGGCTCTGTAATGATATTTGGAGAATTATAAGTCTAATCTTTGGAAAACCTTTTGTAACCCCTACATTCGATGAATTTGCAATGTTCATGGCGTTTTCAGCTTCTCTAAGATCAGCAGATCTTTCAAGACAAGTCGGCGCTGTATTATCGAAAAATAAAAATATTGTATCAACTGGAGCGAATGATGTTCCATGTAAGGGTGGAGGATTGTACTGGCCGGAGTATGACAATAACGGGGAAAAAATAGTTGATGCAGAAAACGGAAGGGATTATATGTGTAAACATGATTCAAATGCGATCGAAAAAAATCGAATTATCGATGAAATTATCGAACAAGTCCCTGAAGACCAAAAAGTTAAATTGGAAGATTACTTACGGAATAAAAGCAGTATCAAAGATATTACAGAATACGGAAGAATAGTTCATGCTGAAATGGAAGCGATTTTAGCATGTTCCCGTAATAAAATAGGAACTAAAGGGACCGAATTATATTGCACAACTTTTCCTTGCCATAATTGTGCTAAGCATATAATTGCTGCTGGAATAAAAAGAGTCGTATATATTGAACCTTATCCTAAAAGTAAAGCATTTCAATTCCATTCTGACTCGATTTCAACCAAATCGAATTCTAACAACAAAGTTGTTTTTGAACCATTTGTTGGGGTTGGGCCAAGAAATTTTTTTAATTTGTTTTCAATGAAATTTGGCAGTGGATACCCATTGAAAAGAAAAAATAAAGATGGTACTGTTACAGAGTGGGATAAGAAGAACGGGAGATTGAGAATGCAAATGCTACCTTGTTCTTATTTAGAAAGGGAGGATCTGGCGGCAAACTTGCTCTCCCATTATTTGGAGGAAATAGATGAAAACTCAAAGTAGCCTTCGTGAACATATTAAAGGTTCAAGAGAAAAAGTGTCCACTTGGCCTTCATGGAAAAAAGATGTCATGAGTGTTGTGAGCAGAGATTCAAAATCTGGACAATTTGTTTTTGTTAGAGACAATGGTTCTTCAAAAAAAAACAAACAACCCGATAAATAGTTTATAAAAATTATATTTAACCCAAAAGCCTTCTTTTTTTCAGAGTTGGCTTTTTTTATCCTCGAAAAACCCAACTGTGTTTGCGTTTACATTCAAGGTCACAGAACTCAAGAATACTTGCAACTAATCATGTTTAAAAATTTCAATAAAAAATGTTTTGATTTGGATAGGTATCTTTAATATTTTCCACCGTGGACTACGTCAAAAACGAAATCCCATCAATACCGAATTTAAAAGTCCGGATTATTATTAAAAATCTGGGGGTTTTAAAACGGTAAACATGTCCCTCATTTTTTGGTTGGTGGGAATTTCATCCATCAAACAGATACTCAACCAATTAAAAAAAATGTGAGATTGATTGCAGTTATGAATAATTATCCTAAAAAAAACCCTAAGACCTTCTGAGTATCAATGATATCGGTTCAAATCTTGATGAAATCATTGAAGATCTGACGGATCAAATCGGAAAAATCTTAAACTGTGCTGCTAAAAAAGGCAGGGTTTTGTGTCTGTCATTATTCTTTTGCCAATGGTATTTGGTATATTCGTAACCGGGTCGTAAGATAAGACAATGTGTTTGGAGAACTAATGAAATGGAGATAAAACAGAGGTGACCGATGCCAAACGTGTGCCCTTGTTTTATGGGTACACCATTATTGCAGCAGGCTTTTTTATTCAGGCGGTTGTTTGGGGCACCTGCAACAGTTTCGGTGTGTTTTTTGATCCCTTAATTAGAGAATTCGGGTGGTCAAGAGCCACCATTTCCGGTGCAGCATCATTGGGGTTTCTGGTGCATGGCATATCCAGTATTGCCCTGGGAAACCTCAACGACCGATTCGGGCCGCGGCTTATTATGTCGGCCTGCGGCCTGTTTCTCTGCCTGGGTTTCCTTTTGATGGGAACACTCAATACAGTATGGCAGCTCTATGTATTCTATGGCCTGATTGTCTCCATCGGGCTTGGCGGGATAGATGTCATCCCCTTGTCAACTGTGTCCAGATGGTTTCATAGGAAACGGGGGATGATGAGCGGCATTATAAAAGTCGGAACAGGTGTGGGCATGTTCATCATGCCTTTTTTTATCAACTGGCTTGTGAATACCTACGGGTGGCGGTATTCTTTTACTGTATTGGCCTTTCTAATCATTGTGTTTGTTTTGTTTCTTGCCCAGTTCCTGGTTCGTGATCCGATCCAGAAAGAACAGTTCATTGATAATGGTATCCGACGCACATGGGAAAATCAAAAAAAACCTGAGGAGGGGCTGACCTTTAAACAGGCAATTCGCACCAGGCAGTTATGGACCATCTGTGTGGTATATTTTATTGTACTTTTCTGTGTTTACACCATCCTGATGCATATTGTTCAACATGCCATTGATCTTGGCATCCACTCATCCGTGGCTGCCGGGATTTTATCTGCTATTGGGGGAGTAAGCATTACAGGCAGGTTTTTAATGGGCGGGGCCAGTGATAAAATTGGTGAAAAATCAGCCTTGATGATCTGTCTTCTGTGTTTGTTGGCATCACTTTTCTGGTTGCAGGCTGTAAAGACTTTATGGATGTTCTATCTATTTGCAGCCGTATACGGATTTGCCCATGGCGGTTTTTTTTCCCTGGTTTCACCATTAATCGCAAAATTTTTCGGAACAAAATCCCATGGTCTTCTTTTTGGGATTGTCATATTCAGCAGCACCATCGGCGGAGCTATCGGTCCGTTTATGGCCGGATATATTTTTGATGTCACCACAAGCTACAAGATCATTTTCTTGATTTTAGTGGTTTTATGCACCATTGCCCTGGCATTGACCGCGTCACTTAAACCGCCCCTTATTAAAGACGATCAGGCAGTTTCGTGAAGGGCCTGGGCCAGTTTTTCCGCAAGTGTTTGCGTCATGCCGGGAAGGGCTGCGATTTCCTCGATTGAGGCGGCTTTCATTTTACTGATGCCTTTAAAATGCATGAGCAGGGCTTTTTTCTTTTTCGGCCCAATGCCGGGAATATCGTCCAGGAAGGATAGCCCTCCCCTTTTTTCCCGGCGGTTTCTCTGGAAGGTGACGGCAAACCTGTGGGCCTCATCCCTTACCCTCTGGAGAAGGTAAAGGGCTTTTATGGCATTGGCCGTATTCAGAGGGTTGGAACGGCCGGGGATATAGATCTTGTCATGGTCTTCCCCTTTTTTTTCATCCTTTTTGGCAAGGCCCGCCACCATGAACCTGTCTTCAATAGCAAGGTCCTTTAAAACTGCCAGGGCCATACCCAGCTGGCCTTTTCCGCCATCCACCAGGAGGAGGTCGGGAAATTGCATTTTGGACGGCTCCTTTGAAAACCGTCGGCTCAGGACTTTGAACATGGCAGCATAATCATCCGGTGTATCCATGTCCCGGATAATGAATTTGCGGTATCCTTCTTTATGGGGCCGACCATCCTTGAACACCACCATGGCGGAAACAGGGTCCTGACCGGACAGGTTGGAATTGTCAAAGCATTCAATGCGTTCCGGCAGCCTGTCCATGGACAGGAGATCTTTTAGCATGAAGACCGCCGCCCTTTCCTCTTCTTCCCTGAGCAGTCGTTTTTCAAGTTCCCGTGCTGCATTGATCCCTGCCATGTCCACCAGCCGCTTTTTTTCACCCCTGACCGGGACATGGATGAACACCCGGCCCTGTTTTTTTTCAGACAGGTGAGTTTCAAAAAATTCCCGGTTTTCCATGTCATGACTCAGCAGGAGGGAAGACGGCAGGGTGGAGAGATTTTCATAATAGTCGTGAAGAAAGGCAGGCAGCATTTCCCCAGGCTCCTTGAACCCCAGGTCAAAAGGATAATGGGCCGTATCAATGAGATACCCGGACCGGACCATCATGATTGTAATCACCATGGAGCCCCGGTCCGAAGCAAAGGCGATGATATCCCGGTCCTTCATGTCCGGACTGACCACCACCTGCTTTTCCATGATCTGACGGATGGCCGAAAGGGTATCCCGGATCTGGGCTGCCTTCTCATATTCCTGGAACTCGGCATGGGCAGACATCCTTGCCCTGAGCTTGTCCACCACTTCCTTTGATCTTCCCTTTAAAAACAGGATGGCATCCTGGACCTGTTTTTTATACTCTTCTGAAGAGACCTTATTGCAGCAGAGGCCGAGACAGGCCTTGATCTGGTAATTCAGACAGGGCCGAGACCGGTTTTTAAACTGGGTGTTTTTGCATTTCCTTAGCCGGAACAGCCTCTGGATCTGGGTCAGGGTCCGGTTGACGCTGAGGCTGGAGGAATAGGGGCCAAAATATTGGGCATTGTCCTTTTTGATGGTCCTGACCCGCATGATGGCGGGAAAGTCCTCTTTCATATCAATCCTGAGCAAAGGATAATTTTTTCCGTCTTTCAGAATGACATTATATTTTGGATTATATTCCTTGATCAGATTGGATTCCAGGATAAAGGCCTCGTGGCCCGAAGAGGTGATAACAACCTCAAAATCCCGGATCATTTCCAGAAGGGCCAGGGTTTTGCCGTCATGATGATCTTTTTTGGCAAAATAGGAAGACAGCCGTTTCTTCAGGTCCATGGCCTTTCCCACATAAATGGTTTTGCCGACGGCATCCTTCATGAGGTAAACCCCCGGAGAATGGGGAGTCTGCCTGTATTTTTCAAGTATGGTGTCAGGGATCATGGCTATTTAAACGTTTTGATTTTCTTTAGTTCTTTGATCTTGTCCCGGTATTCAGCCGCTTTTTCAAACTCAAGGGTTTCCGCAGCCAGTTTCATCTTGTATTCAAGATCCAGGATGATGTCCTCAAGATCCAGTTCAGCCCCTTCATAAGCCTTGATATCCTCGTTCACAGAGCCTTCGGCAACAAGGGCGGTATCATGGGTTGAATAATCGAACAGGTTCAGGTTTTTGCGGATGGTGGAAGGGACAATCCCGTGTTTTTCATTATACGCCCTCTGGATGGCCCGCCGTCTGTCTGTTTCCGATATGGCTTTTTTCATGGAAGCGGTTTCCTTTTCCGCATACATGATGGCTTTTCCAAAAATATTCCGGGCTGCCCTGCCGAAAATCTGGATAAAGGACCGGAAAGACCGCAAAAACCCCTCCTTGTCTGCATCCAGTATGGCCACAAGGGACACTTCCGGGATATCCAGACCCTCCCGGAGGAGGTTGATCCCGATGAGAACATCAAACAGGCCCTTCCGAAGGTCCTGGATAATATCAATGCGCTCCACGGTCCCGATATCCGAATGAAGGTATTTCACCTTGATCCCGAGATCCGCATAATAATCGGTGAGATCCTCGGCCATGCGCTTGGTCAGGGTGGTCACCAGGACCCGCTCATGGGCTGCCACCCGTTTCACGATTTCTTCATACAGGTCATCCACCTGGGTTTTTGCATCCCTGACTTCAACCCTGGGGTCGATAAGGCCCGTGGGCCGGACAATCTGTTCGGCCACCCTTCCCCCTGCCTGTTCCATTTCATAATCTGCGGGTGTGGCCGACACATAGATGGTCTGGAACACCTTTTCCCTGAATTCTTCAAACCGCAAAGGACGGTTGTCCAGGGCCGAGGGCAGCCTGAACCCGTGCTCCACAAGGGTTTCTTTTCTGGAGCGGTCTCCTTTGTACATGGCCCCGAGCTGGGACACGGAAATATGGCTTTCATCAAAAAACAACAAAAAATCCTCCCCCATATAATCCAGGAGCGTGGGCGGCGGTTCTCCCGGGTTTCGGCCTGTCAGGTGGCGGGAATAATTTTCAATGCCGTTGCAGTATCCGATTTCATTGAGCATTTCCAGGTCATACCGGGTTCTTTCATCCAGCCGCTGGGCCTCCACAAGCTTGTTGCCGGCATACAGGTATTCAAGCCGGGTTTTCAGTTCGGCGATGATCCCTTCCACGGCTCTTTTGCGGGTCTGCTGTTTGGTCACATAATGGGAGGCGGGATAGATCACGGTCTGGTCAAAACTCTTGAGAACGTTTCCCTTCATGGGGTCTATTTCTGAAATGCCTTCAATCATATCCCCGAAAAAATCAATGCGGATCGCCTTGTCTTCCTCATAGGCCGGAAAAATCTCCACCCGGTCTCCCCGGACCCGGAAGGTGCCCCGGTGAAAATCCATGTCATTTCTGGAATACTGGATATTCACAAATTTTTCCAATACCTTTTCCCGTGTGATCTCCATGTCTTTGGTCAATGTCACCCGCAGGTCCAGGTAGTCTTCCGGTGCGCCCAGACCGTAGATGCAGGAAACGCTGGCCACCACAATGACATCTTTTCGGGCCAGAACCGAGCGGGTGGCTGAATGCCGCATCTTGTCGATGACCTCATTGATGGAAGAATCCTTCTGGATATAGGTGTCGCTGGAAGGGATATAGGCTTCGGGCTGGTAATAATCATAATAGGATACAAAATACTCCACGGCATTGTCCGGGAATAGCGCCTTGAATTCATTGTACAACTGGGCCGCCAGGGTTTTATTTGGAGCAATGATCAGGCTTGGTTTTTCCACCCGTGCAATGACATGGGCCATGGTAAAGGTTTTGCCCGACCCGGTCACGCCCAGAAGGACCTGGTGTTTTGCGTTGTTTAAGACCCCCCGGGTCAGGTTGTCGATGGCTGCCGGTTGATCGCCTGCAGGTGAAAACTCCGACACCAGATTGAACACTCCCATAATACCGTAACTCCTCCATGATTTTTTGCCCCTGATTTTAAGATCAGGAGGGCAGTCTTATGTTATCAAGTTGAAAGTCGGGACACAATATGTAATGATGATCCCCATTCAAATTAAAAATTTCCAAAAAAAAGGAAACCGCCCATGGAAAATGTTGCCGTCATCGGCGCCAGCCCCAGAGAAGACCGGTATTCAAACAAGGCCATGCGGATGCTGGCCGAATATCACCACAACCCCATCCCGGTAGCCCCTGGCTATGATGAAATCGAGGGGAAAAAAGTATACCAGAAACTTCAGGACATTCCTGAAAAAATAGATACCGTGACCCTTTATCTTGGCCCGGCGCGCCAGGAATCAGTCATAAAAGACATTATCCGGATTGCCCCCAGACGGGTGATTTTCAACCCGGATACGGAAAATAAGGAAGCTGCGGAACAATTGCAGAAAGCCGGGATCAAAGTGGTTGAAGCGTGTACCCTGGTTCTTTTGAGAACCAATCAGTATTAGGAACCCGGAATCTTGTCCGTTGCCGGACCCGTCTCTTTCGCCGACAGGTCATTGCCCTGAAAAGCATGGGCATCAGCCTCTGAAACAACCGTTACAGGGTGAGCCGTAATTTTTGTAATCAGTTTTTTTGCAGGCAGGCGGGAAAAAGCACTGATCACCGACATCATGACAGCGGCAAAATAGGGAATGGCTTGAACGATCAGCACAATATTCCATACCATGATATCCGCCGTTTCAAACCCCTGGGCTTTGATAATGCCGTAGACGGACAAAAGAAAAGCCGTCAGCATCAGGCCTTCTTCACGGGAGGACTGAAGTGCATACCAGAACACCTTGCCTTCCACCATTTTCGGTGTCCTGAAAAATGGCAGGTTCTTTGTCACAAACCCGAACAAAATGGCCTTGGCTATGGTATGGGACAGGGAAAGGCCTGCCAGGGCAGACGCCAGGGTCTGGGTCAGGGTTGCCTTCACCCGGTTTCGATAGAGGTAGAACATTTTGGCAAGCTTAAACACAAAAAACACCAGGGGAACTGCGGACAAAATCACCATGGGCGGATCAAATCTGCGGGGAAAACAGATCATGCCGATGGACCATGCCAGGGCGGCAAAGGCAAAAACCAGGTTGATACTGTCTGCCATCCAGGGCAGCCAGCCTGCCAGGAAATGATATCTCTGGCCATAGGTGAGACGGCTCCGCCCATTTTTAAAAAGGGCGGCGGCATGGTGCCGCATTATCTGAACCGCACCATAGGCCCATCTGTACCGCTGTTTTTTAAAATCAATGAAAATATCCGGCATAACCCCGCGGCCATAGCTTTTTGAAGTATAAAGGGCTTCATATCCTTTTTCAAAAATTTTCAGCCCCAGTTCCGCATCTTCGGTAATACACCATTCCGCCCATCCCCCGACTTCTTCCAGAACCGATTTTCTCACCATGGTCATGGTTCCGTGCTGGATGATGGCGTTGCGCTCATTCCGGGTCACCATGCCGATATAAAAGAACCCTCGGTATTCTGCATAGCACATGGCCTTGAACAGGTTCTCCCCTTCATCCCGGTAATCCTGGGGCGCCTGGACAATGGCCACAGAGGGTTTTAAAAACTGGGGTACCAGATCCCTGAGCCAGTCCGGGGTCACCTGATAATCACTGTCAATGACGGCCACCACCTCAGCCAGGGGTGATGTCTTTGACAGACAGTAATTCAAAGCTCCTGCTTTGAAGCCTTTCAAGGTATCCTCATGAAAAAAATGAAATTTTGAACCAAGCGATTTGCAATGGGCCTCAACCGGCTGCCAGACTGCCGGATCTTTGGTGTTGTTGTCCATGATAATGACTTCATAGGAAGGATAATCCAGCTCGGCAAGGGCGTTTAACGTTTCGATCATCATCTCCGGCGGTTCATTGTAAGCCGGCACATGCACCGATACCATGGGCAGCACCCCGTCCGGAGCCCCGGCAGGGGTCAGGGGGCGCCGCATGCCTGTTGCCCAGATGGCCTCGGCCCATTCGTGGGCTTCGGTTAAAAGAACGATGACCACGCCGATAATTCCCAGAAGCATGAGACATCCGACAATGATGATGGACACTGTCAGATACTGCTGTGAATAATTATAAACAATCCAGACCGCACCGGTGGCGGCCAGAAAGGCTACGGAAGCAAGGAAACCCCGGCCCCATGCCTGGAGTGAAATGCTGTCGATGAGCAGAAGCGAAAAGGTGAGAATGGCGATGATAATGGAAATCCCGGCCAGCATCCTCCATTGGGGCACTCCGACAATGGGTGAGGTGAATGGGAATTTAGGCTGCCGCGCCAGATCATAGACTCCCCAGTAGGCACCCACTGACCCCTCATTGACCCTTTTCCAGGGCTGGTCAAAGGCCTCCATAACATAATATACATAATGCAGCTCTTCTGCCTTGTTGATAAACCGGCGCAGAAAGGTTGCCTGGTTGGCAACGGAAGCCTCTGCCTCGTTACGGGTGCGCCCGTTGCTGGGCCAACCCACTTCGGCAATCACCACGGGCTTGCCAGGGAATGCGGCCTTTAGCAGGTTTACGTGTTCAACCACATAATCCACGGCCCTGTCCATTTCAACCCCTTCCCAGTAGGGAAGCATATGGGTGGCAATAAAATCCACATGTCCTGCCATCTCAGGGTTCTTGACCCATATATGCCAGGGTTCTGCCGTGCTGACCGGAACCGTCACCACTGCCTGCACCCTGTCTATATAGTCCATCAGTTCCTTAACCGTCAGATCGTTCCTATAAAGGACCTCGTTGCCTACAATAACCCGTATGACATTGCGATAATTTTCCCGGGCCAGCCGGAGGACGGTTTGAATCTGCTCTTCATTGGCATCCAGGTCTTTGCTGAGCCAGGCCCCCAGAGTAACGTTAAGGCCGTATTTTCTTGCCAGAGCAGGAATTTTTTCCTGCACTGCCTCCACGGAATAGGTTCGGATGGCATTGGTCTTGTCCGACAGAAGCTTCAGATCGCCTTCAATCTCCGCCTCGGTTGGAAAATTCTTTTCCATGGGATTGTTCCAGGCCTGCATGGGAGAAAATGAAAATCCCTGAATACGGCTAGGCCATGAGGGTTCTATCTCCGGCCGGTTCAACAGATACCAGAAACTGAAAAAAATGACTGCAACGGCTATGCAGATAAAAATATTAAATATTTTCATAAAACGAGGGATTATAGCTTAACTGCTGATTTTTTGTCAATCTAATTACCGTGATTTCAAAAAGTTCTTTGACCTGTCTTAATCGATCCTTTTCTCTAAAAACAAAGGGCTTTTTTTTTATTGACCCGGAAAGATTTCAGGTTCATGGCTTTTTGCACGGCCAGAATGCCTTCCAGATGATCATATTCATGCTGGATAAGCTCGGAAAGGTCGTCTTCAAATTCGAGTTCACACGCTTTCCAGGAAAGATCCCGATATGTCACCCTGGCCTTTTTAAATCGAAGAAGCCGGACTTCAAGACCAGGAAAGCTCATACAGTCATCCCAGACTTCAAACTGTTCCTCCAAAGAAAAGGTCAGAACGGGATTGATAAACCCAATGGCCAGATCCCCGGTTTCCAGATAAATCACCTGTTTGAACTCACCGATCTGGGGCGCGGCAATGGCCCGCCCGAACCCGTATTTTTTTTGAAATTCAGCCAGGGTATCCTTAAGGTCTCTGATAATTTTGGATGCCTGCTCAAGCTCATTAACGGATAAAGGCGTTGATACCTGATAGAGCCTTTCATCGCCCAGCAGTAATATTTCTTTTGCGCTCACTTTTTCTCCTGAAAAGAGCATCAAGACCGCTGCATTTTCCCATACAGGGTTTTTCGGGCCGGTACATGGAGGCATAGGGATCAGTCAATCCTGCTTTTCCGGTCCAGTCATAGACCCTTCGCTTTGCAGTGTCTTTCAATACGGAATAGGCCTCCCCAAGTGCTTTGAACTTTTCTTCCGAATCTTTATCCGTGTTGACATCCGGGTGAAATTCCATGGCCAGCTTCCGGTATGCTTTTTTGACATCCTCCTGGGATGCGCTTCTGTCTATTTTCAACAGGCTGTAGTATTCTTTTGAATCCACTTTTCTTTTTCAACCTCATAATAAGCTGTCGGGGCTTATAAACCCTGACGCATTCTTTAGACAGGATTCCTGATTTTTGTCAATAAAAACCCCTTTGCCTTACCTATTTTTATCCGGGAACAGGCCGGCACTGTAACCGGCAAACCGGTGCTGATATTCCCTGGGACGCAACCCGGTGATCCGGACAAAGACTTTTCTGAAAAAAGAAACATCCTCGTACCCGACTTCCCAGGCAATTTCATTGACGGTTCTAATTCCTTCTTCCAGAAGGCGTTTTGCATTTTCAATCCTCAACTGCTGAAGATAGGCCAGGGGAGTGATACCCGTGGCCTGGCTGGTCCGGCCAAGATCCATGAACATCCGGCCCGAATCAAGCCTTACCCCGGGATATCGTTTTCTGAACTCATCCGCAAACCCCCAGTGAAGGGTGGCTGTCTTGCCACTTTTTTTCTAAAACTTCAAGTGCTATGATCAGTTTCAGGTTTGTATTTTAATCAAAATAAGGAGAACACTTCATGACCACCGAGACCATCAAAGCTTCCATTTCGCCCTGCGGCCTCTGTTGCGAAACCTGTTTTGCCCATGTAGACGGGGATATCCGCAGATACAGCCGAATACTCAAGGAAAAGCTCGGAAATTTCGAACCCTATGCCAGGCGGTTTGAGATCCTTCTTGACAATCCTATTTTTAAAAAATATTCGGATTTCAAGGATATGCTGGATTTTCTCGCTTCCGAGAACTGCCAGGGATGCCGCAATGAAAACTGCAAACTCTTCAAGGACTGCAACGTGCGCCGCTGCCACCAGGATAAACAAGTGGATTTCTGTTATGAGTGCAAAGAATTCCCCTGCAACCGGACCAATTTTGATGACCGCCTGTACCAAACTTTTGTAAAGCTCAACGAAAAAATCAGGAAAACCGGAATAGAAGCGTTTTATGAAAAAAGCCGGATTTCCCCGAGATATATCTGAAAACTTACCTGATGTGCCTTTTTCCGGATTGAAGGCCCCGTCTGGGCTTCTTGACAATATCCCAGTGCTCCGGCTATAACTCCTTATAAAAATTAAGGACACCGTTTCAACCATGACCATAGCCCTCATTTATCCGCCCACCTGTGACCCGACAGCGCCCTATCTGTCTCTTCCCACCCTGACCGCAGGGCTGAGGGCCCACGGGAAAACCGTTCTGCCCATTGATGCCAATGTGGAAGCCTATGACGGGCTTTTGCAAAGGCAGGCCATGGAAAAAACAGCAGAAAAAATCAAGACTTCTTTAAAAAAGCTTGATCAAAAACCCTTTCTCACTCACCAAGACCAGCTGCACTATGCAAGGCTCTGGAAAACGGCAAAAGATCTCCCATGGGTTCCCACGGCCATGGATGATGCCGTTGCCATACTCCGGGACCGGACCGGGAAACGGTTTTTCAACAGTTCTGACTATGAAACAGCGGTTCAGACCGTACAGGCAGGTCTTAATCTGATCGGTGCGGCATACCATCCTCTGTCTCTCGATTTTACAGGTTACCGGACCCCTTTTTCTCTTTTGACCCCGGAACAGATCAGGGCTGATGCCGCACCTGAAAAAAATCCCTTCCAGGACTGTTTTAATACCGTTGCTGATCGGCTGACCCTGAAAAATTCAGTCCTTATCGGAATTTCCATGGCCTTTCCAGGCCAGGTTCAGCCTGGATTTTCCCTTGCCTTTCAGCTTAAGGAAAGACTGCCCCATGTTCATATCACGGTGGGTGGGCCTGCCATCACCCAGATCCTTGTCCGGCAGACCCCGGAAAAAAGGATTGAGATTCTCGGCCCTTTTGATTCCGCTGTTCTCTATGAAGGAGAAGATGCCCTGCTGGAGCTTGTCAATACCCTGTCCTCGGGAAAAATACCGGAAAAAATCATTTTCGGAAAAACAGACACCCGGCTGGACCGGCTCCCTCCCCCTGATTTTGATGGACTTCCCCTTCATTTATATCTATCACCTGAACCGGTGCTTCCCTATGACCCGAGCCGGGGATGCTACTGGGGGAAATGCGCGTTCTGCCATTACGGGCTCTGCGGTTCAGGAACGGCCCGGTACCGTGAGCGGAAAACAGCGGATATGACAGTCCATTTAAGGGACATGGCCTCCCGATATCAGTGTAAAAATTTCTATTTTTCCCAGGATGCCTTTTTACCGGTTACAGCAAGAAAACTTTCCCTGGCCTTGAAAGAAGAAAATATAAAAATTCACTGGTCATCGGACATGCGGCCGGAAAAGGAATTGACAAAAGACTGCTGCAGGGATCTGAAAGACGGCGGGGCCCTGTCCATTGCCCTCGGCATTGAATCTGCCTCCCCGCGGGTATTGAAGCTGATTCATAAGGGTATCACGGCCCAGACCATGGCAGCGGCGGTAAAAAACCTTGCCGGGCAGGGCATTGCCGTGGAAGCCATGTGCTTTAATGCGTTTCCCACGGAAACCCTGGCCGAAGCAGAAGCTACCCTTCAGTTCATCCGGGATCTGAAAAAAGATATCGCCCTTTTTATCTGCGGCCGATTCGGCCTCTGGCACGGCTCCCATGTGGCCCTTCACCCGGAACAGTATCAGATTAAAAAGATCTGGCAGCTGACCGGTGATGAACTCGGCACTGCCCTTTTCTATGAGAGTTCAGGGTTCTCCCGGTCTTTTGAGGACCAGGACCGGATTGATGAAGCCATTGATGTTCTGTCAAATCAATGGTGGCTTCATGATTACCCCTGGGCCGGTTCCCTGTCCACGGCCCATACGCTTTTATGGTATGCCTTTGCAGGCAGGGATATATTCAAAAACAGGGCCGCCATCCAGCGATGGGCGAGCGATCCAAAACAGAAACCGGGCCTGAAAAGCCGTTATAATGTAAAAAAAATCATGCTGAAGGCCGGAGATAATGAGGCCAAGATCTGGAACCGGCTGGTCCATGAGCTGAAATCCGTAAGCCGGAAAAAGTACGAGGCCCTGGCAAAGAAACTGCCCCATGCCTATCCTGTAAAAACTTCACTGCAAAACGAAACATGGCCTGACTCCTGGAAAAAAAGATGACCCGATTTTTCCGGATCAAATCGGTTTCACCCCTTTGACCACATCCACAACACGTTTTGCCAGAATCTCAGCTGCATCCAGGGTGGCAAGACAAGTGGCTCTATTAAGTGTGCTCAGCTCAGTACAGGCCACGACAGCCAGGCCAACCCCTTTCTTTTTCAGATGGCCGCACACCCTGTCATACTGTTCTTGAACCAGGGGGCTGTGATCCCCTGCCTTGATACTCCGGATAACCCGGAATAATATTTCCTGCTCATCCGGATCAGGGTAAATGATGCGGATGCCTTCCGGGCCAAAGATTTTTTCATATAATCCTGTGATTCCTATGGCTGGTGAAGCCAGTATCCCTAATTCAGAACAGTTCGGCCGGTTTTCCCTTATATGTTCCAGAGCCGCCTCCACCATGTGGATGACGGGAATGGTGACGGCCTCACAAACGGTTTTGTAGTAAAAATGCGCTGTATTGCAGGCAATGACCAGAAAATCAGCCCCTGAGGCCTCCAGTCCCCTGGCCATTTCGGCAATTACAGGGCCGGGGTCTTCACCCTGCCCCTCGATTATAGCCTTGATCCGTGAGGGGATCTTTGGGTTGCTGTCCACGAGGCAATGAATATGATCCCCGTCATCCAGGGCCGGGGTCAGCCGGATAATCCGCTGCATGAGATCCACGGTGGCTTCGGGCCCCATCCCGCCGATAATGCCTAAAATCTTTTCCACGCAGCTCCTTTTTATCTGAACGAATCCATATAGGAATACAGGGCCGGAGATCCGCCGGTGTGAAGAAAAAGGACATTGGCGCCTTTTTTGAAATGGCCCTTGCGGACAAGGTCAATCATCCCGGCCGCGGCCTTGCCTGAATATACCGGGTCCAGAAGAATGGCTTCGGTCCTGGCAAACAGCGTGACAGCCTCCACCATGGCATCGGTGGGGAGAGAATACCCCGGTCCTACATAGGCATCATAACAGACAATATCCTCATGGGTCACCCCCCATTTCAGCCCCAGTTTATCAGCTGTTTCCAGGGCCAGTTGATAAACGATTTTCTCCTGGATATTTTTAGGCCTTGAAACATTGATACCGCTCAGGGCAATTCCGGCATTGATGCCCTTCAATCCCACAGCCATTCCGGCATGGGTTCCGGCTGATCCGGACGGAACAATGATGTGATCCATATTAAGATGCAGATCATTAAGCTGCCCCATGATTTCTTCTGCACAGGCGGCATATCCCATGGCGCCGATGGCATTGGAGGCCCCGCCGGGAATGATAAAGGGTTTTCTGCCCAGAGCCTTTAGGGCTTCCGCCTTTTTTTCCATGGCAGCCTTCATATTGGTTCCGCCTTTGACCACTTCAATACTTTTGACACCCAAGAGCTCAAACAGAAAATTATTTCCAGAACCCTCTTTTTTATAGGACCCCTTGACCCGTTCCTCAAGAATCAGATGACAGTCCAGGCTCTCTTTCACCGACCAGGAAAGGGTCAGGCGGCAATGGTTGGACTGTACCGCACCGCAGGTAATAATTGTATCCGCCCCTTTTTCAAGGGCTTCAGCCAGACAGAATTCAAGTTTCCGGGTCTTGTTGCCGCCCGCAGCCCCGGGAAGAAGGTCGTCCCGCTTGATATAGAGATTGATATCATTACCCAGGGATCTGCTTAAGGCAGGTATGGGCTCAATAGGGGTCGGTGCCTGAATATATTTTCGTCTCGGAAATCGTGTAAAATTCATAGGTCCTTATCTTCTCCTGTTTTTATCCGGATTCTAACTTCTCATGACGAGAAGATATACGGCTGTTTTCAGATCATTGTCAAGAGCGCATCAAAACAGAGAACCCCCGGATGAAAAAAACAAATACACAATCTGCTTGCCATTCGCAAAAGATATGATATTGAAATCGAGACAAAAAACCCGTAGGATACAGACATGAGCAAAATGAAAATCATAATTTCTCCGGACATGCAGACCCTGAAACCGCCCCCGCTGACCGGAGATGCCTTTGTTGACGGGTGTTTTGCCTTTGATTTTATTCCTTGTCCCGATGATCGCACAGGATCGCAGATGGAAGGACTGAAGGATGTTCCGGGACTTGTAAAACAGGGCCTTCTGGAAGATGCCTGGACCATTCTGGATAAACATCACCAGACCATCAAGGATCTTGATTTTATTTATGCATTCAAGGCCCTTATCCTTCAAAAAAGCGGTCAGTTTGAAGCTGCAGAAAAAACGTTGCTGACCGGGCTGAAATTCGGGCGGGGAAAATTTCTTTTATATGAAAGGCTCGGATTTCTCTCCTTTGAAACAGGCCGATTGAACGAAGCGGTAACCTGGTGGATCAAAAGCATTGCAGCCATGGCAATGCTGAACCGGGTAACCATGTGGGAACCGTTTTTATACCTTGCCTCTGTGGCAAAAGCCCTTTCCAGTGAAACCTGTTTCAGGATATTCATGGCCAGGGTAAGGGAAATCTCTCCCCATGGAGAACTCAGTCTTGACGACAATGCCCTTAAACGACTGGATGAAATGGTACCGGGACTTTCTGCCCCATCCATCTTGAAAGCCATGGATGTCTTATGTCTTCACTATCTTCATCAACCGGACAGCCGCCCTGCTGAAACTGATTTTCCCCAAACCCGGTACCTGGGACATCCAAATGATCCGGCGGCCGGGGGTTATCTTCCAGCCTTTAACAAACTTTTCGGTGAAGACAAAAAAAAAGACTGGATCAACCGGCTTGCCGTAACCGTCATAATCCTGGCCTTGATCCTTTTTTTTCTCCAGTTTCTGAAATCCCCCGAAGAAAAGCAGGATTTCAAAACACCCAAAGTCCTTCCGGAAATCAGTCAGCGTGCCCCTTCCGTGGAAAAAGCAAAAATCCCATTGCCCGATTCCGCACAGGACACGATTGTCCCGGTAAAGCCGAAAAAACCGGCTGCTGTTGAGATTGAACAAAAAGAGGTCCCGGAAGACGCCGGCCCGGCAGAAGATTCCATCCCGATCAAAAGAAGATCTTCCTTTCTGAAATCAAAAACAAAAGCAGTGCACCCGGATATTAAAGGAAAGGATTAAAACAACCGAACAGGGCCTGAAACTCTTTAACCCTGGATTTCAGAGTCAGTGGGTTACCGGCAGATAAAGGGTAAACCGGGCACCCCTGGACGGAGATTTATCCACAGAGATCGAACCCTTATGCCATCTGGCAATCCGCTTTGCAATGGCAAGGCCAAGACCATACCCGCCTGAACTTTTGTTGCGGCTTCCGTCCATCCGGAAGAACGGCTCAAATATCTTGTCCCTGGCATTGGCCGGGATGCCCTGGCCGTCGTCGTCCACATGGATGGCGCATATCTCGCCCCCTGTTTCAAAGGTGACCTCCACATGGCTTGCTGCATACTTTAAGGCATTCCGAATCAGATTTCTCACTGCCCAGCCCAGATATATGGGCTCAAACCGCATGACAAACCGATCGGTCAACGGATGGGTTATAAACTGAATGGTTTTATCTGTAAACGCCTTCTCTTCTGAATAGATAATGGTCTTGAGCCAGAAAATCATTTCATTTTCCGGCAGGCTCGCAATGGTATCCGGTTCCCTGTCAAATTTGGCATAGGTCAGCATTTCATCCACAAGGGATTCGATTTCCTCCACATCTTTGCCGATTCTGGAAATATACTGGGTCCCCTGATATTCGGGCGGCACGGAATCATTCAGCATCTGAAGGCTGAATTTGATCCTGGAAAGCGGGGTTCTGATTTCATGGGAAACGGCTTTGCCCAGCTCCTTCTGGGACATGAGAAGATTCTGTGATTTATCCGCCATGGTGTTGAAAGCATCTGCTATCAGGGTCATGGGTGAGATCCTGGATACTTTCACCCTTGATGAGTGATCTCCGGCAGAAAATTTCCCTGTGGCTTTTTCTATTTTCCGGATGTCCCTGTTTACAAAATAAGTCCAGAGGAGTGCCGGACCCATGAGAAAAGAAAAAAACAGGGCAAAAAAAATCAAGGTATTTCTGAACCCCAGGGAATCTCCTGGGAAAGGGCCGCCCATGGTGATCACAACATCTGAATCCGGCAACTGCTGCGCTGCTATATTTCTTTTCTCCTCCCAGACAATGATACCGTTCCTCAGATCGTTCTTATATTTTTCTTCAATGGAAAATTCATCAATTTTATAAAGCCCCAGAGGGTATCCGAATTGAGGTTGGAGCTTTTTAATTTCTTCTCTCTGTCCCTCCGCATCCAGGCCAATCAGTTTTTCCGCAATCAGAAAAAAAGTACCCCTGGCGATATCCTGGTCTGCTTTTTGGGACTCATCTTCAAAAATTTTTTTCATGATGGGTCCCACACCAAACAGGATGGTGGCAAAGCCGACCAGAAGAAGGATATAAATCGCAATAAAAATCCGTTTCATGAATCTGTTTTTGCCCCCCATGCATCGGCAACAAATAGATATCCGCTTCCCCACACGGTTTTGATTCTGAAAGGCTGGTCCGGGTTATCCTTCAATTTTTTCCTGAGGCGTGAAATGGCAACGTCCATGGACCGGTCCAGACCATCATATTCTCTTCCCCTGACGCTCTGATATAAAAATTCCCGGTCCAGGACCTTGCCGGGTTCAGAGACCAGAAACCATAAAAGGTCAAACTCCATGGTGGAAAGCTCAACCGGCTCCCCAGCCAGGGTAACGGTTCTGGATGCCACATCCACCCAAAGAGACCCAAACCCGATCCTGGTTTTTCCACCGGGCCCGGACTGATCCTCCGGCAAAAAGATTTCCGTCCTCCGAAACAAGGCCCGGATTCTTGCCAGAAGAACCCTGGGCTCCACCGGTTTTTTAACATAGTCATCGGCACCCAGTTCAAGGCCGGCCACCTGGTCCATGTCATCTTCCCTGGCCGTCAGGATCAGGATAGGGCGCTTATAATTGGACCGGACATCCCGGCAGATGGATAAGCCATCCTTACCCGGCAGCATCAGATCAAGAATAACCATATCCGGTTTTTCGTCAAAAATCCGGTTGGCGGCAAAATCCCCCCGGTGCTCCACAAGAACTGCATATCCCTGCTTTTCAAGATATTCCCCCACCAGCTCAGACAACCTGAGGTCATCTTCCACCAGGAGAATCGTTTTTTTTACTTCATTCATTTATTTGATATCATTATCCATTTCAACCATTCCGGTCAAAGGGTACCATAAGGGACCGTTCTTCACCATCCTAAAAATGTTAAATTTTGTAATTTGTCTGCTGGTTCACTGCTACAGGTTTTTACAGTTTACTACACAAGTTCAACAGATTATTTCTTCATCCCGATGTATACATGTCTCCATTCACCCGAAACAGGTATTGACTCATTATCAACCCAAATATGGAGAAAAAAAATGCTTAAACCGATTTCACTGGTCATTTTCTGTTCAGCAACGCTTTATCTTATATTATTCTTTTTTGTCAGTTCCCATGCCGGAGAACCGGATGCAAATGGGTTTTCCGGTTATATTATGGCCGGTGGGGCCTATTCTGCCGGAGAGCCTTCACTGGATGATGCCTCAACTGATAAAAACCGGCGGATTACTTCCCTTTCCCAGTCTCCGAGAAAAATCTCAGAACCATCTTTGGTGGTCCTCGGTGGACTGAACTATACCTTTGCCTCTACTGAAACAAAACTGAGCATTGGCACAGGAGGGGGGTCAGGACTTTTTTCCATTTCCCAGCCCGTTAGCGGGCTGGGTAACTTTTCCATGGGACTCAGCTATATGGAGGATGAGGTGTGGCAGGACCCTTTTGTCACCGGAGCCAACCGGGCTGAAACCGACCGTGAAACCAAAGGGCTGGTCCTGTCCTGGGACAGTGTCCTGAATTCCGGTTTTAATTTCAGCTATGCAATTGATGATGTGGACATTGAAAATGATGTGGCCGGGAACAGAAACCAGAGCCTGAAACGGGATGGAAAGCGCCACACTGTAAGGGGAGGGAGCCGTCTCTTTGCAACCGAAACCCAGGAATTATCTACCGGCATCTTATTTGAACGTTCGGACATGACCGGGAAAAGCGTTTCCTGTGACGGATATGGCATTGAACTGACCCATGTCCTGAAAAAAGAAGGCTGGGACATTGAAACCGGTCTGTCTTTTGTTTATCATGATTATGACCGGGTGCATCCTGAATTCAACAAAACACGGGAGGAAAATATTTTAAATCTTGAGAGCGCCTACACACTTCATGAACCTTTTGGGTTTAAAAATTATTTCATCACCCTTTTCGGTTCCTATGTCCTGAGTGATTCAAATATCAATTTTTATGATGCCTCTTCTCTGACAGGAGGGCTGGGAATAGGCTACGAATTTTAAAACGGCCCGAATTTAAATCCCACGGCTGCCATGAGAAAAACCATGGACAGAAATGCAATCCCCACCTGCATTTTCCAGGTCCACTTTATCCAGGAGGGATAGCCGACCACGGTAAAGCTTAACCCGATGAGCAAGAGGGCATTGGTGGGGAAGATCATGTTGGAGAACCCGTCTCCCATGTCAAAGGCAAAAACCGCTGTCTGCCGGGTCACCCCCACCAGATCCGCCATGGGGGCAATGATGGGCATGACCAGAAAAGCCTTGGCCGAAGCGCTGGTAATAAAAAAATTAAGGGCCAGGGTCAGGAGATAGATATAAAACGCCGCCCGGTAGGGATCAGTTCCCTTTATAGCCTCTGAGGCGTAAAAGAGAATCGTATCCATGACATGGCCCCGGGTCATGATATGGGGAACGCTCATGGCCATTAAAACCAATACAATGCCGGGAAGCATATTCAGGGCGCCTGTGTTGAAAATTCTGGAAAGCTCTTTCCAATTGTATCCAACAATGCGTCCGGCTCCGATACCGCCGATCAGAAAAAGCAGAGCGACACTGGGAAAAGCGGCATCCGAAGGAATGGCCGGGACCACGCCTGCAAGGATCATGAACACAATGGCAATTCCCATGATACTGCCGAACCAGATGGCGGCTTTCATTTTCAAGGGATCCCTTTCCCCCCTGCTTCCCAAAACGTTTTCAGCGCTGAATCGTCCCCTGATCCTGGAATCCGCCTCATATACGGAAGAGAGGGTGGGATCTTTTTCTATTTTTCGGGCATAGCGGCTCACAAAGGTGTAGCACATGATATAGATGACGATAAAAAACAGGATCCGAAACCAGGCCCCGGAAAAAAGGGGAAGACCGGACAAATCCTGGGCCACGGCAATGGTAAACGGGTTGGTGACCGCTGCTGCGAATCCAAAACTCAAGGCCAGAAGGCTCATGCCGAGACCTGTAAGGGAATCCCACCCCAGGGCCAGAGACAGGGGGACGATGATCACAATCAGGGGGACCAGCCCTTCATAAACCCCTACAAAAGAGGCCAGAAACATCATGACAAACATGATTACCGCCATCAACCGGTATTTGTTCTCCCGGAAACGGGCCACTGCGCCTGCCAGAAGCTCCTGCATGACCCCCCCCTTTTCCAGGACGGTAAAGGACCCGCCCAGAAAAATCATGAACAAAGAAATGACCAGGACCATGAGCCAGTTATCCCCCCAGATCACCTCTACGGGAGCGGTGACCCATCGCCACACAGGATAGTTTGCCTCTTCCAGGTAATGAAACGATCCTGCCACAACCGCCATGCGGCCATTGGTGCTGACCTTTTCATAGGCACCGGCAGGAATCCACCGGGTCAAAAACCCTGAAAAAATGATCAGAAGGGCCAGTATGGAAATGGCAATGAGAAAAGGTTTAAGCCCTATCTTAAGCATGGTGTCTTTCTGGGCGGCCTGCGGGTCGGCTTGGGGATCATTCATGGGATTGTCCTTAATTTTGATTAGAGGTGACGGAAAAACTGAATATAAAATCTCAAGCCATTGTTCAGGTTTTCCAGTGAGACTTTTTCATTCACTCCGTGGACTGAGGCAATATCCTCAGGGGTGAGCACCAGGGGCGTGAACCGTAAAATCTGGTCACTCAGGTCTTTATAGTATTTGGAATCGGTGGAGCCATTGACCAGATAGGGCACGGTTACGGTCCCGGGATGGGTCTGTGCCAGGATCTTGCGGATGAGCTGGAAACCGGTCCCTTCCGTATCCCCGGCTTTGATGGGGTCGTTGGCCGGCCAGTTTCCCGCATCCCTGACAGTCAAACCATTGTCCCTGAGGACCTGCCTGTACCGTTTTTCAATAACCTCAATGGTATCTCCGGGAAGGATTCTATGATTCACCAGGCAGGACGCCTCACCCGGCAGAATATTTTCCTGCTCTCCGGCGTTAATAACCGTGATGGCCTGAGTGGTCCGGATCAGGCTGTCCGTTGTCCGGTTCCGGGAAAAAACAAACCGGATCAAAGGAGAAGTAAGCCAGAGATTGGCAAATATCAGTCCCAGGCCAGGGGAGACACAGGGGACAAACCGTTCCAGCATATTTTTTATCACCGGGTCAAGACGGTGTGGAAACCGTTTTTTCTCCAGGCGCACGATCCCCCGGGCCAAACGTGAAATGGCTGTCCCCTGTACCGGAGGCATGGAGGAATGACCGCTCTCCCCGGATGCTGTAATTTTAAAAGTGACAAATCCCTTTTCCGCCAGACCCACCAGTGCAGCGGACCGCCCCTTTAAAAAAGCCAGCTGATTTTGTGCAATCACACCGCCTTCATCCACAATAAATTCAAATTTAAGCCCTTTTTCTTTCAGGATGGCCGCCATGGACCCGGCACCTTCCCTGCCGGAAATTTCCTCATCCCCTCCAAAGGCGAAATATATATCCCTGGCCGGCTGCCATCCCTGTTCCAGAAGCCTTTCTGCTGTTTCCATTAAAAAAGCCAGCTGGGATTTAATATCCAGGGTACCCCGGCCCCAGAGCACCCCATCCTTTATTTGGCCGCTGAAGGGATTTTCAGTCCAGGCTTCGCCTCCCTCTTCCCCGGCCGGCACCACATCATAATGGGCCAGAAAGAGAACCGGTTTTTTCTCAGGATTCTTTGCCTTCCAATGATATATCAAGCCGAAATGGCCATGGATCTCCCGTTCCAGCTCTTTGTGAACCCTGGGAAACAGATCCTTCAGCGTTTCCTGAAATAGACCGAACTTGGCAATATCCCGCTTGCTGCGATCGGTCCAGGAAACAGTGGGAATTTGAATCAGCCGGGCAAGCCGCCGGGCAAAGGCATCCATATCAGCAATATCCCGGCCGGTTTTGTCCATGGGTGTCCCAGAAAGTGCCGGCAGGGCATATCGTTTTTTCATAACATAATATCGGATAAAAAGGGTCAGTATCAGTCCGACCACAGCCAGGATCAGAATTGTCCAAAACAGGAACAAGGGCATGATCTATGAAATCCTCAGGTTATGATTTAAGATGTCCTATAGGACAAGAGACTGTTGATTGTCAATGGAAGCATGATAATTTAAAAAAAATTATGCTATGCGCGCCGTCTTGTAAAGGCATGAACCCCCAATCTTGCCAGAGTTTGAAAAACAGCAGCCCATGAATTTTGATCCGGGTTCGCCTTTTTACCGGCTGCCAGTTTTGCCAGCTGATATTCATACCATGTGATGGACAGCATGGTCATCTTGTCAACATAGGCAATCCCGGTTGTGGGATCTTTCAGATTTGACCGGGTTTCCAGATCATTTAAAAGTTTTGCCGGGAAATCAGGTTCAACTGCCAGGGGCCGTGCAAGACCGATCATATCGGTTGCACCCCTTTCCAGAGCCTCCTGCATGGCCCGGCCTGAACGAAATCCTCCCGTCACAACAACAGGAACATCAATATTATTTTTCAACAGCTCTGCATATTCTAAAAAATATGCCTCGCGTTTCTGTGTTGACGCCTTTGTCCTGGACCCCATCATGGCAGGGCTTTCATAGGTTCCGCCTGAAATCTCTATCAGGTCGATGCCCGCTTCTTCCAATATCTTTGCAACTTTTACGGAATCTTCAGCAGCAAACCCGCTTTTCATAAAATCAGCCGAATTCATCTTTATTCCTATGGGGAAATCCTTCCCCACTGCCTTTCTCATTTCCCGGAAAATTTCCAGTACAAACCGGGACCGGTTCTCAAGCGGCCCTCCCCATTGATCTGTCCTCCGGTTGTGGTGCGGGGATAAAAACTGGCTGACCAGATACCCGTGGGCACCGTGGATCTGCACCCCTGAAAACCCGGCTGCCTTTGCCAGCCCGGCACTGACTCCGAATTTTTTAATAATGTCCCGGATTTCCTTCTCAGATAATTCCCTGGGCAGATTGAATACCTTTTCCAATCCTTTTCCCAAAGGGACTGCAGAAGGCGCCACAGGTGTTTTTGATAAAAAAGACGGAATCTGCTTTCCCGGATGATTGAGCTGAACCCACAGCTGGGTTTCCTGTTTTTTCCCGGCATGGGTCCATGCCTGAAACAAAGAGGTATCGCTTTTATCATCCAGCACAACATTTTTGGGTTCGCCAATAGCAGAACGGTCGATCATGACATTTCCGGTTACACAAAGACCGGTTCCTCCGCCGGCCCATAGCTCATACAGCCGGACCAGCCCTTGAGTCGGGTTATGGGCTTTATCTCCCAATTGCTCGCTCATGGCAGATTTGAGAATCCTGTTCTTGATCCTGACACCGTTTTCCAATATCAAAGGGTCTGACAGGCTTATTTTATCCCCAGGTTTCATTGTTATCTCCCAGTCTCTTTATTATAGAATTATTTTGATTGATATTAAAAATAACATTTTTCCCGAGCGTCTCACCAATGGCTTTTATTCTTCTATAATCAGGTTTTTCAATTCATCCTGGTCACCCGGCGCAATGGGAAAATTTTCCTGAATCAGCCGACCCGCCTCTCTGACTGCAAGACAGACGGCTTCTGCCTGGTTTTTCTGTTTGATGCCGCTGGTAATGATATGGACGATGCTGCCCCAATTGTCTTTTGAAACTTTTTCATTGATACCCCGGCCGCCAAGGACCCAGACCCTGCGTTCAAAAACAGAGATAAAGATCAGAATACCTGTCCCGTTCCGAGTCTGATAAAGCCCTTCGCGAAAAAACCGGGTGGCCGCAGCCTCTTCAACTTCTTCTTCCATTTCCCCTGGAAAGATAAACAGACGCTTCAGCCAGGGGACTTGTTTACAGGTCTGATGAAAGACGATGAAGCAGGCTGTAAAAACCCCTGAAAAAAGCCACATATCCTGGTGGCCGATCCATAACAGACCACCGATGATATGGGTCAGCACCCATGAGACGGGAAGAGCAAACACCACCCCGCCGATGACATCGGCCATGGGATAAGAAGAACTCCTTGACACAACCATGGGGACTATTTCCCCGGCGGTCGTGAGTTCCACTTCCCTGACCGTTTGAATAATTTTTTCCCTGTCCTGATCTGACAGAAACTCCCGGGCTAAAGATTTCATTGTTACCACCCCCCGGAGGCACCGCCGCCGCCAAAACCGCCGCCGCCCCCTGAAAAACCGCCGAATCCGCCGCCGCCGAATCCGCCGCCGCCGAATCCACCGCTTCCAAAACTGCTCCCGCTTCCCAACCCAAACCCCCCGCCATGTCTTCGAAGGGGGGAGGGGCTATAGCTGAGCGGGGAACCAAAAAAACTCATGACAAGCCCGGCAATGGAACCCATGGGGATCATTACCAGTGACCAGAACAGACCAAAATTAAAGAACACGGCCCCCAGGATGGGGAAAAGGATGCCCCCGGACAAGGCCCCCAAAGGACGCCGGATTCTTCCCAGCATATTGACCAGGAAAAAAAAGACGCCTAAACTGAATAAACTCATATGCCAGGGGGCAGAGCGAGTCCCAGTGAGGCGATTCTCCTCCGTTGCCTTGAATTCTCCTCGGACCACCTGGATCATGGCCTGAACCCCATCCGCCACTCCCTGATCAAAATTGCCTGCTTTGAACTGGGGAACCATAATGTTCCCGATGATCCGCCCGGCCATCAAATCGGTCAGGGTCCCTTCCAGGCCGTATCCCACTTCAATGCGAAGCTTGCGGTCGTTTTTGGAAATAATGAGAATCGCCCCGTTATCCAGGCCTTTTTGACCGATTTTCCATGAGTCGGCCACCCGGATGGAATATTCCTCAATATTCTCTCCTTCAAGAGAGGGAAGGGTCAGCACAACAATTTGTGTGGAATCGGTCTGTTCCAGGTTGCCGAGAACGGTTTCAAGCTGATTTTCAGTGGCAGAAGACAGAATGCGGGCATAGTCGTTCACCCGCCCCTTCAGCTTTGGTACGTCCAGTCCATGGGCCAGGGCGGCAAACAGAAAAATAAAAAGGCTGCCCAGCCCTATACAATTTATCAGTCTTATCGTCACAGGTTTATTCATGCGCCCACCTCTTAAATGAGTTGCTCCGATGGAATCCAAAAGACCGTCAATAAAGCCTGGTTACTGGGTGAAATTAACTTTGGGAACAGCTTTTGCCGTCTCCTCTGCCTTGAAATATTCCTTTCGCTTAAGGTGGAGCAGAAGGCTGTTTGTAAAACTGTCCGGAAATTTCCGGATAGAGAAATTGAACCGTTCCACTGCCTCATTGTATCTTTGCCGCGCCACATTGATACGATTTTCCGTCCCCTCCAGCTGGTTTTGAAGGTCCAGAAAATTTTGATTGGCCTTAAGATCCGGATATTTCTCAACAACCACCATCAGACGGGACAGAGCAGAAGACAACCCTCCCTGCATCCGGCTGAGACGTTCCATGGCTTCAGCACTGCCCAGATCCTTCAGGGACAGTTGAATCGATGTTGCTTTGGACCGGGCCTCAACAACCGCTTCAAGCGTGTCTTTTTCATGGGACGCATACCCTTTGACCGTCTCCACAAGATTGGGAATGAGATCGGCCCGCCTCTGGAGATTGGATTCCACATCCCCCCATGCCTTGAACACAGCCTCTTCATTCTGCTGCAGGACATTGTATCCGCAGCCGGATATCAGACCGAACACGAGCAACACCATCGCATAGCGAACACTATTTTGCATCATTTATCCCTCCCTCTTTATTTTGTCGAATCCTTCTGATCAGGATAAGCACGTTATGAAGGCTGATATAGTAACATGAAAATATCCGGCGTATCCAGTATTTTTGAGTATTATACCGCCACTGGCCTGGGACCGTCCAGAAACCAGAGTTATTTTTTATATTCAGAGATATGATGCCGGGAAAAAACTTTCCGAGGAGATGAAAAAGCGCCCACCGCTTTTCTTATTCTTTTTGATAATATCCCAGTTCTTTTAACCGATTTTGAATTAATTTTACATCTTCAACCTTATCTATATTCAATACTCTTGTTCCATTTTCAAGGGAACCGGTTTTCTGATTTTCAGCAGGGTTCGATCTGCACAGCAGATCTGGAATTCTCATCCTGAAAATAAATAAACCCGCCCAGATCGCTCAAATGGCTTTTACCGTTCTCCTTTAACCGGATGGCCTTGGCAATATCGAGTTTAACAACCCTGAAGCCTTTATAATCAAAGGTTTCGCCAATATACACAATATGATGAATTTGTTTTTCATTTCTTTCTCCCACATTAGCATGCTTGATTCCATAGCCTGTTGCGACCCTCCGACCCCTGTGCCGAAACCGCCGTCAAATCCCCAGCCATCGCATGCGAACCCAATGGTATGCATCAGCAGTATGGAAATAATAACAGCCCAAAAAACACTTTTTTTTTCATTGCATCTCCTAAGTCTGGACATTAATAAAAACTGATTCATATACGACAGTACTAGGAGCAGCAAGGGCCATGCCCATCTGGATTTAAAAAATAATCATATAAATTCAATATATTATAGAAAAGTTTTTTAGAAGAGCTAAGATCATATGAACCGGCTGATCATCAGTGTAACCCCCATGGCAAGGGTAGGCCGGAAATATCGGCAATCAAAAATCGTTATAAAAACTGCTGTATGGAGTTTCAATATTCATCGCTCTAACCACCGGGTATATGTTTCATTGAAAAATCCACTCGACTGTTTGCGCGATCAATAAAGCCTTGTTTATCCTCAATTTGCTCAAATGGTTCCATGTACTTTATTAGCACCCTTGTTTTTCCTTCTCCAATAGGGGCTACTGAAGATGAATACATCCAGTTTTTTTCTGAAAAAACCGGAATATGACTCACGCCACGCTCATTTTCTTTGGTTCTAACTGTCACCCCCGTATAGAAAACGGCATTGCCATGCAATTCATATCCCAAATACTCTTCCCATGGTTGAGGCAAAGCTTTTTTTCGAAATTTTTCAGATATTTTTATCAATAAAACAATAATCATATAGGATTCTTGTTTGTTTACAAAGCCATAGCTCCTGATTGTTATATCGTTATTAGAAATTCCAGACTCCACATTTTTATCAAATTGAAGTCCTTTAGCAATTTTCATTTCAAATAATGGCATAAAGGTAGGTTTGAAAATATTTAATTCCTCGAAAAGAGACTCCTCATAATGGGTAACCGACTCCTTTTCAGCATAAGCCTCATCCGGATCAGTAAAGGTTTTAAAAATTTTGTAGCTATCACTGCTTTCTCTCTTTTTTTTGTCTTCAAGCGATCTTAGCTCTTCATGAATCAGTTTATTATTCGGATCCAGCCGGATTGCTTCTTTAAAAGCTATTTCTGCGAGATCAAACTGCTTTTGGGCTTTATACATCATTCCCCTATTAAAGTGAGGATTTGCAGTCTTACCCGGATTGACCGCCACACTATTCTGATTACATCCAAAATAAAAAACAAATAAAAAAAACAGGGCTGTTAATTTGATTATTTTCTTACCCATTCATTCGATCCTTGAAAACACTAACCAGCTTTCTTCTTGATTTTAAAAAATTTCATCAAAGTCATTCTCCATATCAAACAATCGTCAATATTCTATCCCCAGTGCCGGCATAACCGGCGCATGAGTGTCCGGCAAAGTGATTTGCCTTTATTCAATCAATCTGAAGCCCATAGGGGCAAATTGAGCACCAAGGTCATACATATTCAAATACAAAACTACGGGTTCCTTTAGACCAGGATAGGTAATTATGTATGCATCAAGAAGGCCTTCACCATTAAATCCATTAGGTGTTTTAAAAAAACAGCAGCTCCCCCTTCTTTTATATTGTATTTGTTCTCCGTTTGGTCCTTTTAAACGATTTAAATATTTTCTTTCAGAAGAGGAACCTATACCGATGTTAGAACCGCCTACTTGAATTGGATTCTCCGGTGTAAAGCCATAGGTATGATCAGAAGAAGCTTCGACATATTTATAACTAGATACACAGCCAATGAGAAGAAACAGGAAAAAGAATCCTGCATATATTTTATAATTCTCCCCTTGACAATTCATAGTTCAATCCCTTTTTAGATACCCATATATTATTAAATATATCAATAACTAACGTAACCCTTTTAAAACAAAGATCATTCTCGCCCGGAATCATAAAATCCGAATAAAGCGTTCCGTATCAATATTTCAAAATCATGTAAAGAAATAAATAGGATTGAACCAGAACACATCTGTCGGAATAATATTGTTATATAATTTTTTTTTAATCATTAATTTCTAAGATTGTGTGCAAAATCACATTACCATTTGCCTCAGATTTCCAAACTGTGGTAAATAGATCATTCATATTTAACGCTAACGCTAAGGGATTGGGGCTAATGGAAACAGAGATCAACAAAGGGCATTTCATCGAATCCATCATCAGGGATGATATAGCAAAAAATAAAAACCAGGGCAAGGTTGCCACGAGGTTCCCGCCCGAGCCCAACGGGTATCTGCATATCGGTCATGCCAAATCCATCTGCCTGAATTTCAATATGGCGGCAAAATTCAACGGCAAATGCAATTTAAGATTTGATGACTCCAACCCGGCAAAGGAAAAACAGGTCTATATTGATTCCATTAAGGCCACTGTCAACTGGCTGGGGTTTGAATTCGAAACCCCTTATTATGCATCCGACTATTTTGACAGGCTCTACGAGTTTGCCCTGGAGCTGATCAAAAAGGGCAAGGCCTATGTGTGCAGCCTTTTGCCCGATGAAATCCGGGAATACCGGGGCACCCTGACCGAGCCCGGTAAAAACAGCCCTTTCCGGAACCGGTCGGTTGAAGAAAACCTGGATCTTTTCTCAAGAATGAAAGCCGGCGAGTTTGAAGAAGGACGGCATACGCTTCGGGCAAAAATCGACATGGCCTCTCCCAATATCAACCTCAGGGACCCCATTATTTACCGGGTCAAAAAAGCCGCCCACCCCAGGACCGGGAACAAATGGTGCATTTACCCCATGTATGATTTCACCCACAGCCTTTCCGATGCCCTGGAAGGAATTACCCATTCCCTTTGCAGCCTGGAGTTTGAAGATCACAGGCCCCTCTACGACTGGATCCTGGATGAACTTTCCACGCCCTGCCACCCTCAGCAGATTGAATTTGCCCGTCTGAACATCAATTATACGGTATTGAGCAAGCGCAAACTCCAGCGCCTGGTGGAAGAAAATCATGTGGACGGCTGGGACGACCCGAGGCTCCCCACCCTGGAAGGCATCCGCAGAAGGGGGTATACGCCTGAATCCATACGGAACTTCTGCGAACTTATCGGGGTGTCCAGAAAAGAAAGCCGTATTGACATGGGGCTTCTGGAAAGCTGCCTGAGAGATGACCTCAACGAGCGGGCGCCCCGGGTCATGGCTGTGCTCCGGCCCTTGAAGATCACCATTGAAAATTACCCTGAAGGCCAGACAGAAACACTTGAAGCGGCCAACCATCCCCAGAAGGAAGACATGGGCAAACGGCCCATTACATTTTCAAGGGAGATTTATATTGAGCAGGATGATTTCATGGAAGAACCGCCCAAAAAATTCTTCCGCCTGGGGCCGGGCCGTGAAGTAAGGCTGCGGTATGCCTATCTTGTTACCTGCAAGGATGTTGTAAAGGATGCTTTTGGGAGGGTGATTGAACTCGTCTGCACCTATGACCCGGCCACCAGGGGCGGCAACACACCGGACGGGCGAAAAGTCAAGGGCACCCTTCACTGGGTCAATGCCAAGGATTGTATGGATGCAACAGTCCGGCTCTATGACCGGCTTTTCATGGATGAAAACCCGGAGCAGGACAGGCAGGATTTTATTGAAAACCTGAATCCCGCCTCACTAGAGGAGCTGAAAGAGTGCAAGCTTGAAAAAAGCCTGACCTCGGCCGAGCCTGAAAAGGTATATCAGTTTGAACGCATGGGGTATTTCTGCCTGGATTCAAAGGACAGCAAAAAAGATAGACCGGTGTTCAACCGGACAGTGACCCTGAAAGACACATGGGTCAAGCTGTCCCGATAAAATCTTCATCAGCCGGGCGAGTTGTCTTCCCTGTCTTTGTCTTTGAAAATCTGTTCAAATACCCTGGCAGCTTCTTCTGCCTTGGCTTTGGCCTTGGCAGTGCGCCGGATTGCATTTTCCACTTCCATGAATGCCTGATCCGCCGCTTTCAGGGCCTGGGGAAATTCTTCGCTTTCCTTTGAATAGCCCGTGAGTTCTGCGGAAAGCCGGTCTGCCTTTTTCCTGATCCGGTCTGCTTCTTTTTTTGCTGACTCATATTTTACAATGGCCTCATGCAGCTCATCTTCTGCCTTTGCCAGCTCCCCCTGCTGACCCGTGTCGGGTTCTGCCTCAAGATCAATATCCCTTGCGGCCATCACAAGGGCCGACATGGGAAGATAGGGCAAAAGCTTTACCAGGGAACCGCCCCCGGCATCCAGCACCTGATGATCCCTTATCCTGCAGGGCAGAAATACAAAGGATGACTCCGAAGACGTCTTGATGATGGTTTCCACTGATTTATCCGGAACCATGACCGGATCGGCATCAATCCTGATATCTTCCATGAGTTGATACAGATCATCCCCTTCTTCATCCAACGTCTCTTCAGACTCGCATGCCAGCACCCGGATCACGGCCTTTGACCAGACCGGGTGACGGGTCATCAGATAGGACAAAAGCAGCATGAGGCGGCTTGTGGCATCATCCTCCCACCACACGTCGATGACCTGCTCCTTTGGGGACCGACTGGAAATTCGCTCCCATCGGTGTTCATCCGCATGCAGAATGACAAGATTCAACCCTTCGCGATAAATGGTTCTTAAATTTTCAGCATAGGCCAGGGGGCCGCTGCCTGAAAGTCCCTTGCCCAGCTCGTCCATCCAGTTGATCAGGGCGGTGTTGGCCTTTAACGGCCCGATCCCGAAGGACTGGATAATGGCAGGCAGGGCTTTCGACTCCTTGGGGCAGGACAAGGCAAGGGGATATGCACGACTTTTGGTTTCCTTGATAATGGCGGACAATTCCTGATTCACCTCGGCCCGTTGGGTTTTTATCTTAAGCCCCTGCCCCTGAAGAAGACGAACCACTGCCGTCATGCCGGAACCACCTTCTATCCAGCCTGAGAATCCAAGGATAAATTTCAGGCGCTTGGAATTATTGGTAAATGCAAGGATAATGGGACGCCAGTTCCGGTCATGCTCAGGCTCACCCGCAGCAGCGGCAAGATTCTCCTTTACCTGTTTGAGATAGCTTGATCTTCTGCTGTCAGCCCATCTGGCAGGTCCTGGCCTGAATTTCAGGTATTGATAAATTGCCGTCAGGATACAAATCGCCAAAAGACCGCTGGTGATATCAATGGCCAGGATGGCGGCCACGCAGGTGATAAATCCCAAAAGGCTCAGCCAGGGGCTGAACCAGCGGAACCGGGGCCTGAAAGAAGGGCTGGCAGCCCTGGATTCAAAAAATGTGGCATAATTGATCAGGCCATAGGAGATGAGAAAAAACATGGACACCACCTGGGCAATGAGATTCAACTGTCCAAGGCTTATTGTTGCAAGGGCAATGGCACCGCAGAAAAGAACCCCCCGCCGGGGGTTGTCGGTAGCCCCATCCCCTTTGGAAAACAGGTTCAGAGCTTTGAAAATTTTATCCTTTGCAATGGACTGTAAAATTCTGGGGGCACCTAAAAACGAGGCCATGGCAGAGGAAAGTGTGGCTGCAACCACACCTGCATTGATCATCATGGGAACCAGGGCTATCTTTTTCATGGCCCCGTAATCTGCCATGAGCTCGGCATTGGGAAGTGTGCCGGAAAATATCAGGGCCACAAAAAAATAAACAATGGTGGACAGCCCCACGGCCAGGAATGTGCCCATGGGAATGGCTTTCCCGGGGTCCTTAAGATCGCCGGACATATTGACGCCCTGGGTAAATCCCGTCACAGCCGGGAAAAATACGGCAAACAGAACCCAGAAGGGCAGCCCCTTGTCCGGTGCGGAAAAATTCTGCACGAGAAGACGGGTGTCCCATTTCAACAGCCCTCCTGCAAAAAAAGAAGCAAGGGCAAGAACCAGAAGGGCCATGACGACGTATTGAAATTTTGTGGCCCAGTCTGCCCCGAGCCAGGCCAGATAGAGCAGACAGAATACGGATATCACTGCAATCACAGAGGGGGAAAAAACCGGTGACTGCGGCAGAAGGGCTGACAAGGCTTCCCCAAACCCCACACAATAAAAGGCAATGGAAATGGATTGCGCCATGAACAGAACCAGCCCGATGGCCCCGCCGAATTGCACCCCCAGGGTTCTTGAAATCAGATAATATGCGCCCCCGCCCTTGACATGGATATTGGTGGCAATGGCAGACAGGGACATGGTGGTCAGAATGGACACAAGACTTGCCACGCCGATCAGTATCAGCACTTTTCCAAACCCTGCGTGGCCCACGGTAAATCCCATTCTCATGAACAGGATAATACCGAGGATGGTCAGGATGCTGGGGGTAAACACCCCTGAAAACATCCCCAGTTTATGATCCGACGATGTCTGCTGTTTTTTATTCAAAATGCCAGGTGGTTCCTCCGGGGCCGTCTTCAAGAACGATATTCATGCTTTGAAGTTCGGCACGAATTTCGTCGGCCCTTGAAAAATTTTTTGTTTTTCTTGCCTCTGCGCGCTGCTTGATAAGGTCTTCAATTTTGGCCGGATCAACAGACATGTCCAATACCCCTTTTTCCTTTTTCGCGGAAAAATAGGATGCCGGAGATAGAAGGAAGATGCCGAGAACTCCGGCCGCTGAACGGATGTCACGATAAATGAGCGCCAGATCCCTTAAAAGGGGCCCATCCGGAACGCCCCCGGCATCATCCAGAAGACGGTTGCCTTTTTTGACGGCATCAAATACAGATGCAATTGCTTTTGCCGAATTAAAATCATCATTCATGGCTTCAGAAAATGCTTCCCACAGGATGCCGTTTCCAGTGTCGCCAGGCTTGATTCCAGCCTGATCCAGCCGTTCCAGAAAAGCATACACCCGGTCAAGGCCGATGGAAACCTCTTTCATGGAGTCTTCGCTGTAATCAATGGGGCTGCGGTAGTGATTGGACAAAAGAAACATGCGGATGACTTCGGGAGGATAGTTTGACAGCACTTCCTTGATCATGGTGAAATTGCCCAGGGATTTGGACATTTTTTCATTGTTGATGTCCACAAACCCGTTATGAATCCAGTATTTGACAAATTGCCGGCCGAACAGGGCCTCGCTCTGGGCAATCTCGTTTTCATGGTGGGGAAAAATAAGATCCTTGCCCCCGCCGTGGATGTCAAAACCTTCCCCCAGATATTCATAGCTCATGGCCGAGCATTCAATGTGCCAGCCGGGCCGCCCCTTTCCCCAGGGACTTTCCCAGAAGGGCTCGCCAGGCTTGGCCGGTTTCCACAGGGTGAAATCCAGGGGGTTGTTTTTTTTCCCGTCTATGGCAATCCTGGCCCCTGCCCGCATGTCGTCCGGGTTCCGGCCGGACAGCCGTCCATATTCCTTAAAGGAATCAATGGAAAAATAGACATCTCCGCCCTTAACAGGATATGCTTTGCCTTTTTCAATGAGCATCCGGATAAATTCAATGATATGGGTGATATGCCCGGTGGCCTTGGGCTCAATGGTGGGCCGCAGCACATTTAAGGCATCCATCTCGTCGTGGAATTCCTTGATATATTTTTGCGTGATCGTGGTGCAGTCTTCGCCGGTTTCATTGGATTTTTTAATGATCTTGTCATCCACATCCGTAAAATTCCGGACATAGGTAACCTTATAGCCTGAGGCTTCAAGCCACCGGAAAATCGTGTCAAACACAACAACGGAACGGGCGTGTCCGATATGGCTTGTATCGTAGACCGTGGGGCCGCACACATACATTTTCACCTGGCCCTCATTCAAGGGGACGAATTCTTCTTTCTTAGCGTTCAGTGTATTATAAACTTTTAAGCCCATTGTGATATTCCCTGTTGTGTTGTTTTCTTCCGGTTCAATTCTATTCAGGTACGGCTTTCAAAAGAAGGGTGCACTGGGCGGCAATGCCCTCCCCATTTCCAATAAACCCGAGCCTTTCAGTGGTGGTGGCTTTTACATTGATCAGGTCCGGATCTGTTTTCAGAACCCCGGCCATGATCTTTTCCATGTCTTTTTTGTGAGGGCTTAGTTTTGGGGCTTCTGCAAACACTATACAATCCGCATTACTGATCTCATACCCATTTTCTTCCATGAGAGACCGGCAGTTTTCCAGAAGAATCAGGCTGGAAATTCCTTTATAAGACGGGTCCGTGTCCGGGAAATGCTCCCCGATATCCCCGCAGCCCAGGGCTCCCAAAATGGCGTCACAGACCGCATGGACCAGGACATCAGCATCGGAATGGCCTTCAAGCCCCAGGTCAAATGGGATATCCTTTCCGCCAAGGATGAGCTTTCTGCCCTGCACAAGCCTGTGAACATCATATCCTGTTCCGATTTTATATTCCGAATGATTCATGATCCGATATTAGCCCCCTGCCTGATGGTCCTCCCAATTAAAAAAGATAAAGGATAATATATCCGTGCCCAAAACAAAAGTCAAAATCACACCTAACAATTCCATTATACCCTTTTTATGCCTGCCTTAAGCCGCATGAACCAGAAGGACGGGCTGTGAATTTTTTTCAAGGCCTTTTTCATCCTGGAAATCTCAAGACCGGTCAGCTTTATTTCACCATAGGTTTCAAGATGAAAGGCATGAACAATGGTTAAGATTTCATTTTCAAGGGGTAAAAAGATATCCTGAAGCCTTTTTGCATATTCCATGGGCGTTTCAGTGAGGTGCCGTTTTACACCACTTTTGCGGCCCCAGGCCATGAGCCTTGAAAATCCTTTTTGAGCTGTCTCGATCTTACTGAAAAATATAAATATGAGTTTTCCAGGATAATTCAGCAACACACCCAAAAAGCGCCTGAATCCTGACCACAGGGACCGGGTTTTTACAACACCCGGTCCGGGCAAGGGTTTTTGCATGAGAAGCCGGAACACCCTAAAAATCAGAATGGCCACAAGAATAAGACCGGCTGAAACAATCAGTACCAGAAGCGGCCAAAACAATAGCTCGGAAAACCATCCGGCCTCGCCTGTCATCCCCGTATCATGGAGCGCCTCTATGCCCTGCCCCTGATGTGTTGAGGCCCCTTTTCCCCTGGATTTGGGAGCAACCAGGATAAATCTCAGGACACTCACAAGATACGGCCCCAAAGGCCCGGAGACCTGTTTTAAAACCGTGTACCCGGATTCAGCCATGGATGTCATCACGGGCATCAGGACATAGACAAGGCCCAGGCTGCACAACAGAAATACCATGGTAAAACTGATCATCACCCCGACCCCGCGAAAGCCTTCAATATAATGCTTTTTATGGGTGGTGGAAATATTGGAAAAAAATATGGCGGCAAGACCTGTAAAAAAAAACCCGACCAGAAGATACAAGAAAAAAGCCTCGGCTAAACGGACACCGGACTGATAAAAGACCAGGAGCTTTATTAGAAGAAGGGTGAAAAACAGGGCAAGGCCGAGATCAAAATAATTGCAAACCATCTTATAGGACATCTGCCTGAAGCAAAGCTTTGTTCCCTTGTACCAGAAAAGCCCGGTCACGGCTCCGGTTAAAAAAAACCGATACCATTGAAAAATATCTGCACCAGGGGGAAAAACCCTTCCCGTGGCCCGCCACACGGCAAAGGCTGCGGCGACAGAAAGCATGAATGCATGCCCCAGGATCACCCAGATGAGACGAAGGCCTTTCTTCCGGAAACTCCCGGCCAGTGAAAAAGAAAGAAAATAAGCTGTTAAAAAAGGGATGAAAGGGATTACAAGCCCGGCAGTGGACGTCATGAGAAAATCGGCCCAGGCAAAGAGCCAGAAAAGCTCCATGGAAAAAAAAGAAATCAAAAGTCCTTTATGGCGGTTATCCGTCATGGTCAAACAGCCTTTTACAGGAAAATGGACTCCACGGGTTGAACCGTCACCGGTATAACCCCTGCATCGTTTTCCATATCCTTTATTTTTGAAACAAAATATTTCACCGGAATCCGTTTTCCGGCATAAAACTCCTTCATCTCAAGAATGGATGAATCCATGCTGTGGGAGCAGAAGATACAATTGATTCCCCATAACACACTGATATGCCGGGCAAAAACCTGGGCGAGCCGCTTTTGGGGTCTCATTTCCATCCGGGCCAGGGTTTCCAGTATCTGGGAAAGAGTTTCAACATTCCGGCGCAAGGGGATGAATCCGGGTTTATCCCCTTTAATGACGGCATTGGTCATAAACCCCACGGCATTGCCCCTGCGTTCAAAATATACGGCCATGGAAGCGGCTGCCTCCAGCATTCTTTCAAAATCATCCCCGGCCCCATGGGAAAAAAACAAATCCACATCCACTATAATTAAAATTTTTTCCTGAACCGAAGGCTCGCACACCTTTTCCTTTAATTTTGCCTGGCGGGCACTGGCTTTCCAGTGGATGTGCCTGGCCGGGGTAAAGCTCTGGTAATCCCGGGTCCCAAGGATATAAACCGGGTCCTTTACCGGGCTTTTCGCACCAGGCGCGCCGAAAAATCCGTGTTCGGGCAGACTGAGGGGCCGGACAGGGAAAACCTTTGGAAAGACGATGATGCCGGTTGACTCCTGCTGGATTCTTTCCCGCGGGAAAAACCGGAAAAGATCCGAAACTGTGATATGGAACCTGCCCGTATGATAACAGCCCCTTTTCACAGCCGTAAGATCAAAAACAAAACAGATCTCCTGGAACCACAATAAGAAACCGGTCTCAAAGGCAAGACCGTTCCCGTCTTGTGTCACCCCTGCCGAAACCCATACCGGCAGGATCTTGTTATTCTGTGCCAGGATTTCAACCCGGATTTGCTCGCCCGGGAAAACGCGTGTTTTATCAGGTCTGGATTCAACCACAAGTTTTGAAAACCCGTGGCAGCTCCAGAATTTTGTCAGACCCATCAGGCCGAGAATCATCAGAATCATAACCGTCATTTGAACCTGACGGGTAAGAAGGGAAACAAAGAGAAACGCAAAAGCCAGGAGGACGATGGGAGGCGCAATGAAAATGGTGGTCAAATGGTTTGAAACCGGCTGATCCTTCACCATGAAATTTATCCTGGAGCGCCGGCAGGCACCGGTGTCCGGTCAAGAATATCGGCAAGAACCTGTTCAGGTTTTTCACCCCTCATGCGCTCGGTTTCATTCAATACCAGGCGGTGGGCCAGCACCGGTTTGACCAGGGCCCGGACATCGTCGGGAAGAATGAATTTCCGGTCATCCAGGGCAGCCAGGGCCTGGGCCGACCGCATCAGGGCCATGGACCCCCTGGGGCTTGCCCCGTATCGGACCATGGGGTGGTTCCGTGTGGCCTGGACCAGGGTGGCGATATAGTCCCTTACCGGTTCGGAGACAGTTATCTTTTGTCGTTCCTGCTGAAGTACAAGAACCTGTTCCAATTTAGCCACAGGGGTTAAGGCCAAAAACGGATCATGGGTCTGAAACCGTTTCAGGATATCCATTTCTTCTTTTTTGTCCGGGTACCCGATGTCGATCTTTAATAAAAACCGGTCCAGCTGGGCTTCGGGCAATGGAAAGGTGCCTTCCAGCTCCACCGGGTTCTGGGTGGCGATGACAAAGAACGGGCGCGGCAATGGATAGGTCCGGCCGTCAACCGTCACCTGACGTTCTTCCATGCTTTCAAGAAGGCTTGACTGGGTTCTCGGCACGGTGCGGTTGATTTCGTCGGCCAGGAGTATATTGGCCATGACCGGCCCTTCCTGGAATTTAAACCGGCCCTCATTCTGGTGATAGATATTAAACCCCGTGATATCCGAGGGCAACAGATCCGGCGTAAACTGGATTCTTTTATAGATACCTCCCATGGTCGCGGCAAGGGACCTTGCCATGAGGGTTTTGCCCACCCCGGGCACATCTTCCAAAAGTACATGGCCGTCGGCCAGAAGGGCCACCAGCATGAGCCTTAAAGACTCCTTTTTCCCCACAATCACCTTGGACATATTGTCCATTATGTCTGCACAGATGCCGAAATCCACAACCCTCCTCCTCTTTTACCCCGCCTCATACCGGGAACATCCATACTAATGGCTAATCCTTTCTTTTTCAAGCGCAAAACATGACCCAGGCAAAAGGACAAAATATCAAAAAATCCTCTTGGGTCTCTCAAAAACCGGCGGGATAACCCCCTTTTATATAAAACAAATGATTTTGGACCTGTTTCATGCAATATCAGGGGTAAGGGTTTGTTTCCTGAACTTGATATTTTCTTTATCCCTGGAATAAAAAAGTCTTCATATGACCTTTCTCTGATAATGTCCTTTTTTTCTTGACGATGACAGCCAAAAGAAATTAGAATCAAGGTGTCTGGAAAATAATGTTGTGCTTTTTTATTTTTCATCCGGGAAATCACTCATACTGTAACCACAGACCATACTCTTTTTAAAAACACTGATTAAATAAGGAGAAAAATTATGAGGATGGAACCCAGAAAAATAATGTGTGCCATTGATTTTTCCGATTTTACCCACATGATTGTATCCTATGGAAAATCCCTGGCCTCAGAGTTTGATGCAAAACTTTATCTATGTCATATCATTCCCACACTGATGGTCTCAGGCCATATGTCATCGCTGATTGATTATGCCGGTATTGAAAAGGAACATCTCCATAATGCCCGGGCCAGGCTTGAGGACATTGCCCAGGAGTTTGATATTCAATGTGACATCATGGTCTCGGTGGGGCACCCGGCAGATCAAATCCAACAGGTGGCCCGGCAGAACAAGATCGATATGGTCATTGCCGCAACCAACGGCGGGTCTGAAATGGTTCGGTTTTTAACCGGTTCGGTCACCAACAAGCTGGTCAAGATTTTATCATGTCCGCTTCTGGTGCTTCATGCAAAAGATGATGGCATCGGTTACCAGATTGAGGAAAAGATAAAATTCAACCGGATTCTTGTGGGCTGTGATTTTTCTCCTGATTCCAGGCTTGCCTTTGATTATGCCCTGAGTCTGGCCCAGGAATTTCAGATGCAGCTTTATCTTGCCCATGTGGTTGCACCCATGGAACCTGTCGAGTTTATGATTTCAGAGCCTGTTATGCTTCATGGCAGCCACTTCTCAGGCTGGACAGGGCCAGGTTATCCGGGCTCGGTAGAGAAAACCTCAGATGAGGCCCGGCAAAAAAGGGACCTCTGGCTGAAACAGATTGAAACCCGGCTTTCGGAAATGGTCCCTGAAGACAGCCGGAACTGGTGCACACCCATCACAGTAGTTCTGGAAGGCCAGCCATACCAGGAATTGATCGACTATGTAAAAAAAATAAATACAGACATGATCGTGCTGGGGGTCCGGGGACACAGTCTTTTAGAGAAATTTATAGTGGGTTCTACCACGGATCGCGTTATCAGCAGGGCATCCTGTACAGTTCTTGCGGTGCGCCAAACCAGTTAAGATTTTATTTTGATAAAGGAGACCGCCCATGATTAAAGCAAAAGATATTATGGAAAAAAATATCATTTCTGTTCAACCTGATACAGATATTTCAAAAGCAGTTGAAATCCTTCTTAAAAATCACATCAACGGAGTCCCTGTGGTTGACGAAAACGGCGCTTTGAAAGGCATTCTATGCCAGAGCGATCTGATTTTTCAACATAGAAAAATTCCCATCCCTCCCATTTTCATTCTTCTGGACGGCATCATCCCGTTATCCTCTTCAAAAAAATTTAACGACGAACTTAAAAAAATGGCCGCCGTAAAGGTGGAGCAGGCCATGGTAAAAGACCCGGTCTCAGTTGATCCGGATGCGCCGATTTCCGAAATCGCAAGCCTGATGGTTGAAAAGCATTTTCATACCATCCCGGTGGTAAAAGGGGGAAAACTGGTGGGGATTATCGGGAAAGAAGATATCTTGAAGGTATTAATCCCCTGAAGCAGGGGGATGTTGTATTTTTCAAACTCTGTTTTTTGCATCCACAGAGTCTGGAGGCGGACATCGGCAAAATTTACAGGCAGAATATCCTCGCAAAAAGGGAAGGTCCTGTCCTGAAATTTTCTCTGGATATCAAAAGGAACAAAGGAATTGATAAGGATGCCGTCCAGATGGGACAAGGCCCTGAAATCAGATTCCTCCGGCAGATCCTGCCTGTCCCAGAGAAATACCTGGCGTTTCATCTCCCCCTCAAAAATCAGGACAGGATTTTTTGTAATCAAAGTGAACTGGACAGACCGGTTCCCGGGTTCAGGAAAAAGGTATCTTAACTCCTGGTCCAGAAAATGGGGCCTTTGGGTTTCCATGGCAGAAAGAAGATCACGGGTGGCCGGAATGGTTCGGGGTTCTATAAAAATTACTTCCATGGGAACAAAGGGATTTTTTTTGGATATGATGTTCAATACGGATTTCTGATAGGATTTATCCGTTATGCCCGGGCCAAAAAAAACCTGAAACGGAGAGGTGATCCGCCGAGCCAGGGCCTCAATCTCCCCAAGGCCGCGAAAGGTATCCAGAATCAATTTCGCAAGACAGGATCTTTTTTCCAGGTCAATATAAAAATCTCCCGATTTTTCGCTTTTAAAAGAGACCTCAAGATCCGGAAAAGTGCAGAAGGCTGTATCGAATTTTTCTTCTGCCATATCCAGGGCCTTAAGCATGTCCTGGGAAGAAAATTCAGGAGTGCTGATCAGGGTATAGGGCGGCTTGGGATCATACAGGAGATCGAGTTCCCGGCTCTTTTTTCTGAAGGCGGTACCGGGCAGCACAAGAAGGGGGAAAACCTGGAGATGCTCATACAGATTATTGTGATATACAAAATCCAGGGTTTGCATAAACCCTTCCAGAGTATCGCCGGGAAGACCGAAAATCAGGTCCACGGTGGGGGCAATCCCTTCCTTTTGAAGCGCCTTTACCCCGGACAAAAAACCTTCAAGACTGGTCGGGCGGTTCATTTTTCTAAGGGCCTTGGGATTGGTGCTTTGAAGCCCGACTTCAAAGCCTTTAACCCCTGCTTTCCTGAAAAGCCCGGCCATCTTTTCGTTCACGGACTCGGCCCGGATTTCACTGATGAGAGAAATTTTCCCGGAGGGATTCAAGGCTGCGATCTTTTCCAGAAGAGACGGCAATCCGGGCCGTGAATTCAGGGACGGGTCCAAAAGATAGATTTCATCGGCTCCCCTTTCAAGGGCATAGGCAATCGTGTCCAGCACAGTCTTGTCATGGGCAATGCTGCGGGTTTTCCTTGATTTGTTGTAATAGCAGAACCCGCAGCGGTAAGGGCAGCCGCGCTGGGTTTCAACCAACATGGGGTTTCCGGGTGAAGGTGAAAGATAGCCGTTCACATAGGGACTGCCGTAAGAAAGATAGGAAGTGCCGGTTAAATCCGATCCGCTCCCCCTTTTCCACAGGGTCTTTTCTGTAAGAAGCGATCTGAAAAGAGCCTCCCCTTCACCGTAAACATAAAAATCAACGACAGGGGAGCGGGCAAGATCGTTATCCGGAGTTATTTCAGGACCGCCGAAGATGATCCGGGTCTTGATTTCCTCCTTTATTTTTTCGGCCAGGTAAAGGGAACGTTCAAGGTTCCAGGAAAAAATCGTAAATCCCAGGATATCGGGTTTTTGCTCCTTTATGATGTGGATCAGGGCCTCATCCCCGGCATGGGAGGCCAGGGTTTCAGACAGGATATCAATCCTGCATTCCTTTATTCCGGCTGCTGCCTGACAAAGACAGGCCGCCCCAAGCGGAATATTGCCGGTCTTAAGACCGAAATTGAGTTTCGGTACGGGAAGCTGTATCAGAAGCACTTTCACTCAGCTACAGTATTATAATCACCAGCCGAAAACAAGATTCAAGATGGGGCTATCAGAAAATTTCTTACAACAAGATCAAAATATTTCCGATATTAATCTTGTTTTGATAAGGTTAAATTCCCATCCAGTGTAGAATTTTATTCTTTCTATTTTATGTGTTTAATTTTTAACCGAAGGAGATTCAAATGAAAGCAAAACTTCTGTTAACCGTCATCTTTACCATGTTTTTTGCCCTTGCTGCAACTGCCATGGCTGAACCCATTGTGATCAAATTCAGCCATGTGGTGGCCGTTGATACGCCCAAGGGGCAGGCAGCCGAATATTTTAAGAAACTGGCCGAAGAACGGACCAAGGGAGCCGTCACCATCCAGGTCTACCCCAACAGCCAGCTTTACAAGGACAAGGAAGAAATGGAAGCTTTACAGTTGGGCTCTGTGGACATGCTGGCCCCTTCCCTTGCCAAATTCGCCCCGCTGGGCGTAAAGGAGTTTGAAGTCTTTGATCTGCCTTTTATCTTTGACGGATATAATGATCTTCATAAAATCACCACCGGGCCTGTAGGCAAAAAACTCCTGAACAAACTGGAAGTCAAGGGAATTCTGGGGCTGGCATACTGGGACAACGGGTTCAAGGTCATGAGTGCCAATACCGCCTTGAGAACACCTGCGGATTTTAAAGGTTTGAAAATGCGTATCCAGTCTTCCAAAATTCTGGACGCCCAGATGCGGGCTCTTGGCGCCATTCCCCAGGTCATGGCCTTTTCAGAAGTTTACCAGGCCCTCCAGACCGGTGTGGTAGACGGCACTGAAAACCCGCCCTCCAATCTTTACACCCAGAAAATGCATGAAGTGCAGAAATTTGTCACCGCATCCAACCACGGGTATCTGGGATATGCCGTGATCGTGAACAAAAAATTCTGGGGGGGGCTGCCGGCCGATATCCGAACCCAGCTTGAAAGCGCCATGGTGGAAGCAACCGTATTTGCCAACAGCATAGCAAAACAGAAAAATGAAGAAGACCTGGCATCTGTAAAGGCGGCCGGAAAATCTGAAATCATCGTGCTTTCAGATCAGGAGCGGGCAGCGTGGAAAGATGCACTGGTAAAGGTCCATACGGAAATGGCAGACCGTATCGGTGCCGACCTGATCCAGGAAGTTTACAACGCAACCGGGTTTAAAAAATAGGCTCGCCAAAGCCTGGGAAAGCTTTTTAGAATGCCGGGGTACCTGTGGTGCATCGGCATTCTTTTCCGGTTTATCCCGGTTCAATATTTTTTTTGGAGGATTTTAAAGGATGCTGAAATTTCTCGACCATCTGGAAGAATGGCTGGTGGCAACACTCATCGGTGCTGCCACCATTATCATTTTTTTGTCTGTCCTGCACCGCTACGCCAGCGGCCTGCCCATTCCCGTGGTCCAGGACTGGCTTTTGTCCATTAACATGAGCTGGGCCCAGGAGCTCTGCATTTACATGTTTATCTGGATGGCCAAATTTGGTGCTGCCTATGGGGTGCGCACCGGCATTCATGTCGGGGTGGACGTCTTCATCAACAGCCTGAAAGACAAGACCCGTGCCAAATTCGTTGTCATCGGCCTCAGTGGCGGCGCCCTTTTCACAGGCATTATCGGAACCATCGGATTTGCATTTGTCTGGGAAGTCGGGTTACGTTACGCCTTTGCCACAGCCTTTGGGTTCAACTGGCCGGATCTGACCTCCGGACCTGTTTCGCCTGACCTTGAATGGCCGGTCTGGATCTTTTATTCCGCCATCCCTCTGGGGTCCTATCTCATGTGCTTCCGTTTCCTCCAGGTCATTAAAAAATTCATACAGACCGGTCTTTTACCCCAGACCGACACCTCCCATGTGGACGGCCTGTCCGAAGACTTTGATTTTGGTGAAGCAAAAGGAGAGAACTCATGAGTGCCTTGATCATCTTTGCCCTTCTGGCCTGTCTTATGCTGACGGGCATGCCCATCTCCATCTCTCTCGGGCTCACCGTTCTGACGTTTTTGTTCACCATGACATCGGTGCCCATTGAATCCGTTGCCATGAAACTGTTCACCGGGATAGAAAAATTTGAAATCATGGCCATCCCGTTTTTCATCCTGGCGGGAAATTTTCTGACCCATGGCGGCGTGGCCAAACGCATGATTCACTTTGCCTCTGCCCTGGTGGGACATTTTACCGGGGGCCTGGCATTGGCCGGAATAGTTGCCTGCGGCCTCTTTGCTGCGGTTTCCGGGTCCAGCCCGGCCACTGTGGTGGCCATCGGGTCCATCCTTTTGCCCGCCATGGTCAGGCATGGATATCCCATGAAATTCGGGGTCGGGGTGATCGGCACCTCCGGCGCCCTGGGCATCCTTATCCCTCCCTCTATTGTCATGGTCATCTATGCCGTCTCAACCAATGCGTCCATCGGCAAGCTTTTCATTGCCGGGATTATCCCGGGACTCCTCCTGGTTTTGCTCTTGATGCTTGTCACCTGGGTGGTAGCCAAGAAAAGAAATTACCCCCGTCTTCCCAGGGCCAGCTTTAAAACAGTGATTTAAGGAGAGCGTCTGGGGGCTCATGCTCATCGTGGTGGTCATCGGCGGCATCTACTCCGGCTTGTTCACTCCCACGGAAGCGGCAGCCATGAGTGCGGTCTATGCCTTTGTCGTCTCGGTCTTCATTTACCGGGACATGACTTTCAAAGATGTTCCAAGAACCCTTCTGGCCTCTGCCAATATGTCGGCCATGATCCTTTACATCATCACCAATGCCGTGCTGTTTTCCTTTCTTCTCACCTCGGAACAGGTTCCCCAGCAGCTCACGGCCTGGATCACCGGGCTGGGACTCGGCAAGGTCGGCTTTCTGGTCATGGTCAACCTCCTTCTTCTGGCAGCCGGCAATTTTATGGAGCCGTCGTCCATCCTATTGATCACGGCGCCTTTGCTCTACCCCATGGCCATGCAGCTTGGCGTTGATGAAATCCACCTCGGGGTTCTCATGACGGTGAACATGGAAATCGGCATGATCACGCCGCCGGTGGGTCTGAATCTTTATGTGGCCTCGGGCATCTCCCACCTGGGACTGACGGAAACAACCAAGGCCTGCGCCCCTTGGATACTGGTAATGATGATCTATCTCATCCTGATCACCTATGTACCCCAGATCTCCCTGTGGCTGCCCAATCTGTTATTTTAACCAGGAGACTTTATGATTCTTCCAAAGATTTCAATAAAAAAAATACTGTTTGCAACAGATTTATCAGACCATGCCCGGCAGTCCCTTGCCTATGCGGTCAGCCTTTCCAATCTCTATAAGGCAGGCATCACCATTGTCCATGCCCTGGAGGAAACCCGGGGCATGGAGGCAGCCATTGCCTATCATGTCGGAGCCGAGGCCTGGGCCAGGATAAAAAAGAAGCATGAAGACAGCGCAAGAAATGCCATCATCGGAAAACAACGGGCTGTTGATCCGGGAATGCCGGATGCCTTGAAACAGGTCTATCAGAACATCTCTGAAAACGAAGAAAACCAGTCCTTTGTTCTGGATGAGGCTGTGGTCAAGAGGGGCAATCCCGTTGATGTGATCATTGAAGCGGCTGAGACAAAAAACTGTGATCTCATTGTCATGGGAAGCAAAGGACAGGGCGGCCTTGCCGGGATGCTCATGGGCAGCACGGCCAAAAAAGTCATGCAGCAGGCCAAAATCCCGGTCCTCATGGTCCGGCTTCCGGATAATGATTAAATGACCCTTGAGGCTCAGGCAGATCTGAGCCTCAAGATATACGTTGCATTAGCCGGTGCATGCCGCAGCGGAAAAGCTGGAACTCTGGAGATTAGCTTTTCAGCATCCAGATGGCAATAATCATCTGGATTGTTTTCTTGTTACAGCAAGTATATTATATTCAGCAATACAGAAGAATGGCTTGGAAAAAGGTTAAAGGTCATATAGTTGAACTATAAAGACATATTTCCTTATGTTGATTAATTTTATCAAATCAATGGGAGAAGGCTATGGATCACTTCGCTATCACAACCGATTCATATTCGTTAACCTTATTTACAGGCATTTTTTAGGCCGAGTTCGCAGGCCTTTTTAAAGTCCTTAATCGCTTGGTTATGATCACCTTTCTTATCGTAGGTAATCCCACGATTGTAAAAAGCATCAGCATCACTCGGGTTAATACTGATATCTTTGCTAAAATCTTTAATTGCCTGGTCAAAGTCACCTTTCTCTTTATAGGCAAGTCCACGATTGTAATAGGCTTCAGGATGATTTTGATTGATACTTATTGCTTGGTCAAAATCCTTAATTGCTTGGTCAAAATCACCTTTATTAGAATAGACATTTCCTCGATTTGAAAAAGCAAGATCATTATTTGGATTAATATTGATTGCTTTGTCAAAGTCTTGGATTGCTTGATCAAAGTGGCCCTTCTTTCGATAGCAAATCCCACGATTGTTATACGTCATGCTATGATTTTGATTGATACTTATTGCTTTGTCGAAATCTCGAATTGCTTGGTCAAAGTTACCTTTCTTTCCTATGGCAGTCCCTCGGCCGTAATAGGCTTCGACATTATTCGGATTAATACTTATTGCTTGGGTATAATATTCTATGGCAAGATCAAGATTGCCTTTATCGGAATATTTTTGAGCTTGAGAAACATATTCTTTGTCTGTAGTAGGAGAGGCAATCTCACTCTGTATAGTTTGACACCCAAAAATCAATCCAAATGATAAAATAACAAATATTAATCCGTTTAAAAGTTTCATTTTTATTTCTCCCTATAAGATCTCAATTTTTCCCATACCTTTAATACGTTTTTACTGTGGAATCAATCAGCAAAAATCCTGAATTTCAAAAAAGGAGCATTTTTTTTAATGAATTTTAAACTATATGTGAGTCAGCTTGCTATCCTATAAACCTTATTTTGGGCTTCCGTTGATAGACACAAGATATTGTGGTTGAGCAATTTTATCGAAAGCCATCAATGATAGACATAGGGCTCACCTCTTTGCTATGAAAAAATATATAATGAAAAAACAAAATATTACACTCAAAAACCAGATTTTTTTATTTTCATGGTTCTCTATTCATTTTTAAAAAATAAGTTTATCGGTGTAGTGAGGCCGATATTGAAAAAAACATGAGTGAATTACCACCCTTTGCTTTGCCAGCTTTATCATCCGTTCGTCAAAATCAATACCGACAATTGTCTGTGGATGAAAGCAATCATTGATCAATCGTGATCCATTCCCACTGCCACACCCGATTTCCAGTACGGATTGCAATTGTTTTGAAAACATCATTTTTTTTAATATGTTAAATTCATAATGTTCCTGGATAAATCTTCGGACATTATTGTTCATTAAACAGAATTCTAATAGATTAAGCCTCATGACTTCCTCCATCTTTCATGCAAAAACTTCTTTATACAGTTCATAAACTTTCTTTTTCATATTCATCAGAAGTGACCTTCCCGGGTCAGTAATCCGGTAATATTTTCTCTGCTTATGATCTACTGTCTCTTTTTCAGACATTAACAATCCGGCTTTTTCTAATTTATTTAATATCGGGTACAATGTGCCGGCACTTATAATATAACCATGCTCCGCCAACTCCTGCATCAGTCCTATACCAAATACCCTTTCTTTATTTGCATGGTAGAGAATATGAACTTTTATAAATGCCAGTTCTATATCGCGAATCATAATCCTCCTTTATTTATTTTTATAATTATCCTGTATAACAACGGTTAGATTAAATCAGTCCTGTTCCAATTGCCAAAGCCAGAAATATCAACAGAATACTCACAATTTTCTGGATGGTATCCATGGTGACTTTTTTCAATAACCGGGTACCAATAAAAGCACCGGCAAACGCCGCAACAGACCCGGTAGCCACAAGTCCAAAACCGCCCTGTGTTTTCATGACCTCAAAATCAGACAAAAAAAAGGCCAGACCGTACACGGTTATACGGCTGATATCAACCACAATAGCCGATAAAACCATAGTGCCAACAAATGTCTCTTTTGGCAGCCCGGCTCGAATTAAAAAAGCCGTTCTTAAAGCACCTTGATGGCCGGACAGACCACCGAAGAAACCTGAGACAGCTCCCCCAACGGGTATGTATTTTGTGTCGAAGGAGAGCTTGTCAAATTTTGAAGATAACTCAATTAATGAAAAAACGATGATTAGTGCAGCAATGATTAGTTTTATCCAAGTAATGACATAAAGTCTCGTTCCGATTTTATATTGAATTATCGGCGTAAGATCACTGAAATAATTCAGTAGCAGCGCTCCCAATACAGCGGCTATGGCTGCTGGAACTGCAAATTTCACAACCATGCGGCGATCGGCATGATGTCCAATGAGGACTGCTTTAAAAATATTGTTGGCCAGATGTACGATCCCCGTTGCCGCTACAGCAACATTAATCGGAAAAAATAAGGCGAAAACCGGCATTAAGATTGTTCCAAGGCCAAACCCTGAAAACAGAGTAAGCCCGGAAACAATAATTGCAGTTGTACAGATAACTATATAACTCATGATTCAGATGATTCTCCTGTTGGAATGGTTATTTATATCGATATAATATTGATATTCAATATTGTAAAGCAATATTTACTTGATAGGTGACTTGTTTCATAATTTTTTTATAACCAAGCTTAAATAGGCGCTGTACCGACAAAATAAATATAGCAAATAAATTAAATTCATATTTTGAATAAAATTCTTGAAAATATTATTTTATTTATATAGTATTATCCCACGCAGTACTGATATTTGAATTTACAAATACTCCTCTCAACGTGGCTAAACCAGCGCTTCATCATGGGATTTTTTCTTTACCTGGCTCCTGAATTGGTTGTAACTATTTATATAGTGTCAATGTTATCTATTTATACATCTTAATATATTGAATTTTAATAAAATTTAGCCAATAACAGGGAGGGTCGTATGAAAAAGAAAATCTTAACCGCACTTCTCTTACCGGGAATTTTAATTTTTGGGTTTTTAGGGTGCAGTCAGGATAAGGCTGTTGATGTGGCATCCATAACATCCCAACCCAAAGCCTATGTGGGGTCTGATACCTGCAAAATGTGTCACCTGGAGCATTTTGATTCCTGGAAAATGACCTTGCACAGCCGCATGCTGGTGGATGCAAAAAAAAATGAGGATGCCATAATTGTTCCCATTGATGAGAAACATATTCGCGAAGACCTGGAAAAGCTTGGCGATACCCTTAAGGTTCCTGCCATGGATATTTATATCCCTAAAAAAGAAGATATTCTCTATACCATCGGCAGTCAATGGAAACAGCGGTTTCTTGTCAAAAAAGATAACACGCTTTATATTGCACCCGTTCAGTACAATGCTGAAAGCGGCAGGTGGGTCAATTATGAGGAACAAGACTGGGATAAACGGCCTTGGGTTCAAAAATGTGGCGGCTGCCATGCCACGGGCATGGATGTTGCCACAGGGATATTCTCGGAACCTGGGGTCGGATGTGAAGCCTGTCACGGAAAAGGTTCCTGGCATGCTGCTTTGCCGAAAACAGAAGTATTTGAAAAAAGAAATACCATAGTCAATCCATCCAAGCTGACCATGGGGGTGGCGGCCCAGATCTGCGGTTCATGCCATAACAGGGGTAAATCCGTCATGGATAAAACTGCCAGTTGGCCGGTCGGTTATGAGCCCGGCAAAGCGCTCACCGCATATTACACCTCAACTTCTTTTGAAAAAGGGGATGTCAAACACGTATATGCCAATGAATTTGCCAAAGCACATCACCAGCAGTATATTGACTGGCAGCAGTCCAAACATTCGGAAGTAGGGGTGACCTGCACCTCCTGTCATTACGTGCATCAAATCGGTATGCCCCAGACCCGTTCCCAGACGATGAAACCTGGTTCTGCCCAGTGTTTCCAGTGCCATGTCCAGGTCAATACCAATATGGCGCATTCGATTCATTCCTTTGCCAATTGTGTGGGGTGTCATATGCCAAAGGTTGCGAAAAGTGCTGAATCCGGAGATATCCACAGCCACGTGTTTGTGACATTGCTGCCTGAAGACACACTGAAAAACCCAGTGGTGCCCAATTCCTGCCAGACCTGTCATAAACACAAGAACGATAATCTGGATGAACTTCAGGCTGTTTGGAAAAAACTGTCGGTATTACCCAAACCAACCGGCAGGACGATTGATTCTGTTGAATATAAATTTACCCGGTAACCCTTTAAGGAGTCTGATATGAAGCGAAAGAATACAATATGCACGCTCATACTTTCAGGCCTCCTGTCTGCGTTCGGGTTTTTGCTTTTTCCAGGCACAATCATTGCCCAGGAAGAAGTGATGTCCAGCATCATGCGGTATAAACAATATGAGGTCAGCACAGGCTATTATGAAGAGTATGAGGCCAAGCCTCAGCGCCAGAGACCATTTGTCGACATACCGGGCGTACGCAGAGGAATTTTGCCTTATAGCCCGGCAGCTGCAACTGTCCGGAACAGATCCCGACTGACGGATTCCCACCAGGGTCTTCAGTTTTATGACAGAAGGCGGTGTGAAGAATGCCATATTGAACAGACAAGGGGGATTCATACGGTCCGGGCAAATCTCACCTGCCGACAATGCCATGGCGGAGAACCCATTGCAAGCATCAATCACTATTTTTCACCCATGAATCCCATCCGAAGGCATGCATATATCTGTTCCAAATGCCATGAAGGGGTCAATGCTTCTTTTGCCGGATATGTGGTTCATGAACCCCGACCTTACATGACCGGGACATTGAAAACCTTTCCGGTTTTATTTTATGCTTTCTGGATTATGATTGCCATTGCCGTCGGGACCTTTGTTGTTTTCCTCCCCCATACCATTTTGTGGGGATTACGGGAACTTCTGTTAAAAAAAGGAGGTGGCCGGAAATGAGCGAAAATAAAAACAGGATTAAACGATTCACCCCGGTTCAGCGCCTGTTTCATTCTCTTTTAATGATATCCTTTCTTGTTCTGGGTGCTACCGGGTTGTCCAGGCTCTATTTAACATCCGGATGGGGCAAAATGATTGCCAAAGTCTTCGGAGGGTATGAATCCGCACTTTTGGTTCACAAATATACAGGTTTTTTTATGATTGCAGGATTTATTATCCATGCAATCTACCTGTTAACTAAAATCAACACAAAAACAATTATCGGTCCTGATTCCCTTCTTCCAAGGGGTAAGGACATCACTGATTTTTTCTCCCATGTCGGATGGTTTTTAGGGATAAAAGAATTGCCCCGGTTTGATCGATGGGGGTATTGGGAAAAATTTGATTACTGGGCTGTTTTCTGGGGAATGGTAATCATCGGTCTTACAGGCCTGATGATGGCCTTCCCTCTCATCACCACTCAATATGTGCCCGGATGGGGTCTGAATGTAGCCTTGTGGCTTCACAGAATAGAGGCCTTTCTGGCCATGGCCCATGTGTTTGTGATTCATTTTTTCATTGCACATCTGCGCCGCCACAATTTTCCCATGGACCGCACCATGTTTGAGGGAAGCGCAGCTCTCGAAACGGTTCAAAGCGAAAAACCGTCATGGATTGACCGGTTGAAAAAAAATGGCGAACTTGAAGGGATGCTGGTTGCAGAAACCGGGGCCCCGCAAAAGGCAATTTTTTTTATATTCGGGTATGTTATGGTTGCCACCGGCCTGTTTCTTTTAATTGGTGCCATTGCCAACTGGCATGCCATTTCTTGGTGAAATAAAACCCGACCCCATCAACTGAGTACACAACATTTAAAGACAGGCAAACAAACCTGTCTTTAAATGTTGTGAGAATAATCATCCCGGCTTGACATTGATCAAAGAAATGATCCTAAAACTGCCGTATCATAAGGATATGAAAAAAGATTATGTTTATATTTTAGGGATCTTGGTGCTGTTAATCTCTATTCCTCTGGTTATCCGCATATATGACCGATCATTAAAGCCAGTCAGTCTTCCCTCCAATACCAAAGAATTTGTCCTGACCGGCCATTCAACAAGAGGATGGATTTTAGGTGAAATAAACGCCTGGAATATACTCTCTTTTTTCAATAAAACAACCGAGTCTAAAAAGCCGGTGATCCGTGTCGTCCTGAATGATGAGGTGGTATTAAAACTGCGAAGCGCCGATGTCTCACACGGATTTGTGCTAAACGGATACAGTATCTATCTTTCTAAAGGGATTGAACCGGGAAGTACAACCTATATGAGGTTCAAGGCAGATAAAGCCGGTACTTTCATTTTTTCATGCACTGTTTTTTGCGGGAATATCCACCATTCTATGCAAGGGACTTTGGTGGTCGAAGAATGACCCGAAAACAATTTTATTTTTTAATTATTTTCAGTTTTGAGCTGGCTATTATTCTTCCCCTGGCTTTAAGCCTCATTCCAAAAGAAAAAACTGTCCGGAACATTTCCATTGATGCTAAAAAATACCAATATTCACCTTCAAGAATAATCGTAAACAAAGGCGACACCATCATGCTCAGATTTTCCTCATCCGATGTTCCTCACGGGTTTTATCTGGATGGATATCCCATAGAGCTGATGGCCCAGAAAGGAACCAGTTTTAGAAAAATATCTGAAGAACATTCTCTGGATTCTCTAAAACAGGATTGGATAAAGGTATCATCGGTCAAATTTACTGCAGCCAGATCAGGAAAATTCGTATTTCGATGCACAGCCACATGCGGGAATCTGCATCCTTTTATGACTGGGGAAATGGTTGTCAGACCAAATACAATCTATCATTTTGCAGTTTCCATATCGGCATGGGTTACATTTTTTATCTTCTTATCAGGGTTTTATAAAAACACCAGCCCGGCAAAACCTTATCGCATGAATTTATTTCAACGGTTTCCAAGGTTCAAGCGTTTGGTCAAGCTCAGGAATTTTCAGCTTTTTTTTGTTATTCTGAACCTGATTGTTTTTTATGTATTCATTCTTTCAAGCCTATACGGCAGCCCGGTCGGGAACAGGAACATTGCCATTGTTTTTGTCTGGATTTTGTGGTGGTTTATGCTGAAGGCTGTCATGGTTCCTTTCGGAGGCCGGATCTGGTGTTTTATGTGTCCGCTGCCAGTACCTGCAGAGTGGCTCAGTCGAAAAAGAATCGCTACTGTAAAATACATCCCGGAACGATATAGAAACCTGCACCACCGATTCTTTGGCCTTGAACTGGATTGGCCCAAAAAACTTCAGAATGTCTGGCTGCAAAATTTCCTGTTTTTGATGCTCATCTCCTTTGGAATGATATTGATAACAAGACCCGTTGCAACAGCTCTGGTTTTTTTATTGATTCTCGGCATTACGGTTCTGTGTTCAATATTTTTCCGAAACCGGGTCTTTTGCCGGTATTTATGCCCGGTAGGCGGATTTTTGGGCACCTACTCAATGGCTGCCATGACCGAAATTCGGTCCATTGACAAAGAGGTGTGTAAAAAGCATAAAGAAAAAACCTGCTTTTCCGGTAGTTTGGAGGGGTGGGCCTGCCCCTGGAATCAATACATGGGCAATATGAAACGCAATACGGATTGTGGTCTATGCACTGAGTGCATTAAAACTTGCCCGAAAGACAATATCGCAATTTTTGTAAGGCACTTTGGATCAGACAGAATCATCAAGGGATATGATGAGGTTTATAATATCGTCATCATGCTGGTGGTGGCTATGGTCTTCAGCGTTGTCATGCTTGGGCCTTGGGGCTTTATAAAGGATGCGGCCAATGTTACAGAATCAGGAAATATCAGACATTTTTTGATATTTGTGGCCGTGGTATGGAGTCTGGCCCTTATTATTTTTCCGGCATGTTTTATTCTTTCATGTAAAGTCTCAAATTTTATAGCAAAAAAACCGGTTACCGATCGAATGCTGATTTTTAAAACCGCCTATATCCTTATTCCGATCGGTATATTTTCTTGGATCTCCTTCAGCCTTCCGGCAATCATGATCAATTACGGCCATATCATTTCCATTTTATCAGACCCTCTGGGGCTTGGATGGAATCTTTTCAATCTCGCGAACATGCATTTCAAGCCCTTTATTCCTGAATGGATTCCATTGATTCAAGGCATTGTTTTATTGATGGGGCTTTATCTGGGGTTAAATCGAGGACAACAGGCTTTACAAGAAATAATCCCTAACAAGCGTGTGCTTTTTTATGTCATGATTTTTCCCTCTTTGTTCGCTCTTCTTTGTGTGAATATTCTCTTAAAAATAGTTTTGTAAGATAAGGGCAAGATATTGTTCAATTTGGGAAATTAAAACCCTTTTACTTGCGATTATAGATGGTATAAGGGCTCAGATTTTCAGAATCAATAGAAACACCATATTTTGTGTTTTCCCTTTCCCGTTGAAAATTCAACTTGCTACATACTTAAGTTTAATGAAATCCCTGTCTGTCCATTCAAGCATATTGGAGAGTACCCGTAATAAAGACGGCAAGTTCTCATTATTATTTTTTACTTATATAAGCGAAATTTGAGCTAAAGAAAAATTTCTATCGACTGAAATTGTTTGCAAAACAATATTATGATGTGTGTTAAATAGCCCGGTGATCCCGCCCGGTTTTGGACAGATAATATTCATAATCGCCTTTGTAGTCGGTCATCTTCCCATGATCGATTTCAAAGACCCGGTCCACCAGGCTGCGCAGAAAATACCGGTCATGGCTGACCAGGACAAGGGTTCCGGTGAACTCTTTCAAGATTCTCAAAAGCACCTCCCTGGACTGGATATCCAAATGGTTGGTGGGCTCGTCCAGAATCAGGAAATTCAGGGGCCGCCCCAGGAGGGTGGCCAGCACCAGACGGCTTTTTTCCCCGCCGGACAGCTGGTCAATTCGTTTTTCCACCTCATCCCCTGAAAAAAGAAACGCAGCACAGAGATTCCGGACCACCCCGATATTTTCCAGGGGAAGGGCATCCTGGACCGTATCAAAGACCGTTTTTTTCGAGTCCAGAATGTCCATGGCATGCTGGCTGAAATACCCGATACTGACGCCTGCCCCGATTTTTACGCTGCCCTCGGTGGGGTCTGTATTTCCTGAGAGAACCTTTAAAAACGTGGATTTGCCCGCCCCATTCACCCCCACAACGGCAATTTTATCCTGACGATTGATAAGCCCTGACACCCCGCTGAAGACGGTTTTTGATCCCATGTCCTCTGTGTCCCAGGCTTTTCCGAGATTTTCAATCAGCACCACATCATCCCCTGACCTGGGGAGTTCTGAAAACTGAAACCGGATGACATGCTGGTAGGCCGGTATTTCAATCCGCTCTATTTTTTCAATCTTTTTGATCCTGGACTGCACCTGGGCCGCATGGGACGCCCTTGCCTTGAACCGGGCGATGAACTCCTCTTCCTTGGCCAGCATTTCCTGCTGGCGCCGGTGGCTGGCCAAAAGCTGGGTCATGCGGATCTCCCGCTCCCGGACATAAAAATCATAATCCCCGCCATAGGTTGTGACGGCGGCATTGGCCACCTCGGCAATGCGGGACACCACCCGGTTCATGAAATCATGATCATGGCAGGTCATGAGAAGTGCGCCCTTGAAATTGGTAATGAGCCAGTTTTCAAGCCAAATGATGGATTCCATATCCAGATGGTTGGTGGGTTCATCTAAAAGAAGAACATTGGGGTTGATGGTCAAAATTTTTGCAAGGGCGATGCGCATTTTCCATCCGCCGCTGAAGGCATCCACCGGGCGGATATAGTCGTCAGGCCCGATACCGAGACCTGTGAGCACGGTCTGGGCTCTTGTTTCAAGATCATACCCGCCCCGGCTTTCAAATTCTTCGGCTGCTTCGCCGTATTGTTCCAGAAGGATGCCCATGGCATTTTCATCCATGGGCTCAGCCATGGCAGCCTCCATTTCCTTCATTTTTTCACCCAGCATGACCAGGTCAGAAGCAGCCGACATTACCTCGGAAAGGACTGACCCGCCCGACATGTCTCCGACATCCTGGGAAAAATAACCGATTTTTACTTTTTTTGAGAATGAAATGTCTCCGCTGTCCGGTTCTTCCTCACCGGTAATAAAACGGAAAATGGTGGTCTTGCCTGTGCCGTTGGCCCCCACAAGCCCGGTTCTCGTGCCGGGCAGGATCTGAAGGCTTGTCTGTTTAAAAAGAACCCGGGACCCGTGCTGCTTTGATATATTGGTCAGATGAATCAATTTTGTACTCCCAAAAAAGTGGTAAAAATACCACATTTCCGGAACCCATGGCAAGAAAAAGAAAGATGCCGCCACAGCACGGCAGCTCAATTTTTATGGATCAACCATCTGCCAAACCCCGGCTATTGCATTTTGATTCCCGTTTTGAGCGCTGCATGGGCGGCGGCCAGCCGGGCAACCGGAACCCTGAAGGGGGAGCAGGATACATAGGTCAACCCAAGCTGGTGACAAAGGTTGATGGACATGGGGTCGCCACCGTGCTCTCCGCAGATTCCGCATTCCAGATCAGGTTTTTGGCTGCGGCCTTTTTTGACGGCAATCCGCATCAGCTCTCCCACACCATCCGCATCAATGGTGGTAAACGGGTTTTCGGGCAATATGCCGCGTTCCAGGTAGTCAATGAGAAAACCGGCTTCTGCATCATCCCTTGAAATCCCAAAGGCTGTCTGGGTCAGATCATTGGTGCCGAAAGAGAAGAATTCGGCATGGACCGCAATCTGATCTGCGGTCAAGGCGGCCCGCGGGATTTCAATCATTGTTCCGAACTTGTAGGCAATTGTAACCCCCTGCTCTTCCATGACCTCATTGGCCGTTTTTTCCAGCACCTCACGCTGAAGCTTGAGTTCATTGCAGTGACTGACCAGGGGGATCATCACTTCAGGAAGGACGGTTATCCCTTCGCGGCTCACTTCACAGGCCGCTTCAAAAATGGCCCTGACCTGCATGGCAGTCAGTTCGGGAATGGTTGTGCCCAGGCGCACGCCTCTTAATCCAAGCATGGGGTTGGACTCCCGCATGCCGGCTGCCTGCTTTAACAGTTGTTCCTTCTTCTGGATTTCTTCGAGCAATCCATTGAGTTCATTCATTTTCGAGGCATGCTGCAATTGCAGCTTAAGATCAAAAAGCGCCTGCATCAGGGTCATGGGATCGGGCAAAAATTCATGCAGGGGGGGATCGATGAGGCGGATGATCACCGGCAGCCCGTCCATGACCCGGAACAGCCCTGCAAAATCCTCGCGCTGAAATGGCAGCAGTGCATCAAGCGCCTCTTTACGCTCTGCCGGGTGAACCGTCATGATCATTTTCTGTACCAGCGGCAATCGGGCGGTTTCAAAAAACATATGCTCGGTCCGGCACAGACCGATTCCCTCAGCACCATAATCCCGTGCCCGCCTGGCATCTTTGGGGTAATCCGCGTTGGCCCATACCCCCAGGCGCCTAAACTCGTCGGCCCAGGAAAGGAGTTTGAGCAGCCAGGTATCCTGGATATCCGGGATCATGGTCTCGATTTTACCGGTATAGACCCTGCCCGTGGTTCCGTCGATGGAGAGCCAGTCCCCTTCCTGCACCACAGTTTCCCCGACAATCATCCGCCGTTTGGCAAGATCGATATTCAGGACGGATGCCCCTACCACCGCAGGTTTGCCGAACTGCCGGGCCACCAGGGCCGCATGACTTGTCCTTCCGCCTTTGCTGGTCAATATTCCCTGGGCCGCCAGCATGCCGTGGACATCATCGGGTTTGGTTTCCGGCCGGACCATAATAACCTGACGGCCTTCCTGTTTTGCCCAGGTTTCCGCCAGATCCGCGTCAAATGCGACCACACCGCAGGCAGCACCCGGAGAGACGTTCAACCCCATTGCCAGTTCATACCCTGCCGCCGTCGCCGCCTTTGCAGCCTCCGGGTCAAACTGGGGATGCAGGAAAAAATCCACCTGGTCCGGGCTGACGCGCAACACTGCCTCTTTTTTTGAAATCAATCCCTCATCGGCCATTTCCACGGCAATGCGAACTGCTGCCTGGGCGGTTCGCTTGCCGTCACGGGTCTGCAGCATCCACAATTTACCCTTCTCAATGGTGAATTCCACATCCTGCATATCCCGGTAATGGGTTTCCAGTTTACGGACAATGGTCTCGAACTGGCCAAAGGCATCCGGAAGTTCACGGGCCATCTCTTTGAGATCCTTTGTCAGACGGATGCCGGCCACCACATCCTCCCCCTGGGCATTGATCAGATAATCGCCTTCAAGCTGTTTTTCCCCGGTGGAGCCGTTGCGGGACATGGCTACGCCGGTAGCGCTGTCCGTGCCCATGTTGCCGAACACCATGGTCACAATGTTCACGGCCGTGCCTAGATCATGGGGGATATTGGCGGCATTCCGATAATCCACAGCCCGTTTGCCGTCCCAGCTTTTAAATACCGCTTCTGTGGCAAATTTCAACTGTTCAAAGGGATCATCCGGAAACGCATGGTGGGCATAATGCCGGTAAATTTCCTTGAATTCGGCAGTAATGAGTTTCCAGTCTTCTGCTCTGAGATCAGCATCGTTTTGTATGCTGGAACGTCGCCGGGCCTTGGAAATCACCGCCTCAAAAACCTCGTCGGGAACTCCCATGACCACAGTTCCGAACATCTGTACCAATCGACGGTAGGCATCATAAACAAAGCGTTCATCACCGGTCTGGGCGATCAAACCTTTTGCTGTTTGATCGTTTAGCCCTATATTCAGGACTGTATCCATCATCCCCGGCATGGAAAATTTAGCACCGGAACGGCAGGATACAAGGAGAGGGGTTTTTTCTTTGCCAAAGGTTTTTCCGGTGGCTGTTTCCACTTTTCTCAGCGCTTCAACGACCTGATCCCACATCTTGTCAGGCAGGGTTTTACCTCCGTCAAGGTAGGCGTTGCAGGCCTGTGTGGTCACTGTAAAACCTGGCGGCACCGGCAGCCCAAGACGCACCATCTCGGCAAGGTTGGCGCCTTTTCCGCCCAGCAGCCCGCGTACCTTGTCCCAATTCCCGTCAAATTGTTCCTGTATCCTGTCTACTTCATCAAACAGATAAACCCAGTTATTTCCCATGGTTTTGCTCCTTAATTGCCTGCGGCTTTCATTCCTGATTCAAACGCCTTGAGATTGACATCGACAAATGCTTTTTTGGTCTTTTCCCTTATGGTCTTGTAAAACAGGTCTGCCGATAACGGAACGGCATTGCTTTGAACCATCGCGCCCAGCATGACCATGTTCAATGAAAGGACAGAACCGGCCATGCATTTTTTTGCCGCCCGGATGGTCTCAGAGGGTTCGAACCCGATCAGGACGTCTGTATCACCATCAGCAAAACAGCAGCTGTTGCCTTGACCCAGCAATACCATGGACTCCACCACACCGCCCCGCTGGGCCATGCCGTGAAATTCAGACATCCTCACGGGAACATCGGCAACCAGCAGCACCAGGGAGCCGGTAATTCCGGTATAGGCCAGGGTCATCAATGCATCGGACGCAACCTCCAGGGCCACCTTTTCATTGGCGCTGTACTCGAAATACAGATCGCTTTCCCGGGATATCTGAAAAAACTGAAGCGCAATCTCGGAAGAGGGTGTTCCGGGATAAGCCGCAGCAAAGGCAAGCCCTGCTTCAAGAGCGCCCCTGGCAATGGCTTCATTGCCCAGCAGGAGCATTTGTTCATCAATACTATCTTTTAAAAGCAAATGCATGTATCAACTCCTTTTTTTGTGTGTTCCATTAGCCTTGCCTCATTTATCAGGTGCATGAGGGCGGGTCGCCTTTGAAACGGCGATCAACAAAATCCGTTGTCAGGCTGCCTTTGACAAAATCGGGATGTCCGAGGACACTGCTGATAAAATTAATATTGGCAGCGGGTCCTGTAACAGGGTAATTGTTGAGTGATTCAATCAGACCCATGCGGGTCAATTCCCGGCTTTTCCCGTGGAAACTAACCATTTGGGGAAGGGAGTCCCAGATGTGGGCCGCCATGGCCCAGCCATCAAACACCACCCCTGCCTGGTCCAACGGGAGAGGCTCTCCAAAAGCAATGCGCAATTGAAGTTCAACCAGGTCCAGGCCGGTGAGCATTTCGGTAAGCACATACCCGGCCCGAAGTCCTGTGTCCATCCCAAGGAAATAAAAACCACCCTGGGCATCCAGCAGGAAGTCCACGGTTCCGGCATTTACATAGCCGATCATACGGGCAAGGGTACAGGCAGCTTTCCCCATGCGTTGGCGCAACTCCCAGCTGACTCCGGAGGATGGCGATTCTTCGATGATCTTCCGAAACCGATGCCGGATTGAGGCATCTCTCTCTCCAAGGTGAATGAAATTGCCGTTTTTATCGGCCAGAATCTGAATTTCAACATGGAGGGACTCTTCGATATAACGCTCCATAAAAATCCGATTGTCCCCAAAAACCTTTCGAGTCTCCCGGCAGCATGCCTTGAGGGCGGCCGCCATTTCAACCGGACTTTTCACCATGCGCATGCCTTTGCCCCTGCCCCCGGCAGCGACATGCTTGAGCAGCACCGGATAACCGATGCTTTCGGCTACTGAAAGAGCTTCAGCCTCATCCTTTAAAGCCTCGACATGGCCGGGCATGACCGGCACGCGTGCCTTGACAGCCAGCTCCTTGGCCGCAATCCTGTCCCCCATCAATGCGATAACGTCTGCAGGCGGACCGATGAAAGAAAGACCCGCAGCTTCCAGGGATCTTGCAAAACCCGCATTTTCCGACAAAACTCCATGGCCCGGGTGCACAGCCTGACAGTTGGCAGATACAGCCGCGCTGATGATTTTTTCCAGGTATGGGGAAGATTCCCGGTCATGGGTCCCTCTGATATAGACGCTTTCATCCGCCGCCTGCCAATACAGACTCTGCCTGTCCGCATCGGAATAAACAGCCATGGTGGCAATACCCAGACGTTTGCAGGTGCGGATAATGCGCAGGGCGATTTCACCTCTGTCTGCGATCAGAATCTTTTTATACATGCTGTCTCTCACAATGGTTCAGGGCCGGAAAAAACCGGCCCTGAACCCTATCAGATTCGGTCTGAATCCTTATTCTATAGGTTTGCCCAATACACTTGCAAACATTTCATCATTCCAGAGCATGGAATCGGCAACATTCTGGCGGAATTTGATGAAATCAATGGTATCCTTGCCCGTGATCTTCTTAGTGTTGAAGGCGCCGAATCCAAGGAAGGCTTCACCGGACATATTGGCGGCAAGCCAATGTCTGTGGTCGTTTTTCATGGTATCCCAGAAGAATTTCTTTTTCTGGCGGATACCGTCGATGGATTTGATCAGGCAGCCCGGGAACAGGTTGGCGAATTTCCAGATAATGGCGTTGACTTCTTTGTCTAAAAGTTCGAAATCTGCATTGGCCTGGTGGAGTTTTACAAATTCACGGCCTTCCTTCAAAGCATCCCCGGTTTTGTATTCGCCGTAAACAATCTCACCGTCTTCAATATATTTGTCGGTGATGATGGTCGGGTTCCGCACCCATTTGCCGTCCACCTTAAGAACCGGAACAACCTTGGAGATCATGCCCAGGGCCTTCATCTTATAGGCAGTCCATGTTTCGCAGGATACGCAGTTGTACATGGCGTTTTCAGCAGAAAGGAACCAGGGCAGAAAGTCGGAAGATCCGCCGGCAGGCGCAGAACCGTGTTTCGGGCCTGCCTGGCCGAAAACGGCAAGGTCGGAAGATACGGCAAGGTCACAGGCAAGACCGATTTCCTGGCCACCGGCAACCCTCATGCCGTTTACACGGCAGATAACGGGCTTCTTGCAGGCAAGAATGGCATCCACCATGTGGTTGAACAATTCCATGTACTGGCCGTATTCATCGCATCTTTTTGAATAGAATTCAGAATATTCCTTGGTGTTGCCCCCGGTGCAGAAGGCGTAGGGGCCGGTACCCGTAAAAACAACCGCAACAACCGTTCTGTCCAGGGAAGCATTTTCAAACCCGGCAATGACTCCCTTTACCATGTCTGAGGTATAGGAGTTGAACTGTTTCGGGTTGTTCAGGGTGATCCATGAAACATAGAGTTTTTCCACAACATTCCCATTGGAATCCGTCAATGGTTTTTTCTCATACATAACGCAGGGGGCTTCGGTTCCCCAGTGTGGGTTTCTGTGAAGACTGTGATCTTTGGGTTCGTTTTCTCTTGGCATCCAACTCAGACTCATTTTTCTTCTCCTTATGATTTTTATTATTTATTGTTTTTTACATCTACCATTTCACAATGGTTTGTCAGCCGATACATCCGGCATTATCGGAAGCCGGGCATATACAAATGCCCGGCGCATTCCTCTGTTTAATCAATCAACCGTTGCAAAGCCTCTTGATACTTTTTTGCTGTCGAGGCAATAACATCCTGGGGCAGTTCCGGAACAGGGGGTTGTTTTTTCCACTCAATCTTCTCCAGGTAATCCCGGACAAACTGTTTGTCAAAACTGGGAGGTGAGGAGCCGGACCGGTAGGTGTCAACGGGCCAGAATCGGGAAGAGTCAGGGGTAAACAGCTCGTCAATAAGAATCAAATCGCCGTCTATCAGTCCAAACTCGAATTTTGTGTCGGCAATGATGATACCCTTTTCTTTTGCATAGCCAGCAGCAAATGTGTAAAGCTGCAAACTGATGTCGCGCACTTTCTGGGCGATCTCCCATCCGACCCGGTCCTCAGCTTTTTTAAATGAGATGTTTTCGTCGTGCATCCCTGCCTCAGCCTTGGTGGATGGCGTAAAAATCGGTTCCGGCAATCGATCTGCCTCGGCCAACCCGTCCGGCAGCAAAACCCCGCATACACGACCGGTTTCCCGATACTCCTTTAATCCTGATCCTGCCAGATACCCTCGTACAATGGCTTCTATGGGTAAAGGTTCCGCTTTTCTCACCAGAACCGATCTTTGCGCCAATTGATCCCGGCGCCATCTGCTGTCATCCACCCAACCCTCAAGATTTGGCCGGGTATCTAAAATATGATTTTCGATCAACCCTTTTGTTTTATTAAACCAGTAATTGGACAACCTTGTAAGAATACTTCCTTTGCCCGGTATGTCGTTGGGCAGCACATGATCGAATGCTGAAATGCGATCCCCTGCGATGATGAGAAGCTGACGGCTATCATCAGTGGAATAAACATCCCGGACTTTGCCCCGGCGCAGAAAAGAAAAACTTCGTGGTGTTTGCATGCCATGCTCTCCTTTGACATAAAAAAAGGCTGTTACCCGTTTCATTGAAACGGGTAACAGCCTTATATTTTTCATGCACCCTTCTTATTTTTGAAGGGCCCATTCTAACTTTAAGACACGTCTACCTCAGATCCTCAATCCCCCGAAAAAACTGTGTCATGCACCATTTTCCCGACAGATCACAGAGGCAGAAGAACATAATTTCCTCTTCATGTCAATTCTTTTTTCAAACACATTTTTCCCATTCCCGGGTCTGAATAAAAATACCCCCTGCCTGGTTCCACATTTCAGAACTTCCCCGGAGGAGACACCAGGGAGAAAAGAATCACCCTTTCTCCAGTAACCGTGCTGATGTCGGTGTGCAGACTTTTCACCTTTACGCCGACTATTTTTTCCACTGCTTCTTCCAGCAAGGGCCGGCCTTGTTCCAAAAGAGTGATACGGATACGTTTTATCAGTTCCCGCCCGTCCTTGCGTTCTGCAGTATCCGCCAGCTTCAGTTCAGCCTGTGTGAGGACGTTCCGGAGCCGCACCAGCACCATGTCATCAATAATATAGGCCTTGGTTTCCAGAGGCCCTCGGCCCATATACTCTTTTTCAAATTTTATGATGGCCTCGCAGATTTCAGCTTCCAATTGCCCTTTGGTTCTATTTTTCATTTTGACCTCGAACGCCTGGCCAAACAATGATGCCCTTTCTATGAGACTGCAAATGAGGACCCTCCTGTCTGGTTGATTACATGCTGTTTTTGCTGCATTACAGCTGAATTACTTACAGTCAGTCCTGATTGATGTCAAACGTTTTTTCAAGAGCTGACAAAATGCCGGGTCCTGAAAAATTTTTCAAGGAAATCGGGGTTGATAAAACCGCTTGGACATATTATACCTGATCCGGAAGAAACTCATTGAAAGAAGGGAGGATGTCCATGGAACGATGCGGATGGGCCACAAAAGATCCGGATTATATCCGGTACCATGATGAAGAATGGGGGGTGCCGGTTCATGATGATCAAAAACTGTTTGAATTTCTTCTTCTGGAGGGTGCCCAGGCCGGGCTCTCCTGGCTGACCATCCTGAAACGGCGCCAGGGATATGAAAAGGCCTTTGCAGGCTTTGATGCGGTAAAGGTCGCAGGCTTTACCTCCCAAAAAATTGAAGCCCTTCTTCTTGATCCCTCTATTATCCGAAACCGGCTCAAAATCAATGCTGCCGTGACCAATGCCCGTGCCTTCCTGGAGGTACAGGCGGAATTCGGCTCCTTTGATGCGTATTCCTGGCGGTTTGTGGACGGAAAACAAAAAATCAATATATTCAGGCATCTGAAAGATATTCCCGCGACCACAAAAGAGTCTGATGCCTTTTCCCGGGATCTGAAACAGCGGGGGTTCAAATTTGTCGGCTCCACCATCATCTATGCCCATATGCAGGCTGTAGGCATGGTCAATGATCATCTTGTCTCCTGTTTCAGGTACCGGGAGGTCATGAAATGATAAAAACAGGTAAGAAAAGCGCTTCAGAGCCGGGCTTTTCCGGCAGACAATGGTCCGGCGGGTTTAATCATCCGGATACAAAAGATCTATTACAGATAAACCCTTCTTTTTTCTGCCTTGACCGATTCACGGAAAAGCGCTGGTGCTATATGGGCATCATCAACCCGGACATCATCTTCGGCTGCGCCGTCATCCATCTCGGGTATATTTCCAGCGCCTTTGTCTTTGGGTTTGACCGCAAAGGCAAACAGATGATGGAACATGCCCCTGTTTTCCTGCCCCTGGGCCAGGTTCGGTTTGACCGGAACCCTGAACAGGGAATGACATCCTATCAGAGTCTTCGGGGGCGGCTTTGTCTTATCCATGACCAGGCTGCCTGCAAAAAGACCATCACGGCAGGATTTTACCTGCCGGGCCGTTCGCTCAAGGCAGATATCAAGGTCGCCGAACCAGACAGCGGCCTTTTCCCCATGCATTTTCTCATGCCCATGAAAGATAAAAGAGGCGCCTTTACCACCAAGGCTGCGGGGCTGAAAGCAAAAGGCACTATCGTGCTAAACCGGAAAACCTTTGATCTGGATCCTGAAAACACCTTTGCCGTTTTTGACTGGACCAACGGCTTCTACCCCAGGCACACCTCCTGGAACTGGGCCTCTGGTGCAGGCCTGGCCCATGACGGCACACCCATCGGGTTTAATTTTTCATCCGGCGTCTATGAAAACGGTCTTCTGGAAAATACCGTGTGGGTAAACGGAAAACCTGAACCGGTCAGTGAGATTGTCTTTGCCTATGATCCTCAGTCTCCCTCCCTCCCCTGGCAGATCAAAAGCCGGGACGGCTCTGTCGACCTTAGTTTCAAACCCGAGGGCATCCGCCGGGCCCATGACGATCTTGGCATCATCAAAAGCCGGTTTATCCAACCCTGCGGAACCTTTGAAGGGTCAATTAAAACAAGTAAAACTTTGCCCATCCATTTTTCAACTGTAGGCGGGGTTGTGGAAGAACATCATGCAACATGGTGAAACTTCTTGAAAATTCCTTTGCGCCCTTAAATTCTCGTGATATTTATGCTTTTATTTTGAAAAAAAGTATGCAAAACTGAGTCATAGTTCAGGGTTTGTTTTCTCAAGTTAATGTCAGGAAAATGTCTTGCCTGATAAGCAAATATATAAAAAAACTTGAAAATAAGATTACCCGGCTTGAAAAAACTTTTTTTGTTCAGGAGAGCCCCATGTTGCTTGTTATGGCAGGTGAAATGCAGGAACTGGATCAAAAAACCATCCATTCCTTTGGTATTCCAGGCCCCGTACTCATGGAAAATGCCGGGAGAGGGGCTGTTCAGGACCTTCTTTCAAAAATCAGCTCCAGCGACATAAAAAAAATTGCAGTACTTGCGGGCCCCGGCAATAACGGCGGGGACGGGTTTGTCATGGCCCGGTATCTCCTTGAAAAAGGATTTGCCGTCACAGTCTTTTTGCTGGCTTCAAAGGAAGCGGTAAAAGGAGATGCAAAAATCAATATGCAGCTTTTTGAAAAGCTCTGTGACAGATACCCCGCTGCATCCATGTTCGAGATCAAAGGAGAAGCGGAATTAAAAATTAAAAAGCCACAAATTCTTCATCATGATCTTTTCATTGACGCCATCCTGGGAACCGGTCTGAATGCAGACTTGAGAGGCGTGATCAAAGATGCTGTTGAATTGATGAATTCAAGCGGAAAGCCTGTCTTTTCCGTGGATATCCCCACGGGTCTCAATGCAGATACGGGAAACCCCATGGAAACGGCTGTCAAGGCATTTGCCACAGCCACCTTTGCCTTTGCCAAGGCCGGTCACATCCTTTATCCCGGCAATATCCATACCGGAACACTTTCCATCATTGACATCGGTATCCCGAAATTTATTGTCGATGAAAAAAAGATTCACCTCAGCCTTATTGAAAAAAAGGATATTGCTGCATTTTTTTCCCCAAGGGAGTTTAACAGCCATAAAGGAAGTTTCGGGCATCTTCTCGTCATTGCAGGATCAACGGGCAAAACCGGGGCTGCAGCCCTTTGTGCCGATGCCGCCATGCGAAGCGGCACAGGCCTTGTGACCTTAGGGATTCCTTTAAGCCTCAATCCCATCGTGGAAGGCCTCACCCTGGAACCCATGACCTTTCCCTTGCCGGAAAAAGAAAAAGGCTTTTTGTCTGAAACCTGTCTAAAGGATATCCTTGGCATTTTGAAAAACAAACAGGCCATGGCCCTCGGCCCAGGCCTCGGGACCCGTGAAGGCACAAAAAAACTGGTCCATGACCTGATTGAACAAAGTCCTGTGCCCCTGGTCCTGGATGCAGATGCCGTCAACTGCATTGCCAAAAATCCCGATGTTCTGAAAAAAAAGGCCTGCCCCGCCATCCTGACCCCGCATCC